>CAUWHJ010000018.1:0-62227 GCA_963558655.1 uncultured Peptococcaceae bacterium
AGCGCATGACTGTTAATCATGATGTCACTGGTTCGAGCCCAGTTCGGGGAGCCTTTAGAGACAGGAAATATCCTGTCTCTTTTTTGTATGTTGATGATGTTTGCATTGGAACATTTTCCGTGGTACTATTATAGAGTTATATGTTTGGAAAAAAGGCGAGATTGTGTTGGGAGGGACAGTAATGTTAGTGATAGACTGTTGTGTAAGAGGCGATACATCAACAACGTGTAGATATTATCAGGCGTATTTACAGAAATACGCGCCTCAGAATGTGACTGTTTTAGAGTTATCGAAGCAAAATTTGGCACCTGTTGATGCTGCTTATTTGCAACAAAGAGATGCCTTGCGTTATGCAGGAGAATTTTCAAATGCGTTCTTCGATTTGGCACGACAATTTCGTGATGCAGATGAAATTTTAATTGCTGCACCGTACTGGGATTTATCGTTTCCGGCGTTGCTAAAGGTTTATCTGGAATATGTTGCTGTTTGTGATTTAACGTTTGGTTATAATGCCGAGGGGCAGGCAGAAGGTTATTGTCGAGCGAAGCAGTTGTTGTATTTTTCCAGTTGTGGCGGCTATGTGGGCGAACAGCATTTGGGCTATGATTACATTCGTGCATTTGCCGATATGTTAGGAATTTATGATTGTAAGGCTTATACGCTTGAAGGCATGGACATTGATCCCTCAAAACGCGAAGAGTTGCTGGCGGAAGCCATTGCTCGTTTATGAATATTGCTACGATGAGAAGAGCGCGTTAAGACGTGCTCTTTTTTCGCGGTTTGTGCTGTACAAATCCCGGAGCGATCACAAAGACAGGGATGGGATGGTTAAGCGAACAAGCGAATAGTGGGAGAAAATATTGAAGTGCTGGGTCAAATTGCTGAGCAGCGAACAGCAGAAGCAAATGGTGCGTCGATAAAAATGGTTGAAATAACGTTAGTTTTGTTGCGCCGGTATTGTTTTTTTCACTCGCGGTTTATCTGTACAAAATGCAGATGCTTGCACAGATAAAAGGGGGCTGTTTATCGGTTGTTTAGCTTCTTATGGTACAATAGAGACGAGGGGAGTTGATGCAATGATTTATAATGCAGATTTTGCCATCTTGACCTTTATTCAGGACCACTTGCGTACGCCGTTGGGTGATGGATTGATGCCCGTGTTGACGGCATTGGGAAATGCTGGCGTGATTTGGATTGCGTTGGGGCTTGTGCTGCTTTTAAGAAAACATTGGCGGCGTACAGGTTTTTTAGTGTTGTTGGCCCTTGGCGTTGAAGCGTTGTTTTGTAATGTGCTTTTGAAACCGCTCATAGCCCGTCCTCGCCCTTTTCAGATATATGATGTGGTGCAGCTTTTGATTGCACAGCCACTGGATTATTCTTTTCCTTCCGGACACACCGGTGCAGCTTTTGCGGTGGTTGCGGCGCTTTATTTTGCCAAAGTGCGCCATTGGTATGTGGCGTTGATTCCGGCGCTTGTCATTGCCTTTTCGCGGCTTTATCTTTATGTGCATTTTCCAACCGATGTCCTTGGTGGTATTGTCATTGGCGTGTTCAGCGCTTGGCTGGTGTGGAAGGTATTTGTGCGTATAGAAAGCTACCGGACACGAAAAAGGCAGGACTGTGATTGACAACGTTGCGCTTATTTTGCTATACTAAATCCGACTTTTTAAGAAGGATGAGAGAAATGGCATTATATCCAACCGACCAACGTGTAAAACGAATCAACTCTGTACAATTCAATCCGATGAAACATTGTACAGAGTATAGCGATAAATAACGCGAAAAGTTTTCATCGGAAAGCAGGGAGTAGGCACATCTGTTCCCTGTTTTTCGGCTACGCTTTTTTCGTAAGGCTGTGGACAATGTTTTGTCTGCGGCCTTTTTGCATATAGAGGGGCAGTGTGCCTAAAGCAGAAGGCTTGAACCAGATGGTTCACCTTCTGCTTTTTTGTTTTTTTGAATGAAAGGAAGAGATTTATACAATGAGTGTGTTAGAATTAGAAAATTTATCTCATGCGATCGGTGATCGTGTTTTGTATCAGAAAGCGAATTTTTCTTTGAATAAAGGAGAGCATGTGGGGCTTGTTGGCGTTAATGGCAGCGGTAAGAGCACCTTGCTGAAAATTATTACTGGCGATATTGTGCCAGATGCTGGCTTTGTGCGCTGGCAAAAAGATATTACTGTTGCGTGTTTGGACCAATATGCGGCGATAGACCCGGCACTGACGGTGCAAGCCTACTTGCGTTCCGCTTTTGCATATCTTGACGCTGTGCAAGAGGCGCTTTCTGCGCTTTATGCAGCGATGGCAGAGGGGGATACCAGCAGCGAAATGTTAAATCAGGCGGCGAGTTATCAAGAAACGCTTGAGCGAGAAGGTTTTTATGAAATTGAAGCGCGTATTGCACAGGTGGCTCAGGGATTGGGTCTGGCAGCGCTGGGGTATGAACGACCCGTCGCAGAAATGAGTGGTGGGCAACGTGCGAAACTTATCTTGGGAAAATTATTGCTGGCTCAGCCTGACGTTTTGCTTTTAGATGAACCAACAAATTTTCTTGATAAAGCCCATGTGGATTGGCTGGCAGACACTTTAATGTCGAGTGAGAAAGCGTTTATCGTTGTTTCGCATGATGAGACGTTTTTGCAGCGGGTATGCAACCGCATTTGTGATATTGATGAAAAGAAACTGAGAAAGTATGATGGCACGTATAGTGAGTTTCTGAAAAAGAAAACGTTTTTACGAGAGGATTATATAAGGAAATACGCTGCCCAGCAACGCGAGATTAAGAAAACGGAAGCGTTTATTCGCAAAAATATCGCTGGACGAAATGCTAAAATGGCGCGTGGGCGTCAAAAACAACTCAACCGTTTAGAGCGTATGGAAGCTTTATCGCAAAAAGAGGCCAAACCCAGCTTTCAATTTTCTGCCTTGCCATTTTCTGCAAGAGAAATGCTTGTTACATCGCAGCTTGTGGTGGGGTATCAATATCCACTTTTGCAGGGCATTGATTTTCGTGTAAAGGGTGGGCAGAAGATTGTGATGACAGGGTTTAATGGTATTGGAAAATCCACGCTGTTAAAAACATTGGTTGGTCACTTATCACCCATCTCGGGGTCGTACCATTTTTCAGAGCAGGTGAGAGTGGCTTATTTTGCTCAGGAATTGAGCTGGAGAGATGCGACACAAACGCCGCTTCAGATTGTTCATGATGCCAATCCGCATTTGTCACGCAAAAATGTTCGCCAACATTTGGCGCAGTGCGGACTTTCAAGCGCACTTGTGGAGCAACCGATAGGTGCGCTTAGCGGCGGAGAACTGGTCAAGGTAAAATTGTGCCTGCTTGGCTTTATACCTTGCAATTTTCTCATCTTAGATGAGCCGACCAATCATCTTGACCGCTTGGCAAAGATGGCGCTGCAAGAAGCGTTGCAGCAGTTTCAAGGAACGGTGCTTTTGGTATCTCACGAAGAAGCATTCTATCGTGGTTGGATTGACGAAATTATTGATATTACAAAAAGTTGTTGATGAGGTTTTAGTGAAAAATATGATGAGGACATAAAATTGTTACCACCAATTTTTGTCAATTTGTGCTTGTAATTTCAACAAAGGTGGCGTATAGTACAAAGTGACTGAAAATTCAACACTGTACATTGTTAAAGTATCTGTGTTTTTCTGATTAAAGGAGAGTTTGTGATGACCAATAATAGCTATGAATGGCCATACACCAATGAATTTGGCATAGAAGAGACGGTTGAGACCGATGTTCTTGTACTTGGCGGTGGATTGGCCGGGTGCTTTGCGGCGATCGCGGCAGCGGAAAAAGGACAAAAAGTGGTTTTGGTTGAGAAAGGTGCAACAAAGCGTAGTGGTTCGGCAGGAACAGGGTTTGATCATTGGGAATCTGCCTGCACTAATCCGTGCTCTAAGGTGACACCGGAAGAAATTGCTTATGCGTACATTGACGAACAAGATCATTATTCCAATGGGATCGCACATTACATTGAGTGTCGTGAAGGTTATGACCGTTTGCTGGATTTGGAGCGTTTCGGTGGTAAGATTCGTGATACTGAGGATGAATTTGCAGGCGCCGAATTTCGTGATGAAGATACAAAGCTCATGTTTGCGTACGATTATGAAAATAAATTTACGTTGCGTGTTTGGGGTTCAACGTTCAAACCAGCTCTCTATGCTGAACTGAAACGGTTGGGCGTGACGGTGTATGATCGCACGGAGGCAACAGCACTTTTAACGACTGTGGAGAATGGAAGAAAACGTGGTATTGGTGCCATTGGTATGAACGTGCGCACAGGAAAACTTCTCATATTTAAAGCTAAGGCAACGTTGCTTACAATGTCTCGCCCAGCGCGTGTTTGGCTGTTTAATCCAGACTTGGTAGGATTGTGTGAATTTCGCCCAATGCAGTCGATTGGCAGCGGTCATGCGATGGGATGGCGTGCAGGTATAGAATTTGCGCTCATGGAAAAATCTGTGAAGGCAGAATTTTCTGCTGCTGGGCGCAGTTTTCCGCCGTATGGTGCCGGAAATAATCATAATACTTGGTATGCTGCGACGATGGTTGATGCGCGTGGGGTAGAAATTCCTTATTTGGATCGTGATGGACGTGTATTGCAGACTGTGTCAGAACGTTATTATCCAGCACCGGGACAAAAATTTTTCCTTAAGGGTGGTGTCATTGATAACCCTAAGTATGCATATCGTGGGCCGGAGACGATGCCGTTTGATGAGTTGATGAAACGTGGCTATCAATTGCCATTTTATGCAGATCTCAGTCGTATGCCTGAAATGGAACGCAAAGTGATTTGGGGCATGATGGTTGGCGAAGAGGCAAAAACAAAAATTCCAATTTTGAAATATTACAGTGAACATGGTTTTGACCCAAATAAACACGCCTTACAAAGCTATGGGACTGGTTGGCAAAGTGCATCGTTTTTGCCGCAAGAGCGACAGTTCTTTGGCGCACCGGGGGGTGTCATGCATGATTGGGATTTGAAAACCAATTTGGATGGTGTTTATGTTGCAGGCGATCAGCTTTTTGCTTCCGACTGTGCCGGATTTGCTTGTGCAACGGGGCACTATGCGGGGCGTAAGGCGGCAGATTATGCACAAACGGTTTCTTTGGCAGAGGTGGCACGTGAAGATGTGGAAGCAGAGCGTGCACGCCTTTATGCACCAATGTATCGACAAGACGGTATTAGCTGGAAGGAACTGAATATGGCCATCAGTAAAGCTATGCAAAATTACTGTGGCGGGGTAAAGTGTAAGGATTTGCTGTTGGAAGGTCTGGATTTGTTGAAGCATTATCGTAAAGAGATTGTGCCACAGCTTTATGCCTATAATCCACATGATCTGATGCGTACCCACGAAGTGTTGGACATTCTTGATGTAGCAGAGTTGGTATTACATGCGTCGTTGCTTCGCGAATCCAGCTCTAAACAATTATGTTTTGAGCGCAGTGATTTTCCTGAGATGGACCCTGAAAAGGATCGTCGTTTTATCACAGTACGACAAGAAGATGGGAAAGTGGTGGCAGGTAGTGTACCATTGGACTATTTTGGTGATTTAAAGCAGAATTATTTGGCACATAATCAGGATTATGTAGAAGGGAGGGAGCAATAATTATGAACGAACTTCGGGCAAATGTTGTACCTTGCAGTGCAACGCCGATTTTATTTGATGATACTAAGTGCGTTGGCTGCAATAGTTGTGTAGACATCTGTCAGTGTGATATTTTTATTCCCAATCCGGAAAAAGGAAAGCCGCCAGTTGTGCTTTATCCTGGCGAATGTTACTATTGTGGCGCCTGCGTGATGGCTTGTCCGGTGGAAGGCGCTATTGATTTACAGCATCCGGTGATGAATCGCGCTAAGTTTATTCCATCACGTCAGCCAAAGGGAGGCGAGGGTGATGTCGAGTAGAGCAGAAACCGTGAAAAAAATTGGCCTTTTTGGCTGTATTGCCAATGGTGTTGGCGCTATCATTGGTTCCGGAATTTTTGGTGCTTTACCAGAAGGAATCAACAGCATTGGCATCGCCGTTGTACCGGCGTTAATTTTAGCTGTGATCTATACCATTGCTAACATGTTTCCGAATGTTTATGCTTCGTCGATCATTCCAACATCCGGTAGCTTTTTCTTGTATTCAACCAAGCTTATTCATCCGTTTTTTGGTCTTTGGATGACGTTGCAAGGGATGTTGCAGCCAGCGCTCATTGGTACGTTTGCTGTTATGTTTGCAGAGTATTTTGTGGTGCTCTTTCCACAGCTTGCTGGATATGAAATTGCTATTGGTATTGCTATCTTGCTCATTTTTGGCGTGCTTGCATGGCTTGGCAATCACACCTTTGCTTCGGTTAACAATGTGATGGTTGTTGTAATGCTGTTGGCAATTGGTATTTATGTATTCGTTGGCGTGCCACATATTGATATGAGTCGGCTTTCGCTGTCTGATAGCTTAGCAAGCGGCATGTCTATTACCAGTTTTTCTGCTACGGTGGGGCTTTTTACTTCAACGCTTTCTGGTGCAGGTTCGGTATCGCAGATTGCGGATGACACCAAGAATCCAACACGTGATATTCCGCTGACATTGATTTTGGCGCCAACGATTGTTTGTATTGTTTACATGCTTATGGCTATCGTTACTTTAGGAACGATGCCTGGTGCGGAAGTAGCAAATCTTGCCGATATTGGTGGACAATTTTTAGGATCAGGACTTCTTACCTTCTTTATTGTTGGTGGTCCAATATGCGGTATTATGACATCAATGGTACCGGTTATTATGCTTTCTTGTGCGCTTATTCAAAGCTCGGCAGACAATGCAGTTTTTCCGGCTTTTGTGGCCAAACGCAACAAGCATGGTGTTTCCACAGTGATTCTTATTTTCGTGGTGGGCTTTTCCATTTTTCTTGTTGGCACCGGCAGTGGCTTTGGTGAATTGATGACGCTGTTTTCTTTTGTAAACACTGCTTGTGCTGTGCCAACATGTCTAGTACCGTTTTTTCTGCGGAAAAAATATCCTTATGCCTGTCAACATGCGGGCTTGCGGCTCAACATTCCATTGGTCTACACACTGTCAATTTTTGCGCTTATCGTTTCAATTTATTTGGCTATTACCATGTTCATTGAGCTGGAACTTTTGAGCTGGATCATTGTTGGTGTGGTTGTTGTGGCAACGGCTGTGTATTTTTTCCTCCGAGTGTCTTATGTGAAAGCAAAAGGTGGCGATCTTATCGCCGATTTGCGCGCACCATACGCTGATTGGGAAGCGCGTGAAGCAGAATGTGCGGCCATGGATAATAAATAAGAGGATAAGGAACGGAGCAAAGTGCTTCGTTCCTTTTTTATTGGCGGTATCTTGTTATTCAACTTTTGTGGCGTGATGTCGCCAAGTGCGCCATTGTGGCTTGTTAGGAAACCGATTATGATAAAGACAGGAGGTGAGGGTAATGCATGAATTACAACTCTCAGAAAATATTGCACGGCTGCGGCGTGAAAAAAACGTGACGCAAGAACAATTAGCGGATCATATCGGTGTGACAAAAGGGGCTGTTTCAAAATGGGAAAATGGTACAACATTGCCTGATCTTGTGACTTTACCTTTATTGGCATCCTTTTTCGATGTTAGCGTGGATGCGCTTTTAGGTTACACACCGCAGCTTTCGCGAGAACAAATCAAAGTGTATTATCAAGAATTTGCAAAGGAATTTTCCGAGCGTGGTTTTGACGAAGTGTTTATTGATGTTCAGGAATTGGTGAAAACGTATTATTCCTGCTATCCGTTGCTTTTTCAAATGAGCATACTTTTGTTGAATCATTTTTCTTTGGCTACGACGCAAGAAGCGCAACAGAAGGTATTGCGTTATATGGACAATTTGCTGACGCGTGTGCAGAAAGAAAGTGACAATCGCAATCTTGTGGCCGACGCTTGTGTACTGCAGGCCATGGTTTGGATGCAGCAAGGGCGCAGCGAAGAAGCTGTGTATGCTCTGGAGAAAGTGGTTGATCCGGTGCGCTTGGCAGAGAACGCTGGTGCGCTTCTGATTTCAGCTTATTGTATGCGTGGCGATTTGGCTAAGGCTGATGCACAGGCGCAATTAGAGATGTATTTGGCAGTGCTCGACCTTGTGAGTGCTGCGAGAAGTCATCTTATGATTCATTCTGGAGATGGCAAGGTGTTTTCTGAAACGGTGGCGCGTATTGATGCAGTGATCGACGCTTATAAACTGCTGGCACTTAATCCAAATTGTGTGGCGCAGTTCAGTTATCAAGCAGCAACAGTAGCGCTTGCACAAGGAGACCACGCAGAAACATTTCGCTTGCTTGAACGTTTTGTGCAGGCTATGGAAGTGCTTTTTGCCCCAAATGGTTTTCGCTTGCATGGAGATGATTATTTCACTGCGCTGGAAGGTTGGTTCGAAAAGCTTGAACAGGGAGAAAATGCACCACGTGACCCTGAAACAGTACGTCAAGATGTATTAGCAAATTTTGCACAACCATTTGCTGCGTTGGCAGATGATGCTGATTTTCAGCGGTTGTACACGAAGTTGAAGGCGGTGATGGCATGAATTGGCAAGATCTCCTTCCTGTCTTGATTCCATTGTTGATCGTTGAATTGGGCCTATTGGCGTTTACACTGTACCATATTTTTACGCATGACCAGTACAAACACGGCAATAGAGTTCTGTGGGTAGTTATTGCGATTGTCGGTATGCAGTTTATTGGGCCGATTCTCTATTTCCTGCTTGGAAAGGAGGAAAATTGATGAACGTGCTCCAGATCAACGGCCTTTCAAAGCGCTTCGGCAAACAGCAGGTCATTGATGGCTTGGATTTGACGGTACCGGAAGGAAGCGTGTTTGGTTTTATAGGGCGCAATGGTTCCGGTAAAACAACCACAATGAAGATGGTACTTGGCTTGTTGGCACCGGATGCTGGTGAAATTCGCGTTTGCGGCGAAAAAGTGCGCTTTGGCGAAACACCAACGAATCGTTTCATTGGCTACTTACCAGATGTACCGGAATTTTATAATTACATGACCGCGTCGCGCTATTTGGCACTTTGTGGTGATATTTTGGGCCTTACGAAAAGCGATTGTGAGCAACGCAGTAGAAATCTTTTGGCGTTAGTGGGGCTTGAGGGTGAGACAAAACGCATCGGCGGTTATTCGCGAGGTATGAAGCAGCGCCTTGGGGTTGCACAAGCGCTATTGGGAGCACCGAAACTGCTCATTTGTGACGAGCCGACAAGCGCTTTAGACCCACTTGGACGTAAGGAGTTGCTCGATATTCTGCGTGCTATTAGCGCTGAAACGACCGTGCTTTTTTCGACGCATATTCTCTCTGATGTGGAGCGCATTTGCGATCAAGTAGCGTTATTAAATGAAGGAAAGATTGTGGTAAGTGGCAATTTAGCAGAGCTCAAAATGCGGCACGGGCATGACGAGCTGATTGTAGAATTTGCGAGCAAAGAAGAAACGTCACGTTTCAAAGCGTACCTCAAAAAGAAAGCGTCGTTTATGACAAATAAAGAAGATGGAACCGCTCTTATTTTTGAGAGCCGTGATATGGCGACTGTACAGCGAACGCTTTTTGAGGTATTGGCAGAAACAGAATTTTATCCGGTTAGACTTGAAATTTTGGAGCCAAACCTTGAAAAACTTTTTTTGGAGGTGATTCGATGAAAGGGTTCACTGCTTTTTTCAAAAAAGAATGGTTGGAAAACGTAAAAAACCATCGTTTACTTATTCTTGCTGCAGTGTTTCTGATTTTTGGCATCACCAATGCGCCTTTAGCCAAATATATCCCGGACATTCTTTCTACGCTTGCTGATGGTTTAACGATGAACGTAGAGCCAACTGCACTTGATGCGTGGATGCAATTTTTTAAGAATAATTCCGGTATTGGTATGAGCGCTGTTATTATTCTATTTGGCAGTACCCTGGCAAGTGAATATACACGTGGCACCCTTGTGCTCATGGTGACGAAAGGTTTGCCACGGCGCACGATTATTCTTGCAAAATATGTTGTCAGTGTACTCATTATGAGCTTTTGCTATTGGTTGAGTTTTGCTGTTACTTATGCTTATACTGCTTATTATTGGCCGGGGAGTGCGCTTTCACATACAGTACTTGCGGCAGCGGCCCTTTGGCTTATTGGTTTTTTCTATCTTGCCGTTCTGTTGCTGGGTGGTGTGCTTTTTCGACAAACCTTTAGCGCCATCCTTTTCACAGGTGGCATTGTTGCGTTGCTTTCTCTGGTGAATGTTTTTGACGTTGCCACAACAATCAATCCTATTCGTTTGACGGGAGAGAACCTTGCGCTCATCGAAGGAACGCTTAGCGTCGGTGATTTGTTTGGTGCATTTGTTGCAACGGTGCTGCTCACCATCATCGCTCTGGTGGCAGCGGTGAAAGTGTTTGAGAGGAAGGCGCTGTAAAAAAGAAGCATGTTCAATAGAACATGCTTCTTTTATAGTGGAATGAAAAATTTGGTAGCATATATTTATATTGCTTTTACGAGAAACACAGTTCCTATCAAAATAGCGAGTAATAAAAAAAGTAATCCAACACCAATGAGATATCTTTTGGTCATGCTCATTTGGTGTATATGATCTAAAATTTCGCTTACTTCTGCTGACATATCCGTAGCAGTTTTTGAGTGGTGTTGCGAATGAACGTCTGGGTGATTTGTTTCTTCTCCTTTTAGTAAATAATCGGTTGTTACTCCAAAAATTTCACTTAGATGAATAATTTTTTCGCTATCTGGCACAGTTTGACCAGTTTCCCATTTTGAAACAGCTTGCCTTGTTACATTCATTAATGAAGCCAGTTCTTCTTGTGAAAGTCCTTTTATTTTTCTGAGATGAATAAGTTGTTCTGAAATACTCATGAATTTGGTCTCCTTTATTTTTGATAGCGTATGTATTGTTTAGCAACGTGTGGTTGCAGTGGTTTGAAACCCAAAATTGTGAGAGCATAGGCGATCATCTTTAATTTAGCATATTTTTTATACAGTTGGTATAGGCATATACAATTTGCTTCTCGATAGATTTTATGGCGTCGACATTTATATTGGCAGGATTTCCTAGATAACCGTTAGGTGTGATTTCTTTTGCGGCTTCTCCACCTAAAAGCCATTTTTTTATATCTGCAAAATTAGCTTTTGTAGATGGTAACGTTTTCGCAATATTTATATCAACCAAATCGGGATATTCTAATAGCATCCAACTTGTTTCATCTGCACCAGCATGAAAATCAAAATGATCGGCTTCAATACTGAGCTGGTTTGATGCAAGGTTTACTGGTAGAAAACAGCTAGGGCGTTTATTAAAACCTAGTTGAGTAAATAAATTTTTAGCAGCGACGTAATAGGTTTTAATTCGCAATTGTGAGTTGATGTCTTGCGTTACTTCAGCGATTGTTCTCATATGTTGATAGTCGCCGTGAAAACTTAGGAGAAAAATGGTTGTGAACCCCCAATTTTCAAAGTTTTTGATGATCTCGTAGAGTAATTGTTTGGTTGTTTGAGGACTTATTTGAAAACTTCCAATAAATCCGTTGGTTATACTATTTATACCCCAATAAAAAGGCGGCGCGATTAAAGCGTCGATATTATTTTTTTGCAACTGATCACATATTTTATTGCACACTGATTGTGTAAGATAAATGTCGACACCAGTACAAAGATGTGGTCCGTGTTCTTCTACAACAGAAATGGGGAGCAACACAGGCGCATTTTTGTCTGCTAATTGTTCTATCATTTTGTAAGACATATCAACCATTGTTTTGTTAAAAATTGAGTAGCTCATACGATAACCTCCTTGTTTATGAGCATTTGTTATTGTTCGTTTTCAATAATAGCTTTTTCAATGGTTGCAAGCCACCTACTTTACATGGACAATGAGGCAACTTATAGTTGCATTTTTGATAAAGCAGTGCATAGAGGGTGAAATGACAGGTTATGTAGGGGGAATGGTGAAGAAAATCTATAAAGAATCACACACAAAACAAATGGCTGAACGCATTGTGCGTTCAGCCATTTGTTTTGTGTTTCGCTTAGAATTTCAGTGTTGCAAAAAGATCATCGATGGTTTCGGCGCGGCGAATCATGGTGACGCTGTGGTCTTCGTTGAGTAAGAGTTCTGCGCTGCGAAGTTTGCCGTTGTAGTTGAAGCCCATGGAGTGGCCGTGAGCACCGGCATCGTGGATAACGAGGAGGTCGCCTTCTTCGATTTCTGGCAGTTCGCGTTGGATAGCAAATTTGTCGCAGTTTTCGCAGAGGCTGCCGACGACATCGTAAACATGGTCGTGTGGGGCGTCTTCTTTACCGAGAACGGTGATGTGATGATAAGCACCGTACATACCTGGGCGCATGAGATTGGCCATGGAAGCGTCCACGCCGATGTAGTTACGATAGGTGTCTTTGTGGTGAATGGCACGGGTGACAAGGTAACCGTAAGGGCCAGTTACCATACGACCGCATTCGAGCATGATTTTGAGTGGATCGAGACCGGCAGGGATAATGATTTCGTCGTACATTTTCTTAATTAAGCTGGAAACATATTCGAGATCCATTGGGTCTTGTTCAGGTCGGTAAGGGATACCGATACCGCCGCCGAGGTCAACGAAGGAGATGCGTACACCGGTCTTTTCATAGACTTCAACGATGAGGTCGAACATCATTTTGGCGGTTTCTGCGAAGTATTCTGGATTGAGTTCGTTGGAAACCACCATGGTGTGAAGACCAAATTTTTCACAGCCTTTTTCTTTGCAGATGGCGTAGGCTTCGATGATCTGGTCTTTGGTGAGGCCGTACTTGGCTTCTTCAGGCTTGCCGATGAGTTCGTTGCCATCACGCAATGGTCCTGGGTTGTAACGGAAGCAAATGGTTTTTGGAAGTTCATGTTTACGTTCCAGATATTCGATGTGGCTGATGTCGTCAAGGTTTAAGATGGCGCCAAGCTTTAGCGCGTAGTCGTATTCAGCCATTGGTGTGTTGTTGCTGGAGAACATGATATCTTCGCCAGTCATACCAACCTGTTCAGAGAGCAGAAGTTCTGGCATGGAACTGCAGTCAGCCCCCAAGCCTTCTTCTTTGAAGATTTTTAAGAGACTTGGATTTGGGGTTGCTTTAACGGCGAAGTATTCTTTGAATTCAGGCGCCCAGCTGAAAGCGTTTTGCAGGCGATGAATGTTATCAACGATGGCTTTTTTGTCATAAATATGAAATGGGGTTGGATAGGTTTCTGTAATCTTTTCCATTTCGTCTTTAGTAAATGGAACGGTTTTCTTAGACATGTTTTTGCCTCCTTGAATAATTATAATATTAGCATAAACGAACTCTTGTTGATTGTCAAGAATTGCTGTGGATAAATTGCAGTGTGAATGTATTTTCATGCAAAATTATGCATGGTTTTTGTAAAAAAATTTTCGTGTAAGGGCTTTTCCGGTGATTGTGTAAAGGGAAAGAAAGTGCGTTGTGATTGGCGAAAGAAACACGTTATTCTTTTGACGGCGTCTCAGTGGCGTGTTATACTATGAAGATGAGTTCAGCGCCAGAGCCGGGGCTGGAAGGAGAATGACGGCTGCGTGCGAGCACGTGGAAAAGGATGGAGGGTGATTTTTTGAGCGACCAGAAAGAGAAAAAGAAAAACAATTATTTTCGCGATTATTTGTTGCCGGTGATTATCGCCTTAGCGATTGTGGTTGTGCTTCGTATGTTTGTGGTTGGTATGTATTATGTGCCAAGTGGGTCGATGATTCCAACACTGGAAATAAATGATAAGGTTGTAGCAACGAAATTTTCTTATAAGCTGCACGAACCAGAGCGCGGCGATGTGGTAGTTTTTAAGTATCCTGTCAATGAAGAACAAGGAATAGAAACTGTCATTTATGTGAAACGTCTTATTGGGTTACCTGGAGAGACGTTAGAAATTAAGAATAATACGGTGTATATTGATGGTACGCCGCTGGAAGAAGATTACCTGAATAGCGATACGAATATGCCTGATTTTGGGCCGGTGACGATTCCGGAAGATGAGTATTTCATGATGGGGGATAATCGCAACAATTCCAGCGATAGCCGCGTTTGGGGCACAGTGAAGGATGAATATTTAGTGGCGAAAGCACAATTTATTTATTGGCCGTTTGATCATATGGGGAGGGTTGAGTAATGGCAACGATACAATGGTTTCCGGGGCATATGACCAAAGCACGGCGCATGATTGAGCAGGAATTGAAACTTGTTGATGTTGTTATTGAGTTGGTTGATGCACGTATTCCAGAAAGTAGCCGCAATCCGCTTTTAGGTGAGATTATTGGCAAGAAACGTCCGCGTCTGATTATCCTGAACAAGTCGGATTTAGCAGATCCAAACCGTACACAGTATTGGCTGCAAAAATATACGGCAGGTAACCATTTGGCTGTGGCAGTTAATTCCACGAGTGGGCGGAAGAAATTGACGCAGACGATTGTAGAAGCTGTGTATAAGTTGACAGAAGCAAAACGACAGCGTTTTCTTGATAAGGGCGCAACGAGCGTTACTTTGCGTGTGATGGTGGTTGGTATTCCGAATGTCGGTAAGAGCACGTTCATCAATATGCTTTTAGGGCGTGGTTTGACAACTACTGGCAATAAACCTGGGGTGACAAAAGGCAAACAGTGGGTGCGCTTAACTGATGATATTGAACTGCTTGATACCCCAGGGCTTTTGTGGCACAAGTTTGAGGATCAAGAAGTTGGCGAGAAATTAGCGATGACAGGCGCTATCAGCGATGATGTGTTTGTCTGGGAAGATGTAGCTTTTCATTTTCTTAAAATAGCGCAAGAGCGTTACGCTGCTCTTTTGGCAGAGCGTTATACTATGGTGGCAGAAGAGGTGTCAACCATGGACACTTATGAGCTTATGCAAGCCATTGGGCGCAAGCGTGGGGCGATTGTGCGCGGTGGAAAAGTCGATGATTTGAAAACAGCACATATTATATTGAAGGATTTTCGCGACAGTAAGATTGGTCGCATTACGTTAGAATAGGGGGCATGTATGTTAATTGAAAAATTGATGAAAGAACCTGAAGCATTTAAGGAGCAAGCGGTGCAGTTAAATGGGTGGGTGCGTTCTAACCGCAAACAAAAAAGTTTTGGTTTTATTGCGCTCAATGATGGAACCACTTTGAAAAATCTTCAGCTCGTGTACGATGATACGCTGGCGAATTTTGAGGAAATTGGTCACCTTACAGTGGGCAGTGCGCTTTCGTGTGAAGGCAAGGTTGTACTTACTGAAGGTGGAAAGCAGCCATTTGAGATTCACGTGGAAAAGCTGGAGATTTTGAACCAGGCGCCGAGTGATTATCCGCTGCAAAAGAAGCGGCATAGTTTTGAGTATTTGCGTACACAGGCCCATTTGCGTCCACGCACGAATACTTTTTCGGCCGTTTTTCGTCTGCGTTCGGTGATGGCTTATGCCGTCCATCAGTTTTTCCAGGAGCGCGGCTTTATTTATGCAACAACGCCGATCATTACGGCAAGTGATGCCGAAGGTGCGGGCGAGATGTTCCGTGTGTCAACTGGCGAGACGAAAGAATTTTTTGGTAAGCCGGCGAATCTTTCTGTGAGCGGTCAGCTCAATGCCGAAGCGATGGCACTGGCTTTTCAAAATGTGTACACGTTTGGGCCGACTTTCCGTGCAGAGAATTCTAACACGGCGCGTCATGCGGCTGAATTTTGGATGATCGAACCGGAAATCGCTTTTGCAGATTTGAGCGATGACATTGCTTTGGCAGAGGACTTTATTAAGTACATGATTGCAGCCGCATTTGAACGTTTGCCAGATGAAATGGCGTTCTTTGACGAGCGCATTGAAAAAGGTTTGGCTGAACGATTGCGTGCAGTGGCTGAAGCTGAGTTTGTACGAATGACATATACTGAAGCGGTGTCGCTGCTTGAAAAGAGTGGCAAGACGTTTGAATTTCCGGTGAAGTGGGGCATTGACCTGCAAAGTGAGCACGAGCGTTTTCTCACCGAAGAGATTGTGAAAGGCCCAGTTTTTCTGACTGATTATCCAAAAGACATCAAGGCGTTCTATATGCGTGCTAATGACGACGGACAAACCGTTGCTGCGGTAGACCTTTTGGTACCAGGAATTGGTGAGATTATCGGAGGCAGCCAGCGCGAGGAACGTCTTGACTTGTTAGAAGCACGTATGCGGGCGTTAGGCATGGATACGGCTGGCTATGAGTGGTACCTGGATTTGCGACGCTTTGGCGGTGTGAAGCATGCTGGATTTGGTGTTGGGTTCGAGCGATTGCTTATGTATCTTAGTGGTATGGCCAACATTCGTGATGTGATTCCGTTCCCACGCACACCAGGCTCGATTTTATTTTAAGGAGAAGATAATTATGGCAAAAGACGCAACATTTGATATTGTTTCTGAAGTCAATATGGCAGAGGTTACCAATGCAGTGAACCAAACTGAACGCGAAATTACTCAGCGTTATGATTTTAAGGGCGTGCAGTCTGAGATTGTGTTGGAAAAAGACTCTGTAAAGATTACAACTGCTGATGATATGCATCTCAAAAGCATCATTGATGTGCTGCAATCGAAGTTCATTAAACGTCAGGTGCCGATTGATAACCTTGAATATGGCAAGATTGAATCGGCTGCCGGTGGTGCTGTGCGTCAAATTGTGACGATTAAGCAGGGGATTGATAAAGACCTTGGCAAAAAAATCACCAAGGACATTAAAGATACCAAGCTGAAGGTGCAGCCACAATTCATGGAAAATAAGATTCGTGTCAGTGGTAAGAAAATTGATGATTTGCAGGCTGTTATTGCTAAGCTTAAAGAAAACGATTATGGTATTGCTTTGCAATTCAACAATTTCCGTTCTTAATCAATTCATGCCTGTGCTATCTGCGCAGGCTTTTTTATGAGGTGAGCCAATGAAACGTAACATTGATTTACTCCGTGCAGAGCCAGTTCTGCGCGACCAGTGCACGGAGTAGAAATGTCGCGCACATGCTGGCTGATTCCTGTTGAACGATTCATTCAAAGGAGGAGCAAGCATGAAATATATCAATGCTAATGAGATCCTGCCAGAAGCACTGGTGCGTGAGTTGCAGCAGTATCTTTCGGGCGGCTATATTTATGTGCCGAGTGTGCAGGCAAAAGGCTGGGGCGAGGTTTCTGGTTATCGTAGGGAGCTTGCTTCGCGAAACCGTGCTATCGTGTGTGCCTATCGTGAGGGGACAACGGTGCCGGAGCTTGCGAAACGTTATGCGCTTTCAGAATCGGCTATTCGTAAAATTATCTATCAACAATAAAATGCTGGAGGTTGCTTCTGGAAAGAGGCAACCTTTTTATTATACTTTTTGTTTCGGCAGCGTTTGCGGGATAGCGGTAGGGAAGGAACTGGTCTATGATAAACATGAAGGGAGTGACGATGATGTGTACTCGATTTGTGTTTCGCGGCGAGGATGTTCTTACTGGTTTCAATTTTGATATTGATTTGAAGATGTGGGATCATCGTTTGTTGTTCGATGGACAGCGATTTTACATTGGTATCTTACAACCTGATGGTAAGCGTCACGGTTATCATGGGGTTAACGCTAATGGTAATGTGGGTACGCTGCTCTATGTGCATGGCAATGCTGCCGGCGTTTATTGTGAAGATATGAACTGTATGACGATTGCTGAGTTAACAGAAGCGTTTATCAGTGGGCGCTTTAGTTATGAAGAAGTACGTGCTTTACTTGAACGGAAAATGGTGCTTTATGCGCCGGATGCAACCATGCAGGCTATGCTTTCAGATGTTCGAGGACGGACGTTGATTATCGAGCCAGGAATTGGCTGGCGCGAAGAATGTAATACACCGTTTTCACTTATCACGAATTATTCTGTGATTGCACCCAAAAGTACGGCGCCTTATGTTGTTCCAGGCGATGATCGTTATGAACGCGCGAGAGAGATGCTTGAGCAATATGATGTAGCGTTTGGCGTAAAGGACGCTTTTCAAGTACTCAGTGCAGTACAACAAGAGGAGCCGTGGGCGACGCGTGTATCTTTTGTTTACAGTGTACAAAAGCAAACCGTTTATTATTGTGAAAATCGTGATTTTGTAAATGTAAAAAAGGTGGTGTTCTCAAATGGATGCAGCTAAAATTTATCCGCGTAGCAATGATAGAGAGACGGTGTATCTGAAAAATGTAGTGACAGATCCGTTTATTTCTGTTGGTGATTATACGATCTACAATGATTTTGTGAATGATCCAAGAGATTTTCAGAAAAATAATGTGTGTTATCATTACCCTATCAATGGCGATCGTCTTGTGATTGGAAAATTTTGTTCTATTGCCTGTGGTGCGACGTTTCTTTTTACTAGTGCCAATCATAGTTTGCGATCGTTATCGACCTACCCATTTCCAATCTTTTTTGAAGAATGGGGGCTTGATGTGGCGAATATTACTGAGGCTTGGGATAAAAAGGGCGATATTATTGTAGGAAATGACGTTTGGATTGGTTACGAAGCTGTCATACTTAATGGTGTAACCATTGGTGATGGAGCTATTGTTGCAGCTCGTGCTGTGGTGACTGAAGATGTGCAGCCTTATACCATTGTCGGTGGCGTGCCGGCTCGTACGATTCGTCGGCGATTTGATGATGCGCATATTGCACAGCTACAAAACTTGCACTGGTGGGATTGGCCGGCTGATCAATTGCGTAGGAATATTCGCGCATTGCAACATGGGGATTTAGAGCGCGTTGAAAGGTTGTTGACTTGATTTGCAGGATGCCTTTGTTTACAATAAAACGAACAAACAGATTTGGAGTGAAAAATAACTATGGCAGTCTTGCAACGTTTGGCAGAGCGTATCCATTATCTGCCACATGAAGCCGAAGTGGACCGACCGATGTTGGTGCATCTGCAAGGTGAGCGATTTACGCTTGTTATTGATGCTGGTTATTCAAAGAACCATGTAGAATGTTTTTATAGCACATTGCAGGCGGCGCAGTTGCCCTTGCCCGATTTTACGGTGCTGACGCATTGGCACTATGACCATAGTTTTGGTTTGAGCCATATTCATGGTTTGGGCATCGCCTGTGCAGCTACGAACAAACATTTGTTAAGAGCGCAGACAGCTGCTCTTGAGCCGGACTATTTTCTAAGGTGTAAAGCGGAAGATTCTTATTTTGCGCGTGAGTATGCAGCACAAGCGGCGCCATCTATTGTGCCGGCAGCGATGACTTTTGAAAACAATCTGTGGATGGAGCTTGGTGGTTTGCAGGTGCATTGTCAGCATATTTGTTCTCCACACAGCGATGACTGCGTTTGTATTCATGTTCCGAAGGAGCGGTTGCTTTTTCTGGGCGATGCAGTTTGTGGGGATTATTTTAATGCAGGCTATATGGATAAGCAAAAATTGGCCAGTATTATTGATTTTATTGCTGGAATAGAATGTGATACCTGTGTGCTTAGCCATGAAGCGCTAATCACAAAAAGACAACTTCTTAAAGAGTTGCGCGAGGAGCTGGCTGAAGAGGCGTAAAAGATAAGAAACCAGCGTAAAGCAGAGGGTAAAAGAGAACAATAGAAAATTGCTTTCACCGTAGGCTGAGAATCCTACGGTGATTTTTTCTGTGTTGTGGTATAATAGACAAATCTTGGCAATGTAGAGAATTATAAGGAGGGGATGGGGTGACGCTTAATCGCGATGTGATTAAATATTTTGCGATGGTGACCATGCTGGGCAACCATGTGGCTAATATTTTTATGGCGCCGTCACTTTGGCGAACCATACTTATTGATCTTGGCTATTTTACGGCGCCGGTGATGTGCTATTTTTTGGTGGAAGGGTATCATTATACACATTCAAAAGCGCACTATGCTTTTCGTTTGGCGTTGTTTGCGGCACTCTCGCAGTTACCGTTCTCGTTGGCTTTCAGTCAGGGGGCAGTGTTGTCGTTTGTAGGCATGAATATGCTTTATACCTTATTGATATGTTTCGCAATTTTGGTTGTTCTTGAGCGTGTGCAACAACTTGCATTGCGTATGGTGGCGGTGCTTGCTCTCACCCTCCTTACAGCAAATGCAGACTGGGCATTGATGGCGCCGATTTTTACTTTGCTGTTTTCCTGGGCGTGGGGAAGTCGTGAACGCTTAAAGCAAGCCTTTGTTATAGCATTGGTTCTCTTTGGTCTCAATGGTTATGTTGCCTATGCGGCGTATGCGCCCGTGCTTGCCAGCTTTTTTCATGCCTTAGGGCAGATGAGCGGTATGGCGTTGGCAGCGCTGGTGCTTATTTACGGCTATAATGGCAAACGAATGCAGCATGGTCGCGCCTTTTCTAAATGGTTCTTTTATGTGTTTTATCCAGGTCATTTGCTCGTTTTAGGCTTGATACGACTGTTTTTGTTGTAGAGTTTCAGTTGCGAAAGCGCGGGAAACTGGCTATACTACTATAAAGAAAGAGTTAGGAAAATGGGGGGATATTGTGGTAACGTCCATCATCTATGGCGTCAATTTTGCAATCGGGATTCTCTTTTTTGTGATGTATTTCTATCAGATGGTCTATCTGGTGATTGGCTTGATTGATAAATTGCGCCATAAAAAAGCGTACACACCTAAAAAAATGCACAAAATTGCCGTGCTGATTTCGGCGCGCAATGAAAGCAAAGTCATTGGCGAACTTTGTAAGAGCATTCAACAGCAAGATTATCCAGCCGATAAGCTGCATATTTTTGTTGTTGCTGATAATTGCACCGATAACACAGCGGACATATGTCGGCGTTTGGGGTGTACGGTGTTTGAACGTTTCAATAAACAGTACATCGGAAAAGGGTATGCGCTCAATTTTGCTTTTGAGAAAATTTTTGCAGACCCTGCCAATGACTATGAAGCGTTCATTATTCTCGATGCGGATAACTTGCTGACGAAAAATTATGTGGCAGAAATGAACAAGGTGTTCGATCAGGGGTATCGTGCGGCAACGAGCTATCGTAATTCGAAAAACTATGCACAAAACTGGATTTCTTCAGGGTATGGACTGTGGTTTGTGCGTGAAGCAGAGTTCCTTAATCGGCCACGTTTTGTGTTGCACAATAGCTGCGCCATCAGTGGTACGGGGTTTTTGGTGGCAACGGAGCTGATTAAAGAACGCGGCGGCTGGAATTATCATCTTCTTACTGAAGATATTGAGTTTACAGCTGCAACTGTATTGACCGGTGAAAAAATTGGCTATGCACATGACGCCATGCTGTATGATGAGCAGCCAATCACCTTCAAACAATCTTGGAACCAACGTATGCGTTGGGCGAAAGGATTTTATCAGGTGCTGGGAAAACATGGCTTGGGACTAGCCAAAACTATCTTTTCTTTTAACAAAGCCAGCTTTAGTGCTTTTGATATGTTAATGAATATCATGCCAGCACTGTTGATTATGTTGACCATGTTGATTTTTAATATTGCCATGTTGCTCTATGCGCTCTTTTTTGCGGATATATCACTCAAAAGCGAGCTTTTGTCAACCTGTGGTATGGCAGTTGGGCTTTCTCTGGCGTATTATTATGGTATGTTGTTTTTCCTTGGTGCCGTAACAACGCTAACAGAATGGCATAGAATTCTTGCTTCCGCCTGGATGAAAATTCGCACCATGTTTACCTTTCCACTATTTATGTTTACCTATGTGCCGATTGCCGTTGTGGCGATTTTCAAAAAAGTGGAATGGACACCAATTGAACATACCGTTGTTAAATCCATTGAAGATATGAAGCGATGAATTGAAACCCGATCACACTGTGTGAATACATGGTGCGGATCGGTTTTTTTATGCTATACTATAATGGAAATGTATGACAAGCGTAAGAATCTTTCACTTTGATGGGCGTGATGATAAGGAGGCCGCTATGAATATAGGATGGGGATGTGCAGGTTTGATCCTTGCAGCAGCGAGTGTACCGTTTAAGGCGTGGAGCAATTATGAAGCAAAGATCACGCGTTATACGTTGGAAGATGCCAACTGGCAGGGTCGTGGTCGCTTGCGTATCGCTTTGGTGAGTGACTTTCACGATGGTGACGGCATTTGGAGCGGACGTGCCTTGGCGCGGTTGGTGCGCCGTGAACAGGTGGATCTCATTTGCATTACGGGTGATTTTTTTGAACCGGGAAGAGAAGGAAAGCAGGCTTTTGATTTCTTAGATGGTGTTTGTGACTGGCGACCGGTGTATTTTGTCAGCGGTAATCATGATGAAGGCATGGCGGATTATTCGCTTTTGAAAGAGCGCATCAGTCGTGTGTTCGGTGTTCATGTGTTGGACAATAGAGGGGTGCGCGTGCGGGTGAAAGAAAGTTGGGTAGAACTGTTTGGCGTACGTGATCGCACCGCTTATAGCGATGAAGACCAATGGCTTTGGCACGTTCAACAGCAGTTAAAGGAACAACGGGCATTCAGAGACGACTACCGCGTGCTGCTTTGTCATCGACCAGAACAAACTGCATTGTTCGATCAGCTTCAGCAACATCTAGTGCTTAGTGGGCACGCACATGGCGGTCAATGGCGTTTTGGGCGGCGTGGAACTTTTGCACCGGGCCAAGGCTTTTTGCCACGTTACACCAAAGGCGTTTACCACCGTGGGAAAAAAGCGCCGTATGCTTTGATTGTAAGCAGCGGATTTGCAGTGGACCCTCATGTGCCACGTTTGAATAATCAGCCAGAACTGGTTATTATTGATATTGTTCATTCAGAATAAGAATGTGTAAATACTCATATTTTTTTGGGAATTAGCAACATTCTGCTTACTCATAGAAATAATTTTTCTATAAGATTCTTTTTTGCAAAATCTGTGAAAATTGCTTGTAACATTTTTCCGATACGTTATACTAAAGTGGTGATAATTTTTAAGAAAAAAAGGAGGTAAAACATTGTACGCTATAATTGCATTTATTCCAATTATTCTTACAATCGTCCTGATGACTGGGTTTTCCTGGTCAGCAAAACGTGCTCTGCCATTGGCGTGGGCTTTGACAGCGATTTTCGCTATCGCTTTGTGGAAGATGTCTCTTCTGCATGCTTTTGCTTACACCATCACTGGTTTCTTGAGCGCAATTGAAACTCTTGTTATCATCTTCGGTGCCATCCTGATCATGAACACTTTGTCCAGATCTGGTGCGATGTCTGCTATCAACCGTATGTTCAACGGTATTACCGCTGATGCGCGTTTGCAGGCTATCATCATCGGCTTTGTGTTCAGTGCCTTCATCGAAGGGGCTGCCGGTTTCGGTACGCCAGCTGCACTTTGTGCACCACTTCTGATCAGCCTTGGTTATCCTCCATTGGCAGCAGCTGTTGTTACTTTGATGTACAACACTGTTCCAGGTTGCTTTGGTGCTGCTGGTACGCCTACCAACACGGCATTCATTACGGTTCAACAGTCTCTGACCTCTTTGGCAGATCCTGAAACCTGGCGTATGGCACTGACTCAGTGGACTTCCATCGGTATGGCCATTGAAACCCCAATCATTTTGATTGTTGGTATCGCTTTCTTGACCAGATTCTATGGTAAGAACAAGAAGTGGAGCGAATGCATTCCTGTCATTCCTTTCATTATCTTCACTTCCGTTGTATTCGATGTGTTCTTCCTGCTCATCGCATTCTTTGTTGGACCTGAATTGACAGCTCTTGTTCCAGCTGTTATCACGCTCTTTGTGACTATGGCAGCTGCTAAGAAAGGCTTCCTTGTTCCAAAAGAAACCTGGACCTTCGATAAGAAGGAAAACTGGGATAAGACCTGGTTGTCCAACACCCCAGTTGCTGCGCCAAAGACCAGCGATATGCCAATGGTTAAAGCTTGGCTTCCATATGTACTGATTGGTGTTATCCTTGTAGTAACCCGTGTTGCTTCTACTCAAGGTGCAAAATGGGCTGCTGCGTTGCAGAACTTCACCATTGGTACGGGCGACAGCGGTATCATCTTTGGTCAGGACTGGAACTATGCTCTAATCTGGAGCCCTGGTACTGTTTTCGTTGTCGTGGCTATTTTCACGTTCTTCTATCATGGTATGAAGAGCTCCGATATTAAGGGTGCTGTTACGGATACTTTCCATCAGATTTCCGCGGCAGCTATTGCCTTGCTCTTCGGTGTTGCTATGGTTAACTTGTTCCGCTTTACCAACATTGACTCTGCTACCATGACTGGCATTGCAGAACAGGCTCAGGAACCAATGCTTCTCGTAATGGCTGAAGCACTCGCTTCCATTGCTGGTAACGCCTTCGTTGTTATTTCTCCATTCGTCGGCGTACTCGGTGCTTTCATGTCTGGTTCCAACACCGTTTCCAACACCTTGTTCGCTTCTCTGCAATTTGAAACGGCTTCCATGCTTGGTTTGCCAGAAGTTCTCATTGTTGCATTGCAGAACATGGGTGGCGGTATCGGTCATATGATTTGCGTTAACGCCGTTGTTTCAGTTTGTGCAACAACCGGTTCTATCGGTAATGAAGGTCGCATCATGAAGATGAACCTCACAGCGACAGCGATCATGTGTCTTGCTGCGGTGGCGGTATTTGGTGCACTCATTATCATGGGTGTCAACCCAATTCCACTTAATTAAAAATTTGTCGCTCGCTCGGTTATCCGGGCGAGCGATTTTTTGTAAACAGTATAAAAATACAACATTGAATATTTGCCGCTAGCAATATTTTCTGTAATGACAAATACAGGCGTTAGTGCTATAATCTTTGTATTGTGTATGGTTACACAAACCTTCGTGACTGATTGTTTGTTGAAGTTTGCTTAATCAGTCTGATTTGAAGAATAGAGAGGAAAAAGCATGGAAAATAATTTCTTGGATATTTATGCATCTGACGTGTTTAGTGACGCAGTTATGCGCGAAAGATTACCAAAAAAGGTGTATCAGTCGTTGAAAGCGACCATTCAGACGGGCTCTGATTTGGACCCACAGATTGCGGATGTAGTTGCCAGTGCAATGAAAGATTGGGCGATTGAAAAAGGTGCTACGCATTTTGCCCATTGGTTCCACCCATTGACAGGAACGACAGCGGAAAAGCATGACAGCTTCCTTTCTCCTCAGAGTGACCGTTCGGCCATTCTCGAATTTTCTGGGAAAAATTTGGTTGTTGGCGAACCAGATGCTTCATCTTTTCCATCAGGCGGTTTGAGAGATACGTTTGAAGCACGTGGATACACAACATGGGATCCTACTTCACCTGCTTTTGTAAGAGATGGTTCGTTGTATATTCCAACCATTTTTATCTCCTATAATGGTTATGTTTTAGATAAAAAGACCCCGCTTTTACGCTCTATGGCATTGGTGAGCCGTGAAGCGCGGCGCATTTTACGTCTGTTTGGCGATGAGTTGACCAAGCGCGTAACGCCATCAATGGGTGCTGAACAGGAATATTTCCTTGTCAATGCCGATCTTTTCAAGAAGCGTGAAGACTTGGTTATTTGTGGTCGCACGTTGTTTGGTGCTCATGCACCAAAAGGGCAGGAATTTTCCGATCATTACTTTGGCGCCATTAGCAAAGAAGTAGCCGATTTTATGAAAGATGCCGACAGAACACTTTGGCGTATGGGTGTACCTGTGAAAATGAAACATTCCGAGGTTGCACCATGTCAGTTTGAAATTGTACCAAACTTTGATTCCTGCAACGTGGCGAACGATCAGAACCAGCTGCTTATGGCAACACTTCAGTCAGTAGCGAGAAAGCATGGTTTTGAATGCCTTTTGCATGAAAAACCATTTGAAGGCATCAATGGCTCTGGGAAACATATCAACTGGTCTCTGAGCACAGATGGTGGCGAAAACCTTTTAAGCCCAGGGGAGACGGCAATGGAAAATGCACGTTTCTTACTTTTTGTTTGTGCGATGATCCATGCTGTTGATGTTTATCCAGAACTCTTGCGTTTGACCATCGCCAGTGCAGGTAATGATCATCGTTTGGGTGGTCATGAAGCCCCACCGGCTATTCTCAGCGTGTTCCTTGGTAAAGAACTGACAGAGATCCTTGAAAACTTTGAAGCTGGCGAATTGTATGAAACATCCGGTAAGGGGTATATTGAGCTGGGCGTTAATACGTTACCACCATTGCCTCAGGATATTTCTGATAGAAATCGTACATCCCCATTCGCCTTCACCGGGAATAAATTTGAATTCCGTATGCCAGGCTCATCTATTTCAACGGCAGGTCCAAACATTGCCTTGAACACGGCGATTGGCGATGTGCTGCATAGTTATGCGGATCGTCTGGAAGCAGCGGACGATTTCCTGGCTGAGCTTAATAAACTCGTGCGCGAAGAAGTTCAGGCGCATAAACGCGTCATCTTCAATGGTAACAACTATTCTCAGGAATGGGTGGAAGAAGCGGCACGTCGTGGCTTGCCAAATCTGCCAAATGCAGTGGAAGCCTTCCCTAAGTATGTAGATAGCAAGAATCTCAATCTTTTTGTGCGTAATGGCATCTATTCTGAAGAGGAAGTATATTCCCGCATGGAGATTCATCTGGCAACGTACAGCCGTACAATCAACATTGAAGCGCTGACCATGATTGAAATGTCAAAGAAAGATATTATTCCATGCGTTTTGCGTTATGAGAATATGTTGGCACGTCTTTTGGCGAATAAAAAGGCGATTGGCTTGAACATTGAGCAGACGGTCGAATTTGGTATTATCAACGACCTTTCTGAAGCATTAAGTAAACTCCACGATGCGCTGACTGTTCTTGAAAAAGAATTGGCACTGGCGCAAGCAGAAGAAAATCTTGAAAGTCAGGCACGTCTCTATCAGGGAAAAGTTTTGGCGGCAATGGAAGATCTGCGTTATTACACAGACCGCATTGAGCCAATGGTTGATGAATGGGGCATTCCGGATTATACGGCGTTGCTTCTTGGCTGTTAACAATCATAAGATTATTGATGGGGGGACTTTTGTAGTTCCCTCTTCTTTTGTGACCGCTGTTTGAAGGATGAAAGGAGCGATTCCATGGCAGGTGGCGCCAAATTAAAACGCCGTTCGCTGGCGCAGATTACGGGCTTTCTTGTTATTATGAGCGCGCTTTCCCGCGTGTTGGGGTATGTGCGTGAAATTGTCATGACCACTGTGTTTGGCCAGGGATGGATGACCGATGCCTACAAGGCGGCCTTTTTGATTCCAGATTTTTTGTACTTAATATTGGTTGGCGGGGCATTTTCCACAGCCTTTATTCCTGTGCTTAGTGAGTATATCAACCGTGGAGAGGAAGACCAGGCATGGCGCGTGGCAAGTACCATTTTCAATGCAATGCTCATTGCTGTTGTGGTGTTGATGGCGCTTTTCTATGTGTCGGTGCCTTTCATTATGGACCATTTTTTGGCGGTCGGTTATGCTGAAGAAACGAAAGAATTGGCGATTTATCTGACGCGCATCATGCTTTTGCAAAGTTTTATGATGTGTTTAAGCGGGATTTGTCAGGGAATCTGCCATGTGTATCAGCAGTTTACAGCACCGGCGGTAGGCTCGCTTTTGTACAACATTGCCATCATCGCATTTGGTTTGTGGTTAATGCCAACGATTGGCATTACCGGCTTTGCCATTGGCGTGGTTGTTGGGAGCTATCTTAACTTTGTGGTGCACTTCCCTATTCTTTTGAAGATTGGTGTTAAGTGGATGCCTGTGCTCGACTTCCGTCATCCTGGGGTGCATGAGTTTTTCCGCTTGGCTCTGCCGGTGGTATTGGGGCTTTCTGTGGTATATCTGAACACTTTTGTGACTCAAAATTTGGGCAGCCAATTGGACGCTGGTACGGTTACAGCACTTAACAATGCAAACCGTTTGATGCAATTACCGATTGGTATTTTTGCAACGGCGATTGCTTCAGCAGTGTTTCCGGTGCTGACGGAACTTATCGCGAAACGTGATATTCGTAGTTTTAAGAACAAGCTGGTAGAAGGAATTAATCTCAACAATTTTATTCTCATTCCAGCCAGCATTGGTCTGATGGTGGTGGCTGAACCGCTTATTCGTGCCCTTTTTATGCAAGGGCGTTTTACCGAAGAAAATGTTAGCATTACCGCATCGGTGCTCGTATTTTATTGCATCGGTATCATTGGGTACAGTCAGCAGCAAATTCTCAACCGTGGTATGTATGCGTTGCGTGATTCTAAACGTGCGGTGTTGGTCAACTGCACCATCATCATTATCAACATTGTTTTGAGTTTCCTAATGGTAGGGCCTTTTGAAGCAGAAGGGTTGGCGTTGGCATATTCGATTGCCGGCTTGGTATCCATGGTGCTGCTTTATATGTTGCTTTATGAACGGGTCGGTGACCTCGGCAGCCATGAGATTGTGACCTCGCTTGTTAAAACCTTAATTGCTTCCGCTGTGATGGGCGCTGGTGTGCTGGTGTTTTTGTCATTCAGCGAGCATTTCATCGACATTACTTCAAAAACACAGCAGCTCATTGAACTGTTCTTAGCTGTGGGCGTTGGCGTGGTGTTGTTTGTGGCAATGGCGGTTGTGCTGCGTATTAAGGAAATGCAGGCAGCGGTGGCTATGGTGAGAAGAAAGCTACATCGTTAATAAAGAGTGAATAAAAAGCGTTAAGAAGAAAGGAGAACTTATGCAAGATAAAATTCGTAATTTCTGTATCATTGCACATATTGACCATGGCAAGTCAACTTTGGCAGACCGTTTGCTGGAATTGACCGGTGCTGTGGAAAAGCGCGAGATGCAGTCTCAGCTCCTTGATAATATGGACATTGAGCGTGAACGTGGCATAACCATTAAATTGCAAACGGTACGCATTAACTATAAAGCAAAAGATGGCGAGGAGTATGTACTTAATCTGATTGACACCCCGGGGCATGTCGATTTCTCTTATGAAGTGTCACGTTCTCTTGCGGCCTGTGAAGGCGCACTGCTTGTAGTTGACGCTGCACAGGGGATTGAAGCGCAAACGTTGGCGAACGTGTATCTGGCGCTGGAACATGATTTGGAAATTATTCCGGTCATCAATAAAATCGACTTGCCAAGCGCACAGCCAGATGTTGTGCGAGATGAGATCGAAGAAGTGATTGGGCTTGATGCTTCAGATGCTATTCTTTGCTCTGCAAAAACCGGCGAAGGGATTGAGGATATTCTTGAAGCCATTGTTCACCGCATTCCTGCGCCACAAGGCGATGCCTCGAAACCGTTGCAAGCTTTGATTTTTGATTCGTTCTACGATTCTTATCGCGGAGCGATTGCCTATATTCGTGTTGTTGAAGGCACGCTGAAGGACAACATGACCATTCATATGATGCATAATGACCGTTCATTTGAAGTAACCGAGCTGGGCGTGCATACACCGAAAGAACGCAAGATGAAAGCACTTTCGGCCGGCGAAGTTGGTTATGTAGCAGCTAGTATGAAACAGGTGAGCGATACACGCGTAGGGGATACCATTACCGATGCAGCACATCCGGCGCCGGAAGCGCTGCCAGGGTATAAGCGTGCGGTGCCAATGGTGTTCTGCGGACTTTATCCGGTTGACAATGAGCAGTACCCAGATCTTAAAGATTCGCTCGCTAAGCTCAGCCTTAATGACGCTTCTCTCGAGTACGAACCGGAAACGTCCCAGGCGCTCGGTTTTGGTTTCCGCTGTGGGTTCCTGGGAATGTTGCACATGGAAATTATTCAGGAACGCTTGGAACGTGAGTACAACTTATCGCTCATTACAACGGCGCCAAGCGTTATCTACCACGTGTATCAAACCAACGATACCATGATTGAAGTGGACAACCCATCGCAGCTGCCACCGCCACAGCGCATCGACCATATTGAAGAACCGTTTGTGCGCGTGAATGTGATGGTGCCGAAGGATTTTGTTGGCGCTGTCATGGAACTTTCGCAGGATAAACGTGGCGTTTTTATTGATATGCAGTACATGACAAAAACGCGTGTTACAGTTACTTATGACATTCCGTTGGCGGAAATTGTTTTCGACTACTTCGACTTGCTCAAAACACGCACCAAAGGGTATGCGTCGATGGACTATGAAATGAATGGCTATCGCCAAAGCAATCTTGTGAAACTGGACATTCTTGTGAATGGTGAACAAGTTGACGCGCTTTCCTGCATTGTGCATAAAGACAAAGCGTACTATCGCGGCCGCGCACTCGTTGCCAAATTACGCACGCTGATTCCACGCCAGATGTTTGAAGTGCCAATTCAGGCGGCTATTGGTAACAAAGTAATTGCGCGTGAAACGGTTAAAGCGCTGCGTAAAAACGTTCTCGACAAATGTTACGGAGGTGACATCAGCCGTAAACGCAAACTGCTGGAGAAGCAGAAAGAAGGGAAAAAGCGCATGAAACAGGTGGGTAGTGTGGAAATTCCACAGGAAGCCTTCATGGCAGTGCTGAGCTTGGACGACGAATAACATACAAAGGCAGCTGTCGTGTGCAGCTGCTTTTTTTATCAGGAGGTGCAGTTTATGCACGGCATTTACATTCATATTCCTTTTTGCGCGCAGAAATGTGCCTATTGCGACTTTCTCTCTTTTCCCGGTCGGCATAAGGCGGAGAAGGCACGATATCTCGAGGCGCTCATAGCGGAGCTGCGGCTGCGCGCAGTGGGACGTTGGCGGTGGCCGGATACCCTCTTTTTTGGCGGTGGTACACCAACGGTGCTTTCGGCGGCGGAGTTGGCTGAGCTTATGGAGGCGCTGAACGATGTTGTGGCGATGGATGCGGTAAAAGAATTCACCGTTGAGGCGAACCCAGGCACAGTGGACGCTGAAAAACTGACCATTCTGCGCGAAGCAGGCGTAAATCGCCTGTCTTTTGGTGTGCAGAGCTTCGATGATGTGTTGCTGCGCCGCATCGGCCGTATGCATAGCGCTGATGAAGCAGCGGCGGCAGTGCGCTTGGCGCAAAAAGCAGGATTTACCAATATCAACATTGACCTCATGTATGGCCTGCCTGGACAAACGGAGGCGCAGTGGCAGCAAACGCTGCGCCAGGCGCTTGCCTTGCAGCCAACGCATCTTTCGCTTTATCAGCTCATCGTTGAAGAAGGGACTGCCATTGCGCGCCGGCTTGCTGCTGGAACGTTGCCGCCGATTGACGAGGATGGTGCCGCGTTCTGGTACGACGCGCAGCGCGGTTGGCTTGCAGATGCCGGTTATGTGCAGTATGAAATCTCCAACTACGCACGCCCTGGCTATGCTTCTGCCCACAACCAGCTTTACTGGCGGTTGGACGACTATCTCGGCTTAGGGCTTGGGGCAACAAGTTGGGAACGCCCAGTGCGCCGTGTCAACAGTGGCGACTTTACCGCTTATTGCAGTGCTCTCGAAAATGGTAGCCTGCCATCTGCGCAAATGGAAACCTTGAGCCGCTCCGAGCAGATAAGCGAGAGCGTTTTTATGGCACTGCGTATGAATGCCGGACTCAGCCGCGCGTGTTTCCGCGCCCTCTATGGCTGCGATGTTGCCGATGTGTACGCCGCTGCCATCAGCGAAGGCAGCGTGCAGGATTGGCTGCTTCTTGATGAGGACACACTACGCCTCACCGACCTTGGGCGACGCTTTGGCAATGACGTGTTTGAATTGTTTCTCTAAGGGAAATGCGTTTAGCGGTGTGCGCTAAATCAGGAGATCATCTCAGCAGGTAAAGCTGGCTTGTTTTTTGAAAATGTAAAATTTTATAGCGGCCGTTTTCAAGGCGCATCGCGCTCGTGAATGTTGCACGGGCGTGATGCGCCGCTTTCGTTAAAGATGCTATGTAAGCGAATTTTTTCTGTCAATCCCTTGACGCGCCGCTAAGAAAATGGTATTCTTTATAAAGAGTTAGCACTCAAGTGTTGAGAGTGCTAATAAGGGAGGCGAGAGCATGTTAGATGAACGTAAAGAAAAGATTCTAGCAGCGATTGTCACAGATTTCATAGCGACTGCGGAACCGGTTGGTTCACGTACCATTTCAAAAAAATACGACATTGGTTTCAGCTCGGCAACGATTCGTAACGAGATGAGCGACCTTGAAGAGATGGGTTACATTATTCAGCCTCATACATCGGCTGGGCGTATTCCAACGGATATTGGGTATCGCTATTATGTGGACCGTTTGATGTTTCGCGCGCAAAGCTCTTATAAAGAAGAAAAAAAACTCAATGCTTTTATTCGTGCACAAGCGAGCATGGACAGTGAACGTATGCGGACAGTTTTGGCACGCATGGCAGAAAGCACCGGTTATACAGCAATGCTTTTAATGCCGGAAGCGGAAGTGACCAAACCTCTGCTCTCCATGTTGGACCTCATCTATCTCATGCCGGAACGTGGGTTGATGGTTGTGGTGACTGACGATGAGCGTGTTGAACAGCGATTGATTGATTTACCGGAAGGCTTTGGTTCAAAAGAGCTTAATGTTGTCAATGGTGTGCTTAGCCATTATTTGCGAGGGCTTTCGGTAGCACATTGGCATCGCCCGTTGATAGAATTCCTTGTGGATCAGATGGGGACAGCGTCTGGTTTTGTGCACAATCTTTTGGATATTTTGAATGATATTCTCAGCCGTCGCCAACAGAAAGAGGTTTTGGTGGAAGGTGCTTTGAATGTGCTTTCTTTCGCCGAGTTTCAAGACCTTGCCATGTTGAAAGAATTGTTGACAGCATTCAGTAATGACGATGCCGTAGCTGATTTTTTCAAAAATATGCCGGAAAGAGGGCTGACCATTCGCATTGGTGATGAGAATACATCACCAGCCATCAACCGTTGCAGCATGGTGGTTGGGAATTATAGCATAGGCAAAAACGTTGGTCACCTGGCGCTGGTTGGACCTAAGCGCATGAATTACATTAAATGTGTGACAACTGTTGAAGCGGTGCTGAGTGGTTTTGAGCAGCTCTTCACCCGTCTGGAAAAAAACGAAGCGCGAAAGAACGCCCTTTCGACTGTTGTCGCCCATGATGGCGACTGGTCGGGGTGTTCGGAGCTGGCGATATTCAAAAAAAGATATTAGTAAGAAGGAGTGCAAGGCATGACAGAACAAGAACAGGCAAAAGAACCGCAAACCGAGGAAAAGGCACCGGAAAGTGCTGAACCTGAAGTAGAGGTTGTTGAGGAAGAAGCGGAAAACGCTCCGTCTGAAGACAGTGCCTATGAGGAATTAAACAAACGCTATCTGAGACTGCTGGCTGATTTCGACAACTATAAGCGTCGCACGACCAGCGAAAAAGAAGACATTGCCAAATATGGCACGATGAATTTGATTAAAGACTTGCTGCCGATTCTTGACAGTTTTGAATTGGCATTAAAAAATCCACCTGCTGACAATGTGGACAATTTGGCTGCTTATCAGGATGGGTTCACAAAAGTGCAAAAGCAGTTGGTGGACGCTTTAGGAAAAGCAGGGCTTGAGCGTATCGAGGCGGTTGGGCAGGAATATGATCCAAACTTCCATGAAGCCATCATGGTGGTAGATGAAGCTGATCAGCCAGCCAACACCGTATTCGATGAATTGCGTGCAGGCTATAAATTCAAAGAAAAAGTAATCCGCCCAACGGTTTGCCGTGTGACGGGCAATAAATAAGCAATCATCATCTTTTTAGATTTTTAGGAGGAAGAATACAATGGGAAAAGTAATTGGTATTGACTTAGGGACTACAAACTCTTGTGTGGCTGTTATGGAAGGTGGCGAAGCGGTTGTTATTCCTAATAGTGAAGGTAACCGCACAACACCATCTGTTGTTGGTTTGAACAACAGCGGTGAACGTCTTGTTGGTCAGGTTGCAAAACGTCAAGCAATCACCAATCCTGATAATACCGTTGCCAGCATCAAGCGTCACATGGGTTCTGATTATAAAGCAACACTTGGTGGCAAACAGTATACGCCACAGGAAGTTTCTGCCATGATTCTGCAAAAACTGAAAAACGATGCAGAAGCCTATATTGGCGAAACCGTTACGCAGGCAGTTATCACCGTTCCTGCTTACTTCAGTGACAGCCAGCGTCAGGCAACCAAAGACGCTGGTAAAATTGCCGGCCTTGATGTCTTGCGTATCATCAACGAACCAACCGCAGCTGCTTTGGCTTATGGCGTAGACAAAGATAACACCGATCAGAAGATTCTCGTCTTTGACCTTGGTGGTGGTACTTTCGACGTATCCCTTTTGGAAATTGGCGATGGTATCTTTGAAGTATTGGCAACCAGTGGTAACAACCGTCTCGGCGGTGATGACTTCGATAAGAAGATCATTGATTGGACCATTGCTGAATTTAAGAGCCAGACCGGTATTGACCTCAGCGGCGACAAGACAGCAATGCAGCGTTTGAAAGAAGCTGCTGAAAAAGCAAAAATGGAATTGTCCACCGTTACAACATCTAACATTAACTTGCCATTCATTACGATGGACAGCAACGGCCAGCCACAGCACTTGGATTTAACCCTCAGCCGTGCAAAATTTGATGAACTGACCGCAGACCTCGTTGAAAAAACAATGGGGCCATCTCGTCAGGCACTTTCCGATGCTGGTCTTAGTGCAAGTGAAATTGATAAAGTTATCCTCGTTGGTGGTTCTACTCGTATCCCTGCCGTACAGGAAGCAGTGAAGAAATTGACCGGTAAAGAACCATTCAAAGGCATTAACCCTGATGAATGTGTTGCTATTGGTGCTGCTATCCAGGGCGGTGTCTTGGTTGGTGAAGTTAAAGACGTTGTTCTTTTGGACGTTACCCCACTTTCACTCGGTATTGAAACTCTGGGCGGCGTTATGACGAAGATTGTCGAACGCAACACCACCATTCCGGTTTCTCGCAGCCAGGTATTTACCACTGCTGCTGACAACCAAACTTCGACCGACATTCATGTGCTTCAGGGTGAACGTGAAATGGCGAAAGACAACAAGACCCTTGGCCGCTTCAGCCTCATGGATATTCCACCAGCTCCACGTGGCATTCCTCAGATTGAAGTTACCTTCGATATTGACGCCAACGGTATTGTAAACGTTTCTGCTAAGGACAAAGGCACCGGTAAGAGCCAGCGCATCACCATTCAATCCAACAGCGGTCTTTCCGATGAAGAAATCGAACGTATGGTGAAAGATGCAGAAATGAATGCTGAATCTGATAAAAAGATGAAAGAAAAAGTTGACACTAAGAACAACGCCGATGCACTCCTCTTCCAAAGTGAAAAAGTGCTGAAAGAAGCTGGCGATGCAGTGGATGCAGCAGACAAAGAAGCTATTGAAAAAGCACAAGCTGATCTTCGTGCCGTTCTTGACAGCGACAACACCGAAGATATCAAAGCAAAGAGCGAAGCACTTACCAACGCCATCTACAAAGTCAGCGAAAAGATGTATGCTCAGGCTGCTGCTCAGCAACAAGCCGATCAGGGCGCACAGGCACAGGGACAGAACGACGACGGAACCTATGATGCCGACTTCACAGAAGTGGACGACAATAAATAATGGCTGAAAAGCGTGATTACTATGAGGTGCTCGGGGTTGATAAAAACGCCAGTGATGTGGACATCAAAAAAGCCTTCCGTAAACTAGCGCGCAAATATCACCCCGATGTAAACCCAGGAGACAAAGACGCAGAAGCAAAATTCAAGGAAATTAACGAAGCCTATGACGTACTTTCAAATGCCGAAAAACGTCAGCAATATGACCAGTTTGGCCATGATGCACCAAACTTTGGTGCTGGTGGTTTTGGTGGATTTAGCGGTGGTGGCTTTGGTGGCAGTGCCGACTTCGGAGATCTTGGCGATATTTTCAATATGTTCTTCGGAGGCGGTGGTGGCGCCGGCGCACAGGCTAATGGTCCACGTCAGGGCGCGGATTTGCGCTATGATATGACCTTGTCTTTTGAAGAAGCCGTCTTTGGTTGCAAGAAAACGATAACCGTCGATCGTTGGGTGACTTGCTCTACCTGTGGCGGTTCAGGCGCAAAGCCTGGCACCAGTCCTGAAACTTGTAGCCGTTGCCATGGCACAGGTCGCGTAACCAGTATGCAGCAGACACCGTTTGGTCGTATGCAAACGCAGACCACGTGCCCAGAATGTGGCGGTACTGGTAAAGTCATCAAAGATAAATGTCCGGATTGCGGTGGCACAGGTCGCAAACGTGAAACAAAATCGCTTGAAGTCAACGTCCCAGCCGGTGTTGACAACGGCACCCGTTTACGCATGGCAGCGGAAGGCGAAGCCGGTGAAAACGGCGGTCCATCTGGCGATTTGTATATCTATATTCGTGTGCGTCCGGATTCTGTCTTTACGCGCGATGACACGGACATTTACATGGAACAAAAGATCAACGTAGCTCAAGCCGCATTGGGTGATGAAATCGAAGTGCCAACGCTGGAAGGACGTATCAAATTTACCATTCCAGCCGGCGTGCAAAGCGGCGCGCGCTTCCGTCTTAAAGGCAAAGGCATCAAGAGTATGCGTGGTTATGGCAAAGGCGACCAGTATGTAACGGTCGTTATTGAAACACCAAAAACGCTCACAGATGAACAACGTAAACTCTTTGAAAAACTTGCTGAAACTCTCGAACGTTATGACGGCAAAACAGCTGGTCAGGACGCGAGGCGGACAGAGAAGAAGAAAGAAGGCTTCTTCGACAAGATGAAAGATCTTTTTACTGATGATGACGAAGACGATAATAATTAAATAAACAACAAAAAACCGAGGCTCAGAAATGGGCTTCGGTTTTTTTGTGTTTTCTTGAAAATTTTTGTCACCTTTTGGGGGTGTTATGTGTATTATGGACAAAGGAACCTTTTAGAATGGGTGATTTTATGAGACTACCGGTAGAAACTTTGATTGCGCGTTATCATCAAAATCTTTATGCGATTGCTTTTAATGTCTGCAAGGACAGAGAAGATGCTGAAGAGGTGGTGCAAGATGCGTTCATCCAATATCATGTAAAGAACAAGGAGTTTGACAGCGAGGAGCATATTCGTGCCTGGCTCATTCGCGTGACGATTAATCGTGCGAAAAATGCTACGCGTGCTTTTTGGCGGCGTCATCGTGCAACGCTGGAAGAAACAATGGCGACGATTTCTTTTGAAGATGAAGAGTCGAGTGCGGTGTTTGAAGCGGTTATGCAGTTACCAGATAAATATCGTTTGGTGGTGCATCTTTTCTATTACGAAGAATATAGTGTGCATGACATTGCAGAGATTTTGCATCTTTCAGAAGCCAATGTAAAGACCAGGCTATCACGAGCCAGAACGATGCTCCGACAAACGTTAAAGGAGGTGTGGAGCGATGACGAATAAGGAGAAATATCAGCAAGCCTTTTCGGCTCTCCAACCTACCCAAGATATTCGATTGGAGGAAAAGACGATGAAAACCTATCATAAACGACAAGTGAAGCGCACGATTGCCATGGTGGCTGTGATTTGTCTGGCTGTCTGTGCAGGTGGAGGCGGTGCATATGCCGCTAATATTGGTGGCATTCAACGAACGATCCAACTGTGGCTGCATGGCGATCAGACAACGGCAACTGTTGATATCAACGATGATGGCACCTATACGGTGAAGATTCCAGATGAAAACGGCGAACAGCAAACCGCTGTTTCCGGCGGTGGTAAAGCCTTTGATGCATTTGGCAATGAGGTGCCGCTGAGTGAAGAAGAGATTATGGAACAAGTTACCGCGCCGAACGTTGAATATTACGACGATGGTTCCATCTGGTTTTTCTACAAGGATATGGCGAAAGACATCACTGATTCTTTTGACGAGAACGAAGTGTGCTATATCAAAGCCACCGACGATGAGGGCGACCTCTATGTGACGGTGAAAAAATATGCCGGCTATGCCTATTCGCGTGACAAGTATACGAATCCGAAGACATTCAATACCGATGCTCGCGACCCGGACGGCATTGCCTATCAGCCAGCCTCAGAAAAGCCGGATGCTGAAAGCGGCGGACAAATAGAATAACAGGCGAATGCAGGATGCGTATGAGTGAAGACGACATCCTGCATTTTCGATTTTTGTGGGAGTAGATAGTAGCGCATTTGACGAAGATAGCGTCTACTATGCCATCATAAAAAAACGCGCCACTGCAAATACCAATGGTGTTTGCAGTGGCGCATTTTTTGTGCTTGAATGGCATTGTTTATTCCTGTTCTTCCAGCGGATAGTAGGTCCAAATGCCAATTTCGGAGAGTGATGGGTGCGGCACCATGGTTTCGCGCACGGTGCGATGTTTGTGCGGTTCCAACGTGCGGCGCAGACCAATTTGGCGCAGGCGGCGCGTTTCTTCGCTGGCAATGTCTTCGTTGAGTGGAACGAGTGCTGTTTCACCGCTGTTCATGAGATTGAGAAATGGCTGGATGAGGGTTGAAGCAAAAGGGCCAACGGCGTGCATACCAAGAATATCGTTGGTTTCATCGTCAATGATGAGTTTGGCAAATGCACAATCTTCGCTTCCTGGTTCGTAGCCTAAAGCATAGCCTTTGGCGGTGGCGGCATAAGGATTGATACCGATACGCACACGATGACCACGTTCGCGCGCTTGTGTTTCTGTGAGACCTACATCGGCCACTTCTGGATGCGTGAAGGTGACGGCAGGCACAAGGTCGTAACGTGCCCAGCGTTTGTCGACTGGGCTTTTGGACTTGTAATGGTTGTAAGCGAGAATGTCAGCTTCATAGTTGGCTTTGTGGCGAAATTGCTGACGGCCGTTGATGTCACCAAGCGCATAAACACCGGGAACGCTTGTTTCAAGAAATTCGTTGGTACGAATCCAACCACGGCTATCCAGCGCAATGGAGGTGTTTTCAAGGCCAAGACCATCGGTGGCAGGTACGATGCCAGGGCAGATGAAGAAGTCTTGGGCGTCGATGTCCTCCAAAGCACCCGTTGCACGGTCTTCTATCGTTAGAATAATACGGCCGTTTTCCTGGCGTACAGCGGGTGTTTCTTTATTGAAATAGAGGGTAATGCCGTCGGATTCGAGATTTTTCTGGCAGGCGGCAGAACAGGTTTCATCTGATTTAGGCAGCAGGCGTACATTGTGTTGGACAAGCTGCACGCGTGCACCAAAAGCGCGGAAAATATGTGCAAATTCGCAGCCAATGGCGCCGCCGCCAATGATGATGATGTCACGAAAAGGTTCTGATGGATATTTATCGCCAAAGAAGGATTCGCTTGTGTAATAGTTGATGTTTTCAATGCCGCTCATGGCAGGAATCTTTGTCTTACCACCGGTGGCAATATAAATGCGGTCGGCAGTCATGGGTTCGCTGATGCTGCCGTCTGGATAATGAACTTCGATGGTGTGGTCGTCGGTAAAATGGGCGGTTCCTTCATAGACATCGGTGTGTGGTTCTTCCAGATAGAATTGCCGCAGTTCTTTGCTTTCGTCAATTTTTTGCCAAACACGAGCGCTGATTTTGGTCCAGTCAAACGTGACCTCGCCGGCAGAAAGCCCCAATGCTTCTGCTTCGCGCATTTCATAAAAACGGTCGGCGGCTGTAACAAGCACTTTGGTTGGAATGCAGCCGCGGGTAAGGCAGGTGCCGCCAAATTTACCGCGTTCAATTTGCGCGCAGCGGTCGCCAGCGAGTTGTGCCGCTTCCAGCACAATATTGGCAGCTCCAGTACCAATGACAATCATATCGTAATGGTTCATGTTTGAACCTCCTTTGAGGATTTTTCTTTCATTATAATTATAAACGATAACTGTCTCACACGCAAAAGAAAGCCGCTCACAAACGTGAGCGGCGAAAGATTAAAATGTTGTCTTAAATAAACGGCAGGCGTTTTCGTAGGTTGCATGGCAGATTTCGTCAAAGCTGATATTGCGTAACTTGGCAATTTCTTCGGCCACATAGCGCACATAGCTTGGTTCGTTGCGTTTGCCGCGGTATGGCACTGGTGTCATATATGGGCAGTCGGTTTCGAGCAGTAAGCGGTCGAGCGGAACTGCTTTTGCAACTTCTTTGGCGGTTTTTGCATTCTTAAATGTAACAACACCGCCAAGCCCTATGTAAAAACCATGGTTGATGGCTTCGTGCATCATTTCCACAGAGCCGGAGTAGGCGTGAAAAACGCCGCTGACTTTCTCGGCACCGCTCGTCCATAAGGCGTCGAAGCAATCCCGATGGGCTTCGCGGTCGTGAATAATGAGCGGTTTGTCGAGTGTTTTCGCTAGTTCGATGTGTTTGGCCAAAAGGATTTTTTGCTCTTCTGGCGTTGCGGTATCCCAGTGATAATCAAGACCGGTTTCGCCGATGGCGATGACACGTGGGTGCTTGGCCAATTCGCAAAGCCGTTCCCATTTTTGGGGGTCGTACTTGCGTGCGTCCTCTGGATGCAGAGCCACAGCGGCATATACTTGCGGTTCTTTTTCTGCAAGGCTCACAGCTGCTTCGGCATCGTCAAAATTGCAGCCGACATTGATAACGGCGTGGAGTTTGAGGGTGCGCGCCAAAACGTCGTTATAGTCATCTTGAAAAGCTGGGTCCATGATATGGCAGTGGGTATCTATGAGGTAGTGCATGATGAGCCTCAACGAACCGTGGTGCCGGAAGCGATGGCATCGCTTGCAACTGTGAGCACTTCAAGGGCGCTGTCGTCCTCAGTAGCGGCAGTGAGAATCATGCCGCGGCTTTCGATGCCACGAATTTTCTTTGGTGCCAAGTTGGCGATGATGACGAGTTTCTTGCCGATGAGGGCGGCTGGGTCATCGTAGAATTTGCGAATGCCACTGACGATGGTGCGTTCTTCGCCGCCGACATCAAGGGTGAATTGAAGCAGTTTGTCGGCCTTTTTGACAGGCTGGCAATCTTTAACAACAGCCACACGCAAATCAAGTTTGCTAAAATCATCAAAGGTGATTTCATCTTTGAATTGTACCTTTGCCGTTTCTTTTTTTGGTTCTTCTTTGATTTCAATGGATGCTGGATCGATACGAGGGAAGAGCGGTTCGCCTTTGGTGACTTTGCAGCCGGCTGGTGTCATCGCCCAAGTGGTGGCATCTGCCCAGGTGGCTTTTGTTAAATCCACGCCGAGTTGTTCAGAAACACGAGGTGCCAGTGTTGGCATAAATGGTTTCAGAAGAATGGTTGTGATACGGCAGATTTCGGCGAGGTTATAGAGCACGGTCATCAAGCGCGCATGGTATTTGTCATCTTTAGCGAGAATCCATGGGGTAGTTTCGTCGATGTACTTGTTTGCACGACCAATGAGCGCAAAAATACGGCTCAAAGCAGCAGGGAAGTTGAGCTTATCAAGTTCAAGTGCCACCTGAGCAGGCAAGGTCACAGCCATTTGCACAAGGTCTTCGTCGATGACTTCTTCTTGTTCAGGTGCAGGCATGATGCCGCCGCAGTATTTGTCAATCATAGATACGGTACGGCTGACAAGGTTGCCATAGTCATTGGCAAGGTCGTTGTTGTAACGAGTGATGAAAAGTTCTTCGGTATAATTGCCGTCTTGCCCCATTGGAATATCACGCAGGAGATAGTAACGCACAGCATCGACTCCATATTTGTCGATGAGCTTGAATGGGTCAACAACATTGCCCTTTGATTTACTCATTTTACCGCCATCAGAAAGCACCCAACCGTGACCAAAAACCTGCTTTGGCAGTGGAATACCGGCTGCAAGCAGAATGGTAGGCCAGATGACGGCGTGGAAACGGGCAATGTCCTTACCAACGAGGTGGACATTGGCTGGCCAGAATTTCTGATAGAGGCTGTCGTCATCGCTTCCCCAGCCAAGAGCGGTAATATAGTTGGAGAGGGCATCAAACCACACATAAATGACGTGCTTTTCGTCAATCGGCACAGGAATACCCCAGTTGAAGGTGGAGCGGGAAATGCAGAGGTCTTCAAGCCCGCCTTTGATGAAGTTGACCATTTCATTGCGGCGGCTTTCCGGCATAATGAAATTTGGATGGTCGTCGATATACTGAAGCAACTCATCTTGGTAGTTGCTCATCTTGAAGAAATAGCTTTCTTCTGAGAGAATTTCTGTTTTCTTGCCACAATCAGGGCAATGGTCCCCGTCAACCAACTGCAAATCGGTGAAGAAAGCTTCGCAGCTGGTGCAGTAATGGCCGCTGTACGAGGCTTTATAGATGTCGCCTTTTTCGTAGATGATTTTGAAAAGTTTCTGCACCGCTTTGACATGGTAATCATCAGTGGTGCGGATAAATTTATCGTAATCAATGTGGAGTGCCTGCCAGAGATTTTTGAATCCGCCAGGCCCTTCGACGATTTCGTCCACATATTGCTTTGGTGTCATACCGGCGGCTTCGGCGGCACGCTGGATTTTCATGCCGTGTTCATCACTGCCGGTCAGGAAAAACGTATCAACGCCGCGCATTTTTTTGTAGCGGGCAGCGGTGTCGGCGAGCACCGTGCTATACGCATTGCCGATATGCAGCTTGGCACTTGGGTAATAAATTGGTGTAGTAATATAGAAGGTATCGTTGCTCATGGTAAGCCTCCTCTGATGAATGAAAAACGCCCGTCAAGGCAGGCGTTGTTGATGAATAACGTGGGCTGCTATATAAACCCAACATTAAGTATAGAACGGGGGCGGTGGCTTGTCAATCGCTTGTTGTTTACTGATAGAAGCGAAAAATGGACCGTTTGAAAATTGATTTTTCCGGTGTAAACGCGAGGAGCGCTGGCGGAAAAATCGTTGTTATCGGCTTTCTTTCTTTGACGCGCTCAAGCGAATACGCTATACTGTAAGTATTACAATTTTTCAATAATCAATAAGATAGAGAGAGGTTTCCGATGGAAGATTTAGATAAAGAGATTAGAAGTAAGATTGAATTTACCTTTGCCGATGATGAAGCAGAACGCAACCCTGCGCTTGAGATTCCACCACACTATGAACTTTATGTGACAAGTATGGACGATGGACGTGCATTGGTGAATGTGGATCTGGCCATTGCAGAAAAAGCACCAATTCCGCAGCTGCATTGGCTGATGGGGATTCAGATGGAATTCCTTGATCCAGACATTGATGGCTTTTATAAGGAAGAAGAGGAAGAAAAAATCCTCGAAATTCAAGATTACATCGTAAAGGTGATGGATGAAGAAGCGCGTGCGCGTTTTGTTGGCTCGGTGACGTATGCTGGCACGCGTATGTTTTATTTCTATGGGCCAGATGTGGAATATCTGGCACCGCTTGTGGGTAAGATTTCTTCAGAATACAGCGATTACGACTTTAACTACATGAGTGATAACGATGGCAGCTGGCGTTTCTTCTTTGATGCTATTTATCCAACAGAGATTGATATGGCACATATTCGTAACCGTTACATGGTGCAAAACCTGAAAGAAGCAGGCATTGATATCAATCATGAGTACAGTGTGTACTATTATTTCTATTTTCAGGACGGTGCTACGCGTGCGCGTGTGGCTACGCAACTGCAAATTCTCGGGTATGAAGTGATTGACGACCATCTTTACGAAGAAGAGCTGGAACCGATGAGTTTGGGGCTGAAAATGCTGAACAAGCACGATCTTACATTGATGACGCTGACCGAGAAAACCTACGAATGTTTTGAAGCCATCGAAGAAGGTATCGGCGTATTTGACGGTTGGGAATTGGCACCAACAGAAGATACCGATGCATGGATTTAAGCGAGGTGGAATACATGAAATTGAGCGAGGACGATCGCCTTTTTTGCGAACACTACGATGATAGTAAGTATTGGCATCCCTCTCTGACAGCAGACAGTGCCGTTTTTCGTGCGTTGGATACGCCTGAGAATCAGACAAAAAAATATCCGCAGCGCAAACTCGAAATTCTTTTGGTGAAGCGTGGTCGCTCACCTTATGCCGGTGGCTGGGCGTTGCCTGGCGGTTTTTTACAGCAAGATGAAACCCTTGCTGCGTGTGCAGCCAGAGAATGTTACGAAGAAACCGGCTTGCAGCCAAAGTATCAGGGGGATGTGGCGACTTTTAGTCGTGTTGATCGTGATCCACGTACACGCATCATTACGCAGTGCTTTTTAGCATTGGTGCCTTATGGCGATGAAGGCGCGGTGCAAGCAGCAGATGATGCTGCCGAAGCAGCGTGGTTTGAAGTGTCTATGGGCATGGAAAATCTTTCCCCAAGCCATTATCGTTGCCATTTATGTTTACAACATAACGACATTGTTATAAGTGGCAGCGTGGATTTATTAGCAGATGAACAAGGTTCCTGGCGGCGTGAAGTGCATGAAGATGCCGAGCTTTTGGCGTTCGATCATCTGGAAATGATTTGCTGTGCAGTGGAAAGTTTGCGTACCAAGCTCTACCGCACGCCGATTGCTTTTCAATGGGTGCCGGAGCGTTTTCGCATTGCTGATTTGCAGGGCGTGTTTGAAGCGGTTATTGGGCAGGAGTTGTTGCGAACAACCTTTTTTGAGCATGTGAAACCGCTCATTCGTCGTTGTGAAAACCAAACAGAAAACGTTAGTGTGTTGGATCAAATATATGAAATGAACAACGACTATTGTCTGGAAGATGGATTATCTGCCATTGAATTATGGCGTTTTTGAGGGGATAACACTATGGATGAGCGAAATTTAACACTGTTGACCGATTTTTATGAGCTAACCATGGGCAATGGCTATTTTATTAACGGGTTACAGGACAAGATCGTGTATTTCGATATGTTTTTCCGCGAAATTCCAGATGGTGGCGGTTTTGTCATCATGGCTGGATTGGAGCAGCTGATTGATTATCTGAATAAGCTGCATTTTACGGATGCGGATATCGAATTTTTGCGGTCAAAGAATATGTTTGATGAAGGCTTTCTTGAGTATCTGCGTACCTTCAAGTTTGAATGTGATGTATGGGCTGTGCCGGAGGGGCGGCCAGTCTTTCCTCATGAGCCATTGGTAACGGTGCGTGGACCAGTGATTCAGGCACAGTTTCTGGAAACAATGCTGCTTTTAACCATTAACCATCAATGTCTGATTGCTACGAAAGCCAATCGCATTGTGCGTGCAGCGAAGGGCCGTTCGGTGATGGAATTTGGTTCTCGCCGCGCGCAAGGCCCGGATGCAGCCAATTATGGCGCACGTGCGGCTTATATTGGCGGCGTTGCAGGGTCGGCGGATACTGCTGCCGACCGCGATTATGGTGTGCCTGCGCTAGGCACCATGGCACATAGTTGGGTGCAGTTGTTTAACGATGAAGAAAAAGCGTTTCGCCTTTATGCGGAAGCCTATCCACAAGCGTGCACGCTGCTGATTGATACATACGATGTATTGGACAGCGGTCTGCCGAATGCCATTAAGGTGTTCAAAGAAGTGGTTGTGCCAAAAGGTTATCGCCCTGCCGGCGTGCGTATTGACAGCGGTGATATTGCTTATCTTTCAAAGCGTGTGCGTGCAGTGTTGGACGCTGAAGGCTTTGAAGATTGCGCGATTGTTGTCAGCGGCGGCTTAGATGAATTTCTTATTCAGGATTTGCTTGTGCAAGGGGCGAAGATTAACAGCTTTGGTGTAGGGGAGCGATTGATTACTTGCAAAAGTGATCCGGTTTTCGGCGGCGTCTATAAAATGGTTGCTGTTGAAGAAGATGGTCTCTTAGCACCACGTATTAAGATCAGTGAAAACATTGGCAAAATCACAACACCGGGCTATAAAATGCCATGGCGTCTTTTTGACCGTGAAACCAATAAAGCCATCGCCGATCTTGTTATGCTTGCTGATGAAACCATTGATGAAAGCCGTCCGATTGAAATTTTTGATCCAAACGCTGTTTGGAAACGCAAGACGGTGAAAAATTTCCGTGCAGAACGTTTGCAGGTACCAATTTTTAAGCAGGGCGTGCAGGTGTATGAATGTCCTAGCGTGACAGAAATTCGTACCTATTGCCAGGCGGAAATTGAAACGCTTTGGGATGAAGTAAAGCGTTTTGAAAATCCACATCACTATTATGTGGACTATTCATCGAGCTTGTGGAGTATGCGTGAACGTATGCTGATGGAACGCCGCCATGTTATTTCGGAGGACGAGCATCAGTTATTGGAAGATGCCATAGAAGATAAAGCGTAAATTGTAGGCCTTTCCTGTTTTTCATCATATCATGAAAAGAGGAAGGGCCTTTTGATGCAGCTGAGCGTGTTGGCTTATGGTGAAAGAAGGTGAAATTGCGTGAGTGTGCAAGGAAACCATGTGGCAGTGTTGCCGAAGATGGTACAATGGGCAATAGCGTGGCTTTTTATACTTTGCAGCGTGTATGTTGTTAATGCTTTTGTCGCACTTTTAGGTTTACACGTTTTTTCGGTAACATTGCCGGTTTGCGTTGTTATAAGCCTTGTTGGGCTTTATTGGTTGGCAAAGCGAGAAGGGCGGCCGTTGTCAAAACGGTTTTTGGTGATAACAGGCCTGGCTTTTATGGCGGCAGTGGTGCTTTTTGGCTATGTTGTGGCGTGGATTTGGGAATACTCCAGCTGGGGGCGCGGCTTTTACACAGAAGCCATTGTGCGCTTAGCCGATGGTTGGAATCCGATTTATGATGATGCCAGTGCGGTGTCTGAAGCTGTCATGCAATCAGGCAAAGCCTTATGGTATGTAGATGCAAGCATCTATGCTTTTCTTGGTCATTATGAAATGGCGAAATGCCACACGCTGTTGTTTGCGGTGCCTGCTTTTCTTTTGACACGCTATACGTTTTTCAAGCTGCTGGGTGGCCACAAATGTGTTGCCACGATGGCTGCACTTTTGTCCTTGGTGAATCCGGTGGCTATTTCACAGCTCTTCAGTTTTTATGGCGATGCTGTCATGGCATACTGTATTCAATGCTTTTTGCTTTTGGCTTATCTTATTCTTAATGAAGGCTATTTGCATACGGATTTATTAGCGGTGTTAGGAGGCATTTGGCTCTTCATTCTCCATAGCCCATCGGGTGGTTTGTGTGCGGCCTTGGTTTTGGGTGCAGCTTTTCTTATCATTGTGGCGATTTTGTATAAGAAACGTGCCTTGCGCTGGTTATCCATACGTGCTGGCGTTGTGGCGTTGTTTGGCTTCGTCATCCTGGGCTTTAATCCTTTTATCCAAAATCTTGTTGACAATGGCTCGCTCTTGTGTACGGTGGATTTGGTGTCACCTTCCATGCCGGTTATCTTAGAAGGCAAAACATGGTTTGGACGCTTTATTTATAGCCTTTTTGCATCGCCAGATGTGGCATCGCTCAATGTGAACACGGTGTTTCAGCAGTTCACAGCGCTTTTCCATTCGGCTTATGCACAGCCAGATGTGCCGCTTCGTGGTTTTGGATTTATTGGAGGATTGCTCATCATTCTGGCGGTTATCCTTGTTTTCGTTGCGATTTTTCTGCCACGGCGTTCTGTGCGAGATGAAAACGCTATTTACCTTGATGATGAAACCATCGATGAAGAAGCTGAAGCATGGCCGGATTATTTGGGGCAGCGCACGGCATTTCTTTGGCTATTATTGCCGATTTTATTGATAGCGCTCTTTACATCAACCATCTGGTGGGCACGATCGATTGCTGTTTTATGGTTTGCGATACCTTTGGCTGTGGTTGCGCTCAGTACACGGCGCAACGATGGCCGTTCGCGGAGCGGAAAAATGTTGTTGCTGCTTGCCTTTTTGAATTGCGCTCTTGTTGCTTTTTCAGCGTTGCCTGCGGCAAAACAAAATGGTGATATGCTGGAAGCTCACTGGTTGCGTATGACATCGAGTACAGATTTGCCTTCTGATGAAGATGCACAGCTGCACAATCAGATTGTGACGCAATTTAAGGCGTGGAACAGTCTCAAGCAACATGGCGAAAAAGAGCGCGAAGCTCAGGCAATATGGACAAAAATTGAAGGGCTGGTTAAATAGAGGAGGAGACATATTTTGAACATTCAAGGATTGCAAAAGCTCACATTGTTGGATTATCCTGAGCACGTTGCTTGCACACTGTTTACTGCTGGTTGTCAGCTGAATTGTCCTTATTGTCATAACAGCGCGCTGATTGCGGGTCCTTTCGATGAATCGATTCAAGAAACGGATGTCCTGGCTTTTCTAAAAAAACGCCAAGGTTTGCTTGACGGTGTTTGTGTGAGTGGCGGCGAGCCGTTATTGCAAGCGGATATTGTGCCGTTTTTAGCAAGCGTGAAAGATTTAGGCTACCGTGTTAAGCTGGACACCAACGGTGGTTTTCCGGATAAGTTGGAAGAACTGATCGAGCAGGGCTTGGTGGACTATGTGGCAATGGATATTAAAAACAGACCGGAACGTTATGCTGAAACCTGTGGAGTAGCATCGCTTGACCTTACCCCCTATATACGCAGCTGCAACCTTTTGTTAGAGGGGCGTGTGGGTTATGAATTTCGTACGACCATTGTACGAGAATTTCACACATTTGAAGATATTGCAGCCATCGGAAAATGGCTGCAAGGTGCCCAACGATACTATTTACAGAGTTTTGTTGATCGCGATCAGGTGCGCGATCATTCTCTGTCAGCGCATAATGAAGAGCGTCTGAAAGCAATGCTTGAAGCGGTGCAGCAGTATGTGCCAAATGCAGCTCTGCGCGGTATATAGTAGGGGTGTTGGGGCTTATAACAATAAAAACAACAATATATAGTGCTGGGCGTTGACAGCCCAGCTTTTGTTTGCTATCATAGGAATACATTTATTAAGGCAATCAGGAAGAGAGGACTGACATCTATGTATCAAGTTGTAAAGCGCGATAGCAGTATTGTGGCGTTTGATCTGAGTAAAATTACGGCAGCCATAAAAAAAGCCTTTGATGCTTGCCAGAGAGAATATACAGACGATATTATTGATTTGTTGGGGTTGCGAGTGACTGCTGATTTTGAACCAAAGGTTAAAGATCATCTGATTCAAGTTGAGGATATTCAGGACAGCGTGGAAAGCATTCTCAGCCAAAGCGGATACGCAGATGTCGCCAAGGCGTATATCCTCTATCGTCAAAAACATGAAACTATGCGTAATGTGTCATCAACAATTTTGGACTATAAGGAATTGGTCAACAGCTATGTCAATGTAGAAGACTGGCGTGTAAAAGAAAATTCTACGGTTACTTATTCCGTAGGCGGGCTGATTCTTTCAAACTCCGGGGCCATTACGGCAAACTACTGGCTCAGTGAAATTTATGACAAAGAAGTAGCCGATGCACACAGAAATGGGGACATCCATCTGCATGACCTTTCGATGCTGACTGGCTACTGCGCTGGTTGGAGCCTTAAACAGCTGATTCGCGAAGGCCTTGGTGGTATTCCTGGGAAGATTACTTCTGCGCCAGCGAAACATTTGGCTACGCTTTGCAACCAAATGGTCAATTTCCTTGGCATCATGCAGAATGAATGGGCAGGGGCGCAGGCGTTTTCTTCCTTTGATACTTACTTGGCGCCATTTGTTAAAATTGACAATCTGACCTACGAACAAACAAAGAAATGTATTGAAAGCTTCATCTATGGTGTCAATACGCCAAGCCGTTGGGGAACGCAGGCACCATTCTCTAATATTACTCTCGACTGGACAGTACCGGACGATTTGAAAGATATGCCAGCCATTGTTGGTGGTAAGGATATGGATTTCACCTATGGCGATTGCAAGCGTGAAATGGATATGGTCAATAAAGCCTTTATTGAGGTGATGATTGAAGGGGACGCTCAGGGGCGTGGTTTCCAATATCCAATCCCAACCTATTCGATTACCAAAGATTTCGACTGGTCGGACACTGAAAACAACCGTTTGCTCTTTGAAATGACGGCAAAATATGGTACGCCTTATTTCTCCAACTACATCAACAGCGATATGCAGCCAAGCGATGTGCGTAGTATGTGCTGCCGTCTCCGTCTTGATTTGCGTGAATTACGCAAGAAAAGCGGCGGCTTCTTTGGCAGCGGGGAAAGTACCGGCTCGGTAGGTGTTGTTACCATCAACTTGCCACGTATTGCATATTTATCAAAAGATGTCGATGAATTCTATGCACGTCTCGATCATCTCATGGACGTTGCAGCACGTTCGTTAAAGACCAAGCGTACGGTTATTAGCAATCTTTTGGAAGCTGGGCTTTATCCATACACCAAACGTTACTTGGGGAACTTTGACAATCATTTTTCAACCATTGGTCTCATTGGTATGAATGAAGTTGGTATTAATGCTTGTTGGTTGCGTAAAGATTTAACCCATCCAGAAACGCAGAAATTTGCGAAGGAAGTGCTCACCCATATGCGTGACCGCCTTTCTGATTACCAGGAAATGTATGGTGACCTCTATAATCTTGAAGCAACACCTGCGGAATCCACTACTTATCGTTTTGCAAAACACGATCGCAAGCGTTATCCAGACATTATTACCGCAGCTAAAGAAGGGGATACGCCTTACTACACCAACAGCTCACATCTGCCTGTTGGCTATACGGAAGATATTTTCTCTGCTTTGGATATTCAGGACGAGTTGCAAACGCTGTACACGTCCGGCACGGTTTTCCATGCTTTCTTAGGCGAAAAACTGCCAGATTGGAAAGCAGCTGCAAATCTTGTGCGTAAGATTGCTGAAAACTATGAACTGCCATATTATACCTTGTCGCCAACCTATTCGGTTTGCAAAGACCATGGCTATCTTGCAGGCGAACAGTTCACTTGCCCATATTGCGGCAATAGAACGGAGGTTTACAGCCGCATTACTGGCTACTATCGTCCGGTTCAAAACTGGAATGATGGTAAAACGCAGGAATATAAAGACCGCAAGATGTATGATATTTCTAAGAGCCGTTTTGTTCTTAAAGTTAAAGGCAGCGATCTTGGTATTACGGAAGGCAAAGAGGAGGCGCAAAGCAAAAACGCGCCACAAGAAGCCTTGCTTTTCACCACGCGTACTTGTCCAAATTGCCAGATTGCCATTCGTGCACTCGATCAGGCAGGGATTTCCTATACGCGTATCTATGCAGAAGAGGAACCTGCGCTCGCTAAACAATATGGCATTGTTGCTGCACCAACGTTGGTGTTACCAGATGGTAAACAGTTGGCGGGGGCATCGACCATTGTTGGTCATGTGCGTACTGCGGCGCACGTATAAAGGAGTTGCATATGAACCAGTTGCAAATGACCATTGCTTTGGTTCGTGACACAGGAAAGGCGCTGATGGAGCGCCTTTCTTCTGTGCCATTGAATGTGCGTTGTAAAGAGAACAATCATCAAAATCTGGTGACGGATCAAGATGTTTGGGTGCAGGAAACTTTGAAACGTGGTTTGGCAAAAATTGCACCTGAGGCAGATTTTTTTGCAGAGGAACAACCTAACCATGCGCCGCAAGGCTTGACATGGTTTATTGATCCGATTGATGGAACAACGAATTTTATTGCCATGCGGCGCCATTTTGCGATTTGTGTGGCTCTTTATCAGGAAATCACACCATTGTTCGGTGTGGTATATGATGTTGCGGCTGACCGTTGCTATTATGCACTGGCAGGTGAAACGGCTTATGTGAACGAATGTCCGTTGTCAAAACGACAGCCTGTGGCGTTGGAAGATATTCTTTTTGATGCCAGCCTGCCAACATTGAATGGCCTGTCTCATCGTGCTGGACGGCCGTTGTATCAGTTTAGTGCTGCTACGCGCGGTCATCGCGCGCTGGGGTCTGCCAGTTTGGCCATGTGCCATATTGCAGAAGGAACCTTGGATGCTTATATGTCCTCCAGACTCTACCCTTGGGATTATGCAGCCAGCCGAGTGATTATGGAAGCCTGTGGCGGTGTGTTCCTTTCACTGTACGATGAGCCGCTCTTTACCACCGAAAAAGCTGCCGTGCTGTGTTGCGGTGATGCTGCTTTGGCGGCACGCATAGCACCTTTTTTGCGTGGCGAAGAGACGCTGGAGATGCTTCTTTCTTAAAAAATTGCGCTCTGTCGATTATTGACAGGGCGCAATTTTTTGTGCGTGCGGGGGATATATGCTATACTGAAAACAGTGGGGCACATAAGGGAGGGAGCCGTTTGGATTCGTTTTTGATTATCTTGGAGCAGTTGATTGCGTTTTTTCTCATGATGCTTCTTGGCTACATAGCTGCTAAGAAAAAGATTACGACACGAGAATTTCTTGATCGTATGGCTACGCTGATCATGAAGTTGTTGCTGCCAATCATGATTTTCGCCAATATGATGAATGGCACCAGTCGCGCTCAGTTGGCAGAAGATTTACCCGCTCTTTTTATGGTGGCAGGTATTTATGGTTCGTTGATTGTGATATTTGCTTTGCTTGCTAAAGTGTTGCGTTTGCCAAAAGATCGTGCACAGATTTTTCAAGCGGTGTTTATTTTTGGAAACGTGGGCTTTATTGGTTTGCCGTTGATGCTTAGCGTAAGTCCGGTGCACGGCGGCATTTATAGTGCGTTGCTCAGTATCATTGATCAAAGCTTGTTTTGGACCTATGGTCTTTATTTGACCACACCGAGCGGAAAAAGTACGCATTTTGATTGGCGCAATTTTATCAATCCGGCCGTATGTGGCATTGCGCTCGCTATTGTGTTATTGCTTTTTGATGTGCAAATTCCGTCGATTATTGAAAACGGTTTATTAAAAATCGGCAGCGCGGCAACACCAATGTCGCTCATTTATATGGGTGGCCTGCTTTGTTTCTGCCATTGGACACCGGTTTTGCGGCAAAAAGAATTATATATTGGCATTGCCGTAAAGATGCTTTTGTTTCCATTGCTCTATTTCGCTGTTGTCAGCCAAGCTGTCAGCAATACAGATATGACACACACGCTTTCCATTGTGGCAGGTTTGCCAACGATGGTGGCAGTTGCTATGTTTGCACAATCCACGCGTAAAGAGGGCGATTATGCGCTGGGAACGGTATTGGCAACTACTGTCGCCAGCCTTGTGACGTTGAGTATTGTTGCCTATGTTATTTTTTGAAAGATGAACAGACAGCCATGGTGGGCTGTCTGTTTTTATATAAAAGCATCATATAGCTATATAGAGCGGTTTGGAGTGTCTGTGTAGTGAATTATGTAGTGATTTTCTTCCAGAGCATCTATGGCGGCGTGCTTGTTTGAGTTGCTTTCTGCATAATGCTCCAGTGTTGTTGTTGCAGATTTGTGACCGAGGCGGTCGATGACGTCCTGAATCGGTACGCCTGCATTTAGCAAGTCAGTTGCGTGGATGTGGCGGAAATTATGGAGCTTTGAATGAGGAAGCCCTGATTTCTTTTCAATGCTTTTCATCCACCTACTTGGTTCAACTTCGCCAAACGGGAAGATGCGTTGGTTGGTTGCAAATGGTCGTAGTGCTTCTATGGCATCAGCGGTTTCTTTGTCGATTCCTACAACTCGGTAAGATTTGTTTTTCGGTGAACCTATTATTTTTTTCCCGTTTGTATCTCGTTTTAGTGCCTTTTCGATTTTAATAACTTGTTTGTCATGGTCAAACATTGACCACTCGAGGCCAAGAATCTCGCCCCTTCTCATACCTGTTACATAAGCAACGCGGAAGAAAGGGTATAGGTATGGGCGCTCGTCTTCTTTACACGCTTCTAGGAACGTTGCAACTTGCTCTGGTGTCCAGATGACCCAGTCTTTATTTATTTCACGTTCATCTGGGGTCGCTGGTAGCACGCACAAGTTGAACGGGTTTCGCGCTATAGCTTCAAGTTTAACCGCATGATCAAAGACAAGCGATACCTTGCAGATGACCATGTTTGGATGAGCGAGCTTTGGAACTAGGCTATTGATGAATTTCTGAACATCCGTAACGCTAATGGTGGCGATGTTCTTATTTCGCCATGATTCTGGAACATGTTTTGCCAGAACTTTTGTCGTTGAATAATAGGTTGTTCCGGCAACACTGTTTTCGTAAGCTTCTAAAAAGAAATCTTCAACACGCTGATATGTCCATATCTGCTGACGTTTCCCTTTGGAGATGATGGCAGCTTCATAGGCTTTGGCTTCTTTTTTGCTTTTGAAACCTCGTTTCTGAGCGATGCGCTGACCATCCATATAGACGGCGACACGGTAACGCACTTGGCCGTTCTTGAGCTTATAGCTGTCGATAGCCATAGCAATCACCGTCCTTTGATTGTTGTTTCCTTTGCAATGGGTTATAATGTTGATATGCGATAAGCATGGGTATTTCTCCTTTCTATATGATATATGTTTTCCTGTTAGGCGTCTTTTATTTACACCTCCGTTATTCACAAGGTAAACAGTTGATTTTTTGCTTGCTTATCGCTACACTAATGATAGGGTGATTCACTTTCCACTTCATCCTTTTGCCCCTAGGAACTGCCATTCCTAGGGGTTGTTTTTTACCCTGATACCTTAGTTTGCGATTTGCACACGTTTCCGTGCTGATGTGCTATAATAGCCATGGATTCGTGTTATTGTTGTTGTAGTAGATGATACATGTTGTTTAACCTCTTGGGTTTTGCATTTTTCCCCTTTGCAAATCCGAAGAGGTTATTTTTTGTGCTTTTTCATGGTTTTCATCTCCATTATTTGTTAAAGAAATTGTGTTGGAATCCCACTGCTAAACCTACGATATGCACATCGTTTATTTCAGCTCCTGTTTTTATGATTGGGTCAATATCGTTGTTTTCTGATATTAGCTGTACGACACTTCGCACGCGATCCCAATAAAATCGTTTTAGTTGAAATTCGTCTTCTCCAATTCGTATAGCTGCTATTTGCCCATTTTCGACAATATTTGTTTCCTTTATGAATACAATATCGCCATCCTGAATATGAGCACCAATCATACTATCTCCTTCTGCAATTAAACAAAAATCCGCATCTAAATCATGATCTGGATAGATGTATGCTTCTACATGGCCGTCAGAATACAATGGATTACCGCAAGCTATTTTTCCTAATAATGGTAGTTTTTTCTTCTTCGGAGTAGGTCCATAATTATTCGATTGAGATTCGACTTCATCAATAATATCAAATCGTGATGGATTGTCTGTTTCTCCGCGAATATAAGCAACTGTTGTGTTTAGTGCGTCTGCAATAGAAAGAAGTGTGTCATAGCGTGGATCAAAATTGCTATTCATTACATTGCTAATAGTAGATTTTGATACGCCGGATTTTTTGGATAGCTCAGCTTGATTGAGATGTTGTTCGTACATCAGATTTTTGATTCTTAAAATTGATTGTTTGTCCATTTTATTCACCTCCATAGCAATAATTATACAATATGAATCAATAAATTAAAATAAATTTGAACAATGTTGAATAAATTGGTTGACATGTTCAATATACTGGACTAAAATAAAAACGTGGAAAAGAGAGGGAGGTGGTTTAATGAAAATAATGACAAAGTGTGGACTTCAAATTACTGCCTTGTTGAATGAACGTGGTATGACAAAAAAGGCTTTGGCAAGCTATTTAGGAATTTCTGTTCAATCTCTCTATAATAAAATGTATGGAATGCAGTTGTTTACTCAGGATGAGATCTTAAAAATCAAGGCATTGTTTAATCTGTCGCCAGAACAATTAGATGATATTTTTTTCTGCACAAAATCCAGTTTACTGGACATAGTTGGATAAACTGGACGACTTGCTTTAATGGGAGGATAAAATGAACGAGCTAATCAAAATCAATTACGACAGCGAACGCCCAACAGTAAATGGCCGTGACCTGCATGATGCGCTTCAAGTAAAAACAGCTTACAAGGATTGGTTTCCAAGAATGTGTGAGTATGGTTTTGCCGAAGGAAAAGACTATTGCTCATTTTTGAGCGTTAGGTCTGACGGGCTTCCCGGCAAAAAAGCAACTAACCATCAACTCACAATTGAAATGGCGAAAGAAATCTGCATGATTCAGAGAAACGAAATAGGCAAGAAGTTTAGACGCTATTTCATTGAAGTAGAAGAGCAGTGGAACTCTCCAGAAGCCATTATGGCAAGAGCCTTACGCATTGCAAATAAAGAGCTTGAAGCGTTGGAACGCGAAAGTTCTGAACTAAAGTGGACTATTGCTATCCAGAATCAACAAATCGCAGAGATGCAGCCAAAGGCCAGCTATTACGACCTTGTGTTAAACAGCAAAGACCTTGTGTCTATCTCGGCGATTGCCAAGGATTATGGCTGGAGTGCTAGAAGGCTTAACGAGTATCTACATGAAAAAGGCGTGCAGTATCGTCAAGGTAAGATTTGGTTGCTTTATCAGAAATACGCTGAGAAAGGATACACCAATACAAAGACGCATAACTACCTGGACAATAAAGGAGAAACGCATACGGCGGTGCATACGCATTGGACGCAAGCAGGGCGGTTGTTTATCTATGATCTGCTGAAATCAGATGGTATTTTGCCGATGGTTGAACGGGCAGAAGCTAAGCGAGAAGCTATTGTTTAACGGTCTATAACATAACGGAGGTGTGGGGGAATGACGCAGATAGAAAAGCGTGACATTGTAAAGCGTTTGAAGGCGCAAATTTGGTATATCAATCGCCAAGATGAATTTGAAAAGATGCAGCAAGCACTCCACGAGCTGGCAGGCATGACGGAGTTGCTGGTGGCACTGGACATCTATACGAGCTATGATTTGGACGTTGACCGCATTGTATCGGCTAACGTGTTGTTTCCAGATGATACGGCAACGCTGACGATCTACCGCATTGATGAGGAAAGGTCGGTGTGTTGATATGGCTGTAAATGTGACAGATGTAATTCTGGACGCCGTTCGTGAGGAAATCCGCGAGGTTGTGAAGGAAGAGCGTGAGACGAAACGCCGGCTGATGCCTGAGAAGGAAGTATTGGCATGGTTGGGGCTGAAAGACGCACGAACGCTCAGAGATTGGGTGCATAACGGCATGAAGTGCTACCAGCTAAGCCAGAGGTTACGGTTCTACGACCCAGATGACGTTGAAGAATTTATCAAATCAGGGTGTGATGTATGTTGATAACTAATGTTGCGAACATCCCTGCTAATGCCGAGCTGTTGGGTTTTGCGAACAGCAAACAGGAAGAAGATAAACGGCTCGCTGTTTTAGCCAAAGGAAAGGTGCAAAACATCAAGAACATTGAAGCTATATGCAACAGTTACGGCAAGAGCATTGGTGAAATGATGGTACAGCCGAACAGCGATGCCAGCAAGTGGGAAAACAGCTCATCGGGATATTTCAAAGATACGTTTTTGAAATACTTGCAGGCTTCAAGAATTAAGTACAGACACATTGGCAAGTTCGCCGGTGTAGCACCGTCAAGCCTGACGAAGTACACGCAAGGCGACTATATGCCGACAACAACATCGGCACAAGCGTTGGCGGATTGTATGCAGATTGAAGTGGCAGATTTCTTTGTACCAGCGAAGCCTGAAAACGTTGAGAAAATCGAGACAGTGACGTTTGAATTGGCAAAAACGCTTAAACAGCGGTGTTTACGGGAGCAGGAAATTGTTTTTGACGACCCTAACATACAGGATACGCTAACCAACAAAGCGTGGATGGTGCCGAATTTTGAACGAATGATGCGAGCACATAACGTGACCTCGCCGGACAAGGACTTGAGACGATTACTAGATACAGGCAAGGCGCCACTTAAGGTCATTGATATGTATGCAAGATGGTTTGGCTCGACAATCGGTGACGTTATGGTGAAACCTGGCGTTAAAACGGAATGGTACAAGGAAAGCTCTAACATTTATGTGCCGTATAACCTTGAACAGATGATGAACGACAGCTGCCTACCGGTTGCACAAATCGCCCAAAAAGCAGCACTGACAAACCTAGATGTAGTGTATCAGTTTGTGAAAGGCGTTCGGATTCCGACCTTGGCACAACTGCAAGAATTGGCCTATTTGTTTGATTGCGAACTAAGTGACTTTTTCTTACCGCCTGATGGTGGCGGAGATGTGAACAAAACGAACGAAAAGTGAAAGGATGAATGGAAAGTGAACAGACGTGACAGGATTTTCAGCAACGGCGTTATGGTTGCTATCGGGATGGAATTGGTTGGGGTGTTCGCTGGCAAACCGGTTTGGGCAGAAGTCGGTGTTGTGGCGATGGCGACCATGTTCGTCATGTGGCGTGTGGTTGCTCGCAGCGATGCTAATGCAGAGAGACGGGCGCGTGCTCGTAGACGTCAGGAGGTGCAACGATGAAGAAGGGTGTAAACGTTAGCAATTTGACGCACTTAGAATGGCTTAAAATGCGTCAATCAGGTATCGGTGGCAGTGATGCAGCGGCTGTGGTGGGCATGAATCCATGGAAGAGCGCGGCGCAGGTGTACCTATCTAAGACAGAGCCGGTGGAAGATGACACGGAAGTCATGAGCGAACGGTTACGTGTGGGGCATGATCTGGAAGATTACGTGGCGAAACGCTTTGCCGAAGCAACTGGCAAGAAGGTTCGGCGCAACAACTATATGCTCCACCACGACGATTACCCGTTTATTCTTGCCGACATTGACCGCGAAGTGGTGGGTGAAAATGCCATCTTGGAATGCAAGACCACGAACAGCTATGCGGCCAAAGATTGGGAAACGGAGCCGCCGGAGCAGTATCAAGTGCAGTGCTTGCACTATATGTTGGTGACAGGTGCAGAACGCTGCTACATTGCGGTGCTCATCGGAAATGAACGGTTCACTTGGTATGTTATCGAACGTGACGAGGAAGCCATTGCAGCACTCTTGGAAGCGGAAGTCGATTTCTGGCGCAACTATGTAGAAGCTGGCATTTGCCCACCACCAGATGGCTCTAACGCTTATGACGATTACCTCAAGAAGCGGTATCCACATGATGATGGCGGGCATGTGAATCTCTACGAATATGAAGTTAAAGACTTAGAGTTTTTGGAAGTCTTGAAAGAAAGCAAGAAGGAAATCGACAACAATATTCGCCGGATAGAGCAGAACATCAAGGCGGCTATGGGAGACGCATCGACGGCGTTTGGCGGGTCATTCAAAGTGACCTGGAAAACACAGACACGCACCACGCTGGACAGCAAGCGGCTGAAAAAAGAATTGCCTGGCGTGTATGACACGTTTGCCAAAACCAGCGAAAGCAGGGTCTTTCGTGTGAGCGCGGCGAAAGCTGAGTAATAGGAGGAAATGAGCTTGGGAGAAATGGCAAAAGAACTTGAATGGGAGATGCCCAATATCAGGGCGTACAGAAATATGTTGGAGGAAAATGCGAAGTGGTTTGCTGAAGAAGCCTTGCGGGCGCGGAAAACCATCGTTGACAGTGAAGAAATGGACGAAAAAGACGCAGAAAAGGTGCGTGAGGTGCTGCGACACATGGAAGAAGCCAGCAGCGCCATGAGAAGGAATGTGTTTGAGTTAAGACGTGCGAAAAACCGCATCTTGAGCAACTGCGAACGCTTTGACGTTGATATTTACGAATTGGACTAATGAAAGGATAAGGTGGAAATTATGCAAGCAGTAGACAAATTGAAGAACAGACAGGTAGCAAGCAACAGACAAGACAACAGCATTAAGGGGCTTATCCAGCGCATGGAGCCGCAAATTGCGAAGGCATTACCAAAGGCGCTGGAACCAGAGCGGTTCACACGCATTGTGTTGACAGCGATTTCCAGCAACCCAAAATTGCAGGAATGCACTCCTCAGAGCTTTCTGGGAGCGATGATGCAGGCGGCGCAATTAGGCTTGGAACCCAACACACCGCTGGGGCAGTCGTATTTGATTCCATACAAGAACAAAGGCGTGATGGAGGCATCGTTCCAACTTGGGTTAAACTGAGAGGCTCAAGTAAAACTGTGTGAACCCTATTGCTCAGGGGTGTCTCATTAAGAGGCTAACGGTGAAACCCTCCAAAAATTGGGCAATACCGTGCTATTCGCCAGACCACAGATGGGAGGCTGTGGAATGACTGGGATATACAAAATAACAAACCTTATAAATGGAAAATGCTATGTTGGGCATTCGAGAGAAATCGAAAATCGTTTTCGGGCGCATTTCCAAAATTGGTATAACTATCATAGCAAAGAATTTGACCACGATATTAGAACAATGGGAAAAGATGTTTTTGCTTTGGAAGTGTTGGAAGAGCTTCCAAATGGTTGCGAAAAGGCATTGCTATTAGAACGTGAGCTTCATTATATCCACGTGCTTAATCCTGAATATAACGTTATAGGGAAGGAAAGGCCGCAAGAAACAAGAAAGAAGCTCAGCGAAGCTAATAAAGGAAAGAAGCAGAGCCAAGAAACGAAAGCAAAGCGCAAGGAATCTATCAGAATAAGGCATCTAACGATTCCGCAAACAAATGCCGGACACAGAAAAAGATGTGCAACTGATGACGGTGAGTTTGAAAGCATAAAGGCGTGTGCTGAGTTTTACGGCGTAAGCCCAAGAACAGTTTCAGGAGCCATCAAAAGAAATGGAACAGTTAAAAAGCATAAGGTTTGGCGAGTAGTGTAGAGACTAGCCGTGATGAATGTAACGGCGTAGGGCGGGTGATGAGCTACCGCTCGAAGTGCATGGCATCATATTTGGTGAAGAGATAGTCCACTCCGCTGGGATGGTAAACCAGCGGGTTTGTGATCAAGGTTTACTGACGCTCGCTTATCGCACGGGTGAATACAAAGACATCTATGCCCATACAGTGTATGAAAACGATGTGTTTGAGTATGAACTTGGTTTGGAACCAAAGCTCGTACATAAGCCAGCCATGATTAACCGCGGCAAGCCAATCGCCTATTATGCGGTGTATCACCTCAAGAATGGTGGCTATGGCATGACGGTGATGAGCTATGATGATGTTGTGCAGCATCGCAACCAGTACAGCAAGGCGAGCGGTGGCTCTGGACCATGGGCGAACAATTTCGACAGTATGGCCAAAAAAACTGTGTTAAAGCAGCTCTTGAAATACGCACCAAAGACCATTGAATTTGCGGATGCAACGGCCGCTGACGGCAGCGTGAAATCTGTTAGCGAAGCAGATGTGGCAACTGGTGTTGATATGTCGCTGGTGCAAGATGAGCGTGATTATATCGACATTGAAGCAACGCAGGATGTATCAGAAGGCGTTGACCCTGAAACAGGCGAGGTTATCAGTCAAACCGGAGACCCTGATTTAGACGCAGTGCTGAACGGGGAAAACTGATGCAGCAAGTTACCAGCAATTTGCTGGCAAGTTAAATAGGAGGAAAAAATAACATGAAATTTGATGGCAATTATACAGTCACTTTTAGAGAAGATGAACTTGAAAAAATAGAAGATGTAAAAGTTCCGATTTTAGCGTTGGCAAAACTGAATGAATTAAACGCCGGTAAACTCAAAGAAATTTTGAATGTATTTTTGCAGAGCGTCATCATAAGAGAAGTCTATCAAGACAAGCTAAAGCTCTCTCCCATTAGTATTGCGGCTTTTGTTAGAGATTATGATTTGAGTGACAACGAAATGAACGCACTTGCGATGATGCTTGATTGTAATGATTTAATTGAGCGCGTAGATGATGAAGACGCCTATTTAAGAACTATTGAGCAATTAAAATACGGGTCAGCGGATGCAACAAAAGCGTCTATAAATCTTCTCGACAAATATAAGGATGCTATCAGCGCTGATATGAATGATGATGAAATTGAAGAATTTGCAGATAAGATTATCAAAGAAAATGAAGAAGTTTTTGCAAAAAAAAGGGAGGGTTAAATTATGGGAGAAATTGAAAAGGCTATTAGCCCAAAGGATTGTTGGGTTACCGAAAGAATGAGGGCGGTTTCCGGATTTGACACGAAATTGATGGACATTTCCTGCCATATCATTGATACGGATGTGCAAAGGGAAAAACTGGATGAACTTAGGAGGGCATTAAAAGCCCTCCTTGAGACAGATGCTTGTGTTTTAGCCGGCATATACGAGGAAGGAGAAACGGTATGACAAACTTAGATAAATACAAGAAAGAATTTCTGGCAGCGTGTGTGCGTGGAATGACATTCAATGACTGTACTGCTTTTCTGGACAAAGCGGGCATAGATAAGGGGATATGTCGTGCAGGCCAACGTAATTGCGATGCCTGCTCGAATAAAATCGCTGAATGGTTGCTCGAAGAATACAAGGAACCAGAGCCGGAATTGCTTGAGGACGGCGATGGTTTGAAGCCTGGTGATTGGATTATGGTGCGTAGTATTGGTAGTCCAAACTGGCATAAACGACAATTTATGTGTTTTTATGACGGGAAATTTTATGTGGCAGATGATAAATATGGTCTTGAAGATAGTGATTATTATACGGGTTGGCTCCAAGCCCGACTGCCAATGGAGGGGGAATAATATGTTAAATATTGATAAATATCGTAAAGAAATTGACAGAGTTTTAGATGAACCGATGATAACACCATGTATAGCAT
>CAUWHJ010000019.1:0-58143 GCA_963558655.1 uncultured Peptococcaceae bacterium
AGAAAACCCAGCTTCGGTTCTTAGACCAAAGCTGGGTTTTTCTACAGTCTGAGACTCGGATAAATATCCGAGTCTTATTTTTTGTTTTGAGAAACTATTTTGTTGCGATGTATTTTGCCAAGTCAACAACGCGGCAGCTATAACCCCATTCGTTGTCGTACCAAGCAATAACCTTTAAGAGATCATCGCCGACTTTCATCGTGGACAGGCCGTCAACGATGGAAGAACGAGAATCGCCGTTGTAGTCGATAGAAACGAGTGGCTTGTCAGAATAGCCGAGAATGCCCTTCATTGGATCTTCGGCAGCGTCTTTGAGCAGTTGGTTGACTTGTTCAACGGTGAAGTCTTCTTTAATTTGGAAGACAACGTCGGTCAGAGAAACATTTGGTGTTGGCACACGCAGTGCAAAACCGTTCATCTTACCATTGAGCTCAGGAATAATCTTGCCCATAGCCTTAGCAGCGCCAGTGGTGGTAGGGATAATAGACTGGGTGCAGCCACGAGCACGGCGTGGGTCTTTGTGACGCGCATCGAGGTTTTTCTGGTCGTTCGTGAAAGAATGAACAGTGGTCATAGCACCGGAGATAATGGTGAAGTTGTCGTGGATGACTTTTGTTACAGGTGCCAAGCAGTTGGTGGTGCAGCTGGCGTTGGAAACAACGTTCATAGATGGGTCATAGGTGTTTTCGTTAACGCCCATAACAATCATTGGTGCATCTGAGGATGGTGCAGTAATGACAACCTTCTTGGCACCGGTTTCGAGATGAACAGAAGCGGTGTCGATGGTCTTGAATTTACCGGTAGAATCAATGACAATATCGGCGCCGACTTCACCCCATTTCAGATTCTTAGGGTCGCGATCGCTGAAAAGGGTGATGCGCTGACCATTGACGATCAGCACGCCTTCTTCATAGGAAACATCACCTTTGAAGATGCCATGGGTAGAATCGTATTCAAAGAGACGAGCAGTCCCTTCAGCGTCAGAAGTAGAGTTGATGGCAACCAGCTCAACCTCTGGGTCCATGACAGCGACACGAGCAACCAAGCGGCCAATGCGGCCAAATCCGTTGATACCAATTTTAATAGACATATTATCCTCCTTGTGTAAAGAAAGCATTTATTCTCTTATAAGATACTCTATTTTGACTAAAAAATAAAGAGAAAGTGGGAAAAAAGCCGGGGTAGAAAAATATTGTTAAAATGATGAAAAAAGGGCTTGCAATTTAATAAAAGGCATGGTATTATTAACGAGCGTTGAGGGAGCGCTCTGGTGGCGCAACCGAAACGATATGCGGAAATGGCTCAGTGGTAGAGCATCGCCTTGCCAAGGCGAGGGTCGCGGGTTCGAATCCCGTTTTCCGCTCTTTGCACTCCATATGGAGTGCTTTTTAATGGCTATGTTGCTTGAAAAAAGTGTAAAAAATGCTTGCAAAATTTCAAATGACGTGGTATTATAATCAAGCGTTGAGGGAGCGCTCTGGTGGCGCGACCGAAACGAATATGCGGAAATGGCTCAGTGGTAGAGCATCGCCTTGCCAAGGCGAGGGTCGCGGGTTCGAATCCCGTTTTCCGCTCTTCGCACTCCACATGGAGTGCTTTTTTTGTTATCGGAATAAGGAGGACGGATATGCAAACAGTCATTATTGCTTCTGGCAACAAGGGAAAGCTCAAAGAATTTAGAGAACTCATGGCAGAGCTGCCAGTGGAGGTGAAATCGCTGGCCGATTATCCAGAGATTGGCGATATTGAAGAAAACGGTACCACTTTTGCTGAGAATGCCTACATTAAAGCGAAAGCTGTCCACGATGCGACAGGGTGTTTGTGCATTGCTGATGACTCAGGACTTGAAGTGGACGCCTTAGACGGAGCACCTGGAATTTACTCGGCACGTTATGCCGGTGCGGAAAAAGACGATGCTGCCAATAATGCAAAGTTGCTTGCGGCCTTGGAAAATGTGCCTGAAGATAAACGTGGGGCGCAGTTTCATTGCGCCATTGTTGCGATTGCTGCTGACGGCCGTCGCTTTGACGCAGAAGGCATCGTGCGTGGTCAGATTTTGCGTGCGCCGCGCGGCGAGAATGGTTTTGGCTACGATCCGCTTTTTTATATACCAGAATTTGCGCGTACCACTGCCGAGCTGACGATGGACGAAAAAAATGCCATCAGCCATCGCGGCAAAGCCGTGCGAAAAATAGTGGAAGTGCTGAAAGAACAAGTGTTTCACACCTGAATAAAGAGAAAAGGCAGCGTGTTTTCTATTGGCGGCCTATTTGATGTTTAAATTTAAGCCTTTTATATACACTTTTGGCAATAAAATACGACCCCAACCATTCACCCGAATGATTGGGGTCGTATTTTATTGCTGCTTTTTTATAGAGTTGATTTCAGACGTTCTTCCAAAGCGTTCAGCTCATCGAAGAGTGGCTGCGGCATTTTATCGCCGTAAGATGCGAAGTGCGTTTCGATGGATTTCGCTTCGTTCATCCAGGCATCATGGTCAACGTTAAGGAGCAGTTCAACGTCTTCGTTAGAGACGTTGAGCCCGCTGGTGTTGAGGTCTTTGATGTCTGGAATGTAGCCAATAGCGGTTTCTTTTGCACCAGCGTTGTTGTCGGTGCGGTTGAAGATCCATTCCAGCACACGAATGTTTTCGCCATAACCAGGCCAAATGAACTGGCCGTCGCTGTCTTTACGGAACCAGTTGACAGAGTAGATTTTTGGCAGTTTGCTTTCATCGGTCAGTTTGGCCATATCCAACCAATGCTGAATGTAATCGCCAACATGATAGCCGATGAATGGCAGCATGGCAAATGGGTCGCGGCGTACTTTACCAAGTTGATTGCTGATAATAGCGGCAGTTACTTCGCTGCCCATGATGGAACCGAGGAAAACGCCGTGCTGCCAATTGAAGCTTTCATAAACGAGAGGAATGGTTGATGGGCGGCGACCGCCGAAGAGGATGGCATCAATAGGTACCCCTTCTGGTTTTTCCCATTCATCTTGTGCGATGATTGGGCATTGTGCAGCCGGTGCTGTGAAGCGTGAATTTGGATGAGCAGCACGATGGTCGGAATCTTTAGTCCAGTCGTTGCCCTGCCAGTCGATGAGATGATCTGGTGCAGGGCTTAATCCTTCCCACCACACATCGCCATCATCGGTTAAAGCGACATTGGTAAAAATAGTGTTTTTGCTGATGGTTTGAATGGCGATTGGGTTGGAACGAATGGAGGTGCCAGGAGCAACGCCGAAGAATCCGTTTTCCGGATTGATGGCGTAGAGACGGCCATCTTCGCCGATGTGTAACCAAGCGATGTCATCGCCGATGGTTTCAACTTTCCAACCTGGCAGGGTTGGTACGAGCATGGCAAGATTGGTTTTGCCGCAAGCACTAGGGAAGGCGGCACAGATGTGCTTTACTCGACCTTCTGGATTGGTGATTTTTAAGATGAGCATATGTTCTGCCATCCAGCCTTCATCGCGTGCCATGACGGAGGCGATGCGTAAGGCCAGGCATTTTTTGCCGAGCAGAGCGTTGCCGCCATAGCCAGAACCGTAACTCCAAATTTCACGGGTTTCCGGGAAGTGAGCGATGTATTTTTCTTCCATTGGTGCACATGGCCAAGCATCGTCGATTTCTTCTTTGGTGAGTGGTTTGCCGACAGAATGTAAGCATGGCACAAAGAAACCGTCCTCGCCGAGACGATCCAATACGGCTTGTCCGGTGCGGGTCATGATTTTCATGTTCAGTGCTACATAAGGGCTGTCAGTTAGCTGAACGCCAATGCGTGCAGCAGGGCTTTCGATAGGCCCCATGCAAAATGGAATAACATAGAGCGTGCGCCCTTTCATGGCACCGTCATAAAGGCTACGCATTTTATCTTTTAATTCGGTTGGTGGGTACCAGTTGTTGGTAGGACCAGCATCTTCTTCTTTTTCACTGGCAATAAAGGTGCGCTCTTCCACACGAGCGACATCAGAGATGTGAGAACGGAACAGGTAACAGTTTGGATGTTTTTCTTCGTTGAGTTTAACAACAGCATCGTGCGCCATGAGCGTTTGTAAAATATCTTGTTGCTGCGCGTCGGAACCGTCAAACCAGACGACCTTTTCTGGTTGGCAAAGCTTTGTCATTTCATCAACCCAAGACAGCAGCATTTTATTGTTAGTCATGATAATTCTCCTTCATGAAATCGGTAATATAAAATTAACATATCCTTCACATCCATTCAACCCATTTTGGGCAATTTGTAATCATATTTAATGAAAATGTCTCATAATTAAAGGCCGGTTTTTATTATGGAAAAACTTACAGTGAAAAATGATTGTTGTGTAGGCAAACTCATGCTATTCTAGTGAGTGACATGAGACAACGAGAGGTGAAAGAGTTTTGAAAGAACTCATTGTGGTCGGCGGCGGTGCAAGCGGTTTGATGGCAGCTTTAACGGCGGCTGAACAGGGATGTCAGGTGACTTTGCTGGAAAAAATGCCACGCTGTGGCAGAAAGATACGCATTACAGGGAAGGGACGCTGTAATGTGACAACGATGAAGAGTCGAGAAGAAATTTTGCAGCAGATTCGCCGCAACCCCAAATTTATGTATTCCAGCCTAAGTTCTTTTGATAATCATGATGTCTGGAATTTCTTTACGGCGCATGGGTGTCCGCTGAAAGTGGAGCGCGGCGACCGTGTGTTTCCGCAAAGTGATAAAGCGCAGGATATTGTGGATACGCTTGTGAAAGAAGCTAAACATCAGGGCGTAACGATTCATTGCGATACAACAGTGACAGGGATAACGTGCTTAGAAAATGGCGGATTTGCCATTGATACTGCTGGCGGCGAACAGTGGCGGGCAGAGACAGTGATACTTTGTACAGGCGGTGCTTCTTATCCGGGCACCGGCAGCAGTGGTGATGCTTATCCGTGGTTGGAGACGCTTGGTCTTAAGGTGGAAAAGCCTTATCCGGCGTTGGTGCCTTTATTGGCAAAAGAGCCCTGGGTGACGACATTGCAGGGGCTGAGTTTACGCAATGTGCGGCTGACGGTGACGGACGCTCGGGGGAAGCGGCTGTATAGTGAGCAAGGGGAGATGCTTTTCACACACTTTGGCATCAGTGGACCGCTTGTGCTTTCGGCGAGTGGTCATGCGGCTGCTTACTGGCAAAAAAAGCAGGCGCCGCTTATCGCGCACATTGATTTGAAACCGGCACTTTCGGAAGGACAGTTAGATGCAAGACTTTTGCGCGAAATTCAAAGCATGCCCAATAAGCAGATTACCAGTTTGCTTAAAACATTGCTGCCGCAAAAAATGGTGCCTGTTTTTCTGGCGCAAACGGGGATTGATGAAGAACGTGTGTTGCATTATCTAACCAAAGAAGAACGCCAAACCATTCTTGGAAAGCTTAAAGATTTTTCCTTTACTTTGACCGGAACACGCCCTTTGACAGAAGGCATTGTCACGGCTGGCGGTCTTTCGGTGAAGGCGTTGGACCCGAAAACCATGGCGGTTAAAAACATTCCGGGGCTTTTTGTGGCAGGAGAATTGATTGATTTAGATGCTTACACAGGCGGTTTTAATTTGCAAATTGCATTTTCTACGGGATATGCAGCAGGGGTGGCAGCAGCGCACCATCTAAACAATCATAAGGAGGAAACATTGTGAACAATATCAGTGAAAGTAAACGCGTAGCCAGAGCGGCTGTGCATATGGCTATTTCTGAAGATCGTGATAAAGAACATCAATTAAAAAGAACTTATGCCGAAGAAGGCATTCAAACAGCAGCCATTGATATTGGTGGCGATTTTCTAAAATCTATGAATCGCATGATTGAACAGGCCACTGTGGCTGCCAGACGTGAAGGGTTGATTGCAGAAAATTCCTCGCAGGAAGATGGCTCGGTGGCAGGTGCGCTGCATGACGCGCTCAGCCAAGTGGCATCTAAAGCCAGTGGGTTGAGTGTTGGTGGAAAAATTGGCTTGGCACGTTGTCGTGAGCACTTGAGTGTGTCGGTGTTTTTAAGCATTGGCCTTTTGTATTTGGATGATGTGGCATTGGGCTTGGCGCATCGCCTGATCTAAGTGGAGGGGAGACTATGCAGATAGCGATTGATGGACCTGCTGGTGTTGGCAAGAGCACATTGGCCAAAGCCTTGTCTAAACATCTGGGCATCATTTATTTGGACACGGGGGCGATGTATCGGGCTGTTGCCTTAGAGGCATCTCGCCAAAATGTGGCGCCAGAAGAGGGCGGTGCACTGACATCGCTGCTTGAAGGATTGGCTTTGCATTTTCAAATGGAAGGCGAGAAAAAATGTCTTTTTAATCATGATGAAAACATTGAAGAAGCCATTCGCCAACCGGAAATTTCAAAAATCGTTAGCGATTATGCAAAATTGGCCAGTGTGCGTTCGGCCATGACACGACAGCAACAGCGCATTGCACAAGAAAACGCCGTTGTGATGGATGGACGCGATATAGGAACCGTTGTGCTTCCGAATGCAGATTATAAGTTCTTCCTTGTGGCGAGTGCTCGTGAGCGGGCGCGCCGCCGTTATCTGGAACTTGAAAGTAAAGGTATTCATCAAGATTATGAGGAATTGGTGAAAGATATTGTGGAGCGTGACCGTCTTGACAGCACCAGAGACATTGCGCCGCTCAAGCAAGCAGAAGATGCCATTTTGATAGATACCGATGATTTAGATGAAAATGGTGTTTTAGAAAAAATTATTGAGATAATTTCAAAATAATGTTTGGCATTGAGGCAGTTTTTGGGTATAATAAGGTGTAATTGAATGTGCATTCGTTTGAGAGGGTTTTACTATGGAAATCAAACTCGCACCAAACGCCGGATTTTGTTTCGGTGTACGGGCAGCAATCAACAAAGGTGAAAAGCTGATTGAGGAAGGCAAGGGCCCCATTGCAACGCTAGGGCCGTTGATTCACAATCCTCAGGAAGTAGCACGCTTGGAATCTCTGGGAATTCGTTCGTATGATGAGCTTTCAGAGATAAAAGAGCAAAACGTTCTCATTCGTACGCACGGCGTTGCTCCTTCTGTTTATCAGGACATTGAAAAGGCTGGGCATACTTATTTTGACTGCACCTGTCCAAAGGTGAAAAAAGTTCAACAAATTGCCCGTGAACACGCGGAAGCTGGCTATCAGGTGTTGATCCTTGGTGATCGTCATCATCCTGAGGTTATGGCCATCGTTGGCTGGACTGGCGATACGGCTATTGTCTTTATCAGTCTTGATGAATTGAAGGCACTGTCTCTTGAAGGGAAAAAAATCTGTTTGGTTTCTCAAACCACCGAGAAGCTGGAACGTTTTGAAAGCGCAGTTGCCTATCTTCAAAGCCTGAAGCTTGAAGAACTGGTGATACACAATACCATTTGCGCTGCAACAAGAGACAGACAATCCGACGCAAGCGCTCTAGCGGCAGAAGTTGATTTGATGGTTGTGATTGGCGGCTATAACAGTGCCAATACGTGCAAACTCGTTTCAATCTGCCAGGATGTGGGCGTGACAACAAAACACGTGGAATCTGCTGCGGATTTGCAGGAAGCATGGTTTGTTGGCGTCGATAAAATTGGTTTAACAGCAGGAGCATCGACTCCTGACTGGATAATTAGGGAGGTCATTGACAAGATGGAAGAATTAACAATGGAACAAGGTTTAGAACAGGGTTATGGTACTTTGGAACCGCTCAATCTCTATGATGTAGTCACCGGTACCGTCGTAAAGATCAATCCCGACGAAGTAATGGTCGACGTGGGTGGAAAATCCGAAGGCGTTATTCCAATCAAGGAGCTGTCCTTCCAAAAAGATCCAGATGTCGAAGACATTGTTAAAGTTGGCGATGAGATTCAAGTTATGGTCATCAAGATGGAAAACAACGAAGGTCACATGGTTCTTTCTAAGAAACGTGCTGATCAGGAAAAAGCAATGGATGAACTTCAGCAGAAATTCGACAATGGTGAAGTGATCGAAGCAAAGGTTGTTAGCGACGTCAAGGGCGGCGTTATCGTTGATATCGGTGCACGCGGCTTTGTGCCAGCATCTCATCTCGACACCAAATATGTTGACGACATCAAGTCCTTTGTAGGTAACACCTATCGTTTCAAGATCATTGAATTTGATCCAAATCCAGAAAACCGCAAAATTATTCTTTCCCGTCGCGTAGTGCTCGAAGAGGAAGAAAAAGTTGCTCGTGAACAGTTCTGGACGAACATTGAAGAAGGTCAGGTTCTCAAAGGTCGCGTACAGCGCATTGCAAACTTCGGCGCATTCGTGGATCTTGGCGGAGTTGACGGTCTCCTGCACATTTCTGAAATGGGTTGGGGTCGCGTGAAACAGCCTACCGACGTTGTCAGCGTTGGCGACGAAATCGAAGTCTATGTTTTGAGCGCAGACCGTGAAAAGGGTAAAATCAGCTTGAGCTTGAAGAAGCTCATCTCTAACCCTTGGGACAATGCTGCTGAAAAATACCCAGCAGGTTCTGTTCATACCGGTAAGGTTGTACGTATTGCGCCATTTGGTGCTTTCGTTGCACTCGAAGACGGCGTAGACGGCTTGGTTCACATTTCTCAGATTGCTTGGGAACATGTTGAAAAGGTTGAAGATGCACTGTCCATTGGTCAGGAAGTTCAGGTGAAGGTACTTGAAGTAGATGAAGATCGCAAGCGTATCAGCCTCTCCATCAAGGATCTGAAGGAACGTCCAGTGGTTGAAAAGCCAGCTGCACCTGCAAAGCCAAAGAGACAGCCAAAACCAAAGAGCGATATTCCTGAAGTAAACGAAGAACTCAGCAACGATGCTTTCGCACAACTTGCTGAACTCATCGAAGAAAACGAAGACTAATTCTAAACCACAATGCACCATCGGTTATTGCCGATGGTGCATTTTTTATGCAGAGAGGAGACTATCAGCGATCCTTTTCTCTGATATTTTGCGGACAAATGGGCGAGCGTAAACGCTTGCGGGCAACTTGTTTGTCGCAGAGAAGGAACGCTGGTGTATTTAGGGGCATGATAGAGTGTGATTTGTTGGCGGGGAAGGTCTATAAAAATTCTTAATCACAGGTTTCTTGCTCTTAATTCCGGTTGGAAGCGTCGACCATTGTTCGCTGTTATGTTATAATAGATTAGTGTGACCTTTAGACAGTGGCCGACGATAAGGAGTGTGAACGTATGGCCGAGGATAAACGATTGGAAAACGGCCAGGGACAAATCCGGAGCACGGATTTTGGCACTATTCGTGTTGATGATGAGGTGGCGGCGTCGGCTGCTGCGATTGCGGTGGCGAGCATAGAAGGAATTGTGGACACTTTCGGCACAGCAAATGAGGGCTTTATTGGCAGTATGACTGATGGTTTTTCAGGTATGCTGGGAAAAAAGCCTGGGATTCGTGGCGTGCGTGTCGATTATAAAAACGATGGTTTCTATTTCGTCATCAACATTAAGGTGAAGTACGGATACGCCATCGCTGATTTAGCAAGTGATATTCAGCGAAAGGTGAAGCAGGACGTGGAACAGATGACCGGCACAAAAGTGCGTGCTGTTGATATTTTTGTGCAGGATATTGATTTTAGTACAATAAATGAAACAGATATGGGGGATCAATATGCGTAAGTTAGCAAGACAAATTGCTTTCCTTCTTATTTATTCGAGTGATATGGGGAAATCGGATTATCAAACGGTGCTTGCCTATTATTTGAACGATAAAGAGAACCTTGAGGATTTTCTTGATGCAGCGGGTATTTTTTCGATGTTTCCGGAATTGGATGCAGATACGTTGGAAAGTGCCATTGAAGAGGATGATAAGCACTTTATTACAGATACGGTGGGCGGCACGATGGACCACCTTGTCGATATTGACAATATGATCAATGCTCAGGCTAAAAACTGGAGTACGCTGCGTATGATGAGTGCAGATAAAAATATTCTGCGTATGGGTGTTTATGAACTTTGTTTTGCCGAACCAAAAACGCCAGCTGGTGTTGTTATCAACGAAGCGGTGGAACTGGCGAAAATTTATGGTGATGATGAATCGTATAAGTTTGTCAATGGTATTTTAGATGCCGTTCGTAAACGAGTGACCTGTGATGAGTAATTCTGATATTGTTAAAGTTTCTGTGCTCAATGACTATATTAAGACGCTTTTTGATACCAATGATGTGTTGCAAAACATTCGTGTAGAAGGAGAAATTTCAAATTTTAAGCGTCATACGGCCAGTGGGCATTGTTATTTTTCAATTAAAGATGAAAAGGCGGCTATTAACTGTGTGATGTTTCGGTCGGCAGCGCAGCAGCTGCGTACACTGCCTCAAAATGGGCAGGCAGTGATTGCCCAGGGAAGCGTTTCGGTATATACGAAATCGGGCAGTTATCAGCTTTATGTGCAGCGGCTTTTGCCTGTGGGCGTAGGCAACTTGCAAATTCAGTATGAACGTTTGAAAGAAAAGCTAGCGGCAGAGGGTGTGTTCAAAAATGAGCAAACCCGCCGTCCGCTACCGGTGATGCCAAAAAAGATTGGCATTGTTACGTCGCCCACGGGGGCTGTTATTCGCGATATGCTGCGTGTGTTACGCAGACGTTGGCCGCTTGTTGATGTGCTTTTAGTGCCAGCTTCGGTGCAGGGGCAGGAAGGTGCGCGTTCTATCGAAACTGGGTTGCGTGCGCTTTATGCGCGTGATGACATTGATGTTATCATTGTTGGGCGTGGAGGCGGTTCATTGGAGGACCTTTGGAATTTCAACGAGGAAAATGTGGTGCGAACCATTGCTGAAAGCCCAGTGCCGATTATCAGCGCAGTGGGGCATGAAACTGATGTGACCCTTTCTGATTTTGCTGCCGATGTGCGGGCTGGAACACCGTCGATGGCGGCAGAGTTAGCGGTGGCAGATGGTGTACAGGTGCGTGCTGTGTTGGAAGAACGCCGAATGCTTTGCGATAAACACATTGGCATGGTGCTTAACCATAAACGCCATGTTTTGCAGGGCTTTCTTTCCGGTGGTATTCTTCAGGATACCGAGAAGCTGTTGGCCACCTATCATTTACAGCTGGACCAACGGTGGTCGGAGTTAGTGAGCGCCATGCAAAACGTGCTTCACGAAAAACAAAAACGTTTTCGCGAAAATGTTTCTAAATTAGATGCGATGAGCCCGCTCAAGGTATTGGCTCGCGGGTATTCTTTCTGTGAGAAAGAGGGACAGGCGGTGCAGTCGGTGAAGCAAGTGATGGCTGGCGATCAATTGACGCTGCATTTTGCAGATGGTGATGTAGAAAGCAAAGTACTTCAGGTTTCACAAAAGAGGATAGAAGAATGAGCGAAGAAAAACAATTAACCTTTGAAGAGGCAATGGGTCAACTGGAAGAGGCACTGAAGGTGCTTAGCCAAGGCGATATTCCATTGGAGAAGGCTGTGGAACATTATAAGCTGGGGCTGGATATGGCCAACCTTTGTCAAAAGATGTTGGACGAAGCCGAAGGCGACATCAAGATTTTACAAAATGGTGTTGAACAAGCATTTCATTTAGAGGAGCAATGACCATGAGTAAGGAAAAGATGAATGCTCTGACGCAAAAAGTAGAAGCAGCACTGCGGCAAATGCTTCCAGAGAAAGATGGCTACAACGATGTTTTGGTGGACGCCATGGCATATAGTCTGCTTTCTGGTGGTAAGCGGCTGCGCCCAGTGCTGGCGTTAGCTGCTTGTGCAGCGGTTGGCGGGGAGCAGGACGAAGCTTTGGTGAGTGCTTGTAGCATTGAGTGTATCCATGCGTATTCATTGATTCACGATGATTTGCCTGGGATGGACGATGATGAACTGCGCCGTGGCAAGCCAACCAATCATATTGTCTATGGTGTGGGCATGGCAACGCTGGCTGGTGATGGCTTGCAGACACAAGCGTTTGAAAACATCTGCGCGTATTGGCTGGCACAAGGCAAGGCAGAGATTGGCTTGCGGGTGGCGCATGAATTGGCACTTGGTGCCGGTAATCAGGGTATGGTTGTTGGCCAGGCTCAGGATTTGCTTGCAGAAGGTCAAGCCATCAGCGAAGAAAACATGAAATATATTCATGCACACAAAACGGGTGCGTTAATTACAGCATCGGTGCGTATTGGTGCCATCATTGGGGGCGCTTCAGAAGTGCAGCTTGAGGCGCTGACCCGTTATGGCAAGCATATTGGTTTAGCGTTTCAAATTACTGATGACATTCTCGATGTGGTTGGCGATACGGCTGTGCTGGGCAAACCTGCTGGCAGCGATGAAAAGAATGAAAAAGCCACTTATCCGGCATTGTATGGTGTAGAAGCATCGCGTGCGATGGCTGAAGAACAATGCCGTCTGGCGCATGAGGCGCTGGAGGGATTGCCAGGCGATTGCGATGTGCTCCACTATATAGCTGATTATATTGTCAAACGCCAAAAATAAATGCAAGTGTTGAAGGATTGTGAGGGAGGGGTACGCAGAATGTTGGAAAATATCCAATCAAGAGATGTAAAGAACTTGTCGATGGACCAGTTACGCGCATTGGCGAAAGAAATTCGTCGTCGGTTGATTGAAGTGTGCGCGAAAAACGGTGGCCATCTGGCGCCAAATTTGGGGATTGTCGAAATCACCCTTGCCCTGCATTATGTCTATGATTTTCCAAAAGATAAACTTGTGTGGGATGTTGGTCATCAAGCCTATGTGCATAAATTGCTCACCGGACGCAATGCGCGTTTTGACACTTTGCGTCAGTATGAAGGCATTTCCGGTTTTCCAAAACGCAGTGAAAGCAGCTATGATGATTTCGGTGCTGGTCATGCAAGTACATCGCTTTCGGCAGCAACGGGCTTTGCTGCGGCGCGTGATTTGTTTCATGAGGACAACAACGTCATTGCTGTGATTGGTGATGGCGCCATGACGGGCGGCATGGCTTTTGAAGCTATGAACTATGCGGCGCATTTACAGACTAAAATGACGATTGTTCTCAATGACAATGAGATGAGCATTGGTCCAAATGTTGGTGGCATGAGTCAGTATCTCACGCGTATGCGTACCGACCCTGGCTATAATCGTTTCAAAGAGGACATGGAGCTCTTTCTTAAACGTATTCCGAACATTGGGCCAAAGATGGCGGAAATGGCGGATCATCTCAAAGATTCGGTTAAATATATGCTTGTTAGCGGAAACTTCTTTGAAGAACTGGGCTTGCGTTATTATGGTCCGGTGAATGGTCATGACATTGAAGAATTGATTCGTGTATTTGAAAACAGCAAACAGTTTGATTGTCCGGTGCTGATTCATTGCCTGACAGAAAAAGGCAAAGGGTATCTGCCTGCCGAAAGACATCCGGACAAATTTCATGGTGTTGGCGCTTTTGATATTAAGACTGGTGAAACGCTCGACAAATCCACGCAGCCAAGCTATACAAAGGTCTTTTCGCAAACCCTTGTGGACCTTGCGAGAGATGACCGACGCATCGTAGGCATTACAGCAGCAATGGCTTCAGGCACCGGCATGGACGCTTTTCATAAAGCGTATCCAAAGCGTGCTTTTGATGTGGGCATTGCCGAAGAACACGCAGCAACCATGGCCAGTGCCATGGCGTTGGAAGGGCTTAAACCGGTTGTGGCGATTTATTCCACCTTTATGCAGCGTGCCTATGACCAGATGATTCATGACTGTGCACTGCAAGAGGCGCCGGTTGTTTTCGCGCTTGATCGTGCCGGCATTGTCGGTGCCGATGGGCCAACACATCACGGCGTTTTTGACCTTAGCTATCTGCGTACCATTCCGGGGATGACGGTGATGGCGCCGAAAGATGAAGCGGAATTGCAGAATATGCTTTACAGCGCCTTGAAATATGATCGTCTGGTGGCCATTCGCTATCCGCGTGGACGTGGCCCAGGTGCTGCGTTGGTAGATTCCTACACCCTTTTGCCTTACGGTGAAGCAGAGGTGTTGCGTGAAGGTAAGGATGCCACCATCGTTGCTATTGGCGCCATGGTAACACCTGCTTTGACAACGGCAGCACTTTTGGAAGAGAATGGTTTTTCTGTGGGCGTTATCAATGCGCGTTTTGCAAAACCGCTGGATAAAGAGCGTATTTTAAACGCAGCAAAAACAAGCGGTCCCCTTATCACCATGGAAGAAAACATTTTGGCTGGTGGTTTTGGCAGCGCAGTGCTTGAAGCGGTGAGTGATGCTGGCTTATGCACACCGGTTTTGCGTATTGGTTTGCCAGACGCTTTTGTGGCGCATGGTGATACGAATCGTCTTAAAGAGGACGAAGGCTTAACGCCGGATAAGATGGCAGCACGTATTCAAGCATTTTTGAACGAAAGGTGAGTTATGGCAAAGAAAGAACGGCTGGATGTCTTGGTCGTTACACACGGCCTTTGTGACACCAGAGAAAAAGCACAAAAATATATCATGGCTGGTATGGTGCTGGTGAACGATCAAAAAATTGATAAGGCAGGGACGAAGGTGGCTGTGGACAGCGAACTTCGCCTTGTTGGGAAGCCACTTCCCTATGCCAGTCGTGGCGGTTTCAAATTGGCGGAAGCCTTCAAGCGTTTTCCGATTTCCATGGAAGGTGCAGTGGTTGTTGATTTGGGTGCTTCTACCGGTGGCTTTGTGGACTGCGCTTTGCAGCATGGTGCAAAGCGTGTGTATGCGGTGGATGTGGGCTATGGCCAGTTGGCATGGAAATTGCGTACAGATGAGCGTGTCGTCAATATGGAAAAAACCAACGCACGCTTTTTAACGCCGGACGATTTTCCGGAATTGATGGACTGGATGACAACCGACGTGGCATTTATTTCGCTGACAAAAATTTTGCCAGCAGCGTATGGAATTCTCAAAGAAAACGGCAGCGGCGTGGCACTGATTAAGCCACAGTTTGAAGCTGGTCGTGACAAGGTCGGGAAAAACGGCGTTGTGCGTGACCCTGCCGTGCACGAAGAAGTTATTCGCAGCATCTTGGATTTCAACGAAGCCTTGGGATTTAAGACCTTGGGGCTGGTTCATTCGCCAATTCAGGGGCCGCAGGGCAACATTGAATATCTGTACTGGTTTACAAAAGATGCTGGTGCCGTATCGGTGCCTATTGATGAGCACGCATTGGTCCAGCAAACTTTCGCTGATTTTGGGAAAAAGGTGGCGCAGTGATGGAGCCTGTGCAATTTTTCTGGCTGCTGCTTGGCTTGCTGCTGGGTATCGTTGTGGTGCGTTATGCACTGCGTCAAAAAAAACGCTACGAACGCAGGCAAATCAGCCGCCGTGCACAGCAGGGAGAGGCGGAAGCAGAAAAACTTTTGCAGCGAGCGGGTTATACCATTCTTGATGCTCAGGTGCGGCGGCCGGTGGTAATGACGGTTGACGGTGAGCGCATAGAAAGCTATATTAAGGCCGATTATCTTGTTGCCAAAAAAGGAAAGGATTACCTTGTTGAGGTAAAAACAGGCAAACAAGCCAATGTGCGCTTGCCGCAGGTGCGCCGACAGTTGTTTGAATACCAAAATATTTTCCGTACAGATGGAATTTTATTTATAGACATGAATAAATATGATATGATGGAGGTGTCGTTTGACGACCTCTCTCAAACACCACGGCCAATGATGGGTGCGTTTCTTGCAGGCCTCTTAGTTGGCGTGTGCTTGATGGTGTTTATTTATTCTTATCAATGATTGAAGGAGTTTGACCAATGCACCAAGCTGTGGGCATATACTATAACATCAAACGAGACGATATTGTCGCCATTGCACAGCGAGTGGCGACTTTTTTGACAGAGCGCGGCGTGAAAGTGTTTGCTGGCGACAAAACGTTGGCAAGCCGTGCTGGTTTGTCTTTTTTACCTGGAGAAAAATTTTTACAGACGATTATGCTGATGGTGGTCATCGGTGGAGATGGTACCTTTTTGCGTGCCGCCAATCAGGTTCGTGATGCAGGGATTCCTTTAATTGGTATCAATCAGGGGAATCTTGGCTTTCTGGCGGAATTGGAGCTGGAAGAGTTTGAAAGCAATCTCGATGTGCTCATCGCTGGTAACTACGCCATTGAAGAACGCATGACAATCAGTGCCGAACTGTATCGTCGTGGTGTGCGTATTTGCCACACAACGGGGCTTAATGACATCACTGTGAATCGCAATCCGGTGGAAAATACGTTGGAGCTGGACGTTTATTTGGGGTATCAGCTCATTGATTCCTATCAGGCGGACGGTATCCTGGTGGCAACGCCAACCGGCTCCACAGGTTATTCCATGTCGGCGGGTGGCCCCTTGATTTATCCGGGAACCGATTGCCTGATTGTGAACCCTATTTGCGCGCACGCCTTAGGCACCAATTCGGTGATTGTGCCGGCTGATGGCATGATAGACATTCAGCTGACACGCAGCGGGGAAGACGCTTATTTGCTCACCGATGGACGCAGCCCTGTGCATATACGCCAAGGGGACAATGTGTGTGTGTACAAGGCAGAAACGCCGACACGTATTGTGAAGCTGGAAGAGCACCAATTCTTTGAAACGGTGCGTAACAAATTGCTTAATCGCACTTATCGACGAATGCATCATAAAGAGGGAACGCTATGAAAAACAGAAGACAACGACGTATTCTTGAAATTGTTGCCAATGAAACCATCGGTACGCAGAAAGAGCTTGCCGAACGCTTGCAACAGGAAGGTTTTGAAACTACGCAAGCCACCATTTCGCGCGATATTAAAGAACTCTTACTTGTCAAGGTAAACATTGGTGGCGACCGCTATAAATATGTTATCGCACAGGAAACGCCTGTTACCGATGCTAAATTGCGTATGGTGCTTAGAGAATTTATTCTTAGCTACGATTACAGCGAAAATTTGCTCATTCTTAATACTGCGCCGGGCAATGCCAATACAGTGGCATCAGCCATTGACCACGCTGGTTGGCATCAGGTGATTGGTACACTGGCTGGTGATGATACCGTGATGTTGGTGATTAAACCAAAAGAAGCGGTTCAAGAGGTTATTGAAAAAATAGAAGACTACACATCCAGATAGGAGGGATCGGCATGCTGGCACAATTAACGGTTGAAAATTTCGCCTTGTTGAAGCATGTCGATTTGTCTTTTGATGGACGTTTCAATGTGCTTAGCGGCGAGACGGGCGCTGGCAAATCTATTATTATTGATGCAGTGAAGCTGGTGCTTGGCGAGCGGGCGAATGTTAGCGATATTCGTGTGGGCGAGGACCATGCCCTGGTTGAAGCGATTTTTGTTATGAGTGAAAACCATCCGGTGTTCACCATGCTTGATGCCCTGGGCTTGGAGCATGATGGTGAGACGATTGTTTTAACCCGTCAAATTCGTGGCAATGGTAAAAATGTGTGCCGCATCAATCGCCAGATTGTCACGTTGGCGCAATTCAAAAGCATTTGTGCACAGCTTATCAGTATCTATGGGCAACACGATTACGATGAGTTGGGCGATGCGGCTACGCGCCTGTCGCTGCTCGATGCCTTGGGCGATGCCGCGCATCAGGATTTGCGCGCGCAGGTGGTGACGGCTTATGCACAGGCGCAGCAGAGCGGGCGTGCGCTCAAGCGTGCGCTCAGACAACAGGCGAAGCTCGAACAGGAGCTGACCATGTTGGAAGAACGTGTCGAAGAATTGGCGCCGCTGGAGCTGAAAAAAGGGGAAGAAGAAGAACTGGCGCAGCGTTATAAGCAAGCAGCTCATTCGCAAGACTTGTACGATGCCGCCTTTGTTGCCACAGGTGCCCTATACGAAGCACAGGGCAGTGTGCATGAGGTGCTCACTGATGCGGTGGAGCGTTTGAAGGCGGTTGCTCAGTACGATGAGCAAATCAAGGGCTATATTCGCGATCTTGAGGGTGTGCGTATTGTCATTGACGACACAGCGCGTGACTTGGAGCACTATCGTGAAAAGATCGACTTTGATCCAGCCGCTTTGGAAGCCATGGACGTGCGCCTGGCCACACTGGCTAGCCTTCGCAGAAAATATCAGATGGATATTGACAGCTTGATTGATGCCTTGGCTGGCTGGAAGGAAAAAATCGAGCAATTTGGCAATATGGACGATACCCTGGCAGGTTTGCGACAGGCGTATGCGCGTGATCGTAGTGCCTACACAGCGTTGGCAGATCGTTTGCATGAAAGCCGTGTTGCTTTAGGCGCTACCTTTAGCCGACGGCTCATTGCAGAACTCGGTGATATGGCGATGAAAGATGTGCGCTTTGAGGTGCAGTTAGAGCCGTTTTCGGGCGATGCCAGCGGCACGGATGTTGCTACCTTCATGATTGCGCCGAACCCTGGTATGCCATTGCGGCCGCTGTATGATATTGCCAGCGGTGGCGAGATGAGCCGCATCATGTTGGCCATCAAAACCATTCTCAGTGGTTCCGGCGGCATTGAAACTTTGATTTTTGACGAAATCGATACCGGTATTGGCGGGCTGGTGCTCACCACAGTGGCAGACAAGCTCGAAGCTCTTGGTCAGCATGAACAGGTGATTTGCGTGACCCATGCGCCGATTATTGCTGCGCGTGGCGACCGCAATTTCTATATTGAAAAAGCGGCGGTGGACGGTCTTACGGAAACCCATGTCACGGCACTTGAAAGCGAAGAGGCGGTGATTCGTGAGATTGCCCGCATGAGCGGCGGTGATGACGAATGGCAGCTGGCTCATGCTAAACGCCTGCGTGATACAAAGACACGCTAAATAATAAGTTGTAACGTGCAAAGCTGAGCAGCAAAATGCTGCTTGGCTTTTTTCGTATAGAAAACGCTTCTTTTGCGAGAGGCTTCATGGTATCATAAGAACCATGCAAAGGAGGAATGAACGCATGAAACGAAGTAAAAAGCTGCTCGCTTTGTTGTTGTCGGTGGTGTTGACGTTGGGAATGTTCACTGCCTGTGCGCCGTCTGAGCAAACATCAGGAAGCAGTGTGCAGCAGACGATTGACGAAGATGGCAGCTACACATCGAAAGATGAGGTGGCCCTTTATATTCACACCTACGGTCATTTGCCGGAGAACTATATAACCAAAGATGAAGCCTATGACCTTGGCTGGAAAAGTGAAGGTACATTAGACGAAGTGGCACCGGGCAAATCCATTGGCGGCGATTATTATGGCAACTACGAAGGGCATTTGCCGGATAAACCGGGGCGTGAATACCATGAGTGTGATATTGATTACGTTTCCGGCGAGCGCAACGCTAAGCGTCTTGTTTATGCAAACGATGGCAACATTTATTATACGGAAGATCACTACAACACTTTTGAACATTTGTACGGAGATGACGAATAATGCAGAACATTGTTGTGGATTTTAGCACTTATGCAGATGTAACCGCTTTTCATGAGGACATCGCCGAAAAACTGGGCTTTCCGGCTCATTATGGGTGCAATCTTGATGCGCTTCACGATTGTATGCGTGAGATAGTGCCAGGCAGTGTTGATTTTACAATTTTCTACGGTGGCAGTGGGATTCCGCATAAGCAGCAGGTGACGATTGCCAAAATTCTTTTGGGGAAGGCGTGAACAGATGGTTGCGAAGAAGGTTGTAGCGGCATTTTGCTTGATGATGCTGCTTGCAGGATGCAGCGGCGGGGCAGCGGAAGGCTACACGCAGGTGTCCGGTGAGGAAGCTGCGCAAATGATGGAAGAGCATACAGACGAGGTGGTGCTTGATGTGCGTACACCGGAGGAATATGATGAGGCGCATATCCCGAACGCCATCAATGTGCCGAATGAAGAAATTGGCGATGCCGCCATCGCAGAATTGCCGGATAAAGAACAGCTTATTTTGGTGTATTGTCGCAGCGGTAATCGCAGCAAGCAGGCGGCGCAGAAATTGGCCGCACAAGGCTATACTAACATTGTTGAGTTTGGTGGCATCAACGATTGGCAAGGCGAAACCGTTGCATCTTGAATCTATCCAAGCGAAAAGCCCACGTCGGGAAATCGGCGTGGGCTTGTGTTGTTTTTGGCGCAAATGGTACAATAAAGGCGTGAAAAGGACGTGTGACAAGGAGGACATGGTATGACACGGCACAATCGAAAAGCGCCCGACCATATTATTGTGCGTGGTGCTCGGGTGCATAATCTAAAAAATCTGGATGTGGATATTCCACTTGGCAAGTTGGTTGGTATTGCTGGTGTGAGCGGTTCGGGCAAATCGTCGTTGGCGTTGGGGGTGCTTTATGCCGAAGGTTCCAGGCGTTATTTGGAGTCGCTTTCCACATACACACGCAGGCGTATGACCATTGCTCAGGCGGCGCAGTTGGATGAGATTGACAATGTGCCTGCAGCGCTTGCCTTGCGTCAGCGGCCGGCGGTGCCAGGCATTCGCAGCACCTTTGGTACGTCAACCGAGCTTTTGAACAGTTTGCGTTTAATGTTTTCACGGTTGGCAAATCACTGCTGTCCCAATGGGCATTACCTTGAGCCAACACCCGATGTAGCGATTGGTAAAACGTTGATTTGTCCTGTCTGTGGTGTTGAATTTATGCCACCGGCGGCTGAAAGTCTCGCATTTAACAGTGACGGCGCTTGTCGTACCTGCGGCGGTACCGGTATTGTGCGTGCGGTAGATGAATCAACCCTCGTGCCCGATGAAAGCCTGAGCATTGACGAGGGCGCTGTGGCACCATGGAACTCGCTGATGTGGTCTCTGATGACCGATGTTTGTCGTGCAATGGGTGTGCGTACCGATGTGCCGTTTTTGGAATTGACCCCAGAAGAACATGAGATTGTTTTTCATGGCCCAGCAGAAAAGAAACGCATCTTCTATCACAATAAGAATTCAAACCAGGCCGGAGAACTGGATTTTACCTATTACAATGCGGTTTACACGGTGGAAAATGCGCTTGCCAAAGTCAAAGACGATAAGGGAATGAAGCGTGTGGAGAAATTTCTCAAGCAAGATGTTTGCCCGGATTGCGGCGGCTCACGACTTTCCGAAGCAGCACGCGCACCACGGCTTTGCGGCAAGAATCTGGCAGAAGTGTCGGCCATGACATTAGATGCGCTGATTCCGTGGGTGCAGGCAGTGCCGGAGCAAATGCCGCAGAATATGCGTGAAATGGCACAAACCATTGTGGATACATTTTTGAACACGGCCAAACGTCTCGTTGATCTTGGGCTTGGCTATCTTGCGTTGGATCGTGCTTCAAGTAGCCTTTCCACTGGTGAGCGCCAACGGGTACAGTTGGCACGCGCTGTGCGCAATCGTACGACAGGAGTGCTCTATGTACTTGACGAACCGTCTATTGGGCTGCATCCGGTGAATGTGGACGGTTTGCTTGGAGTGGTTGATGATTTATTGGCCCACGGTAATTCTGTTGTTCTTGTCGATCATGATGCGCGCGTGCTTGCGGCTGCCGATTGGCTCATTGAGCTGGGACCAGGTGCGGGTGCAGGTGGCGGACACTTGCTCAGTGAGGGAACAGTGGCAGAGGTGTCGGAAAATCCAAATTCCCTTATTGGCCCCTTCCTTAAAGGGAAGAGTGTACGTGTTCGACAGCGGGTTGCTCCCGGGGCATTGTTTGACGAAGGCACCATTCATCTTGAGACAACCCCGCTGCATACAGTGCATGCGCTAAATTTGGATATACCGAAGGGACGCCTTACTTGTGTCACCGGCGTTAGTGGTAGTGGAAAAACAACACTGATTCTGGAAAGTTTGGTGCCTGCTTTGCAAGCTATGACTGAAGGTGGTGCGTTGCCTGCTCATGTGAAGGTGGTGCAGGCTGACGGCATTCATCGCGCAGATCTCATCGATGCTACGCCGATTGGTACCAATGTTCGTTCTACGGTTGCTACTTATAGTAACGTTATGGATGATTTACGACGCGCTTATGCGCGCATTCCTGCTGCCAAAGAAGCTGGCTATAAAGCGGGCGATTTTTCCTACAATACCGGACGTTTGCGGTGTAGTGAGTGTGATGGCACCGGTCAAATTACGATGGACGTGCAATTTTTACCGGATGTTGAGATCACCTGCCCAGTTTGTGGCGGTTCTCGATATGATAAGGCGGCCTATCGCATCAAACGCACACCAAAAGATGCTAGAGAAGAAGAGGGACTTTCGCTACCAGAAATGCTTGCCCTCACTGTCGATGAAGCCTTGGATAAAACACGGGACGTTAAGAAAGTGCATGAACGCTTACAAACGCTTTCTGATTTGGGCCTTGGTTACCTTACATTGGGCGAAGGTACGCCTGCACTTTCAGGCGGTGAAGCACAGCGTTTGAAACTTGCCGCAGAGATGGGACATAAACAGGATGATACGGTATTTGTTTTCGATGAACCAACCATTGGTTTACATCCACTGGATGTGCGTACCTTAATTCAAATTTTCCAGCGTCTCATTGACTAAGGCGCCACGGTTATTGTCATTGAACACGATTTGGATATGATTGCGAATGCGGATTATATCATTGATATGGGACCGGGCGGCGGAGAAAGTGGTGGACGTATCGTTGCCTGTGGCACACCTGAAGAAGTGGCCATCAATTCTGAAAGTATTACAGGACATTATTTACGGGAATTGGTGTAAAGAGAAACGTCTATGACACAGTGTTACAGAGCTGTGTCATAGACGTTTTTTATTGCGCGGTCTTTTGGCATTCTGAAAGCTGTGCAAGGACACCGTTTTCGAGAATGTTTTTGACGAGCGTGGTTAATTCTTCGAGAGAGATGGCGTTCTGGTCGGTCAGCCATTTGCTGATGAGCGACAAAACACCACCGATGTAAAATTCAAAGGTGTAATACACTGTAGCATCTTTACTGGGGAGCGATAGCGTGTCAATGAAAACATACAGTGCTTCATCTTTAAGGCGAACGGGAAAGTGATGGTTGTAGGGATTGGCGAGCAACAAGCGTAGACGTGTTTCGTTTGTGTGCAGGAAAGCGTTTGCGAGTGTGAGATAGCTATCGCCGACGGTATGGTTACGTAGATCCAGCGAAAGTTGGCTGAAAACATTCTTGCGAATGTCATCCATCAGTTGGTTTTCAATGTAGTTTTGAATGTCGTAGACATCGTTAAAATATTGGTAAAAGGTGGATCGGTTGTATCCGGCGCGAGCAGCGATTTCTTTAACGTTGATTTTGGAAATTGGCTGAGTGGCATAAAGCGCGCAAAAGACATCGACAAAACGCTGGCGTGTTGCAGCTGTGATTTCTGGCTGTTTGTTCATAGCGACCTCCTCATTGTCCGACAGATTCGGGGAATGTGTTTGTTGATGCGATTGTTGTTGATTGTTATACTAGAATCATACAACACGTGTTGTATGATTTCAAGAGAGAAGGAGAAAGATGACTGTGACGGCCATTAAATGTGATCATCTCACTAAAGATTACGGACATGGAAAGGGTGTTTTTGATGTCTCGTTGACGGTGGCAAGCGGCGAGGTGTATGGCTATATTGGTCCAAATGGTGCCGGCAAATCTACCATGATGCGCCATCTCATGGGGTTTTGCCAGGCGCAGTCTGGTTCGGTATCTATTGAAGGGCACGATTGTTGGAGGGAGGTGAAAGTGGTCCACGAAAAGGTAGGCTATCTACCAGGTGAGACAGCCTTTCCAGACGATATGAGTGGTTTGGCGTATCTTAAACTGATCGCTAGAATGCGAAAGATGCCTGATTTTTCTCGCGCCGAGGCGTTGCTTAACCGCTTTGATCTTGATCCTGACGCTGGCATCAAGCGTATGTCAAAGGGGATGAAGCAAAAGTTGGGAATTGTAGCAGCGTTCATGCATGACCCGGATATTCTGCTTTTGGACGAACCAACGAGTGGTCTTGACCCACTGATGCAAAATCGTTTTATTGAACTGGTGTTGGAGGAAAAAAGCCGTGGCAAAACGATTTTACTTTCATCGCATATTTTCGATGAGGTGGAAAAAACCTGTGATCGCGTCGGCATGGTTCGCGCTGGGCATTTGATTCAGGAGATTACCGGGGAAGAACTGCGTCATTCACGGCGAAAAACCTATTATGTAACATTGGCCGGCACAGAAGATGTGGCACGCATTTGCGCTGCTTTTCCAGAGGCCGAGGCTAAAGAGACAACTGTTGCTGTGAGCATCGTTGATGATCGCATCAATGATTTCATTGCCTGTTTGGCAGGGTGTCAAGTGGTTGCATTGGAGGAGAAAAAACATTCACTGGAAGAATATTTTATGATGTATTATGGAGGTGAGGAAGCATGAGTGGAGCTTATTTTCGTCAGCTGGCGCGTTCAAATGGTAAACTTTTACTGGCCTTTACGATTGTGCTGTGCCTTTTTCTTGTGGTCATGACGAATGTGTTCACGCCGCAAACAATGGGCGATTTATCGTTGGCCACAGAAGGTACCTTTGCAGCCAATATCCTCACAGGCAATACCTTGATTGGTTTTATGAGCAATTCGTTTTATGCGCTTATGGCGATTGTTTTTCCGATGGTGTATTCGATTTTTGTCGGCAACCGCATGTTGGCAGAAAAAGTTGACAAGGGCAGCATGGCTTGTTTTTTGGCAACGCCTGTGGGGCGGTTGTCCATTTCTCTGTCGAGCGCTTGCTGGTTTGTATTGTCGTTGGCGTTGATGTGGGGCCTTGTCAGCATGGTTGGCTTTATTGCTGCCAATGCTTTTCAGCCAGATGCGCTGGATGTTGATACGTTTCTCTTGCTTAATCTTGGGGCGTTTCTTTATCATCTTGCCATTTCTGGCATCTGCTTTTGTGCTAGTTGTGTGTTTAACACGTCTAAAAATTCGCTGCTTGTAGGTGCGGGTTTGCCGCTGGCATTTTTCGTGATTAGCCTTTTCCTGAAGCTTTCGGATTCGCTGGATTTCCTGCGCTATTTCACCTTGAATACGCTTTTCAATACGGAAAATGTTCTTGCCGGCAGTGATTATGTGCCGCAGTTTGTTGCACTCGCAGCGATTGCTGTGGTGCTTTATGGTGTGGGGATTGTAGTTTTTCAGAAAAAAGATTTGCCGCTTTGATAGGCATAAAAAAGGTTCCCGTGACTCTCAAACGAATGAGAGGCTGGGAACCTTTTTATTGTATGGTTTATTCAACGTAATCGGTATTGCCACTACCTCCGCTGGAGGAACCTCCTGACGTGCCACCGCCAGGGATGATGGTGGCACCGCTGTCATCATCTACCGTTGGTGGAGATGGCACGGTTTCGGTGGTGCTGTCACGGTAATCGTCACCGGTGTTGTATTCTGGTGGTGGCACATAGGCGCCGCCGTTGCCTTCATAGATGGTGCCGCCTTCACCGCTGCCCACATAGGAGCCGTTGTTGTCGTAGCCATTATCAACAATGCCGGCATTTTGCAGGGCTTCTTCTGTATTGGTGGTGTCCTGAACAGAACTTGCCATTGGCACAAGGTCAAGGTCGGTGGCGTCGATTTGCTTGCCATCTTCCATAAATTCGCTGTTAATCAGATCGATGATGCCAGATTCTGATGGAATATAGTAGGAAAGATCATTTACATATTCGGCACTTCCGGGCAGAACGAACATATCAATGTTATCTGCCGACATCCCCTGGGCCTGTTTAAAGAACCATACCATTTCGGAAACGGTCAGGTCGGTTTCCATTTCTTCACTGACGATTTTAGCCAGCGCTGGCACCTTTGTGATGATGGATGTATCCAACAATTCATTGGCTAACGCTTCAAAGAACAGTTGCTGTGCATTGATACGCCCCAAATCGCCGGTGGCGTAACCAGCGCGATAACGCACAAACTGCAAAGCGTGTTGCCCGTCAAGCACCTGGTTACCTTGTTTGAGGTTGATTTCCAAATCCTGATATGGGTCGGAGTATTGAAGATCGCTTGGCACATACATTTCTACACCGCCGATGGCGTCAATGGCTTTTTCAAAGCCTTCAAAAGTCGTGATAGCATAGCGGTCGATTGGCAAAGCTGTTACCTGTTCCACTTCACGAATGGTTTGCTCAATGTTGCCGGGATGGTCTACGCTGTAAGAAGCGTTGATTTTTTGAATGGCACGGTCCTCGTTGCTCATGGTGTCACGAGGAATACTCAGCAGTTTTAAGGTTTTCTTTTCGGTGTTGAAACTTGCTAAAACGATGGTATCGGCATTTTCGTGTTTACCGTCAACCCCACAGAGAAGGACGTTGTAGGTATCGTCTTCAAGCACATCTTCGTCGCCGGAAACGTCGCTGGATGTAGGCGCCGTCGGCAGAAAGTGATAGGCAGCAAAACCAGCCCCGGCTACAATCGCCAGGGCAAAAACAAGTACGAGAAGTAATCGTGAGAAAAATTTTAGCATAATGCCCTCCTAGAGCAAATGATGAATGAGTTGCTGTTTATAATAAGAAAGCGCACCGGGAATGGCATAGGTGGTTTCAAGTTCTGTTTGGTTGACCCAAAGACCGTCTGAAAGCGGTGTTGCTGTTTCCAGCGTAACCAACCAGCCGTGCATATGCCATTCTTTGTGGGTGAAAAGATGCTTGGCTTTTCCAAGATCCACGCAACTGAGCGGTGTCAGCCCAAGTGTTTTCAAATACCAGAAAAGTGTCGTGTCATCGAACGTTTCCGGTACATCGAGAAATTCCCACAAACCGGCAAGAAGCTGTTTTTTCGGACGCTTGTGTATCCAGATTTTTTCGCCGCACACCAACAAAATAATGGTATGGTGTTCGATTGTGCGTGGCTTTTTCGCTTTTTTGATGGGCAAAAGCCATGTTAAATCCTGTGCCCGTGCAGCACAATGAGCTGCCACAGGACAGATTTCACAATGCGGTGCGCCATTGGCACTGCAAATGGTGGCGCCAAGGTCCATCAACGCCTGGTTGAAATCGCCTGGGCGATGCGCCGGTACCAGCGACTGCGCCAGCTCGTGCAGTACCTTGGCAGACGATGCCACATTGATGGCGTCATCGTAAGCAGTGATGCGGCTTAAAATACGCAGTACATTGCCATCAACTGCCGCCACACGCTCGCCGAAAGCGATAGAGGCAATCGCCCCAGCGGTGTAAGGCCCAATGCCCGGAAGCGGTAAAAGCGCCTCATAACATTCCGGCAACAGACCGTTGTTGTCACGCATAAGAAGCTGCGCCGTTTCCCGCAAACGGTCGGCACGGGAGTAATAACCCAGCCCCTCCCAAAGTTTATGCAGCCGAGTGGTATCAACTTCTGCTAAGGCTGCGATGGTTGGCAAAGCTGAAAGAAAACGTGTGTAGTATGGAATCACCGTTTGCACCTGCGTTTGTTGCAGCATAATTTCGGAAATCCATACATGGTAAGGCGTTGGATCTTCACGCCAAGGCAGTACACGCCGGTGATTGTCGTACCAATCGAGCAGCTGGTCGGCGAATACTGCCGCTGAAAATGAAAAGGTGCTCACACAGAGACCTCCTGTTTATCTGGCTTGCGTTCGCCGCACGGCAAACGCTACAAAATAATATTACAGTTTGCACGGAAACCCGTCAATAATGATTTGCCATTTGTCAATAAATTCTCAGATGATGGCAGAAAATGAGCGCCAGATGATAACCCATTGTGAAGAAACTGGCAGCATGACGTAAACAAGAAAGCTGGCGTGTAAAATAAAGTTTTGAAAATTGATACCATATCGTGTAGTTTATGGCGAAAAAAAGTGCTATACTGTAAGTAAACGACAAGGAGGTGGTCCGTTGTTTCATTCCATGCAATTGCTTAATCAAATTGCCTATTGCTATGCAAGATTGAAAGGGTTTGTCTTTGCTCGCTGAGAGCGACTGTTGTGCAGAAATGCAATTGGGCAATGAAGGAACGACTGTAAACTGGTTCTTGTGGTAATGCCATGAACCAACGAATGAAAATGTGTGATTAAAGAAGGCTGCTGCGCAGTGGTGACCCATTGGCGCGGCAGTCTTATTTTTGTGTGTATGATTATCTGTTTTCAACTACTTTATAAAATTCTTCGAAGAATAGAAGTGGTGCTCTGTTCTTTCGATTTTGCTCAAAAACTGTCAAATTCGTTTTATCGTTGCTGCTACTAAAATCTCTTGTGAACGTGGAACGATTGTTTTCTTGTATATATTCCACATCAAATAGAAAGGCTTATATATTGCTTGAGATTTGGTGACGATGATTGCGCTGTGCGCTTGGTTGCGGTACAATTACAGACGATTGTATTTTTATATTATCTTAAGGAGGTGGAAGGGGTGAAGCAATCGCTGGAAACCCTGAAACATCTATCGAAGGCAACGCTCGTGAAATGGCTGTTGTTTTTAGGCGTTGTGTATGCTGTGTATGATGCCGTTTATGTACGGGCGAATGATAAAAAGTTGATGCTTGATATGGCGGATGTAAGTGGCGGTTTGGTGACGAAGATGTTTATCAATATTGATTTGCCGCTGCTTGTTGTGGGGATTTTGGTGTGTGTGATGTTTGACCGCAGGCGTACGCTTTCTGCTTTAGCGATTCGCACGAAGCGTCAGATGCTTTGGCTGGTTGTTGGTGCAGTGGTGTTTGTGCTGGCGGTGTATGTGAGCAGACCAACGGGTAGTGTGGGTGCTTATGAGATTGTGCAGGCACTGCTTGTGTTTGGTTTTTTGGAGGAGCTGATTTTTCGCGGGCTGTTGTTTACTTGGATGGATCGCGCCGGTTGTGGTGTTTTTGCGTATTTGCTCAGTGGGCTTGCGTGGGGAGCACATTATGCGATTCGTGCGATTGTTACCAGCGGCACGGCGACGCTTTGGGCGGTGCTGCCAGTGGCGATTTTTGGCATTTTTGGCGGCGCAGTGGCCGCATGGCTCTATAAAAAAAGCGACAGTTTGTGGCTGGTCGCTTATTTGCATGGTGCGCTCAGTCTTTTATGAGGCTGGGCGCAAAAAATAGGCCTATTGATAAGCTGTCGACAAATGGCTCATCAATAGACCTATTTTTTTATTTCATGTAATTTCCGCATATTACTTAGCGCGCTGTACTTTGTTGGAACGCAAGCAACGGGTGCAAACATTCAGCTTTTGAGGGGTCCCGTCAACTACAACACGAACCTTTTGAATGTTAGGCTTCCACGTTTTTTTGTTTCTGATATGAGAGTGGCTAACTTGCATGCCGGTTGCAGTACCTTTACCGCAAATATCGCATTTTCTGGACATTACAAAACCTCCTTTAACGTCTGTGAAATCATACTAGACTAGGATAGCAGAACGCTTGGAAAAAATCAAGAGTTTTTTCTTGAAAAATGCTGAAACGCCTGCAGCAAAGAATCTGTTTTTATTGCGGCGGTTCCGCTCTGCGCGGCTTGCGTATGAAATAGCGCTGTGTTATACTAATTTTATTCAATATGAAAACGTTTGGAGGGACTTTGCTATGAGTACCGAACATAGAAAATATACGAAAAATTATCCTTTCTATAAAGAGTATGTTTGCCCTGTTTGTGAAGGGCGTGGCGCAGTAGAATGTTGCAACGCCGATGGTACGGATTGTGCACCGGTGCCGTGTGACTATTGCGGTGGCAAGGGGACCCTTGTCGAGAAGAATGTTGCTGGCTTGGTTGGCACGGCCGTGGTGGTTGTGGCTGTGATTGTTGCTTGTGCGGTATTTTTGTTTTAAGGCGGGGAGGTTGATTCATGAAAACTTCATCAATTTTTCCAAAGGTGGCTTCCCGTTGTGAAACTTGCCACGGCGCAGGGGTTTTACCTGGGCGGTGTCGTGAGGATGAGCTTTTGCCTTGCCCAACGTGTAAAGGCAAAGGTGTGATTGCTCATACGGTGACAAAGAAGCGTGTGGAGGAGCGCCCTTGTGACAATCCAGATTGCAGAAATGGCCGTGTGATTCGGGTGCAGATGGTAGATGGCCGCGAAGTGCAGCATGAGGTGACGTGCCCTGTTTGCGAGGGTTACGGGGTGATTTATCGTGAAATTAAGGAGATCACCACGGAGAGCGAAAAATGTCCAACTTGCGGCGGTAAAGCGGTGCTTTCTGCTAGTGAGATGCGCCGCAGAAAGCTGGAATGCTTTTGCCCGGACTGTCATGGCACAGGCTTTAAGTTGGAAGAAAAGCCAGCAAAGAAAGCGGCGCTTTTTGGCGTATGTGCGTTGGTGTATCCAGCTGTGACACTTGTGGGAATGGCGTTTCAGTTGATGTTAAAAGGTGTGAAAGCGTTCTTTTTCACAAAAAAGCAAAAGGTTGTGACGCTGCCTGAGGAGCCTCAGAACGAGCAGGTGTTAATAAATAATTGAGTTTATGATGTAGAATTGCCTGCAATTCTACATTTTTATGTTTGTATCTTTATTAGATTGTATTTACTTTGTTGAAGGAGGATTTGCATCATGCTTTATGATGATTTTAGAAAAGAAAAAATGGTAGCCTTGAAGGAGAAGGATAAATTAAAGAATAAGGTGATTACCAATATTTTATCCGATCTTATTTATATTAAAAAGGAGCTTGGGCAGGAGCCTACGGAAGCCGACAGCGCAAAGGCTGTTGCTAAGCAAGTAAAGCAGGTAAAAGAAGCCATTGAGATGTCAAAGGGGCGCCCTGAAAAGGTGGCAGAGCTTGAGGCGGAGCTTGCTGTGCTGGAACAGTATATGCCAAAGCAATTAACAGCCGATGAAATTAAAGAAGAAGTGTTGAAGCTTCTTGAAGAAAATGATATTGCTATTGATCCAAAGAACAGAGGAGCGATTATGAAAACGGTGATGCCAGCGTTGTCTGGTAGAGCTGATGGCAAAGAAATTAACAAAGTTGTGAGCAGTCTGTTTTAATGGCAGAGCGTCAGGCGTATGGGCGTGCCGGAGAGGCACTCGCTGAAAAGTTGCTGCGTAAGAAAGGCCACAAGATTGTGGCGAGAAATTACAGAACAAGCCATGGCGAGATTGACCGTATTTCGCTTGCGCCGGATAAGACGCTGGTTTTCACGGAGGTTCGCAGCAAGCACGATACGTTGTATGGTCATCCGCTGGAAACGATTGATGCGCGCAAACAGGCGTATGTACGGCAGGCAGCGCAGCTGTTTTTGCACAAGCATCCAACGTATCGCAACCATGTGTGCCGTTTTGATGTGGTGACAGTGGTTGGCGAAGGAAGGTCGGCTGTGGTGGAACATTTTGAGAATGTGTTTTGAGTGTCAAAAATGTGCTTGGAACGTTGACGTTATAGGCTGGCTGTGATAAAGTAATAATGTAGTATTATGTGCCATGTGGCACATTTTTAGAAAGAAATAGAGACCGTCATTGGATATATGTGAATATGTCAACATGCGGGAAAGCATACCTAGGGTGGAAACAATCCAACCAAGTGGTATGGGCACTTGGCTGCTACACCGAAGGGATAAAAGCCCAGGCGGGTAGGTTTCCTACACTTTATGAAGAAAGGGAACCTATCCGCCTGGGCTTTTTATTTTTTGAAAAAGGCTAAAATGGAGGCAAGAAGAATGAGTGTACAAGTTGGAATTATCATGGGCAGTGATTCGGATTTTCCGTTGATGAAAAAGGCTGTCGACGTTCTGGAAGAGTTTGGCGTGGGCTATGAAGTGAAGGTATCCAGCGCACATCGCACACCGGAAGATACGCTGGAATATGCAGAAACGGCTGTGGAACGTGGGCTTAAGGTGATTATCGCTGGCGCTGGGGCAGCGGCTCATTTGCCAGGGGTTATTGCAGCAAAGACAACGCTGCCAGTCATCGGGGTGCCAATCAATGCTACGGCGTTAAATGGTTTAGATGCGTTGTATGCCATTGTACAGATGCCATCTGGGGTTCCTGTTGCTTCCGTTGGCATTGATGGTGCGAAAAATGCTGGCCTTTTGGCTGTGCAAATTTTGGCAACAGCAGATGATACGTTGCGTGAAAAGATGGTGGCTTACAAGGAAAATATGAAGGAATCTGTACAAAAGAAAAACGCAAAGATTCAAGAAACGTTGGCGCAAAGCGGAAAGTAATGGAGGTATGCTATGATCGGTCGTTATAGTAGAGAAGAAATGGCGCAAATTTGGACGGAAGAAAACAAATTTGCTGCTTGGCTTGAAGTAGAGATTTTGGCAGCAGAAGCCTGGGCAGAGCTTGGTGTGGTGCCAAAGGAAGATACAGTAGCGTTGCGTAAGAATGCACGCTTTGATGTGGAACGTATTTACGAGATTGAAAAGCAGACGAAGCATGATGTGGTGGCGTTCACACGCACGGTTTCTGAATCGCTGGGCGATGAAAAGAAATGGGTGCATTATGGGCTGACCAGCACAGATGTGGTGGATACTGCTTATGGTTATTTGTTGAAGCAAGCCAATGAAATTCTGAAAAAGGATTTGCAGCTGTTGACAGATGTGATTGGCGAAAAGGCAAAAGAATATAAGTACACGGTTGAAATGGGGCGCACGCATGGTGTGCACGCTGAGCCAACCACGTTTGGTTTGAAGCTGTTGAACTGGTATTCTGAAATGAAGCGTAACATTGAACGTTTCGAGCACGCCTCAAAGGCTGTAGAAGCGGGCAAGATTTCCGGCGCTGTGGGTACGTTTGCGAATACGCCACCTGCTGTTGAAGCGTATGTTTGCGAGCACCTCGGTATTCGTGCGCAGGAAGTGTCTACGCAGGTGTTGCCTCGTGATTTGCACGCAGAATATCTGGCTGTGATGGCACTGATTGCTACCTCAGTGGAACGTTTTGCAACGGAAATCCGTGGCTTGCAGAAAACGGAACAGCGTGAAGTGGAAGAATATTTTGCAGCTGGGCAGAAGGGCTCTTCTGCGATGCCACACAAGCGTAATCCAATTGGCTCGGAAAATATGTGCGGTTGCGCGCGTGTATTGCGTGGTTATATGCATACGGCTTACGAAAATGTGGCGCTGTGGCATGAACGTGATATTTCTCATTCTTCGGCAGAACGTATTATTTTGCCTGATGCAACGATTCTTTTGGATTATCAGCTGAATCGTTTCGCTAAGATTGTGAAGGATCTGACCGTGTTCCCTGACAACATGATTCGCAACATGGGCGCAACGTTTGGTCTTATTTATTCTCAGCACGTGATGCTCAAGCTTATTGATAAGGGCATGAGCCGTGAACAGGCGTATGATTTGGTACAGCCAAAGACAGCGCGCGCATGGGACGAACAGAAGCCATTCCGTCCACTGTTGGAAGAAGACCCTGCTATCACCAGTGTGCTGAGCAAGGAAGACTTGGACGATGCGTTTGATTATCATTACCATCTCAAGCACGTTGACGAAATTTTTGAACGTTGTGGCTTAAACTAAGCATTACTCAATTATCATATCATTTTTAGGAGGCTAAAATTATGGCAGTAGAAGTATTGGAACAATTATATGAAGGTAAAGCGAAAAAAGTATTCAAAACCAGCGATGATGCACTGTATATGGTTGAATATAAGGATGATGCTACCGCATTTAATGGTGAAAAACGTGGTACCATCGAAGGCAAGGGTGTGATTAATAATAAGGTAAGCGCGATGCTTTTCAGAGAACTGGAAAAAGATGGCGTTGAAACACATCTTGTTGAATATATCGACGATACACACCAGCTTGTAAAGCGTGTTGAAATTGTATTGCTTGAAGTGATTTGCAGAAACGTGATTGCAGGTTCTCTGGCAAAGCGTGTGGGCCGTCCTGAAGGGGAAGTGCTGCCAAAGCCTATCCTTGAATTCTCCTACAAGAACGATGATCTGGGCGATCCAATGATTAACCGTTATCATGCTACGGCTCTGGGTATTGCTACCGATGAAGAAATTGATGAAATCATTGCACAGGCGTTTAAGATCAACGAACTTTTGAAGGGTATTTTTGATAAGGCGAACATGACTTTGGTTGACTTCAAACTCGAATTTGGTCGCACCCCAGACGGTAAGATCATTCTGGCTGATGAAATTTCTCCAGACACTTGCCGTCTCTGGGATAAGGACACCCAGGAAAAATTGGATAAAGACCGTTTCAGAAGAGACCTTGGCGGTGTTGAAGAAGCTTATATCGAAGTGTATAACCGTTTGAAAAACATCGGCCTTTAATCCGCAAACTAAGGGGAGAACAACTATGGCTTGTATTACTGAGGATGGGCTTCACGAAGAGTGTGGCGTTTTTGCAATCTGTGCGCCTGGCATGGATGTGGCACAGCTTGCTTATTTGGGCCTCTTCGCTTTGCAGCATCGTGGTCAGGAGGGCTGTGGCCTTGCCGTTTGGAATGAAGGCAAGATTCGCTTCCACAAGCGTTTGGGTCTCGTCAACGATGTTTTTAATGAAGATATTTTGGCAGGGCTTCCTGGAAGCCTTGCCATTGGGCATGTGCGTTATGCGACAACTGGAGAATCAAGCGAATTGAATACGCAGCCCATCGTTGCCAATTATTATCAGGGACAGTTTGCGCTGGCGCACAATGGTAATCTAACGAATACTGAAAAACTGAGAGACTCATTGGCAAAGACTGGTTCGCTTTTTCAAACGACCACCGATACAGAGGTTATTTGTAACCTTTTGGCACGTTATGCTGAAAATAGTATGGACGTGGCGATGCAAAAGGCAATGCTGGATTTAGAAGGGTCCTATGCATTGGTGGCAGTGAATGATGGTAAAATCTTTGCAGCGCGCGATCCTTATGGCAACCGTCCACTGTGCATTGGTGCGCTGCCAAATGGTTCTGGTTATGTGGTGGCGTCTGAATCTTGTTCGTTGGATACGGTGGGCGCAGAATTTGTGCGTGATGTTGAGGCTGGCGAAATCATTGTGATTGATGAAGATGGTGTGCATTCTGTGGCAGTGCAAAAAGCAGATCGCACGGCACATTGTATCTTTGAATATGTGTATTTCGCACGTCCAGATAGCACTATTGACGGTATTAATGTGAACCAATCCCGTCGCCGTATGGGGGCTATTTTAGCGCGTGAAACCGGTGACCTTGGGGTGGATATTGTGATTCCAGTGCCAGATTCTGGCACTACGGCTGCTATTGGTTATGCAGAGGCGGCAGGAAAACCGTTTACGCAGGGGATTTTGAAAAACCGTTATACAGCACGTTCTTTTATTCAGCCTACTCAGGCCATGCGAGAACGTATGGTGAAGTTGAAATTAAGTCCGATTCGTGAAGAAATCGAAGGCAAAAAGGTTGCTGTGGTTGACGACTCAATTGTTCGTGGTACAACCAGTAAGCGTCTGGTGGCACTTTTGCGTGAACGTGGTGCGGCGGAAGTACATATGCTCATCACTTGTCCGCCGGTGCTTTATCCATGCTACTATGGTATTGACACGGCAGAGCGTGACAAACTGATTGCGGCAAACAATACTCTTGAAGAAATTCGTGAATACATTGACGCAGACAGCTTGCATTATCTTAGCCTCGAGGGGTTGTATGAAGCTGTTGGCGGTGATGATGTTTACTGTGCGGCTTGCCTGAATGGCGATTATTGCGTCGGTTATCCTGAATGGAAGAAGAAGTAAGCATAGGAGGAAAACCTGTGGAAAAGAAAACAATTACGTATAAAGATGCCGGTGTTGATATTGATGCTGGCAATGCGTCTGTAGAGCTCATTAAGCCTTATGTAAAACAAACTCAGCGTCCGGAAGTGATTGGTGGGCTTGGCGGCTTTGGTGGCCTTTTTGCGTTTGATAAGAGCAAATATGCCAATCCGGTATTGGTGAGCGGCACCGATGGCGTTGGCACGAAGCTGAAATTGGCTTTTGACATGAATAAGCACGATACCATTGGCATTGATGCAGTGGCTATGTGTGTCAATGATATTCTTGTGAGTGGTGCAGAACCTTTGTTCTTCTTGGATTATGTGGCGCTCGGCAAGCTTGAACCGGAACAACTGGCACAGGTTGTTAAAGGTGTGGCTGATGGTTGTGTACAGGCCAACTGTGCGCTGGTTGGTGGCGAAACAGCAGAAATGCCAGGATTCTACCAAGTGGGTGAATATGATGTGGCAGGATTCTGTGTGGGTGTGGTTGATCGTGATAAGATCATTGATGGCTCAAAGATTAAGCCTGGTGATGTGATTTTTGGTTTGCCATCTACGGGGCTGCATTCCAATGGTTTCTCATTAGCACGCAAGTTGATGCTTGAGGTGGAAGGATATGCCTTGACTGATCCGTTCCAGGACACTGGCAAGAGTGTTGGCGAAGTGATGTTGGCGCCAACGAAGATTTATGTGAAGAGTGTGCTGGCTTTGTTGGACGCTTGCCCAGATGCGATTCTTGGTATGGCGCATATCACTGGCGGTGGCCTTTTGGAAAATGTGCCACGTGTATTGCCAAAGAATGTGAATGCAGAATTTGACCGCACAGCATGGCCAAGACCTGCAATTTTTGATGCATTAGCTAAAGCTGGCAATTTGGATGATGCAGAGCTGTACAAAACCTTTAATATGGGAATTGGGTTTGTCATTATTGTAGATAAAGATCAAGCGGCATCTGTTGAAGATGCTTTGACAGCACAGAACGAAACCTTCTATCGCATTGGTGAAATTACCGAAGGCGATGGCCATGTTGTCATCCATTAAGAAGGGAAGGAACCGTTTTGAAAATTGTAGTTTTTGCCTCAGGGCGTGGTTCTAATTTTAAGGCCATTGTTGAAAACATTGAATCCGGTGCGCTGACAAATGTTGAGGTATCCCTCCTTTTATCGGATAAACCAGAAGCAAAGGTGCTGGACTATGCAAAAGAAAAGGGCATTGCTCACGTTTGTGTGGATGCTTCGACTTTTGCCAACCGCAGCGACTATGAAAAAGCGGTATTGGCTGAGGTGCAGAAGGTGCCATGTAATTTGGTGGTGCTGGCTGGTTATATGAAAATCCTCGGCGAAGAGTTCTTAACGAATGTGGGATGTCCAGTGGTGAATATTCATCCGGCGCTTTTGCCATCGTTTCCGGGGCTGCACGCACAGCGTCAGGCGGTGGAATATGGCGTAAAGGTGAGCGGTTGTACGGTGCACTTTGTGGACGCAGAATTGGATCATGGCCCAATCATCGCTCAGGTACCGGTGCCGGTGATGGACGATGATGATGAAGAAAGTCTTTCAGCGCGTATTTTGGTGCAGGAACATCAGATTTATTCTGTTTGTTTGCAGTTAATCGCTGACAATAAAATTACTTTAGAAAACCGTTGTGTAAAAATCAAAAAGTAGGGGTGGTAACGTGAAAAGAGCATTGATGAGCGTTTCTGATAAAACTGGTCTGGTGGATTTTGCCAAAGCGTTGGTGGAGCTGGACTATGAAATCCTGTCCACGGGCGGTACGGCACGCACTTTACGCGAAGCGGATGTTCCGGTAGTGGAAGTGAGTGACGTTACAAAATTCCCGGAAATTCTCGATGGCCGTGTGAAAACGTTGCATCCAATCATTCATGCAGGCATTTTGGCACGTGGCACTGAAGAACATATGAATACCTTGAAGGAAATGAACATTGCCCCAATTGATTTGGTGGTCATTAATCTCTATCCTTTCGAGGAAACGATTGCAAAGGAAGGCGTCAGCCAGCAAACTGCTATTGAAAATATCGATATTGGTGGCCCTACTATGGTGCGTGCGGCAGCGAAAAACCATGAACGTGTGTCTATCGTTGTGGACCCTGCTCAGTATGATGAGGTGATTGCTGCACTGAAGAGTGATGAAGGTATCACGCTTGCTCAGCGTCAACGTTTGGCGATGCGTGCTTTTGAAATGACAGCACGTTATGATGCGGCCATCAGCCAATATATGGTGAGCCAGTTTGCTGACAGCGTTTTTGAGCCATCTTACAGTTTTGGCGGACGTCTCAAACAAGAGCTGCGTTACGGGGAAAACCCTCATCAAAAAGCAGCTTTCTATATCAATACGCACAAAGCCGGCACACTGGCTGGTGCTGAACAGCTTGGCGGTAAGGAACTTTCTTATAACAATATTGTTGATACCGATGCTGCTTGGCAGATGGTGAACGAATTTACCGATAAACCAGCTTGTGCCATCATCAAGCATACCAATCCATGTGGCTTTGCTGTTGGTGAAACAGTGTTGGAAGCATTCACTAAAGCCCACGAAGCAGACCCAATGTCGTCCTATGGTGGCATCATTGCATTCAACCGTGTGTTGGACAAAGAAACGGCTGAAGAGATCATCAAGACGTTCTTTGAAGCCGTGATTGCACCTGGTTATGAAGATGGCGTTGTGGATGTGCTGCATAAGAAAGAAAAGCTGCGTATTTTGGATACCCATGCCACTGGTCAGGTGACAACACCTTGGATTGAAACCATCAGCGGCGGTTTCCTTGTTCAGGAACGTGACGTGCATCATCTGGATGTAAATGCTTTGGAAGTGGTCACGGAAACCAAGCCTGACCCAGCACTTTTAGATGACCTCGTTTTCGCTTGGAATGTGGTGAAGCATGTGAAGAGCAACGCTATTGTTGTTGCTAAAGATGGTGTATCGATCGGGGTGGGCGCTGGTCAGATGAACCGCGTGGGTTCCTGTGATATTGCCCTGAAGCACGCCGGCGACAAAGCCAAAGGGGCTGTGCTGGCTTCTGATGCGTTCTTCCCATTTGCAGACAACATTGAAGTGGCTGCTAAAGCAGGCATTGCAGCCATCATTCAACCGGGCGGAAGCATTCGTGACCAGGAAGTCATTGATGCTTGCAACAAGTTTGGCATTGCCATGGTCTTTACTGGCGTTCGTCACTTTAAGCACTAAGAAAGGAAGAAGCTATGAAGATTTTAGTCATTGGCAGCGGTGGTCGTGAACACGCACTCTGCTGGAAGCTTGCACAACATCTCGGCGCAGAGGTTTATGCGGCACCGGGCAATCCTGGTATGACGGATGTGGCTACGTTGGTCAATATCAAGGTGGACGATATTCCGATGCTTGTAGACTTTGCCAAGGGCGAAGGCATCGACCTGACGGTTGTTGGGCCGGAGCTGCCACTCACGCTGGGTGTGGTGGATGCGTTCCAGGAAGCTGGGCTGGCTTGCTTTGGACCGAACAAGGCTGCGGCGAAGCTCGAAGGCAGCAAGGCATTCTCCAAGGAACTGATGAAGAAATATAACATTCCTACGGCTGCGTTTGATACTTTTACCGATGTGGAGAAGGCCAAGGCGTTTGTTGATGAGATCGGTGTGCCATGCGTGGTGAAGGCTGATGGCTTGGCTGCCGGTAAGGGTGTTATCATTTGCATGACCCGTGAAGAAGCGGATCAAGCCATTGATGATATGCTTTCTGGTCACGCTTTTGGTGATGCCAGCGCAAAAATCGTCGTGGAAGAGTATATGGAAGGGCCAGAGGTGAGCGTGTTGGCGTTCGCTGATGGCACCCACGTTTTGCCAATGGTGTCGGCACAGGATCACAAACGCATCTTTGATGGTGATAAAGGGCCAAATACCGGTGGCATGGGTGCATATTCTCCGGCACCGGTTTACACCGAGGAATTTTCGGCTCTGGTCAACGAGACCATCATTGCGCCAACGATTGCCGCCATGGCAGCCGAAGGGACGCCTTTTACCGGTATTCTTTACACGGGGCTTATGCTGACTGAAAAAGGGCCACGCGTGTTGGAATACAATGTGCGTTTTGGTGATCCGGAAACACAGCCAATTATGGTGCGTATGAAGTCTGACATTGTGGAGCTTTTTATGGCTTGCATCAACGGCACGTTGGATGAGGCTACCCTGGAATGGTACGATGAAGCGGCTGTTTGTGTGGTGATGGCTTCCGGCGGTTATCCACAAAGCTCTGAAAAGGGTGTGCCAATCTATGGTTTGGACGATGTGACAGCAGACGAAGCCATTGTTTTCCATGCCGGCACTGCGGAAAAAGATGGCCAGATTGTAACAAATGGCGGGCGCGTGCTTGGTGTGACGGCAAAGGACGCAACCATCAAAGGTGCTATCGACAAAGCTTATGCGGCTGTGGAAAAGATTCACTTTGACCATATGCAGTTCCGTCGTGACATTGGTGCCCGTGCATTGAAATAAGGGGAGTGTAAGATGAGCGATATTAAACGCTTTTTTGTAGAGCGTAAAGAAGCGTTTCGTGAAGAAAATGCAGCGCTTTTGCAGTCTTTGCGCCGAGATCTTGGTCTGGATGCGCTTGAAGATGTTCAGATCATCCGCCGTTACGATTTGGATATGCACACTGCGCTTGATACAGAAAAAATTTGCAACTTGGTGCTTTCGGAACCTCGTGTGGACGTTGTCTACACGGAGGTTCTGCCGGAAGCCTATGCAGATAAAACCATTCTTGCTGTGGAACCACTGCCTGGTCAGTATGACCAGCGCGCCGATTCTTGCGCGCAGTGCATTGAAGTGGTAACAGGTGAGAAACCTGTGGTAAAAACGGCACTCGTTTATGTGTTGACAGGGCAGTTAAGCGCAGAACAAGTGGCTGATATTGAGCGGTATCTGGTGAACCCTGTGGAGGCGCGTTTGGCTGCACTTGAAAAACCAGAGGCGTTTGAGCAGCCAGAACCGGCTGCTGATACCGTGCCATCGGTTGAAGGGTTGCTTGAAGCGGATAGAGAAGGCTTGGCAAGTATTATTAACGCTTATGGTCTCTCTATGGATGTGGATGACCTCGCCTTTTTGCAAAGCTATTTTGTAGAAGAAGGCCGCAATCCAACAGAAACAGAGCTGAAAGTGTTGGATACCTATTGGTCCGACCATTGCCGCCATACGACTTTTAACACCGTGATTACCGATGTCACCATCGAAGATGAGATGGTGGAAAAGGTGTACAATGAATATTTGGCTCTGCGTGACGATGTATATGCTGAACGTGAAAAATGGCCACCAATTTCGCTGATGGATTTAGGCACCATCTCTACAAAATATTTGAAGAAACATGGTCTTGTACGTAATCTCGATGAAAGCGAAGAGATCAATGCGTGCAGCATTAAGACGGATGTGGACATTGATGGTGTCAAAGAACCATGGATTTATATGTTCAAAAACGAAACCCACAACCACCCAACGGAAATTGAACCGTTTGGTGGTGCTGCGACCTGCTTGGGTGGGGCTATTCGTGATCCGCTGAGTGGACGCAGTTATGTGTATCAGAGTATGCGTGTGACGGGGGCTGCCGATCCACGCAAAGCCACAGCCGATACCTTAAAGGGCAAATTGCCTCAGCGCAAGATCTGTTCGTTGGCTGCCAAAGGTTTTTCTTCCTACGGCAACCAGATTGGCATGGCCACCGGTATTGTGGATGAGGTGTACCATCCAGGCTACGAAGCCAAGCGCATGGAAGTGGGCGCGGTTGTGGCTGCGGCACCTGCTGAAAATATTGTGCGTAAACGTCCGGAATCAGGCGATATTGTCGTGCTCCTTGGCGGCAAAACTGGCCGTGACGGCTGTGGCGGTGCTACTGGTTCTTCTAAGAAACAAAACGTGGATTCATTGGAAACCTCCGGTGCAGAAGTGCAGAAGGGGAATCCTGTTGAGGAACGTAAGATTCAGCGTTTGTTCCGTCGGCCAGAAATTGCTCGTATGATTAAACGCTGCAACGACTTCGGTGCTGGTGGGGTGTCGGTGGCCATCGGTGAATTGGCCGATAGCCTGCATATCTATCTTGACCGCGTACCGAAGAAATATGAAGGCCTCACGGGCACGGAGCTTGCCATCTCTGAATCCCAGGAACGTATGGCTTGCGTGATTGCAAAAGAAAACTGGGAAGCCTTCCAGGCCATGGCTTACGAAGAAAATCTGGAATGCACAAACGTTGCGGACGTGACTGATACAGGCCGCATGGTGATTGAATACCGTGGCCAGCACATTGTGGACCTTGCCCGCACCTTCCTGGATTCTGCTGGTGCAAGCAAAAAAGCAACTGTCGTTGCAACTAAAGATGCACAGAAAAACATCAAGCGCGACGTGCCACAAGATAAATTACAAGCTCTGGAAGAACACCTTTCAAGCCTGAATGTGTGCTCCAAAGCTGGCCTTGTGGAACAGTTCGATTCCACCATTGGTGCTGGTACTGTTCTTTTCCCACTGGGCGGACAATATCAGGCCACCCCAATTCAAACCATGGTGGCAAAAATTCCAGTGCTCAAGGGAGAAACCAACACCGTCAGTATGTTCGCTTACGGTTTCTCGCCAGATGCCATGAGCGCCAACCCATTCTGGGGTGCGTACCATGCTGTGCTTGAATCCATCATGAAACTCATCGCCACCGGCACCGCCACAAGCGATGTTTACCTCTCCATGCAGGAATACTTCCACAGCATCAAAAACGTGCCGGAACGCTGGGGCCAGCCATTCAAAGCCTTGCTTGGTGCTTTGGCTGCACAGCGTGATCTCGAGCTGCCAGCCATAGGCGGTAAAGACTCTATGAGTGGCTCCTTTGAAGATATGGACGTGCCACCAACCCTCATCAGCTTTGCGACCACCATCTCCGAAGCTGATCGTGTCATCAGTCCGGAATTCAAGCAGCCTGGTAATAAAATTGTCAGCGTAAGCGTTAAACGCCAGGACGATGGCCGTGTGGACGGTGAGGCCTTCAAAGATTTTTACGCAGCCATTCAGGATGCCATCAAAGCCGGCAAAATTGTCTCCGCATGGAGCGTTGGCCAGGGCGGCATCATCGAAGGCTTGTACAAAATGGCCATCGGTAACCGCTACGGTGTCACCTTCTCAAAAGACGTTGATTTTGACGCTCTCTTCCAGCCAGCCGTTGGCACTCTTGTGCTTGAAGTGTGTGATGACCTTGACCTTGACACCACCCTGCTCGGTGTCGTCTCCACCGCTTTCACCTTTAGCTGGCCGGATGTTACCATCGACATGAGTGTGCTCGATGCCTCCTACCAGGGCACCTTGGAAAGCACCTATCCAACCACCGCTGAAAACGACTACCAGGGCAGTGCACATACCGCGCAGGCAGCAAGTGAAAAGAGCATCTATCGCTTTGGCGGCAAACTGGACGGCGCACCAAAAGCGGTGCTCGCTGTGTTCCCAGGCACCAACTGTGAATACGACACTGCACGTATTCTTGAGCGTGCCGGTGCGAAAGTGCAGCCAATCGTCATTGGTAACCTCACCGCTGAACGCCTCAAGGCTTCTATCGACGCCATGGAAAAAGCACTCGCCGATGCACAGATGCTCGTACTTCCGGGCGGTTTCTCCTTCGGGGACGAACCGGATGGCTCCGGCAAATACATCGCTGCTTTCTTCCGCAACGAACGCTTAAAAGAAGCCATCGAAAAACTGCTCAGCGTGCAAGATGGCCTCATGCTCGGCATCTGTAACGGCTTCCAGGCCTTGGTGAAACTTGGGCTATTGCCATACGGCAAAATCATCGACCCAACCGACAACGACTGCACCCTCACCTTCAACACCATTGGGCGTCACCAGTCAAAATACGCTCTCACCAAACTTGTGAGCAACCAGTCGCCATGGCTCGCTGGCATGGACGTTGGCACCACCTACCAAATTCCGTTCTCTCACGGCGAAGGCCGCTTCGTGGCTGGTGAAGACACCTTAAACCGCCTCTTTGCACAGGGACAAGTCATCACCCAGTATGTGGACATGGCAGGCGACGTTCGCCTTGATATGCCATATAACATCAACGGCTCCTATGCCGCCATCGAAGGCCTCACCAGCCCAGATGGCCGCATCCTTGGTAAAATGGGCCACAGCGAACGTGTTGGCCAAAACATTGCCAAAAACATCCCTGGCAATAAGATCCAGCCAATCTTTGAAAACGGCGTCAACTACTTCAAACTGTAATATATAGATAAGATTCTAGAATTTATCAAGGCTTCTGTTAAGCCTTTCGACAGAAGTCTTGATTTATAAACTTATCCGCAAGATTCGAAAATGCTATAATTACAAATGTCTTATTGTAATAAAAGTAGAACTTTTATTACAATAAGTGGATTGAAAATATTAAAGGGTATTCTAGGTTTATCGTGTCTCGCCCCTATTTATGGGGCGAGTGTATTGAAAGTAGGAGCTTAACAAAATCTTAAAACAAAGAATCTATGGGAACTGATTAATGCTCATAGATTTTTTTGTTAATAATATTATATAAAACCCTTTAATAGAAATCAAGGGAAGGTGGTTGTTATGATATATTTTGCTCATAAGAGTAAGAATGAAAATAAGGGTATAGAGTATCAATTATTAGAGGAGCATAATAGAAATACAGCTAAATATGCTAGTGAATGTCTTGAAACGATAGTTATGAAATATACGGGGGATTTAGTTGGTTTGCTTCATGATATGGGGAAATATAAAGAGACATTTCAAAAATATCTTGAAGATGGTGATGATAGTAAGCGTGGTTCTGTTAATCACTCGTTTGCGGGATGTCGTTTATTGTTGGAAAAATTTCATGGCGATCGAGTAGAAAGTTATGAGGACTTGACGGCAGAAATTTTGGCTTATGCTGTAGGTGCACATCATGGATTGTTTGATTGCGTGAATATGGATCATGTGATGGGGTTTGATTATCGCCAGACAAAAGAAGGAATTTTTTATGAAGAGAGTTGTCACAATTTTCTTTCCGAGTGTTTGGACGAAGAAGCGTTGAGGCAACGATTTCGAGAAGCGCATGAAGAATTATCGGTCGTTTATGAGCGTTTATTGACAGTGTCGAAGAGAAATGATGGTTTTCATCAAGAAGAATTTAAATTTTATCTAGGGATTTTAGTGCGTCTTGTACTATCGGCGGTAATAGCTGGGGATCGTAGGGATACAGCTGAGTTTATGGAGGGCGTAGTGTTCTCTGACAATTGGGAATCTCGCACAACATTGTGGCAAGAACGCTTATCGTATATGGAGAACAAATTAAGCGAAAAGGCGCAAGAAACGGCTATTGATAAAGCGCGCATGGCTATTTCTAATCAATGTCGTCTGGCTGCTGAGCATGAGAAGGGGATTTTTCGTCTTAATGTACCTACGGGTAGTGGAAAGACGTTGAGCGCTTTGCGCTTTGCTTTAGCACACGCAAAGAAATGGAACTGCAAACGGATTATTTTTGTCGCACCTCTGTTGACGATTATTGATCAGAATGCCAAGGCGATCCGTGATTATGTTGGTGATGATAGCATCATATTGGAACATCATTCTAATGTTGTAGATTCACTGGAAAATAGCGATGATTTGAAAGAGTGGGGGCTGGCGGCAGAAAGATGGGAAGAACCGATTATTATTACTACGATGGTGCAGTTGTTACAGACCATGTTTAGTGGTAAGACGACATCTATTAGACGTTTTCATACACTGACGAATGCTGTGATTGTGCTTGATGAGGTGCAATCGGTTCCAAACGATAAATTATCCTTGTTTAATTCGATGGTGAATTTCCTTTCGACAGTTTGCGGAACGACTTTTCTGTTGTGTTCAGCCACACAGCCTTGTTTTGAAGAAACAAAGCATCCTATGCTGGATTGTGTGAAAGATGTTGTTCCGTATAGTTCGTCCCTATGGTCTGCTTTTGAGAGAACGGTTATTACTGATGCAGGTAGAATGACCTTAGCTGATATACCGGATTTTGCAGTTGAATTACTTAATGAAACAGATAGTTTGTTGATTATTTGTAATACAAAAAAAGAAGCTGAATACCTTTTTCATGTCCTAAAAGATAAGGCAGAACATATTTTTCACTTATCGGCAAGTATGTGTATGGCACATCGCAAAGAAAAATTAGCATCTTTAGAGGTTTTGTTAAAGCATAGGCATGAAAAAATTATTTGCGTAGCCACTCAAGTTATTGAGGCAGGTGTTGATATATCTTTTAATTGTGTGATTCGTCTTGCGGCAGGTTTGGATTCCATCATACAATCAGCGGGAAGATGCAATCGTCACGGAGAAAGTAAAGAACCGGTACCTGTATACGTCATTCAGTGTGCAGACGAACAATTGGGATTATTGAAAGATATTAAACGTGGCAAAGAGGCAATGCTGTCGCTTTTAGCACAATACAAAAAATCACCTGAAAAATATGGACATAGTTTGAGCAGTGACCAAGCCATTCGCTGGTATTATCGTAAACTCTATACAAATATCATGACAGAAGGAAATAATATTCAGGACGGCAATATTAAAATTGGAAAAGAAACTGTTACCCTGTATTCTCTGCTGTCAGACAATAGTAAGTATTTGGATGAAACTATGTATGGAAAGTATTGCTTGAATCAAGCCTTCGCGTTGGCTGGAAAATCTTTCCAGGTATTCGATGAATCGACAACAGATATTGTCGTTCCTTATGGTGATGGAAAAGTATTGATTGAAGAACTGGAACAAGAATGGCAACCAACAGTATCGTTTATGAGAAAATGGCAGCAGCGTGCGAAATCCTATACAATATCGATTTATGAACAGCAGAAACGTGCGTTAGAGTATTTACTAAATGATGTTCATGGCGTTTTTGTTTTATCAGAGGATGCTTATGATGAGCAAATTGGTTTGGTTTTGAATAAAGAATTGTCATATTTGGAAGCATAGATCAACTGTGCTTGGTTAGTGCGAACCTTCAGCATACATGAAAAGCTCGTAAGGTTCGCACAAAAAATATAATGTAAACGTTGATGTTTAATTGGGACGAAATTTTATAAATGCAAGTGGATGTCTTTGAAATATATTTTTATCAATAGTTTTGTTTGCTGTTTTATAAAAAATTGATGTTTTTTTGACGTCTCACTCCATACGGAGTGAGTGGATTGAAATTGAGATGGCCATATAGATCAACTCCTTGATGAGAGTCTCACTCCATACGGAGTGAGTGGATTGAAATGTGGATGACCCAGCGGAAGAAATCGAAAAGCGAGGTCTCACTCCATACGGAGTGAGTGGATTGAAATAAGCCGGTCAAGACGTGGCTGTGCTCTTGCAGCGCGTCTCACTCCATACGGAGTGAGTGGATTGAAATAAACGCTGAACAGCATTGTTGTTGGCAGCGATGGGGTCTCACTCCATACGGAGTGAGTGGATTGAAATTACGAGTGCTGTGGCAGCTGAAATTGGCAAGCGCAGTCTCACTCCATACGGAGTGAGTGGATTGAAATGCTGTCGTTTTGGCTGCCAAAGCAGAGCTATCCAGTCTCACTCCATACGGAGTGAGTGGATTGAAATATCGAGTGGAACAGTTACGGGTGCGGCGGCTACGGGTCTCACTCCATACGGAGTGAGTGGATTGAAATCGGCTGACACTTGAAAATTAAGGAGTGATAGACAGTCTCACTCCATACGGAGTGAGTGGATTGAAATTTAGCTGGTAAATTACGCATCTTGGACACCATGTCTCACTCCATACGGAGTGAGTCGCTAGTAACAGTGTACCCAGATGGTAACATCACTGTTGATTCGGGCACTTTCAATTCAAGCTCCATTTTGTCTCCATCAGTATCATTATCGTAGATTATTACTCGATTTACAAACTTATTTAATATTTCTTTTTGGCGCGGTCTTGGTTGTAGACGGATATTTCGATATTCGCTAAGATATTCGTCCATGCTAAAACCGCGCGCCACACTGACGGCTTGTTGTTGGGCTTCGAGATGTTCGATTCTCACGGCAAGTGTATTTTTTTTGTCCTCAAGTTCTGCTATCTTTTCTTTAATGGCTGGAATATCAATACCATTCATAATTGCATCTATGAGTTTGCTTTGAGCGGCTTTAGTATCTTTTAACTCTTTTAGTAGCGCATCCATATTATCTGGTATATGAGATTTCATTTCATCTAGCGCTTCGGTAACTGCAATTTTAACTTTTTCAATAGCTTCCTCAGAGAGCAGATTTTGTTCTACATAGTCGATTACTATATTTTCAACGTAGTCTCTATCAATGGGGCGCATTTTACAATTTGTATCGCTTTTGCGCCGTCCGTTGCACTCGTAAACAGTGCGAATTTTGTTATAGCGATAGTCCGTACGCCGTATACCAACCATTGATCGGCCACAGTTTCCACAGACTAGCAGCCCTTGCAGGAGATAAATTTCTTTTGCACGTCTGGAAACCTTATCACTCATTTTTGTTCGCCTTTTCATAATTCGTTGCACCTCGTTATATTGTTCGCGTGACACGATTACCGGCATACCGCCTTCAATTTTGATAATTTCTTCCTGTGGATTCGGTATCTGAATGCGCTTGCCATTACGTTTTATCTCACGGCGTTGGTTAAAGATATATGTTCCAATGTACTTTTCGTTATGTAACATACGGGACAAAGACGTTAAAGAAAAAGGTTTGCCATTACGCCGATAATAGCCCTCTTTTGCTAACTCGTCAGATATTTGTTGTAAGGTGTAACCGTGAGTAACCATGGTAAAAAGTTTTCGGATAGCTTCGGCTTCATGTTCATTGATGATATAAGCACCGTCTGGCGCAACCGCAAAACCGAAAGGTGGTGGGCCACCATTGTGCATACATTTGAGTGCATTCTCATGATGCCCTTTCTTAACCTCACGCCCTAAGTTAAGGCTGTAATACTCGGCCATACCCTCAAGGACGGATTCAAGTATAACAGATTCAGGGCTATCATCGAGATGTTCAAGCACGGATTCGATATGTACACCACACTCTTTGAGCTTCCGTTTGTATATGGCACTGTCATAACGATTGCGCGAGAAGCGATCTAATTTATGGACAAGTATAACCGTCCAGTTTGCTTGTTCAGCATCTTTAATCATTCGCAAAAAAGATGGGCGGTCATCAGTCATAGCAGATTCGGCTTCGTCAACATAAGTGTCCACAAGGACATAATTTTTTTGACCACAATACTCTCTAATCGCGCGCAACTGTGCGTCAATGGATTCTTCACGTTGGTTGTCGCTGGAAAATCTTGCATAAGCCACCGCATATGTTAAAGCCATTTTTATCACCTCCTTAATCACACCAAACATCTGTCTGGTCGCCATACCATTCGTCCCACGAACCATAGTCAGCTACTTCTGGAACATCCAAGTCACCGAGTTTGACCATTGTTACTGCGGCAAACTGTGCAGCACGTTTTGATGGCGGCATTTTAGGATACACTTTAGACGTTGGGCGAGAGAGATTGATAATATCGCCATACTGTTCCATTACTAATGGGTCAATTTTTACGCTTGACATAATAAAACCTCCTAATTTAGGGTGCACTAAACTAAGGAGGTGTGATATACTAATAGTTGTGAGCTATGGAGTAATCACATCTCCTTAGTAGGGCCTCGTCCTGTTGGTAGCAGGGCGGGGCTCTTTTTTGTTATGAGTGTGAAATTTGATGTAATTTAAAGTTATTTCCTTTGACATAAAATCTACCACCGGATTCATCTGTTACATGGGTGTAGATAAGACTGTCATTTTCAATGGTATAGTGGCGAATCATGTGGTTAAGCTGCATAAGATGATTACCACAAATATAATCTGGACCAGGACCAACTTCAACACTAAATCCGTTTTCGGTTTTCGTTAATGTGCTGCCATCATCGACATAAAGCGCAATTTCTCCGGTAGACCTTCCTTGATGAAAAACATCATCCATGATGGCTGTTCTTAACGTGCCATCATCGGCCTGAGAAATTGAAATGGCACTCATCTCCCAATCAAAGGTAGTTAAATCCGTAGTGCGGCTGTTGAAATATGTCCCGTTTAGAGGTTTGTTTTGATCTTTAGGAACATAATATTTTAATAGTAATTGCACATATTCTGGATCGCTACCGTTTGGGTACATTGGTTCAGGAGCGTCAGGTGCAGGCGTGTCAATATCAACATTGCGAATAGAGTTATCCCAGCTTACACCAACACCAAAGGCATCACCAAAAGCGCGAATAGGTAACATGGTACGCCATCCATTCATTTGTGGTGGCACATCTGTAGTATAAGTGTATCCATTTACAGTATAGCTGTTGCTACCAACAGAAAACTTAACTGTTAGGTCGTCCTTAACCGCTGTTGCGGTGCGTGATGCCTGATCCCAAGTAATCTCTGCACCGATCGCTTCACCCGCAGCGCGTAGAGGGACAAGCGTGCGGCCGTTTTCAATAATAGGTGCAGTATCAGTTGGCAGCCAACTACCGTCAACCTGGATGGTTATAGGTAATTCCGTTTTAATATATGGTGACCCAGGTGCATTAAAATCTTCCGCCAGAGCAGGTGTGACACTAACTGTTAAAAGACCAATAGAGAGGACGCCTGCTAAAAGTTTTCTCTTAATCATAGTTTTTCCCCCATTTTTATAAAAAACAGACCTGGCCTGCACATTGAGCAGACCGTTTTTATTTACAGTTTTGCTCTAACCTCAACAACACGGCCGATAATAGTGACCGGTTTGTCTTCAACTTCTTGATTGGTATAAAAGAACGTTGGCGCATCTGGATTGAGTGATTGCAAAATTATTCCAGAATCTTGCCTTTTTAACCTTTTACAAAGTGCCTCATCACCATTTACTTGAGCAATTACGATATTTCCAGAATCAGCAGTATCCTGTTTTTTTACAATTACTGTATCGCCGTCAAAGATTCTTGGCTCCATACTATTTCCCTTTATTTTAAGGCCAAAATATTCGCCAGTATTGGCCCATTTTTCAGGAATTTCTTCCCAATCAATTATTTCTTGAATTGCTGATATTGGTAGTCCTGCGGCAACATTACCAAGTACAGGAATGCGGACGCCGCGAGTTGCATGGTTGTTAAACTCGCCTCTAGGCTCTACCAAATCCGCTTTTGAAATACCCCAATGTAGAGCCATCAGCTCGATCTTATCTATACGAGGATAGGTATTGGCATTAACCCAATCTGTAAATGTTGTGTACTTAAACCCTAGCGCATCACAAACATCTTTCCTATCTTCACCGTTAAGCTCCATATAATACTTAATATTTGAAGCCATAATCTCTTTATTGCCAAGATTGTTCGACATTTTTATACCTCCCTCTCTTTGCTATGTGTAATATTTTACCCTAAATCCGTAAAAATGTAAAGAAAATCCGTAAAAAAATACGGTTTATGCGTTGACAACGGATAAACCGTATGCTATCCTTTTTCACAGAAAGGATGTGATAAGTTATGCGTGTGCCAAAAATTACTCTTAAAGCAGCTAGAATCAATGCTGGATTCACGCAAAATAAAGCTGCCGAAAGACTTGGAATTTCAACAGAAACACTTGCGAATTATGAGAAAGGAAAAAGTTTTCCAGATGTACTTATGTTAAAAAAAATAGAAAAGTTGTACGCTATTGATTATGACAATTTAATTTTTTTTGCTTGAAAATACGGTTAAACCGTACTGATTGTGGATTTTAAGGAGGGCGGTGAAAGCATGGTATACGGCTATGCTCGTGTGAGCACGCGAGAGCAAAACGAAGACCGCCAGCTCATTGCCTTACATGAGGTAGGGGTAGCAGATGAGCACCTGTATCTGGATAAGCAGAGCGGCAAGGATTTCGAGCGGCCCGCGTATCAGGCGCTTGTTGCGGCCTTGCAGAAGGACGATCTGCTCTACATCAAGAGTATTGACCGCCTCGGGCGCAACTATGATGAGATCATCGAGCAGTGGCGTATGTTGACTAAGGAAATTGGCGCAGATGTGGTGGTGTTGGATATGCCGCTTTTGGATACGCGCCGCGGTAAAGATCTCCTTGGCACCTTCTTGTCAGACATTGTCTTGCAGGTGCTTAGCTTTGTTGCTGAAAACGAGCGCAACAACATCCGCCAACGTCAGGCAGAGGGCATTACAGCGGCAAAGGCGAGAGGTGTAAAGTTTGGGCGGCCATCTGGCGAAGTGCCTGAGAATTTCGTGGAAATCGCGGAGCAATGGCAGGCGGGAGAGCTGACGGGTACAGAAGCGGCTGAACAACTTGGTATGTCGTTATCAACGTTTCGCTATCGGGCGAAAAAGATGGGCTTTCAGTCCTCTGGGTACGCTGCGAGTATCCAAAACAAACACGCAAAGGCAAAGTCAGGCAAGAATAAGGAAACGTCAACAAAGCCAAAGAAAAAGCCAGAGTACAACCTCAAGAAACCGGAGCGCCAACCGTTGCCAAAGAACTTCAAACCTACCGCGCTAATGGTCCAGTGTGGGCTTATCACGCAAAAGAAAGGCGCTGAGATGTGCGGCATGAGCGTTACCACGTTCGCTAGGCGCTATCGGGAATTGATAACACGGATGGCGTATGAAAGTGGTGAGTATTCATGAGCAAGATGCAAGCAGGGCGCTTTGTTGACGATGGCTTTGATATGATGTGGCACTTCATGGAAATGGGCGGTCAACGTGCAAACTATCCGGCACTCAAGGAAGCGTGCCTAAGACTGCGAAAAATGATGATGCAGAAGACCGCCGGACAGCGCAAGGACAGAAAGAGCGACATTCCATGGAACGAGCTGGAGACCACGGTCAAAATCATCACGATTGAGGCGATGGCGCTGGTGTTAAGTGGAGAATTTGAGGAGGTTAATCAAAATGAGAAACACAGCAATGATAGATAGTCTTACAAATGCATTTAACGTTATTAAATCAAACATTATTGGCGAGAAGAAAGCGCATGAGCGTAAACATTGGCGAAAAATCAATGTTAGCTTTGGAAAATTCGAGGTTTGTATTGAATCGAATCGTAAACGTGAATATGAACTGAGGTGATGATTTATGAAGGAATTAACAAAAGCATTAGTTAACGCCTATAACGAATAACGAGGCATCAAGTGTTGAAGAAGCAAGAGCGTTACGCCAGCGGCTATTTAGTACGTTGGTTGGCGAGTATGGTGCGCCACATTTTGCTATTACGTTTAGCCAGACCGATTTCATCGCAGATGGTCAAGCTAAAGTCATAAAAATTCAAGCAGAGAAAAATGGCGTCATCGAAGTGTATGAAATGGGGGATGATTTAGATGGCCAGTAAAAGTCGGCGACCACTAATCATTGAACTAAAGCCACAGTATGTGACACAAGATGAGATGACGGACATCATCATCCAAGCTCTGTGGGGCTCAAGAGAAAGTGCAGCAAGGGAGTTTTTATCTTGGGAAGAAAAAAGGAAGGTGAGTAATGATGACTGCTAAATTTGCCAGTTTTTTGATAGGGCTGTTGCTTATGATTATCACCTTGGACATCGCCGTTTTAGCGATAGTCTCATATGGCGATTTGAAAAACCTGTTAAGTATTCTTTTTTGCTTATCTTTGTCGTTTACGACTTATTGGGTAGTAGAGCCAATGGATAAGCATAAGAGACGTAAAGTCAGAAAGCCAGAAAGGCGGTGATGCGTATTGTGGGCAAATAAAAAAAGCCGCCAAACGCACGGCCATGCGTTAAGCGGCAAATAAAACAACCAACAAGAGTATAACACATTTTAGGAGGAAAATATATGAGTTATGAATTAAAAATGACCTTTGACACAAAAGAAGAACTGATTGCATTTTTGGGCGGCAAACCTACTGTGAAGGAAGATGGCGTTAAGCAAGTAGCACAGACGCTTAACAACGCTGTGCAGCAGACGCTATCTGCACCTCAACCAGTTTCACAGACCATCACCCAACCTGTTCAGCAGCCAGCCAAACAATATACCAAAGATGAGTTGGCACAAGCATTGGCGCCACTCATGGATCAGCCAGAGGGGCCGCAAATGCTGCAAGAATTGTTGGCCAGCTATGGCGCTGTATCGCTCCATGACCTTGATAAGTCAATGTACAGCGATTTTGTTACTAAGCTCCAAAATTTGGGGGTATCGGTATGAGTGAGGAACGGGCGCACGCAAAGCTGAGTGCATCCTCAGCAGCTCGGTGGATGGCTTGTCCACCATCGGCCAACATGGCAAGCACGATGCCGGACACAGCGTCCAGCTATGCTGCTGAGGGCACGCTTGCTCACTCTCTGGCAGAGTTGGCATTACGCAAATACTTTGTCAAAGGCATTGGCCCGAAGAAATATGACAAGCTGCGAAAAGAGATCATTGACAACGCAACCTGGGAAGGCAAGCCGCTGTATCAAAAAGAGATGGACGGTTATGTAGAAACCTATGTGGACTATGTAAAGTCTGTGGCTATTGGCTGTAATAGCCCGTTTGTGGCATTAGAAAAGCGCGTTAACTTTGGTGCGTGGGTGCCGGACGGCTTTGGTACAGCGGACTGCATTATTATCTCTGGTGATACAATGCACATCATTGATCTTAAGTATGGTAAGGGTGTACCTGTATCCGCGGAAAACAATCCACAGTTACAACTCTATGCTCTTGGCGCGTATGACGGTTACAAGCTGCTCTATGATATCAATATGATTAAACTTACCATCGTCCAGCCCCGCCTTAATAACATCAGTGAGTGGTCGTTGAGCCTTGCAGAACTGTTTGAATTTGGCACAAAGGCAGCAGCTGCGGCTATGATTGCCGATCAAGGCGGCGGTGAGTTTAACCCAGGAGAACACTGCAAGTTTTGCCCTGGCCGCGCAGTATGCCGTGCACGGGCAGAGTATAGCGTGCAGCTGGCAGGCTTTACTAAACTGGCACCGGCAACACTGGCAAACGATGAGATTGGGCATTATTTGGAATTAGGGCGCAATGTGGCGTCATGGCTCAAAGATCTTGAGGAATATGCACTGTCACAGTGTCTTGCTGGTCAGGAAGTAGCAGGCTGGAAAGCTGTCGAAGGTACATCTCGTAGAGCATGGACGGATCAAGATGCTGCATTTAAAGCGATTATCGGTAGCGGCGTTGATGAAGCGATGCTCTATGAGCGCAAACCACTCACACTGGCGGCGGTGGAAAAAATGCTAGGCAAGAAGGAATTTGGAAAATTTGCCGAGTATGTATGCAAGCCACCAGGGAAGCCTACTTTGGTGGTTGAGAGTGATAAGAGACAAGCCATTAGCAATGCTGTAAAAGCAGAGGATGTATTTGAGAAAGTGGAGGAGTAAGAAATGATACAGGTAATCTATGAAACACCGTCCAGCCGTTTTTCCTGTCTTTACGGAACGATGAAGGAAGCTATTTTTGACATCAAGGAAAAGGAAGAACTCGGCTGGCGGGCCGAGGAAGTGAAGGAGGTATCAAGATGAGAGTGGTTCTTGACGCTATCGTCAATGTATTTTTTATCGCAGTGGCTTATCTAAGCATGAGCCGCGATAGCCTTGTACCAATTGTCACCGTCATATTAACAATGGCCATGATGGTCGTATACAACCTGCTATCAAGAGCAACAAGAGTAAAAGTAATTAAAGTATCTAAGGAGGAAAACAACAATGACTAATTATCCAACATCTGTAACTACTGGCAAGGTAAGACTTTCCTATGTCAACGTATTTCAACCACGTGAAGATTTGAGCGGGCGTAAACGCTACAGCGTGACTATGCTGATTCCTAAAACCGACAACGATACTTTACAGCGCATCAATGCTGCCATTCAGGCAGCGGCGCAAAAGGGTGTTGATGGCACGTGGAATGGTGCCATGCCACCACAACTGCCAACGCCAATCCATGACGGCGACCAACCACGCGAAAGTGGCGAAATGTATGGCGAAGAGTGCAGAGGACATTGGGTTATCACAGCGGCCAGCGATGAGAACCACCCACCAGAAGTGGTCGATGGCCAGCTAAATAAAATCCTTGATCAGACAGCGGTTTACAGTGGCTGCTATGCACACGTAAACATTAACTTTTATCCTTACGGCGGTGGCACAACAGGATTTAAGAAAGGCGTTGGCTGTGGTCTTGGGCCTATCCAAAAGGTAGCAGATGGTGAACCATTGGGAGGAAGTGCACCAAGCGCAGCTAGTGTTTTCCAGAAAATTCCTGGCACTGCCACAAGTGGGTTTGGTGTTGAGGTTGGCGGCGTGGTTAATCCTTTTGCACAGCCTGTACAAAGTGCCGCGCAGATGCAGCAACCACAGCCACAGGCCACAGAAAATACAGCTATCAACCCTAATATTAACCCTATTACAGGGATGCCAATGTAACTGCATAATTACGGGAGCACCATCAAGGGTGCTCCCGAAATCATAAAGAGGTGATTGGACATGACAAGAGAGGTAATTTTAGATACTGTGAAACTATGTGTGTGCTCAGACAGAAACAATCAGTATGGAGAACCGGAAGATAATTTTGCAACCATTGCGCTGTTTTGGGAAACATATCTCAACAGTTGTGAAGGTAATAACGTTGGCATTGGGGCAAAGGATGTAGCAGTGATGATGGCACTGTTGAAAATTGCACGAATTGCAACTGGAAATCCTAAAGCAGATAACTGGATTGACCTTGCGGGCTATGCTGCTTGCGGTGGTGAAATTGAAGAGGATGCATTATGGCACCAATGAAACACTTATCAATCGACATTGAAACGTATAGCTCAGTGGATATCTCAAAGTCTGGTGCCTATAAGTACGCACGTTCACCAGACTTTGAAATCCTGCTCTTTGCATATTCTATTGACTTTGGCGAGGTCACAGTGATTGACCTCGCACAAGGTCAGACTATACCATCGGATATTGTCGCAGCACTATCCGATCCTGACGTCATCAAGCACGCTTACAATGCTGCCTTCGAGTGGTTTTGTCTCAACCAATCAGGCTACAAAACGCCAATCAACCAATGGCGCTGCACGATGTTCCACGCAATGTATCTTGGGTATCCTGCCGGTTTGGCTGCTACTGGTCATGCGCTAGGGCTGCCAGCAGATGTGCAAAAGGACAGACAAGGCAAAGCGCTTATTCGCTATTTCTGTATGCCGTGCAAACCTACCAAAATAAATGGCGGTCGCACACGTAACCTGCCGCAGCACGATCCTGATAAATGGGCATTATTTATTGAGTACAATCGCCAGGATGTTGTTGCAGAATCAGCAATCTACGAAACGCTCAAGAGCTTTCCTGTGCCAGCCAGAGAACAAAAGCTCTGGGAATTGGATTGCCTCACAAATGCCATTGGTGTGCGAGTAGATATGCAGTTGGTTAATGGCGTGCGTAGCATCTCACGCCATCACATGGATAGCCTTATAGCAGAGGCAATGCAGTTGACGCATCTTGCCAATCCTAACAGCACTGCTCAACTCACAGCATGGCTGAGGGAGCAGGGGGTTAATGTGTCAGATGTACAAAAAGCCACTGTATCGGCACTGTTGGAAACTCAGCTACCGGATAATGTGCGTCGCTTGCTTGAGATCCGGCAGGAGCTAGGTAAATCAAGCGTCAAAAAGTATGACACGATGGCTGAGGTTGCGGATGATCGTGAACGCATGAGCGGACTTATGCAGGTGTATGGCGCTGGCCGTACAGGGCGCTATGCTGGCAGGCTTGTGCAACCACAAAATCTGCCACGCAACTATCTAAAGACGCTTGACCTTGCAAGAGGTTGGGCGCATGGGGGAAACGCTAAAGCCTTGCAGCTGATCTATGGTGATGTCATGGACACGCTGTCGCAACTCTCCCGCACGGCGTTTATCCCATCTGAGGGGAGAAAGTTTGTGATTGCGGATTTTAGCGCGATCGAGGCGAGGGTGATTGCTTGGCTGGCACGAGAACAATGGGTAATGGACGTGTTTTCCACTCATGGTAGGATCTACGAGGCGACGGTATCGCAGATGTTTGGTGTGCCGTTGGAGATGATTGTTAAAGGCCGTCCAGAATATGCTTTAAGACAAAAGGGTAAGGTGGCAACGCTGGCTCTGGGTTATCAGGGAGGGGCTGGCTCGCTGATATCGATGGGCGCATTGGATATGGGCCTATCTGAGGACGAGCTACCGGATATTGTACGGCGCTGGCGCGCTGCCAATCCACGCATTGTGCAGCTGTGGTATCGCGTAGAACGAGAAGCATTAGCTGCTATGCGCGATGGTCAAGTGCATGAGATTGATCACGGAGTAACCATTGCTCTTAAGAGTGATCTAAGTAAAGGGCTTAACTTTTTAACAATCGGTCTGCCAAGCGGTCGCAGTCTGTACTATGTTGACCCTTATCTTAAAGTGGGTAAGTTTGACAAGGTGCAAATCAACTTTATGACGCTACAAGAGCATAAGTGGACATCGGATAGCACCTATGGCGGCAAGCTGGTCGAAAACATTGTGCAAGCCATCGCAAGAGATTGTCTGACAGAAACATTGATACGACTTAATGAGAGATACCCAAATAGCCCTGTGGTCATGCACATCCATGATGAGGTGGTTATGGATGCTGAGATGGATGTAACGGTTGATGCGATCTGTAATCTCATGGCAGAGCCGATACCATGGGCACCTGGATTGGTGCTCAAAGCGGCGGGGTTTGAAAGTAACTATTACATGAAAGATTGATAAAAAATATACAAGCAATTTGCTGGCAAGTTAAATAGGAGGAAAAAATAACATGAAATTTGATGGCA
>CAUWHJ010000020.1:0-56496 GCA_963558655.1 uncultured Peptococcaceae bacterium
TAAGAAAACCCAGCTTCGGTTCTTAGACCAAAGCTGGGTTTTTCTACAGTCTGAGCGCACCACAAACGTGGTGCGCTTTTTCTTTTGGCAAAAGTGTAAATGGTTTTAAGAAGCAATTCCGGTATGATTCTCTTTCTGGCTTTCTCAAAGATATTTTTGGCGATTTTTGTTTGAACTATTCATCAAGCGTATGAAACTGTTGTATTCCTTTTAAGGTAAAGTCGGAAAGAGTCATTTTTATGCAGTTAATGCTAAGTTCTTTATCTCATTGTTAATTTTAGTTGCGAGAATAATTATGGCAATGAGCGTAAATACATCTGCTATCGGTTGAGCCAAGATAACACCGTTTAGTCCAATGTAATGTGGTAAAAGCAAAATAACAGGAACAAAAAATAGTCCTTGTCTGCCAATGCTTAAAATCAACCCACCTAATGACTTACCAAGTGCAAGATAAAGCAAAGCATACTCTGTACCTATGCCAAAGAATACAAACAGAATACTATTTATTCTTAGTGCATAAGCTCCAGTTTGTAAAACAGAAATGTCATTAGAAAAGAGAGAGAAAATTCCTTGTGGGAACAAAAACAGTATAATTGTCATTACTCCACAAAATAGAGTAGACCATTTTGCTGTAACTTTAACAGCCGTCCAAAGTCTTTTGTATTGCTTTGCTCCATAGTTATATCCGGCAATGGGCTGAAAGCCTTTCATAAAACCAAAAACAGCTAATGTTCCCATAGCCGTAATACGGGTTACAACACCCATAGCAGCAATTGCTGCGTCGCCATAATTTTGGGCGGTTTTTGTTGTTAGCCACATAGCAAGGCTTGTGAAAAGCTGAAAAATCAAATTGGGGACTCCGACTTTAAATATCTGCCCGAAAATTTTGCCCTCCATACGAAAATATTTTGGTGAAAATGTAAAGAGACTTTTTCCTGTAAGCAAATAAATAACGTAAATAAGTGTTGTCATTGCCTGCGAAGTGACCGTTGCGACTGCGGCGGCGCCAACAATACCCATTTGCAAAGTATAAATCAGTAAAGGGTCAAGAATAACATTTAATGCGGCTCCCGAAAGCATAGCAATCATAGAGAGTTTGGCTGCGCCCTCGCTGGTAAGTACATTATTAAGCGTAGTGCTTATAATTGTAAATGTAGCTCCTAATGCAAAAATAATTGTATATTCCCTTGCATAAGGCAGAATGGTTTCCGTTGCACCAAGTACAAGTAGGATATTATTCATAAATACTTCAATAATAATGGTAGCTATAATGCCAATACATAAACTTGAATATAGGGCTGTTGACGCTACATGATTTGCCTGTTTTCTATCATTTGCACCTAATAGGCGGGAAATGTAAGAAGAAGCTCCACCGCCGAAAAGTAGCCCTAAGCCAGATAAAATTTGTCCTACGGGAAATACAACAGAGATTGCTCCCATTTGTTGAGTGCCAAGCCCACCTACAAAGCAAGCGTCTACAATACTATACAGCCCTGTAACAAGCATACCTATCATAGTAGGTAAACCCATTTTGATGAGTAGCTGTGGAATAGGCATTTCTCGCAGCATAGTAATGCGTTCTTCATTGGTCATTGTGTGTTCTCCTTTCAAACTGTTAAAATGCAGCAAAATATATATTATCGTTCCTTTTTGGGGCGTGCGATAATCAATTTAAGAATGGCATGGTATTCTTTATTTATTTCATATAGCGCTTGATTGATCGTACAAAGCATTTCATCTTTTTTATATTTCAATTTGTCTGTTCCGGCTATGGTTAATACAACATTAGAACAGTCAATGGACTTAACGATATACAAGGTGTCTATATAACAGTCCGCAGAAAACTTTACTATTATTTTTTGGATGGTATTCAATACTTCATCAATAATTGCTGTGTTATCTTCAAGAAAATCAATTTGGATAGTTGTTTCGCAAGTAAAATATTGTGAAAGGTCATATGTTATTTTATTGGATATGCTAAGGAGTGTATCAAAGGAAATAAACGGTCTTCCTACAATATGCAAAGAAATAACATATCTTCCCATACCATAATCGTGAATGATTAAATTTTGTACTGAGGATATTTCTTTATAGGCTAAAGCGATTGAGCGGACTTTTTCAAAGACTTCCGTATCTGGTGCTTGTCCTAAAAGTCGTTCTACTGTTTCTGTAATGGATTTCCAAGCAGATAAAATAATGAAAACAGAAACCAACAGACTGCACCAACCGTCCACAACAAAGCCGCTGCATTGCTGAATAAGAGAGGATAGCAAAATAGCTGTTGTTGCACACATATCACTTATACAATCCGTCGCCGTTGCTTTCATGGCAGATGAACCAATTAAAAGAGCATTTTTTTTGTTGTATAGATACATATAAAATTTAACGACAATCGAACATATCAAAATGAAAAAAGTAATTTTTGTAAATTCTATTTGTGGTGGCTCAATAATTGCAAGAATAGAATTTTTTGCTAATATAATCCCCATAACTAATACAAGTAGTGCAGAAAGGAAGCCCATAAACCATTCATAGCGTCCATGGCCAAATGGGTGCTTTTTTCCTCCGCCTATGGACGCCAAGCGAAAGCCAAGAAAAGAAGCAAGACAAGAACTTGCGTCAGCAATGTTATTAAATCCGTCTGTCACAATGGCGATTGAACCGCTGACCATTCCAGCAAAAAATTTTAGAACAAAAAGAAAAATATTAAGGATGATTCCTACTATGCTGCAAAGACAGGCATATGCTTGTTTTACAAGTGGAGAATTTATATCCGTATAATTTTTGATATACCGCTTAATAAGTAATGAAACCACTAAGCCCACCTCCATGTTATAATTAGTGAATGAATTCATTCATCGTGAAAATGATAGCATGCTGCACGTTGCATGTCAATTAAATAAATGAATTCATTCATTTATTGCGATACAAAAAAAGGAAGCATAGAGAAATTTCTAATGCTTCCTTTAGGTTAATTATATAAATCTTGCCATCCTTCCCCAATTTTATCAGGTGTTTTGATTTCTAATACTTTGACAAATATTTCTTTTAAGAAATCAAGATAAGAAAGAAAATATTCTTTTATATTCTCTTTTGGCATGTCTGAATGTATGGTGTGAATAATTCCGAAAGTAAGTAGGCGTGTTGTGTATTCTATATTAGAACAAATGAAATCACCATCTTTAACCCCTTGTTCCAATATAGGAACTAGTACAGCTACCATATTTTCAGCTACGTTATCTAATCTACTGGCTCGAACTTCCTCATCTTGTTTGTAATTTGCTTCAAATTCGTGATGCTTGATTGTGTATTCAAAAATGCGCTTGATAATAAGGTTAATTTTTTCAACTGCTGACATATCATTGGATACAGGAAGTTTTATTTGTTCCACTGCTTTGCGGGCATAATAGTCAGCAGATGCTGCAAAAATTTCTGACTTAGATTTGAAATATCTATAACATAGCCCTGGTGATACGTTCATTTTTTCTGCTATATCTTGCATAGTGGTATATTCATACCCTTTTTCAGCAAAAAGTTTTAACGCTGTTTCAAGTATTTCTTGTTTCCGTTCCTCTGGGTCTTTGACAATTCTTATTCGGCGCGGATGTTCTGATATTTTATTCGTACGATTATTACTTTCTTCTGGTATATGTGGCATGGTGTTTCATCCTTTCCGCAATGAATTCATTATTTAATAAACAAGGATATTTGTCAAGCGACATTGCCGATCCTATTTATACTGTGATGTGCCTAATCATAGGATGAAAACGCTGAAATATATCATGTGGTGCGCTTTTTAGCCTTAGCGGTAGCTGGTTTGCTACCTGATACATAAGCGTTCTTCCTATGCGGTGCTGAGGCGATTGTGGTTGTTTACGGTGCGTGTGTATAATGAAAATATCATAAGATGGTGGTTATTGTCGAGTGAAAAGAAAGGAGGGAACCGATATGAAAGAACGTTTGAAAAGAGGTTGGCGCGCTGTGGCTATGCTTGCGCTGGCTTGTGTGTTGGCGGTAACGGTGGCTTTTGTTGGTTTGTCTGGTGGGCCGGATGTTGTGGCGCCGGGGCCGGAAGAATATCATATTTATGACGGGCGCGAGGGGCTTCAAACGCAGGCAGCATTGCTGAATGGGTCTCATCTTGCCCAGTATATCGATGATCCGCTTTTGGAAGAAGCACCTTACATTGTTTTTCAGAAAGGCAACGGTTACAGTGAAGCCTATAATATGGATGGCTATCTTATTTTTTACAGTGAACCGACAGACGATGGTCACGGTATCGCAATGATTGGTGCATCTGGTGATATGCTGGCAAGAAGCCAGCCCCTAACGCAGCCGCCACCCCTTTCTCGGCGGGAAAATCCGCTTTACTCTTATCAGTTTGAGTGGGCGATAACGCCATATTGGCTGAGCGTTTTGCAGCAACGTTCGTGACATAACAAAAAGTCTCCGAGGCGTTCGGAGACTTTTTCTTTTAAGCACCCTGCACAAAACGCAGGAGGTTGTCGTGGGTTTGCTGGAGCATGGTTTCGGTGGTTAAGCCGCGCAGGTTCGCAATTTCTGCGGCGATTTGCCGCAGGGCAGCGGGGTAGTCGATGGTGCTCTGCGGTTGTCCGGTGGCCCAGCGCACGGCGTCGATGCCGTCGGTTTCGATGAGCAGCCGCTCGAGCGGTGTGCGTGTGGCGACGGCGGCAACGTGTTTGTCCAGCGATGGGAAGGGGCCAACGCTCATGTAACAGCCGAGGGCGAGGTAGTCGTCGAGATGGTCGGCGGCAGCGTACCAGTGCACATGGTAGGTGTTGGGGTAGTGGCGAATGAGGTTGAGAATCTCGCCTTCCATGCCTTTGGTATGTAGTACCACGGGTTTGTGGGCGCTGCTTGCATAGGCGAGCTGTTCTTCAAAACGTTTGCGCTGCAAGGCAAGGTCGGTGTGGCACCACACGTTGTCCATGCCAATTTCGCCGATGATGCGGGCTTTTTCCAGCCATGGCTGCATGGCGGCAGGGTCGGTGGTGTCAACGTGCCAGGGGTGGATGCCATAGGAGGCGGTCACATGAGGGTGGCGCTGCACATAGGCTTCTGCGGCGGCACATTCTTCCGGCGTGGCACAGCTCACGATGGTGAGCACGTTGTTGTGGTCGAGAAATTCTTCGGCGAAGGGCGAGAGATGAATGTGGGCATCGCTTAGCATGGGCGCACCTCCTCGCTCAGCAGATGATGAATAGCGGTGCGCAGTTTGCTTTGGGCGTAGAGCCAGTCGCGGCTGCGTGCTGTTTCGGTGATGCGGATTTCCTCACGAATGGTGGCAGGGCGGCCGTTTAGAACGAGAATGCGGTCGGAGAGGTAGATGGCTTCGTCTACATCGTGGGTGACGAGAAGCGTGGTTTTGCCGAGCTGGCTACGCATGGTAGCGAGCCAGTCCTGCATATCGCCGCGGGTGATGACATCAAGGGCGCCGAAGGGTTCGTCCAACAGCAAGATGTCTGCCTGGCACATGGCGGTTCGCAGGAAGGCGGCACGCTGGCGCATACCGCCAGAGAGGGCTTCCGGATAGGCGTTCTCGTAACCGGCAAGGCCGAACACAGGAAACAGGGCACGGGCCTGCTTGGCGGCCTCTTTTTTTGTGCCGTGAATGGCGCCGTAAAGGCACACGTTGTCGAGAATGGTTTTCCATGACAACAGCAGGTCCTCCTGCGGCATATAGGCAAAATGCTCGCTGGCGCCGGAAAGTTGCTTGCCGTCCACGGTGATGTTGCCGCTTTCCGGCGGAATGATGCCGGCAAGAATGTTTAAGAGGGTGCTCTTGCCGCAGCCCGAAGGCCCGAGAATGCTTACAAATTCGCCTTCTTTGACAGAAAAGGAGAGGTCACGCAAAATCTCAGCACCGTCAAAGGTGATGGAAAGGTGGTCGATGGTTAGTTTCATCGCAGCCCCCATTTAGCCCTGAACAAATTCGTTGGTGTACTGATCGGCAGCAGGAATGGTTTTCTCGATGAGGCCGTTTTCAGCCATGAATTCGGTGTAGCCGTCCCATACGCTGTCTTTCATGACACCCCAGGTTTCAGCGTCCTTGGCATATTCCTGAGAGAGGAAGGCTTGGCTTTCTTTGAGGAAGTCGAGGTCGTATTCAGGGGTGTACTTGTGCAGGATTTCAGCGGAAGCGTCTGGGTTGTCGATGGCGTATTCATAGCCTTTCTTTACAGCGTTCATGAAGTGCTGCACGGTTTCAGGATCGTTTTCAATCATGTCGGTGTTGGTGATGATGACAGGGGTGTAGTAATCCAGACGTTCGTCCAGGCTGTTGAGTGGCATATAGTTGAAATCCATGCCGTCCATGCGGGCTTGTGTCAGTGCCCAGCCTTCGAATTCCCAAATCAGGTCGATGCCGTTGTTGAGCTGGCCCACGCCGCTGCCGTCAGCACCTACGATGGTCAGGGTGGATGGGTCGGCACCAGCAGCGGTCATGACAGCGTCAATCACGGCCTGCTCGCTTGGCGATTGCCAGCCGGCGTACACCTTGTTTTCAAAGTCGGCTGGTGAGGTAATGCCAGAATCGGAGAGGGCAGCAAAGCCGGAAGTGTTATGCTGAATCACAGCTGCAATGGCTTTGATTGGCATTGGTTCTTCACCGGTGAGGGCGTAGGTGACATCTTCCTGATAGCTGACACCAAATTCGCCCTGCCCTGCGGCAACGAGGGCAGCGGAGGTGTTGTTGTCGCCTGGCTCGATGATGTTGACTTTGAGGCCTTCATCGGCAAAGTAGCCGTTTTCCTGCGCTACATAGATGCCGGTGTGATTGGTGTTTGGGGTATAGTCTAAAATGAGGGTGACCTCTTTGAGATCGCTTGTGCCTTCGGCACTGGCACTTGCAGCAGTGTCGTCACTGCCGCCGGAGCAAGCCGTTAAGCCCAGTGTGAGTGTGGCAATGCAAGCGAGGGATACAAATTTTTTCAACATACTATTCTCTCCTTATTTTGTTGTAGTGTGATGCGGGCAGAGCCAGTGCTTAGCCAGAGTGACCAGTCCGTTAAGCAACAGGCTCACAATAACAACGACCACCACCGTGGCGAACACTTTATCCAACATGTAGCCGTTTTTGACACGTAGCATATAGTAGCCCAGTCCAGCGGAGGCTGAAATCCATTCGCCGACAATGGCCCCGCCCACGCAATAGGTGGCAGCCACCTTGAGGCCGGAAAAAAGGCTTGGCGCTGCGGCTGGAATCTTGACCATGGTGTAGATTTGCCGCGTGGACGCACGGAAGCTTTTGAGCAGATTCACCTGCTTGGGATTCACCTGCGCCAGCCCGTCGGCAAACGAAATGGCAATAGGGAAGTAGCACATAAAGATGACAATAAGCACCTTTGGTGCCATGCCAAACCCCAGCCAGATAGAAAAGAGCGGTGCCAACACCATCACCGGCACCGTTTGTGTGACCACCAAATGTGGATAAACGCTGTTGCGGAAGGTTTTTGAAAGATCCATGAGAATGGCTGTGAGCATGGCCAGCACCAGGGCAATCACAAGCCCCACCACCGCTTCTTCCAGCGTGACCAGTGTGTGCATGAACAGCTCGCTGCGATTTTCTATCATCGCCTCTAAAATTTTGCTTGGCGCCGGCAAAATGTACAGCGGCACATCAAATAGCCGCACTGCGCCCTCCCAGAGCGCAATAGCGCAGATGGCCACCAATACCGGCATCCATATCGCTCGATTTTTCAATCACCATCCACCTCCCTTCAAGAAAAAATGCCGCACCCTCTGTACGAGATGATGCGGCATCGCCATGAAATGTTGATTCCTACGACGGCATTATCCGACAGGTTCGATGGGTCGAAACCGATGGGTTTCCTCTCAGGCCTTTACGACCTCCCCGTTGTATGTGCTCTCTTGCAGTATAACCCTTCTGACTTGTGACGTCAACTCTGCGGTGGTGTCATGCTGGCTTTCATTTGTAGATTTTTCTTGCAAAATCGTTGGTGCTGACGTATGATAGATGGTGAACACAGTTCATTATCGGAGGCAGACATGAACAAAACAGTGACATCAGAAGCAGAGATTCTCACGGCGGCACGCACGCTGCTTTTGGAAAAAGGCGCTGCTGCGCTCAATATGCGTGCGGTGGCAGCGGCTTGCGGCGTGGCTGTGGGGTCGATTTATAATTATTTTCCCTCGAAAGGAGCGCTGGTGGGGGCCACCATTGAAAGCATCTGGCGTGACATTTTTGCTGCATTTACGGCAGCGCCGCAGTATGACCGCTTTGTTGATGCAGCCGCTGCGCTCTTGGAGGCCCTTTCTGCCGGCGAAGAGCGCTATCCCGGTTTCTTTTCGCTGCACGCTTTTTTCTTTGCCTCAGCTGATAAAGCCGAAGGCCGTGCACGCATGAACACCCTCTTTTCGGCGCTGCGGGATAAGCTGGTGGAAGCGTTGGCTGGCGATGCAAAGGTGCGTGCCGAAGTGTTTAGCGGCGCACTGTCGCCGGAGACTTTTGCAGGCTATGTGCTGACACTGGCGATTTCCAAACACCTTCAGCCGTCTGATGACAATGCGGCGCTTTTGGCAATGATTGAACACTGCATCTATTAACACCGCCCCGCTCGGGCGGGTAATTTTTGAACAAAACTGAACAATGTTCACAAATGGAAAGGAGACATCATTTCATGGTTCGTAAACGCACCCTCTTACTTTTGGCAGCACTGGTGTGGCTGGCTGCCGGTTTTAACATTGCACGCATCGGTGTGCTGGCATATGTGGGGCACTTGTCGCTTTTGGCAGCGGTTGGCTCGCTCATCGTCTTTGTACTTTTCTGGCGGATGTTCCGCGGTTTGGTTGGCAAACACACCGGCCGTATTCGTGCCTTTGAAAACGAGCGGCAATATTTCTGGCACTTTTTCGATGCCCGCTCTTTCCTCATCATGGCCATCATGATGACAGGCGGCATCACCATCCGTGTTTGCCATCTTATGCCCGACGCCTTCATCGCCGTCTTTTACACCGGCTTGGGCACAGCCCTGGCGCTCGCAGGCATCGCCTTCGGCGCCAACTATCTGCGCTACAACGCCTAAACACAACACCCCTGCTCATTTGGGCAGGGGTGTTGTTGTATATGATGGCTTCATTTTTTCTCTTTTGCCAGGCGGCGCTTTTCCTGTTGGCTGGTGATGAGGTGGCGCATGGCGGCGATGGGGTGGATGTAGAGCATTCGTGGTGCGGCATAGCGCATAACGGCACGCACTTGTTCGCGCATTTCCGGTTTATAGCAGTGCACACGGCAGTTGGCGCAGAAGGTTTTGGTTTCCATGAAAGGGCAATGGTCGCTGCGGTCACAGGCGTAGTCGGCCAGTGCCTGGCAGTCGGCGCAGAGGTGTCCTTTTGGGGTGTGGTGATGGTGGCGGCAGTAGAGCGCAATCATTTCTACCACCATGGCTTTTTCGCGTTCACGTTTTGTGGTGATGTCTGGCATGGTTGGCCTCCTTTTGAGCATGATTTGGCTTTAGTATAAAGCAGCAACGGTTCAGGGTGCAAGGTGTTGGCGCAGAGAAAATCTTTTGACGAAACGGCGGACATTTAGTATGCTGAAGATAGAGTACGATGCAGCGGTAGAACCAACAAGGAGGTGAGGCAGATGTTGGGGGATAAGTTGATAAAGAAAATCAGAGAGACACGCGGCAATACACCGGTGGCGGTGATTCTTGACCCGCTCACAGGTCTGCCGGATTTCGAAGGTTATCGGCCGAAAGAAAGTGAGCTGCCGCAGGAGCAGCCAGCGGCGGAGCTGATTCAGCATGAGGTGGCTGGCGAAAGTACCGATGCGCTGTTGGCACGCATTGTGGCTGCCCACGAGGGAGCACTTGATGCCAAAGCGGCAGATGATGTGTGCCAATGACTTGCGCCAGATGGCGCGGCTGGCTATAATAGATTAAGATTGTATAAACGGTACCCTATGGGTGCCGTTTTTTAGAGGGAGGCGAGTGCCGTGTCTGGCGCATCTGAACAAAAGAATTCGTATTTTCACAGTTTCTTGCTGTTGCTCACAGCCACCATTTGGGGGGTGGCGTTTGTGGCGCAGAGCGTGGGCATGGACCATGTCGGTCCGCTGACGTTTGTGGCGGCGCGCAGCGTGGTGGCGGTGATTGCGCTGGTGCCTGTGGTGTGGTTTTTTGGGCGGCGCACGCGCAAGCGTGAGACAAAAGTGCAGCAGGTGTGCGATAAACGCACGTTTTGGGGTGGAGGCTTGCTTTGCGGCACGCTGCTTTTTATGGGCATGATAACGCAGCAGATTGGCCTGGTGTACACCACAGTGGGCAAGGCTGGTTTTATCACGACCACCTATGTGGTCTTGGTGCCGCTTTTGGGAATTGTACTGGGACGAAAAATTGGCTTGCGGATGTGGCTGGCGGTGCTTTTGGCACTGGCTGGGCTGTATTTTCTTTGCGTGAAGCAGGGAGAATTTTCCATTGGCATCGGTGATTCGATTGTGCTGTTGTGTGCCTTTTTCTACACCATTCAAATTACCTGCGTGGACCATTTTGTGCAGAAAATCGACAGCATCACCCTCAATTTTATGCAGATGGCTGTGTGTGCGGTGCTCGGCGTGATTGTTGCGGTGATTTTTGAGGATCCTTCGTGGAATACGCTTGCAGCGGCTGCGCTGCCGATTCTTTATGCCGGTGTCTGCTCCAGCGCCATGGGCTTCACCTTCCAAACGGTGGCGCAGGAGCGTGTATCGCCAACGGTGGCTGCGCTCATCATGAGCCTGGAAAGCTGCATTTCGGCGATTGCTGGCTGGGCGCTTTTGGGCGAGGTGATGAACGGGCGTGAAATATTGGGCTGTGTGCTCATGTTCTGCGGCATCGTTTTAAGCCAGCTGCCGGCGAGCCTTGTGTTCAGGCGTGAGCCACGAACACGTGTTGAACGGGAATGAGATGTTTTATGACGAACCGCTGTGCGTTGGCACAGCGGTTTTTCTCTTGTGTGGGGCACTTCGCTGGTGATTATGGTGGAAGTTTGCAGCCAGTTCGTGTATCATGGTGATAATAGCTATTGAGTGATCATGAATAGGAGTGATACCATGTCATTTTATCCACCCAATGTGCTGCCGCGCGTGGAATTAAAATACAAAGCCAAGGAGCTTTTGCGCGGTAACTGGCCGATTGTGCTGGCGGTGACGATTTTATTTGTGCTACTTACAGGTTTTCAGGTGTCTTTTAACTATGGCGAAACAGATGAAGGCGCTATGTTTGCTAACGTCCAAGATGCGACAACGCCACAGATTGTAGCAGCTTATTTTAGCTATACGCTTTCAAACTTGGGCAGTGCGATCGCTAATATTGGCGTGGGGCAGACGGTGCTTTTGGTTTTTCTCGCTGTGGCTTTATCGCTGCTCATTGATGGCGTGCTTTCTTTTTGCTACAATGCCTGGTTTGTGAAACTGGCTGAGCTGGGCGGCAGCCGTCCGCTGACGTTTAATGACTTTGCAGAATCCTTCAACTTTGGTGTTAAGGCAGCGCTGGCCTACATTTGGCAGCAGCTTTGGACACTCATCTGGAGCCTGCTCGGCCTGCCGGGATTTTTGTTGCTTGTGTATGGTGCTTTTGCAGTGGCCACGGATAGCCCTGAGACGATGATGGCAAGTATCAGCACCGGCAGCACCAGTACCATGATAGTTTTGGGCAGTTTCCTGTATTTGGGCGGCATGATTGCCATCTACATCATCACTTTGCGTTATGTGTTTGTGTTTCAGCTTGTTGCCGATGGCCGCGGCAAGGTGGGCGCGCGCAATGCGTTGCGTTATTCCTGCGCCATCACCAAAGGGCACCTTAAAGAGTTGTTCGTGTTAGAACTTTCCTTTATCCCTTGGTATCTTGCCGGTGTTTTCACGATGGGCTTGGCGTTTTTCTATCTGGTTCCTTATATGACCGCTACCAGAGCCATGGCTTATCGCTGGTTGCGTGATGAAGCCTTTAACGATGGTCGCCTTGACCCGGCTGCGTTGGGGTATGTACAGGCTGGTAAAAAGCAGGCGGCAACAGGTACCGTTATCGACATCTAAGGAGGTCATCATGAGCGAAGAACAACCTCTCTATGAGCGTGCCGATGCATCCGAGCCGGAAACAAGCGCGCAACAACCGCCAAAGAAACCGCGCAGTCCTTGGGCGGCGCTGGGGATCTCTGTTGGTATTCTGGTGCTTATTGTTGTCATCGCCTTTTTTGGCATTGATGGTTCCGGCGGTGTTGCCGCCGAGCGCAGCATCAATAATGTAGAAGTCATCGACATTACCGGCACCATTGGTGAAGGTTTTGGCACCTACAACCAGAATTTTATTGAAGGCCGCATTGAAACGGCGAAGAACGACCCGAACAACATCGCCATCATGCTGCGTATTGATTCCCCTGGCGGCGCTGTCTATGAAAGTGACGAAACCTATCTTGCTCTCATGGACTACAAAGAGGACACTGGTCGTGCTGTTTATGCGTATTGTGAAGATTACTGCGCTTCCGGCGCCTATTACATTGCTTCTGCTGCCGATGCCATCTATGCCAACCGCAACAGCATGGTTGGCTCCATCGGTGTCATCTGCGGTCAGTTTGTCGATGCCACAGAGCTGCTTGAAAAACTCGGCATTGATATTACCACCGTCCACAGCGGTGCCAACAAACTCATGGGCAGCTCTTATGAGCCGCCGACTGAGGAACAGCTTGCCATTTATCAAACCCTTTCCGATGAAATCTACGACCGCTTTGTGGGCATTGTTGCCGACAGCCGCGGTATGAGTGTGGATGCCGTGAAAGCGTTGGCAGACGGCCGCATTTACAGCGCCAGCCAGGGCGTAGACAATGGCCTCATTGATGGCATTGGCACGCGTGACGATTTCGACGCTTTTTTGCGTGAGGAGCTGGGCAGCGACATCAGCTTCTACCATAAAACCTATGAACGCGATACGTTTGACAGCATTTTAGATCTGATTCAGAGCGGTATTGATGCTGCAAAAGCCAGCTCCAGCGAACTGGCATCGAGCCTTGACGCCATTGATGCCATGACCTACGACGAACCCATGCTTTTGTACCAGCCATAAGCCCTTGCAAGAAAGGTGGTGAACGCCGCCACAGCGCATAAAGAGCCTTTTGATTCTTGTCCTTGTGCTTTTTAAGGAGGGAGTTCTATGAAGAAAGCCCTTGCAGTTGCTGCGCTTGCACTTTTAGCGCTCGTTGTTGTTATTTTTAGTACCCATGTGTCGGAAAAGGAAATAACGCTTGCAGAAGAAGTGGCAAAAAGCGATACACTCTACCCACCGAAACTTGCGATCTCAAGTGCTTATAGAAGCATTCCTACGAATCGTGGCACATACACATGGAAAGAGTTTGGTCAATACGGTACAAGTCGCAGCGCTTCTTTAGAAACCCTGCATCCATTGGATGCCCAGCGGTATACGCCTGTGCTTCGCATAAATGCAGCCGACTCAGCGCAGAACGTGACGCTTGCCTTTGAAGCGGGCATGGAAGCAGACAGCGTGAGCGTGCGCGCCTGGGACACCGCCTATTGGGGTGCCGATGACAGCGCACCATCTGTGAAAGTTCCTGTGACGCAAGATGACGAAGGACGCATCGGCTTTGCGCTGCTTTCCTATGATGCCGTTTACGAGGTACACGCTGTTTGGGACAGCGCCGATGATTACAGTGGTGACGCTTATTACAGTTTTGCCACTGCTGACGCTGTCTCGTTGTCGCTTGAAGGATAAGAAAAAGTGTTTGGCCTTGTGTTTTTTTAAGGAGGGAGTCTTATGAAGAAAGCTCTTACAGCTGTTGTAGTTGCTGCGCTTGCAATTATAGCGCTTGTTGTTATTGCGTTTAGTATCCATATGCCGTCGGAGGAAACATCAATTACAGAAGAGACGGTAAGCAGCGACAGCGTGATGCGCAATCCGCCGCAGCTCACCGTTTTGGGTGCAGATGACAGCGCTCAGGCGCGTCTTGGTACTTATAGTTGGGATTGGGAAGATGAAGATGGCGGAAAAGGCACTTCCTCAGATAGCGTGCATCCATTGGCTGCTCAGGAGTATACGCCTGTGCTCAGTGTTGATACTGACGACTCGGCGCAGAATGTGACGCTTGCCTTTGAGGCTGATGTGGAACCGGACAGTGTGAGCGTGCGCGCCTGGGACACCGCTTACTGGGGCGCTGATGACAGTGCGCCATCGGTGGAGGTTCCTGTGACGCAAGATGACGAAGGATGCATCGGCTTTGCGCTGCTTTCCTACGATGCCGTTTACGAGGTACACGCTGTTTGGGATAGTGCCGATGATTACAGTGGTGACGCTTATTACAGCTTTGCGACAAGCATCGAATAATGCGTCGAAATAAATGACAAGAAAAAATGCTCGTATTTTGCCAGGTTGCAAAATACGAGCACTTTTTGTTGTTAGAATGTCAAGCGGCTTACTTGCCGTGCTTGATAGAGGTGAGCAGACCGCCTTCGAGCAGGAGACGTTCCTGACGTTCGCCAAGCTCGAGGTTGAGTTCGTAAGTCTTGCCGGTGGTTTCGTTTTTCACCGTGACTTTGCGAGCCTTGATTTGTGCAGGCAGGTCGTTGAAGCTGAGCACATCGCCGAGGTTGAAGTCGTCATAGTCGGCTGGGTTGGCGAAAGTCAGCGGAATGATGGCATTGTTGATGAGGTTGGCCTTGTGGATACGTGCAAAGCTCTTGGCAATGACGGCTTTCACGCCGAGATATAATGGAGCGAGTGCAGCGTGTTCACGGCTGGAACCCTGACCGTAGTTGTCGCCGGCAACGATGATTGGTGCGTATTCCGTGCCCTGCATGGCCTGGCAGCGGCTTGGGAAGTCTGCATCAGATGGGGTGAGGCAGAAGTTAGCCAGATGAGGAATGTTGGAACGGAATGGCAGCAGGGACGCATTGGAAGGCATGATGTGGTCGGTGGTGATGTTGTCTTCCAAATAAGCAGCCACCTTGCCAGAGAGTGTGTCAGCCACAGGTTCGCCCAGTGGCACACCTTTGATGTTTGGCCCTTTTACGAGTGGGGTGTGGCCAATCTTTTCATCGCTAGGGAAGATGAAGAGATGGTCGTCACGGTCGTAGTGTGCTGGCACCTGTACGCCTTCGAGACGGCTGTTGCCAGCTGGGCTGGTGAGCACGCCGGTGATGGCGCTGATGGCAGCGGTTTCAGGGCTGACCAGATACACTTGAGCGCTCTTGGTGCCGCTGCGGCCAAAGAAGTTGCGGTTGAAGGTACGCAGGCTGATGCCGTCGGTGTTTGGTGCCTGCCCCATGCCGATGCAAGGGCCGCAGCCACATTCGAGAATACGTGCGCCTGCTTCGAGAAAGATGGAGAGAATACCGTCTGAAGCCATCTGCTTGAGAATGGTGCGGGAGCCAGGGGAGATGACCAGGCTCACGTTTTCAGCCACCTTCTGGCCTTTGAGAATGGCGGCGCAGCGTGCCAAATCCAGATAAGAGGAGTTGGTGCAGCTGCCGATGGCCACCTGATTGATCTTCATGCCAGCCAGGCTTTCCACAGTAACCACTTTGTCTGGGCTGTGTGGGCAGGCGGTCATTGGTTCGAGGGTGGAGAGATCCACATGAATGGTCTTGCAGTAGACGGCGTCGTCATCGGCTGCGAGAGGGAGCCACTGGTCGCCGCGACCCATGGATTCCATGTAGACTTTGGTGTTTTCGTCGCTTGGGAAAATGGAGCAGGTGGCGCCAAGTTCTGCACCCATGTTGGTGATGGTGGCACGTTCAGGCACGCTGAGGGTGGCTACGCCATCGCCGGTGTATTCGTACACTTTGTTGACACCGCCCTTAACGGTTTCCTGCTGGAGCACATAGAGAATGATGTCCTTAGCGGAAACGCCGGTGCGAAGTTTGCCGGTCAGACGCACTTCAATCACTTCAGGGCAGGTGATGTAGTAGCTGCGGCCAGCCATGGCAGCGGCCACGTCCACACCGCCGGCGCCAATAGCAATCATGCCCAGCCCGCCGCCGGTTGGCGTGTGGCTGTCGGAGCCGATAAGGGTTTTGCCAGGAATACCGAAGTTTTCCAGATGCACCTGATGGCAGATGCCGTTCCCTGGGCGGCTGTATGTGATGCCAAAGTTTTCGGCAGCACTTTGGATAAAGAGATGGTCGTCAAAGTTTTCCGGCCCGCTTTGCAGCATATTGTGGTCAATGTAGGCCACAGAGCGTTCGGTTTTTACACGGTCAATGCCCATGGCTTCAAGTTCCAGATACGCCATGGTACCGGTGGAATCCTGAGTGAGGGTTTGGTCAATACGCAGGCCAATTTCGTTGCCTGGCTTCATTTCGCCATCGGTGAGATGGGCAGCGAGGATTTTTTCTGTTAATGTAGGCATAAGTTTCCTCCTTGTAGTATCCTTGTAGAATAAAATAATTATACGCTTTCTTGAATTTCCTTGCAAGATAGGCACCGCTGGTTTACGCTAAATGAAAAAGATTCAAAAAAGATGTAGAGAAAGTTTTGGAGAACGGAGGAGCGATGATGTGGAAAGCCTTGTTGGACATTCTCTTGCCCAATCCCAGTATGTGCGTGCTCTGCGAGAAGCGGCTGGCGCAGCTTGGCATTTGTGACAAGTGTTTGGCACGCTGGCAAAAGATTGCTGAGCACGAAGGGCAGTGCCAGCGCTGCGGCCAGTTTGGCACACGGGCAGCAGTGTGCGACACCTGCCGCCAGTGGCCGTCGTATTTTCTGGGCAATATGGCGCTTTTGCCCTACGATGGCACGGTGAGCGACGCCATTCGCCGCTTGAAATATGCTGGTGAACCCTGGCGGGCGGAAGGTTTTGCCCCGCTCTTTGCCGTCCGCTCGACACCCGATGTGGACATGGTGATTCCGGTGCCGCTGCACAAGCGGCGATTGCGCGAGCGTGGATACAACCAAAGCCTGCTTCTGGCTGAACACATGGTGCGTGTGTGGCAGCTGCCGCTGTATGCCGAGGGGCTTGTACGCACGGTGAATACCAAACATCAGGTGGGCTTCTCACGGGCAGAGCGTATGCGAAACGTGGCAGGTGCCTTTGCCGTGCCGCAGGATAAGAGGGCGGCACTCGCCGGAAAGCGTGTGCTCCTGGTTGATGACGTGATGACCACTGGCAGCACTCTGCTCGCCTGTGCACGTGCCCTACACGAAGGCGGTGTGAAGAGTGTTGAAAGCATCACTCTGGCGGCAGTGATTCACTGATATTCATAGTATGCAATACTTTTTGCATACTCAATATAGTGTTGATAAGGAAATAAATGGGCATTATCGCAAATTTCACCAAAGAATGGTCAGAAAGTGATTGAAAAAATATGCACTGCGCTCTATAATAACGGTATATTATTTTTTTCACTACAAAACAGAGGAGAAGAGTTAAGATGAAAAACAAAAAGTGGATTGCAATGTTATGCACTGCCGCATTGGCAGTGACCATGTTAGCCGGCTGCGGCGGCGGTGGGGACGAAGCTACCGGCAGTGCTGCTGCGGAAGGCAGCGCTTCTGGCGAAGGGTCCAATGTGGTTGTTGTTGGTACCAACCCAGCATTTGCCCCATTTGAATATCAGGATGACGAAGGCAACATGATTGGTTTCGACCTTGACCTCATGGAAGCCATTGGTGAAGACCAGGGCTTTGATGTTGAATTCCAGTCCATGGAATTTGACGCCCTCATTGGTGCGCTGACCACCGGTCAGGTAGACGCTGTTGCTGCTGGTATGAGCATCAACGCCGACCGCAACAACGTTTTGTTCTCCGACCCATACATGGACGCTTCTCTGGGCATCATGGTGTCTGCTGATAATACCGATATTAACAGCGCAGACGACCTCGAAGGCAAAACTGTTTCTGCACAGATTGGCACTACCGGCGCTGACAAAGTAACCGAAATGGAAGAAGCTGGCACTGTAACAGCTAAACTCGTGGATAACTACAACACCTGCATTCAGGATTTGATGAACGGTGGCTGCGATGCCATCATCATCGACATTCCAGTTGCAGATGCTTACCTGGCAGAACATGAAGGCGAAGTAAAACTCACCGGCGAACCATATGCTGCTGACTACTACGGCATCGCTGTTGACGAAGAAAACCAGGAACTGCTTGATAAAATCAACACCGGTCTGGCTAACATCATTGAAAACGGCACCCTCGATGAACTCTGCGAAAAGTATGATCTCGATGTGCCAGCAAGCGTGAAAGATGGCAGCGCAAAAGATGCCGTTGCTGAAATCATGAGTGCAGCTGAATAATTGATTAAACTTGAGTAAGGATAAGAATGAGATGCAGCTTTCCTGCATCTCATTCTTTGCGTTTACTTCATAGCAAGGAGGAAAAGGATGGGAGAATTTTTTACAACCTTTTTAGATGTTGTGCCAAAACTGATTCCTGGCGCAGGAACAACGCTCTTGCTGACGATTTGCGGCGTTGGTTTTGGGACCATCATTGGTGTGTTTATGGCGCTGATGAAAATGGGGCGCAATCGTATCTTGCGTGGCATTGCCAATGTATATATTGAATGTTTGCGTGGGACACCGCTGTATGTGCAAATCTTCCTGTTTCACTTCGGTGTAGCCAGCATCATTGGCGAACTGTTCTTTGGCGGGAAATTTGCCTTCCCGATTATGGTCACCGGTATTGTCGTGCTTTCCTTGAACAGTGGTGCTTATGTGGCAGAAATTTTCCGCGGTGGGATTCAAGGCGTTGACAAAGGTCAGGTCGAAGCAGCACGCTCCCTGGGCATGACGCAGAAACAAGCCATGCGTTTGGTTATTTTGCCACAGGCTGTGAAGCTCGTTATTCCACCAATGGGCAACGAATTCGTTATGCTTTTGAAAGACACCTCGCTGCTCGCTGCCATCGGTTTATCGGAAATCATGAAACGTGGTCAGATTTACACCTCTGTCCACTTTGAACCGTTCCCAACCTATGTGGCTGTTGCGCTCGTCTATCTCGTGCTGACCTTGTCCATTACCCGTCTCGTCAACTGGTATGAACGCCGCTTGGCAACTGACAACCACTGAGACGCTGTATTTGCATTGACTAGGAGGACCCTAACATGATTGAAATTAAAGACCTGCACAAATCCTTTGGCAACCTCGAAGTTCTCAAAGGCATCACTGAAACCATTAAAGACGGCGAAGTTGTCTCCATCATTGGGCCATCTGGCTCTGGGAAAAGTACCTTCCTGCGCTGCATCAACCTGCTTGAACAGCCAACCAGCGGCCACATCATCATTGATGGCACCGAAATCACCGATCCAAAAACCGACATCAACAAAGTACGCGAAAACCTCGGCATGGTGTTCCAGCGCTTCAATCTCTTCCCTCATAAAACCGTGCTGGAAAACATCACCCTGGCGCCAATCAACGTGAAAGGCATCGCCCAGGCCGACGCCGAAAAAACTGCGTATGAACTCTTGCAGCGTGTTGGCCTGAAAGACAAAGCCGACAGCTATCCAGCAGCCCTCTCCGGCGGTCAACAGCAGCGTGTCGCCATCGCTCGCGCACTGGCAATGAGCCCAGACATCATGCTCTTCGACGAACCAACCTCCGCCCTCGACCCTGAAATGGTCGGCGAAGTATTGGCCGTTATTCGCCAGCTCACCGAAACTGGTATGACCATGCTCATCGTTACCCACGAAATGGGCTTTGCAAGAGAAGTCAGCGACCGTGTCTTTTTCATGGACCAAGGCTACATCATGGAACAAGGCACCCCGAACGACATCTTCAACCATCCAAAAGAAGCACGCACCCAGGACTTCCTGGCGAAAGTGCTGTAAACCGAAAAGGCAGAAAGGCTGTTTCACAAACGTTATGTTCGTTTGTGGGGCAGCTTTTTTACTTGTGGTAGACATCAATGAATTAAAGAAGATTTGGACTTTTTTGCGAATTTTTAGTAAAATAATGTAAAGCTCTTGTTGATGGTGGCAAACTTTGAACAATGACATGGAAGGTGATGACAATGATGAAAAAGAAACTTTTGACGGCAGTTGCCTGTGTAGCCTTATTGGCGATGCCAAGTGCTGCGTTGGCAGATAGCAGTGATGTGCATCTTCTTGTGGGGAATGACTATGTTGATGCAGATGCTTCAACCGGAGCGCCGTATATCAATGATGCCGGACGCACGATGATTCCGTTGCGTGTGGTTGGTGAAGCTATGGGCTATACGACGGAGTGGCAAGCTGACGGCAGCATTCACGTTGTAGGCGATGATGGTGCAGTAGACGTTACCATGCAGGTGGGGAGCAATGCTTACATCGCCAATGGTGAAGCGGGCACCTTTGAAACAGCACCAACCTTGAAAGACGACCGCACCTATCTGCCAGCGCGTGATTTCAGCGAACTTTACGGCAGTGTTTATTGGGAAAATGACACACGCACGGTGTGGATTTATCAAGATGAAAAAACGATTTACACGATTATGGGGAACAGTCTTCTGCGTGCCGATGCCAACGGCATTGTGCCGCTGACGATGCCGGAGGGATGTGAAGTGTCGCAGTTTGGCAAGGGCGACTTCATCATCAATCAGCGCGTGATTGATGGCACAGGGTATGTGACCATTAACTATAACCATAATCACAGCATGCAAGGCCCACTGCTTAGAGATGATGGCGACCACATGACGCGTCTCATCACGCTTAACGTTGGTTCCTCGTTCTGGGTAGATGGAGACACTATTTATTACACCCATGGAACAAATGCTGGCCCATGGAGCAACTATATCGACCCATACCGTCTCGTTGTGACAACCCTTAAAGATGGGGAAGAAATCACAAAAGGCTATGATATGGATTTCGCAATCAACAGTTGCACCTTGGACATGATTGATGGACAGTTGGTGGCTACCAATGAAAGCGGCGTGCAGCATATGATTGATGTAGAGGCGCTGAACTAAAGAAAAACTTTTCCTATTCAATTTAAGCAAGCTCGAAATAGCTTGGAGGGATGCAACATGAAAAAGAGTATGAAAGCAATTATTGCTGGCGGTGTACTGTTGTGTGCGTGTGCGGTTCCAGTTCGGGCGGCATCAACGGATGTAGCGCTAGTGATCAACGATGAAGCGATCTATTCTGATGCGACGGTTGGCCAGCCGTACATTTCTGATTCAGGCAGAACGATGTTGCCGCTGCGTATCATTAGCGAATCGTTGCAATGTGGTGTAACTTATGTCAATGGCAATGTGTACATTGAAAATGAGCGCAACCATTATTCAGCGATATTCGAAAAAGGCGCCGATTATTTTTATGCCAATGGCGAGCGTATTGATTTGGATGAGCCGGTGACAATCAGTGCTGAAGGCCGCGCTTATGTACCTGCCCGTGCTTTTGCAGAAACCCTTGGAACGATTGACTGGAATAATGCCAGTCGCACGGTTACGATCACAAGTGACGCTGATTGGGTGATCAACGATGATCCATATTTCGCAAAGGAAATTTCAATCGAAAATACGCCGTTGACATTTAATCTGGTTCAGGGTGATACTTCTGCTGTGATCGATCATTTGTATGTTTTCGAACAGAACAGTGAGGAAAACATTGGGGTGTATCTGAGTGCGCCGGAAGAAATGGCAGACTGGTTTGTTCCGGCGAATAAAAACAAAATTGATCTTCACAATGCAAAATTAATCAATGGTCAGCCGTATTTAGAAATTTCAATGATGCACTCAGTATCGAACAATTTTACCATGGATATTGTCAGCGTGCCAGCTGACATGACCACTGACGAAACTGGCTTGATGAATTATATTGGCACGATTGCGAAAACTTCTGACTACACGACAGATGGAGAATACCTTTATTCTACGCCTGGGCTGCATCAGGGTCCATTTGCGATTGATCCAAACCGCCTTAATATTGACAAAATCGGTGATCGTTCGTCGCGTGTGATGGTGGACGTAGATTTTGCTATTAATGAATGTAAGCTCAGTATGGATGGAAATCATCTTGTGGCTGTTGATCTTGACGGCAATCGTCATGTATTGAATGTAGATGAGCTGTTGTCAGAAGCAAAATGATTCTATTGAAGATGGTGTGCAGCATATGATTGATGTAGAGGCGCTGGCGTAAAGCGCATCATAAAAGCCGATGGCTCCTGCTTTGATGGCAGGGGGCATCGGCTTTTTTATAGGGCATTTATGCGTTTTCAAGATGCAGCATGAGGTAGCTGAGCAGGCAGAGACCGGCGGTTTCGGTGCGTAAGATGCGTTTGCCTAAGGATACGCTTTGGAAACCGGCGCTTTTGGCGGCTTGCCATTCATCCTCGCTGATGCCGCCTTCCGGCCCTACAAGGAGGGCTATTTTTTTTGCTTCGGTAAGGGTGGGCAGGAGAGCCGTCAGGGTGCCGCGTGATGTTTCATCTTCGTAGCAGATGAGTTTGATGTCGGCATCTTGCACAGCGCTCAGGGCGTCTTGAAAACGTGTGATGGCGCCGATTTTCGGAACAATGCCGCGTTTGGATTGTTCAGCGGCACTTTTAGCGATTTCGTGCAGGCGCTCGGCTTTGCGATCGGCCTTTTTCTCGTCGAGTTTAACATTGGAGCGTGCCATGTTCACAGGAACGATGGCACTGGCGCCGAGTTCCGTGGCTTTTTGGATGATAAATTCCAGTTTTTCGCGTTTGGGCAGCCCCTGGAGCAGCACAAGTTCGCAGGAAAGTTCGGTGTCGGCAGGGCGGGTTTCCACAAGGCGTGCGCTGAGGCTGTTTTTTTCTACTGTGGTGACTTCGCAGAGATGCACAGAGCCGCTGCCATCGGCGAGGAGAAACTGCTCGCCTTCACGCAGACGCAGCACAAAGAGGTGTTGGTGGTCTTTGCGGTTAAAAACGAGCGGTTCGTTAAGGGCTGTCGGCGAAAGCGAGGTGTTCAAGAAAAATTGATGCATTGTGAGGCTCCTTTGTCGGGAATTTTCCTTTATGATAGCATGGAAACGCGTTCACAGAAAAGAAGTATTTTCTTTTGGGAGGGAACACGGTACAATGAATTTAGCAGAAAAGAAAAGCGGGCGGCGGTGCGCTGCCGGGAAGGAGAGTAACATGAGTACACAACAAACAGAGCGAAAAGCTGTGGTGGAGGTGCTTTTTGCGGCAAGCTGCTGGGGCTGTATTGGTCTGTTTACACGTTATTTATCGGGAATCGGTATGTCCTCCATTGCCATCACATTTTTCCGCAGCTTGGCGGCAGCAGCCATGCTGGCGGTGTATCTTGGCGTGCGGTCGCGCGCTACGTTTCGCATCCGTGGGCGCGACCTGTGGATGTTTGTGGGCACCGGTTTCATTTCTATTGGTTTGTTTAATGCATTTTATTTTATGACGCAAACGCTCACCACGCTTTCTGTGGCGGCGGTGTTGCTCTACACAGCGCCGTTTTTTGTCATTGTGATGTCGCGTCTCTTTTTTAAGGAGCGCATCACACGGCAGAAAGTGGCGGCGCTGGTGCTGGCTTTTGTGGGCTGTCTTTTTGTCACGGGGCTGGTTGGCGGTGGCGCAGTGAGCCTGGCACCGGTGGCGATTGTTACTGGCTTGGCATCGGCCGTGTGTTACGCCCTTTACAGCATTTTCGGCCGTGTGGCATTGAACCGCTATCAGCCGATGACGGTGACGTTCTATTCGCTCTTTGTGGCGGCGTGCTCGATGGGCATTCTTTTTGCTGCCACAGGTGCCGAGATGCCGCCTGTTTCCGGCGGCATGGTGCTGGGCATTTGCGGACTAGGTTTTTTCTCCACGGCGCTGCCCTATGTGTTCTACACCAGCGGACTGGCAAAACTAAGCCCCAGCAAAGCCAGTGTGCTCGCGTTTGCCGAGCCAATGGTGGCAACGCTTTTGGGCATTTTTGTACTGCACGAACCCATCACCGTACCGGCACTCATCGGCATTGCGCTGATTTTTGCAGGTATTGTTGTCTTAAACCGACGTTCACATCATAAGGGGAGAGGCTTATGATAGTTGCTATTTGTGATGATACAACGCTGCACTGTCAGTTTCTGACAGACTACCTCACAAAACAAGAGGTGCTCAATGCAAGAATCATGGAAAAAACGATGGCATCGGTGTATTTTTTCTTGGTGTTATTGTCCTTTCTTTATTGATTATTGGTCGTAATCTTGTTTTTCTTTACACAATGTTAAATGCCGTTTTTCTAGTGGATTGTAGATACAGAATTGGAAGAACCATTGTAAAAACGATGGTTCTTTTTTATTTACTGGCATGGCGCAGTATTGGCGTCTATGTCTGGCGTAAAGGGGTTCATGTACAGACCTAGCAGTCTATGGTATAATAAACGCAAATATCTGAAAGGTTGAGAACGTGTCTAAGTTTTTTATCATAAGGAGGAATCATAATGGAAAAACAGAAAACCGAACCGGAATTGGTGCATTATTTTGGCTCTGAGTATGAGAAGGTGCCACGTTTCTTTTATATGAATGAAGCGGGTGAAGAAGTGGTGCATCCAGCGTTTCACGACCCAATTGAGGGCGAGATTGATGCGTTTTATGTGCGTCAGCCGCTGATGCTCAGTTTCTGCCGTTTACGCACGGCGGCGCGGCTCAATTATCGTGAGGTGAATCCACGGCTTTTTCGCGATTTTGATTCAAACTATCGCGAAATGACGACAGACCAGGTGGACGCCTACACCCGCTATATCGAAGGCGATTTCACCCGACTCGACCAATAAGGAGGCAGTTATGGGACTTGAACGAATTGGCGGCGTCATTGGCGCCGGCATTGGTGCTGCTGGCGGTGTGCTGGCTGATACATGGAAGGATTATTTTGTGTGCGATTCTATGGCAGCCGATGAGCTTGTGAAAAAAGGCGAGCAAAATCAAGGCCGCCGTGGTGTGAATCGCAAGGGCAGTGACAACATCATCACCACAGGTTCTGTGGTGGTTGTGGCAGAAGGGCAGTGTATGCTCATTGTTGACCAGGGTAAGATTGTGGAATTTTGTGCTGAGCCGGGCGCATTCACTTATGATGCATCAAGCGAGCCAAGCCTTTTCTGCGGCGATCTCAAACGTGGCATCATCGAGAGCTTCAAAACTTTCGGTAAGCGCTTCACCTTTGGTGCTGAAACAGGGCACGACCAGCGTGTGTACTATGTGAACACCAAGGAAATCATCGGCAATAAATATGGCACGGCCAGTCCGGTGCCTTTCCGTGTGGTGGATACGAACATTGGGTTGGATGTGGATATTGCCATCAAATGCTTTGGTGAATATTCTTATAAAATTTCCGACCCTGTGCTGTTTTATGCTAATGTTGTGGGCAATATTACTGACACCTACACCCGTGACAATCTGGATAGCCAGCTGAAAAGCGAGCTGCTTACGGCGCTTCAACCGGCTTTCGCGAAAATCTCTGCCCAGGGTATTCGTTACAGTGCGCTGCCGGCGCATACCGCAGAAATCGCTGATGCCTTAAACGAAGTACTGAGCGACAAATGGGCAGGCTTGCGCGGCATCAGCGTGGTTTCTTTCGGGGTTAGCTCTGTGTCGGCTTCCGAGGAAGACGCCGAGCTTATTAAAGAAATTCAGCGCAACGCTGCGTTGCGTGATCCACGTATGGCGGCGGCGCATCTCACCGGCGCGCAAGCGGAAGCCATGCAGGCGGCGGCACAAAACGAAGGTGGCATGGGGGCGATTGGTGCCTTCATGGGCATGGGCATGGCGCAAAATGCTGGCGGCGCGCAAGCAACCAATCTCTTTGGCATGGCACCGCAGCAAACGCCAGCCAATAACGGCGGCTGGACCTGTGCCAACTGTGGGCAGACAGGAAATACCGGTAAGTTCTGCACCAACTGCGGTGCAGCCAATCCTGCAAACGCTGCCGCATCTGGTTGGACGTGCCCAAACTGCGGCACTGTGAATACCGGCAAATTCTGTGCCGAATGTGGCACGGCGAAACCGCAGCCATTGCGCTATGCCTGCTCCAACTGTGGCTGGGTACCGCAAGACCCAACCCATCCACCAAAATTCTGCCCAGAATGTGGCGATCCATTTGGCGAGGAGGATATCCAGCGATAAAGGAGGTGCCGCTTCATGGCGGAAATCACCAATTTCAAATGTCCCAACTGCGGTGCGCCACTGGCATTTTCGCCGAGCGATGGGGAAGTGAAGTGCGCCTATTGCGACAGCACGTTCCAGGCGAGTGTGTTGGAAAAGCTCTACGCCGACACGCAAGCGGCTGCCGAAGATGTGATTGATTGGGGCGATGTCAGCCCCGGCGGCGCCTGGGACGAGGGCGAGGAAGCCAGCCTTTCGGTGTACACTTGCCCAAGCTGCGGCGCCGAGATTATTTGTGATGAGGATACCATTGCCACCACCTGCGTGTACTGCGGCAATCCAACGGTGCTCGAAGGGCGTTTGGCAGGCACGCTCAAGCCGGACTATATCATTCCTTTCAAGAAAACGAAAGAGGAAGCTGTTGCGGCTTTGAAAAATTTTTACAAAGGCAAACGCTTGTTGCCACGGGTTTTTGCTGCGAACAACCATGTCGAAGAAATTCGCGGCATTTATGTGCCGTTTTGGCTGTTTGACAGCGACGTGGAAGCGGATTTTGTTTACGATGCCACACGCACACGCATGGCGATTGTTGGCGACAACGAAGTGACCACCATTTCGCACTACCGTGTCAGCCGCAGCGGGCACATGGCGTTCGACAAAATTCCGGCGGACGGCTCCACAAAGATGGAGGATCGCTACATGGATGCCATTGAGCCGTTCAATTATGATGAGTTGGTGCCTTTTGCGCGCGCCTATCTGCCGGGGTTTCTCGCCGAAAAGTATGATGTGGACGCCGAGCAGAGCATCAATCGCATCACCGAGCGCATCACCAAAAGCGTGGATTTGGCGATGAGCACCACATTGCCTTACGACCAGGTTACACCGACGCGGCAGCATATTGCCTTTAGCGATAAAAGTGCACGTTATGCGCTTTTGCCGGTATGGATGCTCACCACACGCTGGCAGGGCAAGACCTATCTTTTTGCCATGAACGGGCAAACGGGGCGCATGGTTGGCGATCTGCCGATTTCCAAAGGACGGGCGGCTGGCTGGTTTTGCGGCATCACAGCAGGCACTTTTGCCTTGCTTTCGGCGCTGTTTTTGCTGTTGTTTTAGGAGGTGGGCATGATGATAAAGAAAACGCGATTTCTTGCTGCCTTCTTTCTGGCGATGCTGCTGTTTTTGCAAGCGTTTCCTGCTATGGCTGCCGAGCGATTGGTGGTGGACGAGGCAGGGATTCTCACTGCTGCCGAGGCGCAGGCATTGGAAGAGCGCGCACAGGCCATTAAGGCGGAATACGGGCTTGATGTGGCCATTCTCACCGTGCCGTCGATGATGGGCGAAAGTGATGCGCGTGCATACGCCGAAAGCCAGTACAACAGCCAGGCTTTTGGTGCTGGCGCCGAGCGCAGCGGCATCTTGCTTATGCTCTCGATGCAATATCGTGACTATGCGCTCATTGCTCACGGTGAAGGCAACAACGTTCTCACCGACTACGGCAACGAAAAAATGGCGGACAGTTTCCTTTCTTATTTCGGTGAGGACGATTGGTATGGTGGTTTTAGCGACTATCTTGACACGGCTGATGATTACTGCCACCGTTATTATGTAGACGGTGAAGCCTACGATGTTGGCACCGCCAATCGTGGCTTTATCTTTGTTTGTATCGCCATTGCCTCAGTAGCAGCCGGTGCCATTGGGGTGGCAGCCATGGTACAGAGCATGAAAAATGCCCGCCGCCAGACGCACGCTGAATATTATGTGGATCGCAGCGAAGGGCAAAATGGCCTTACTCTTACTGGACAAAGCGATGATTACATTTTCAGCCAAACCATTGTCACGCATCGGCCAAAACCGCAGGATAATGGCGGCTTTGGCGGCACCTCTATTGGTGGCGGCGGTTTTTCAGGTAGTTCCGGTAAATTCTGAAGCATTTTGAGACGCTTCCGCAAGGTGGCGTCTCTTTTTTATGCCGGTGAGGGTTTGGCTTGAGGCAGGGGCGTGCCCATGGTACAATGGAACAACTGACTGAATAAAGGGGATGACATCATGAACAACAAAGGCCCTTGGCTGGTCTTGCTCTGCTATACGCTTTTTGGCATTCTGCCGGTGTATTGGAAACTGCTCACCACGGTTGATAGCTATGTGATTTTGGCAAACCGTGTCGTTTGGTCACTCGTTTTTGCGGTGGTGCTTTTGCTGGCCCTGCGCCAACTGGCTAATATACGCGCCGCCTTGAGCGACCGCCGTACTGCATTGACACTTTTGGCCAGCGGCGTGCTCATTGTTATCAACTGGGGCAGCTATATTATTGCCGTCAACACGAACCATGTTATTGATGCCTCGCTGGCGTATTATCTGAATCCGCTCATGAGCATTCTCATCGGCTGCTTTTTCTTCAAAGAACGGCTTACCGGCCTGCAAAAACTTGCTGTTGTCATCGCTGCCTTGGGCGTGCTCTATGCCATTGTCAGCTACGGGGTTGTGCCATGGTTGGCACTCATCATCGGCGCCAGCTTTGCCTTTTATGGCGCCATCAAAAAAACGGTCACTGTCGATGGTATCACCTCGTTGGCCATTGAATGTTTATGGATGTTTCTGCCGGCACTCCTCATGCTCGGCTGGCTGTTCGTCCATGGCCAAACCGCTGCCGATGGCGCCACCGTTGCCTGGTGGCAATGGCTGCTCTTGCCAACCACCGGCATCATCACCGGCGCTCCCTTGGTTGTCTTTGCTAAAGGCATTCAAACCACCAGCTATTCGCTCTCTGGGATTCTCATGTACATCAATCCTACCTTGCAGCTCTTGTGCGGCATCTTTCTCTTTCACGAAACCTTCACACGCATTTATGCGATCATGTTCGCCTTCGTTTGGGCAGGCGTTGTGCTTTATCTCTTGAGCATGGCGCTGTATCGCCGTGAGCGTGCGCTGCCGAAACGCTGAAACAGGACAAAGAAAAGACCTTATCCAATCGTAGCGATTGGATAAGGTCTTTTTGTATCGTGTTTACAGTTCGCCGCGGTCGGCAAGCGGCACATAGCTTTGGTCTTGAGCATCGAGATAGAAGTAGGCTGGGCGCATGATTTTGCTGTCCATAACCTGTTCCAGACGGTGTGCCGACCAACCGGCAATGCGGGCGGTGGCGAAAAGCGGCGTGAAGAGGTTTTCTTCAATGCCGAGCATTTCGTAGATGAGACCGGTGTAGAGGTCGATGTTTGGGCAGATGTCGAAATCCGAGCCTTTGCGGTCGCGCATGATTTCTTTGGTCATGCGGGTGATGCGGTCCAACAGGGCGAGCTGTGGCTCAAAGCCGGTTTCTTTGGCAAGCAGTGCGGCTTTGTCTTTGAGCAGTTCGGCACGAGGGTCGCTCAAGGTGTAGACGGCGTGCCCCATGCCATAGATGAGGCCGCTGTGGTCGAAGGCTTCACCGGCGAGAATTTTACGCAGATAGTCGGCCACTTCGCCGTCGTCGTTCCAGTTGTGCACGTGTGCCTGAATGTCTTTCACCATGGCATGGGCACGCTGGTTGGCGGCGCCATGGCGAGGCCCTTTGAGGGAGCCGATGGCGGTGGAGATGGCCGAATAGGTGTCGGTGCCAGAGGAGGAGACCACGTGGGTGGCGAAGGCGGAGTTGTTCCCGCCGCCGTGGTCGGCCTGAAGGATCAGGCAAAGGTCGAGAATTTTCGCTTCCAGCGGCGTAAATTCGCTGTCTTTACGAATCAGGTGCAGCACGTTTTCGGCGGTGCTGCCATTAGCCAGCGGCTGATGGATAATCAGGCTCTTGTTGTTGAAATAATGTTCCTTTGCAGCGTAGGCATAGGCAATCATCAACGGCATTTTGGCAATCAGGTCAAGGCACTGCGCCAGCACGTTACCCAGCTCGATGTTGTCTGGGTCCTCATCGTAGGAATAGAGCGAAAGCACCACACGTTGCAGTTTGTTCATCAGGTTCTGGCTAGGGATACGCAGGAAGATGTCTTCCTTGAAATTATCCGGAAACACACGGCGGCGCTGCAAGGTTTTATTGAACCATTCCAGCTCTTGACGGTTTGGCAGGGTGCCAAAGATGAGCAGATGGACAATTTCTTCAAAGCCAAGGCGGTTTTCCCGCTCAAAACCAGCCACCAAATCGGTGATTGGAATACCGCGGTACATGAGCTGCCCTTCGCAGGGAATCTTCACACCGTTTTCCACGGTGTAGCCGCGTACTTCCGAGATGCGGGTAATCCCCACCAGCACACCGGTGCCGTTGGCATTACGCAAGCCGCGCTTGATGTCATATTGAGCATACAGCTCCGGAGCGATGGAGTTGTTTTCTTTGAGATAATGAATCTTGCTGGCGATGGAAGCGCGCAGCTTATCAATTTCGAGTAATGCTTCATTGTGCATGAGACAATCTTCCTTTCTTAGGCACTTTTTATTATTATACCATAAACATCGAATAAGGTGTAGTAATGGTGTGAATATTATGTATCTGAGCGGGTCTTGCCGAAATTTTTTGGCGAAAATGTCCCAAGAAACCGCCATTATTTGCTATAATCAAAGCAATGACCAAACGCTATGAGTAACAATGGAGGATGATGAATGAAATACGCATTGTTTGATTGTGACGGAACGCTTGTGGATTCCATGCCGATGTGGCTGAATCTTGCTCAAGATGTGCTGGCGACTTACGGTGTTGATCTGCCACGCGAGGTGGAGCGGGAAACAGCGAGCATGAGCCATGAGGATGCGGCGAAATTTTATGCCGATACGTTTCTTGATGGCAAGGGTGCCGACGAATTGGCAGCGCGTTTCACCGCCGTGCTGGAAGAAAACTACCGTGAAAAACTCATGCTGAAACCTCATGTGCGTGAGGTGCTTGAAGCGCTCCATGCCAAAGGCGTGCCGATGGCGGTGGCGTCCTCAACCGATGCCTATTTGTTGGAAATGTGCCTGAAACGTTTGGGCCTGCGCGATTATTTCCGCTTTGTGCAAACGGTGGACAACAGCGGCTTTTCAAAAAACAGCGATGCCTATTTTCAGCGTGCCTGCGCTGAGTTGGGCTGTGCCCCTGCGGACGTGCTCTTTTTTGATGATGCGCTCTATGCGCTGGAACGTGCAAAGAAAAACGGGCTGACCACTGTGGCGGTGCAGGACGACACGCAGATGGACCATGATGCCGAGATTCATGCGGCAGGCGATTACTATATCAACGACTTCAGCGAAGTAGACATTGACGCATGGTTTTTTTAAGAACAGCGAAAGGAGGTTTGCGGCATGACATTCAGACGATTCACCTGTGCCGCTTTTGATTTAGATGGCACTCTCTTAGATGCCCACTCGCACCTCAGCTCACGCACGCAAGCTGCGCTTGAAGCCATGGCACGTGCCGGACTGCCTGTGATTGTGGCAAGCGGCCGCCCTTTTTCCACCATTCCCAAAGAAGTGTTGGCGCTGGATGCGGTGCGCTATGTCATCACCGGCAACGGTGTGCGTATCTACGACAAAACACTTGGGCGAGATGTGTACCATTGCAGCCTGAAACCGCAAACCTTGAACGAGATTTTGGCGGTGGCGCAGTATTATCCGGTGGGCTATGAGCTTTTCATTGCCGGCAAAGCTTTTGCCAACCGTGCCTATTTGAACGAACCGGGCAAGTTTGGCGTGCTCAGTGAAACCTATCACTATCTCACGAGCACCCGTCAGCCGTTTGACGACCTTGCCGCCTTTGTGCAAACGCACGCTGGCGACATTGACAGCATAGGGCTTTCTATTGGCGACCAATCGCTGAAAACGCAGCTGTGGCAGCGGCTGGAGCATGAGGTGGAGGGCATCTATGTGACCTCGTCTCTGGCACGGCTCATTGAAGTGGCAGACAGCCACGCCGGAAAAGGTGCTGCGTTGGCGGTGGTGCTTTCGTGGCTGGGGCTGGACCCGGACGGCCTGGCAGCCTTTGGCGATGCAGACAACGACCTTAGTATGATTGAGCTGGCTGGCCTTGGTGTGGCGATGGAAAATGGCGCCGAGCATCTCAAAGCTGCCAGCGACCGCATTGCGCCATCGCACGATGCCGACGGCGTGGCACAGGTATTGGAAGAACTGTTGAAGGAGTATTGAGACCATGATTCAAAAAATAGACGCCCAAACCCTCACGACGCTTTATGAGCAGGAAATGACACACACCTTTCCGCGTGCTGAGCTGAAACCCCTGAAAGCCATGCTGCGTATGCAGGCAGAGGGGCGTTATGATGTGCTCGGTTATTATGATGACAACGGTACCCTGCTTGCCTATGCCTGCCTCTGCACTGCCGCTGAGCCGGTGCTGCTCGACTATCTCGCCGTGGTGGCAGCGCATCGTGGCGAAGGTCTTGGCTCTGCTTTTCTTTCGGCGCTGATGCAGGAAGCCTCACCGTACCCTGCCATCATGCTGGAAATCGAAGCGGTGGACGATGCACTGAACGAGGATGACCGCGCCATGCGTGCCCGCCGTCAGCGTTTTTACGAACGGCTGGGCTTTGTACGCACCACCACCGAAGCGCATATTTTTGGCGAACATTATTGGGTGCTGGATAACCAAACCACCCTCGGCGAACACAGCGCGCATACCGCACTTACCACCATCTACCGCTACATGGTGCCAGAAGAGGACGCTTTTGCACGCAACGTGCGTATCTGGGATCGTTGACAGCCTATTACCACCTGCGAAGGTGGCTTTTCAGACGGAGAAAAACCCAGTTTTGGCGTAATGCCAGAACTGGGTTTTTCTACAAGCTACGTCTCGGTATCACCGAGGCGTTTTGTTTTACTTGAGGTGGTTGTTGTCGCGGGCGAGGCGAATGACGATGCCGGAACCTGCAAGAAGGGCGATTAAGTTTGGAAGTACCATGAGACCGTTGAACATATCTGCCATGGTCCAAACGAGATCGACTTTGAGGGTGGAACCGATGACAACAAAGATGATGACGAGAACGGCGTATACCTTAGTGGCTTTCTTGCCAAAGAGGGCTTTAACATTGACTTCACCGAAGAAGTACCAGCCAATAATGGTGGTAAAGGCAAAGAACAGCATACAGATGGCAATGAAGGCATTACCGAAATCGCCAAAGGCGGTGTTAAAGGCGTATTGTGCCAGCCCGGAGCCAGTAAGCCCGCTGTCGAGAGCGCCGGTTGAAAGAATGACCAGTGCCGTTAAGGTGAGGATGATGAAGGTGTCAATGAAAACTCCCATCATGGCAATGATCCCCTGGTCGGTCGGATGCTTGACAATGGCAGTGGCGTGAGCGTGTGGCGTAGAACCCATACCGGCTTCGTTGGAGAAAAGCCCGCGGGCAATCCCGAAACGCATGGCTTCTTTGATGGTGATGCCGAGGGCGCCGCCGGCGATGGATTGTGGCGCAAAGGCCATGACGAAAATATCATGGAAGGCTTTAACAACACCGGATGGATTCATGAAAAGAATAACAAGGCAGCCAACAATGTAAAAAATTGCCATGATTGGCACGATCTTTTCGGTGAAACGAGCAATACGTTTGATACCGCCGATAAAAATGAAACCAGCGATGACAGCAACGATCACCCCCATGGCCATCGGTGGGATATGAAAGGCATTATAAAAAGCGTCGCCGATAGAGTTGGATTGAACCATGTTGCCCATGAAGCCCAAGGCCAGAATCAACGCAATAGAGAAAAATCCAGCGAGAAACTTCCCGAACTTGCCGGTGAAAATAGCGCGGATATAATATGCCGGGCCACCGATGTAGGTGCCGTCTTGTTTAACGCGAGTGTGCTGAGCGAGCACGGCTTCGGCATAGATGGTGGACATACCGAAGAAGGCGCTCAGCCACATCCAGAAAATCGCCCCCGGGCCGCCAGAAGCGATGGCGGTGGCAGCTCCAGCAATGTTACCGGTACCGACTTGTGCGGCAATGGCGGTGGTCAGTGCCTGAAAGGAGCTGAGGCCGTCTTCTTTGGATTTACCGTGAAGCGAAAAACCGCCGAACATTGCCTTTATGCCGGCGCCAAATTTGCGTACCTGCACAAAGCCGAGGCGGATGGTAAAATACAGACCCGTTGCGACCAAAAGATACATCAGCGCATAGTCCCATAGAAAATCGCGTACAGTATTCACGATGAGAGTAAGTTCGTTCATAAAGTTCATTCCAATAATTCCTCCAAGTATTACACAGAAAGTTTATCTGAATAACATCTCCGAGAAGGACCGATTTTTTGAAAACAAAAAAGAGCTGTCCCCGCTGCGCGCAAAGCGGTTCCAACTCTAGACGTTCCCAATCATCATAACAATAATTGCACTACCCTGTCCTTTTGCCTGAGAGATTCACAGCAAGCGCTGCTTACACCTTCGGCACCCACGAGTGGGATTCTCCAGAGAGCCATCCAACCACAGTCCTGCGTCCAATAACACGCGCCTGAGAGAGTTACTCCGTCGGCAAGCTACACAGCTGTTTTCCTGCGGTCTTCATCTGGCATATTCAAACCTCTCTTATGATAGCCGATTTGTCACAAATTGTAAACAACTTTTTGTGGAGAATCCAAAAACATCGTTTCTCGGCGCGTTTCTTTCATGCGCTGGGCATGAAAAAAGACGCCGCTTTCGGCGTCCTGCGTGCTACGGCGTTGCCATGTACGGACAAGTACAGTAGATGGTTAAATTTTGCCCCTGAAATGGGGTGATGCCATGGAAATGGATACGGTGATTAACCTGCTCAACCTCGTGTTGGTTGCAGTTGCTGTTGGATTTTCTTTTGGTTCGAATAAAAAATAACCGCCCTGTGTCTGGTAAACCCGAGCGGTTATAACAAAACTGTTGGGGCTAACCGTCTGCTGGCAACGCCCTTTCTATGTTTATTATAGCAGGACGGCGGGCGGAAAGCAACAGCGACTGCCACACCTGCAAGCTGCGGCAACTCGTTGTATTTTTAATATGTTCTTTACAGAATTACCATATTTTGAAGCCCCTTTTTATACCAATCCTGTTACAATATGTGCAATCCGAAAAGGAGATGCGCCAGATGCGTGGCGTGTGCAATTTCGCCGAACATGGTTCGGCACCATGGCTTACAAATTCAATATCATTTCATGAAAAAATCATGAAAAAAGCGCGTTGGATAATTGGTAAATCACACGTATTTTCGACAAATGATGATTATTGCACGGACGTTTCTTTTTGTTCGATTTTCGTTCCAAGTGAAAAACAAGCGAAAAGCGGCGTCCATTCACGAAATGCCGCAGCCCACTTGTGGGCGATGCGGAGAATGAAAGGTTGAATGTAAGATGGAAAAAGTACTGTTTGTTTGCCATGGTAATATTTGCGGCTCGGCAATGGCTGAGTCTATGTTTCGACAGATGTTGAGTGCTCGCCACATGGGTGATGTGCTCGTGGATTCTGCCGCAACCTCGCAAGATGAGATTGGACACCCTATGTATCCACCGGCGCAAGCCAAACTGACAGAAAAAGGCATTGCCGTCTGTGCCCATCAGGCACGTCCTATGACAGCCGCCGATTATGCGGCATGGGATTGGCTGATTAGCATGGATGCAGCCAATATGCGTACTATGGCACGCATCACCGGTGGCGACCCAGCAGGCAAAATGCACCGCTTGTTGGAGCTGGCTGGTGAAGCTCGCGACATTGACGACCCATGGTACACAGGAGACTTTGAAAAGACATTTCATGACCTCGAACGTGGTCTCAAGGCGTTGTTGACACGCCTGGAAGTGAAAGCGTAAGCGCAAGCGGTTTGCGATAGGGAAACCTGTCGCAAACCGCTTTTTTCTATGCTATACTGCCTGTATCGGATAATTTTGGATATTATTTTACTGATGAAAGAGGGGGTGTATCATGGAACTGATTCTGGTAGAGACACGCTCACCGGCGCTGCTGGCGCAACTCTTGGTGATATGGGAAGCATCGGTGCGTGCTACCCACGACTTTTTGAGCGAAGCAGAGGTGCAGCACATCAAAGGTTATGTGCCTCAAGCGCTTCGGGTGGTGCCAAAGCTGTTGGTGGCAGAAGAACAGGGTGTACCGCTGGGCTTTATTGGCGCAGAAAACGAGCGCATAGAAATGCTCTTTGTAGCGCCGGAGGTGCGTGGCAAAGGCGTTGGCAGCGCCTTGGTCAATGCCGCCAAAATGCAGTGGCAAGTGACGCAGGTTACAGTGAACGAGCAAAATCCGCAGGCGATAGGCTTTTACGAGCACATGGGCTTTCATGTCATCGCTCGCAGTCCGCTGGACGACCAGGGGATGCCATATCCCATTTTAACAATGGCGTTATAACGTTGTGGCGGTTTCCTTCCTATAATAATTGTAATAACCGCTCCATCATCGCTAAGGCAGCCGCACGCTGCTCATTTTGACAAAGAGTGTCGAACATAAGCTGGAGCAATGACAAGAACACCTCGATGCCGTGTGCAAATGGCATCGAGGTGTTCTGTTGTTTTGCGCTATTGTTGTTCATCGAGGATTTTTTCAAGCAGCACGAGCTGCACATTGGGGACGTTGTTGAAAAGGCGGCGCCGCACGGCAATTTCTGTGTAGCCAAGTTTGGCGTAGAGGTTGCGGGCGACGGTGTTGGTGATGTTGGTGTCGATACGCAGGGCGTGGCAGCCGTTGCTGCGGGCGTAGTTTTCGTAGAACGCCACCATGCTGCGACCGATGCCGTGAGCACGGGCAGAAGGCTCAACCGCCAGCGTGTGCATCACCATGATTTGCTCGGCGGGTAAATCGGCACGCCAAGGGGCTGTGGCGTAGCAGTCGTCTTGCTCGTGGTTGAAAATGGCGGTGGCAACGATGTGTCCCTCATTTTCAGCCACGAAGAGGTCGTTGCGTGCCAGAGCGTTTTCGGCGGTGGCACGGGTGGGATAGACGCCACGCACCCAGCCCACGGTGGTGAGACCGGCTTCTTCGGCGCTGTGGGTGTTGTTGTAGATGGCGGTGACGGCATCAAGGTCGGAAACGGTGGCTTTGCGAATCATCGTAGACATGAGAAACCTCCTTTGTTTGTGTTTATTATAGCGTGCCTTGGTGCAGTGTTCAAGGCAAGAGAAAACCTCGCTGCATGAATGCAGCGAGGCATTGGGGAGAAAAGTATTGGGGACAGTGTTTCTTAGTCGCGTTCTTCGTTTTCGGCTGCGATAATAGCCACTTTTTCCTGAAGAGCGGTGGAGCTGTAATAGGTTTTGCGCTTCACCAGGAAGAAGATGGCACCGAGGACGAGCCATGCAACAAGGAAGGCCCAAGCCTGAGGGCTGAGGAACCCTGGAGAGAATGGCAGTACCAGGAGCAGAATGAAGAAGATGGCGAAGCAAAGACCAATGAAGCTAATCACAGCCTGTTTTTTGTCGCCATGACGGCGTGCAAGAACGAAGGCCGAGGCAGTGGTGTAGGTAAAGCCCATGTCTGCACCAACAGCAGTCATATCAACGAGCCAACTGAGCACCTGACGGCCAAAGAATGGAGCGATGATAGCAAGGATCATCATGAAAGCGATACCAAAGCGAGGCACCTTATATTTTGGATCGAGCTTGCCAAATGCCGATGGAATGGCTTCGGCGATAGCCATGGAGTAGAGCAGGCGGCTGCCAGCCAGATAGAAAGCGTTCAAGCCGCTGACAATACCGCAGAGCATAGCAATGGCCAAGAGGATAAGACCGAAGGTACCGATGAGCTGTTCGATAGCGGCACCGGTTGGCCAGTCGCTGTTTTCAGCGAGGAACAATTCCCATGGCTGAACCACGGCAGTAGCAATGTTAGCAATCATATACATGAGTGCTGCCACAGAAATGGAGCTGACAAGCAGCGCTTTGGTTTTCTTGTTGGAGAAAGAATATTCTTCCGACGCTTGTGGGATACAGTCGAAACCGACAAATGCCCAAGGTGCAAGCGATGCAATGGCGAACACACTGGCGATTTCGGATTTACCGTCTGCAAAATATGGCTTGAGGTTGGACCAGTCTGGGCCGCCCATGAGCACAGCAGCGGCGATGACCAGCATGGAACCGACCAAACCAAGTGCAACGGCTGTTTGGAACCAACCAGCGGCTTCGACACCACGCATATTAACAAAACCAATGATGACGATGGCGGCGATGCAGACAATCAGCTCACCAAGATAAACCGGCCAGCCGGCTACTTCATACAGCTTGACTGCTTGTAATGGCCCAGGAATAAGGTAACGGGCAACCAAGCCGACAGCTGTACCGTTCATTGGAATCAGCGCCCAGTAAGCGATGGAAATAAACCAGCCGCAGAGAAAGGCGTGCGTTTTACCAAATGCGGTATCTGCATAGACAAACTCACCGCCGGAAACAGGGTATTTACTGATGAGATAGCTATAACTAAAACTGATAATGACGATCATGGCTGCACCAAGGATAAGCCCTATGGTGGCACCGATTGGCCCTGCATCTGGCAAAAGCTGGTCGCCCGGCATAACAAAGCAACCCCAGCCAATCATGGCGCCGATGGCAAGACCCCAAACGCCAAGCGGACTGAGTTTTTTCTCAAATTGTACGTTTTCTTGTTGTTGAGACATAATCTTTCCTCCTTTACATGATGCTTAACATTGCAACAATACTTCTTCCTCCCTTATGTAATGAATAGTTGAAATGTTGTTTATCTTATAATAAATGGTTTGCTTTTGAAATGTACAGCCCCTAATTACACGAATATATATCAACTGACTAGATATTACAAAAATCATATGCAAGAATGGTCGGATAGTGACCGAATTGCAGTGAATGGATAGTGTGCAAGAAAGTGATATTTGATAAATTGCATTTTTTATAATGAAAAAATAATGATTTATACATAGGATAATAATGAAAAAATCCATCCCACTTATAAGTGAGATGGATGATGAGTTTGAGTTAACTTTTGTAGAGCGCACCATCACCGCCCATAAGTGCCGTCATTTCTTCGATGCGTTCGAGTGGGAATGGCGGCTGCGTGAGTGGGCGCATGGCAATGGACATAAGTTTCATTGGGTTGTCGTCAGCGGCGATGCGGTTGGAACTGAGACGGCCGCAGCGACGACAGCGATGGATAATGGCCCATTCTCCGTTCTTGCGTACCCAAACGCCGACAGCGTCCATGATGCCGCCGCAGTTGGCAGCACGGTCGCCAGGTTCGTTGTCGAGGTGCAAACTCGTAAGGCAGTTTGGGCAATGATTGCGGTGCTCAGAGGCGGCACCGCTGGCGATGACAGGGCGTCCGCATACTTTGCAGGTAAAACTGTCGTTGCAAGGGTGGGTCTTGTAATAATGTTTATCGTATTTTTTGCGTTTATTCTCTCTATTCATTAGCGAGGATCCTTTCTGTAAGGACGCGCTCTATTTTTATAGGGAGGCCATGTGGCGCTTGAGCGCGTCACGGTATTTTTTTGTAAGGTTGAGATAGGTGCGTTGCTCTTCTACCGTCCATTCGTTCCAAATTTTATTTTCAACGGCAAAAAGTGGAGCAATTTTTTCTTCGGCGAAACACTGGCCTTTCTCAGTAAGGCAGACGATGGTGTTTCGCCCTTTTCCCGGTTCAAGAACAATGATGCCGTCTTTTTCCAATTTGCGAATGGCAGAATTGATGGTCTGACGGCTGATGCCGGTGCGACGGGCAATTTCACTTTGCGGACAGTGGCCTTGCTCTTCGCAGAGCACATAAAGAATGTTCTGCACACTATCCGAGATGCCTGCACGCACGGCAGCTTCGTGATAGAGGGCGTTGATTTCACCGGCGAGTGCGGTGTAGTCTCCTGCAATCAAGACGTGCATGATTTCACTTCCTTTCTTTTTTCAACGTTGTTTCATCTTATGTACGAAATCGGATACAAGAATTATTATATCCGATTTCGTACACATGTCAAGAAAAAATCCCTCATCATGGCACGATGAGGGCGTGGGACGGACGAACCGTGAAAGCAAAAAATGGTTGCACATGGTCGACAGCTCTAATAGGATAGAGGCATTTGCCAAAGGCTCAGAACAGGCGTTGTTGTTTTTCTGTGGGCGTGTAATCATGGAGATAGCGGAAGATGGCGGTGTTGTCGTGGAGAATGTGGCGTTTGGCGCAGGTTTGGTGAAAGTGCGCCATGAGACGGTCGTTGTGGGGGCTGGTGACAACGTAGGCTTCGCCGTAGCGGCGCTGGTACTGCTCTTTTAAGCCTGGGAAGCGGCGGTCGAGTTGGGTGTAGAAATATTCGCGGTTGCCGGCGCGCAGTGTTAGACCAATGCCGAAGCAGAGAATCCCTGTAACACCGCAGTCAGCGCAGGCGTCAAGCAGGGCGTGCAGGTTCTTTTCGGTGTCGTTGAGGAAGGGTAGAAACGGAGAGAGCCAGACGACGGTGGGAATACCAACTTGCTGCAATGTTTTTAAGGCAGCAATGCGTTCACTGGTGAGGCTGACGTTTGGTTCAATTTGGCAGCAGAGGGTATCGTCGAAGGTGGTGAGCGTCATTTGCACCACGCATTTCGTTTCATGGTGGAGACGTTCCAACAGGTCGAGGTCACGCAGCACGCGCGCCGACTTGGTGATGAGAGTGAAACCAAAGCCGTAGCGTGTCGCCAGTTGCAGCGCCTGCCTTGTGTAACCAAGGCGTTCCTCCAATGGCTGGTAGGGGTCGCTCATGGCGCCCAGCCCCAGCATGGTTTTGCGGCGTTTGCGGGCGAGCGTTGTTTCGAGCAGGGTGAGTGCGTTTTCTTTCACGGCGACATCTTCAAAGGCGTGGTCCATGTGGTAGCAGTCGCTGCGGGCATCGCAGTAGATGCAGCCATGGGTACAGCCACGGTAGAGGTTCATGCCGCCGGACGGCGAAAGAATGTGTTTGGCTTGGACAAAATGCACGGGCACACCTCCGTTTTCTGAGATGGATTCAGTATAGCACAAGAGTGGGCAGAGAAAAACATCGGCAGAGGCGCCGGTGTTAGTTGTCAGCATGATGGAATGAGCGGGCTTAATGTGCCGTCGGCGCAGAGGGTCAGGCGATGGAGGGCACGGGTGGCAGTGATGTAGAGCAGGTGTTTGTCGCTGTCGTCACGGTAGGTGTCGCTGTCGGCATCGCAAAGCAGCACGGCATCAAATTCCAGCCCTTTGGTCATGGCGACAGGCATGATGAGCGTGCCTTGCAGGTTTTCTGCTTCCAGCCGTGCCTGATGCAGGGTGGTGCGATGGCGCAGTTCGCCGTAGAGAGCTTGGGCAGCGGCTTCGGTTTTGGTGATGAGGCAGATGCTGGCGTAGCCCTTGTGTTGGCAGCGTTCGATTTCTTCAACAAGGCCGTCCAGATAGGCGGCGTGGGTGGCGAAGGCGTGACAGCCCACGGTGTCGCCGTGGCGGTTAAAGGCTTCAATGTTGGGTGCTGTGTCAAGAAAACCCAGGGCGAAAGAGAGAATCTCGCTGGAGCAGCGGAAACTTTTGCTGAGGGTGTAGCGCACGGTGCGTTCCTTGGCAAAAAGCGTTTGCAAATGGTCGTAAAAATCGGCTTTTGGCAGGCTGGTCAGGCTTTGGTTGACATCGCCCAAGATGGTGACTTTGGCATTTGGAAAAAGTTGAGCGAAAATGGCGAACTGCAATGGTGTGTAATCTTGAGCTTCGTCGATGATGATTTGGCGAATTTGTCGCCAAGCGCGGTTGCCGTAAAGTTGCAGATGGAGATAAAGCAGGCAGATGGCATCGTCAAAGCCAATGCGACCGCTTTCCAGCCGTGCCAGCGTTTGGCGGCGAATGGCGGGGAGATTTTGCAGCGAAGCGCTGTCGAAATCGCCTTCGGCAAAAAGACGTTCGTCTTTCCAGAGGGCTTTATAGAGCGCAGGCAGATTAAGGTTGGTAAATTGATGCAGTTGTTCCTGCACGGCGGCGCGATCATTTTTGTTAAGTCCGGAAAGTCCGTCCAATACACGGCTTTCCACTTGTTCCAGGCGTGTGCCAAGGCGCAGATCGTGGCGATCGCGCACGCGTGCTTCAAGCTCTGCTTTGCTGATGAGCAAACGTTCGCCAAAGCGAATGTCATGGTAGTGTAGGTAGCGTTCGGGAATCAGCATGGCGAAACGGTCAAGCAAACGGCGGAAGGCATCACTTGTTTTGAAAGCCAGGCATTGATTGACAAAGGCCTTTTGGCTGGAGCCAATGGCACGTTCCAAAAAGGCACTTTGTGGTTCGCAGTGCAAATCGCCCAACACATCATGCGCCAGTTCATCAAACGTTAGCGTACGCACATTGTCCTCGCCCAGCTCCGGCAGCACACCGGCGATGTACTGACTAAAGGTGCGGTTTGGCGAGAGAATGAGAATATCGGTGGCGGCGAGCTTATTCGCCAGTCCTTCATACATGAGAAAGGCCGCTCGATGCAGGGCAATAGCTGTTTTGCCGCTGCCTGCAACGCCCTGAATCATGAGAAGGTCGGCATCAAGGTTGCGGATGATAAGGTCTTGGTCGCGTTGAATGGTTTCCACAATGGCACGCATTTGTGGTGATGCATTTTGCGAGAGCAGCTCTTTGAGAATCCCATCGCTCACGGTCATGTCGGTGTCGAAAAAATAGGCAAGCTCGCTGTTGTTGATCTCGTACTGACGTTTGCGTGTCACTGTTCCGGTGATGCGTCCAGCGGGCGCATCATAGTAGGCTTCGCCAAGCAGAAAACGATAAAAAACGCTGGCGATGGGCGAACGCCAGTCAATGATGAGGTTATCCACCCCATCCTCGTCCAAAAGCGCCGTGCGGCCGATATAGAACGCTTCCGGCTGCTTTTCGCCATGGAAAAGAAAATCAATGCGGCCAAAATATGGCGAAGGGCGCAGTGCCTCCAAGCGGGCAATCGTTTTGGCAAGATTGTCCTGCGTCACTGCCATGTTGGTCAGCGCCACCATGCTTTGGTTCAGCTCTACGAGCGATTCAAAACCATCTGCGCTTGAAAGGCTGCCGCCGCTGCGCGCACCATCTTCAAAGACATCGCGCTGCACGCTCACCATTTCTGCTTCGCGTCGGGCGAGCTGTTCTCGTGCCTGCTCGAGCTGCTTGTCCGTCTCTGCGAGCACACGCTTGAGGTATGCTTCTTCTGTTCGCCGTTCTTGTTCCTGATTGTCCATCATTGAAGGCCTCCTTTGTCATTATTCTTGACACAGTGTACCGCATTCGCTGGTGTATGACCAGTCTTGTTCCATGGAGGGCATATATGCTATAATAGAAGTGCAGAAAAGGCGCCGGCATAAAGACCGAGCGCCTTTTGTGTTATGTGTGAAAAAGAGGTGCGGGCACGTGAAGGATTAATAACAGGCCCAGCTTTTTCAATTCGACTATTTTTTTCTGTTTATGTCGAGCATATTTTTTTGCCTTTTGGTATCTTTATTGGCGAAGGGAGGAATGATGTGCTTAAAAAATTGAACGATGCGATGGACTATATTGAGGCCCATCTGGAGGATGCGTTTTTGTTAGAAAAGATTTCTGAACAGATTCAGGTTTCAGACCACCATTTCAGAAAAATCTTTTTCGCGCTCACCAATATAACCATTGGTGAGTATGTAAGAAACAGACGTTTGTCAGAAGCAGGCAAAGAACTATTACAGGGTGCGCAGGTAACAGATGTTGCCTATAAATATGGGTATCAGTCGATGGATGGATTTTCTCGTGCGTTCAAAAAATGGAGTGGTATCTTACCATCGCAAGTCGCGACGTTGAAACAATGTCGCTCCTATCAAAAGCTGCAATTTGTTGTAACCATAAAGGGAGGTTGTTTAATGGATTATAGAATCGTTGAAAAACCAGCGTTCACCTTTGCCGGTGTCAGTAAACGTGTGCCGCTGCAATTTGAAGGTGTCAATCATGCTATTTTAGAACTGGCACAAAGCATCACACCGGAACAACAACAAGAGATGCATCGTTTACAAAATATGGCGCCTTATGAAATTGTCAATGTTTCCTGTGAATCGGATACAAATTTTCTGGAAGAAGCAGGGGATTTAACGCATCTTATCGGTGTTTTGACCACTGAAATTGATCAAAGCGATTTATTGGATACGCTTTCTGTTAAAGCTTATACATGGGCGGTGTTTCCGAATGAAGGCCCTTTTCCGTTTACTTTGCAAGATACCATGGCAAAAATCTATTCTGAATGGTTTATGACAGCAGACTATGAACTGGCCGAATCGCTGTCTTTTTCTTTTACAAAGATGGACGAAAAAAATAACAGCTGGGCGTATAGTGAAATTTGGATTCCGGTTATAAAAAAATCATGATTATTTGCAGTGCTATAAAGAAGAACGTTGCATATGCATTGAAAAGTAACATAAAAAGAGCAGCGCCCTTAGGGCTTGCTGCTCTTTTTATGTTTATAGCGCACTGCCTTTTTTAGGCATGGTAAAGCGCGAAGTGTCGATGCCTTCCAGTTGAAGAAGGGCAACTTTTTTGTCGAGGCCGCCGGCATAACCAGTGAGACTGCCATGTGTACCAACGACGCGATGACAAGGCACGATGATACCGATAGGATTATGCCCCACAGCGCCGCCTACTGCCTGTGCGGACATACGAGGGCGGGCAAGTTTGTCACAAAGGGTTTTGGCGATAGCGCCGTAGGTGGTTGTTTCGCCATAAGGAATGGCGAGCAGTTCTTGCCACACTGCTTCTTGGAAGTCTGTGCCTTGCAGATGCAGTGACGGGAGAAAGGTTGGTTTCTCGCCAGCAAAGTAGCTGTCGAGCCAATGCCTTGTGTCTGCGAAAACGGGAAGTGCAGGTTTTCCGATAGCGGTGCGCAGATCAGGCGCATATTTTTGTCCGGAAAAACTTAAGTGGGTCAATCCTTCATCATCGGCGGCGAGCAAAATTTTGCCCAGAGGTGAGACATAATGACTGGTGTAAATCATGGCAGAGCCTCCTTGTGCTATGGACGCAGGGTATTTATTGCTTGCTTATATTGTAGCACAAAGGGGTGGCAAAAACACTCATGGCGTTTGCAGTGCGGCAAGCTGAGCGGCCATTTCGGTGGCTGATTCCTGAGCACCGCGGGCGAACCATTCTTCGATCCAACCAAAGAGACCACCAGCAATGAAAGCCGCCAGATAGGCACCAGCGTTGGGATAGTCTGGTTTAGGGCCGACGATTTCAAAGAGAACCTCTTTGAGTAGATAGAGAAGATGGCGACGCTCAAGCAGTTGATAGAAATCTTTGTGCTCGGCGAGATGGTTGAACAGTGCCTGAATGAGTGTGTCGTCATTGTGAGGTTCTTCTTCAGCGTCATAGGCGGTGGTCCATTCTGCAAAAAGCTGGCGAATGTGTGCGCGTAAAATGGCTTCTTTATCGTTGAAGTTGCGATAGAAAGAAACACGTCCCACTTGTGCTGTGGCTGTAAGTGTGCTGATGCTGATTTGCTCCAGCGGTTGCTCTGTCAAAAGGGTGAGTAAAGCGGTTGTAAGTTGCTGTTTGACATAGGTGTTTCTCGTGGCGTTATCCATGATGATACATCCTCCCTGTGTTTGTACCATTTTTTCCATGCGGTTGACAGCCGCGAAAGGGGATGATACACTTGTTTCATTATTGATGGTGCAAATGTTTCACCCTGATGTCAAGAGGAGGTTTATATGTCTTTAAGAAAAAAACGTTTGATAACAGTTGCCGTCATTATTATTGTTGCTGCTGTGTTAGGGCGATTGGCGGTGCGTGCTGTATTGAATTTGTTGGTTGGTGGCACTTTGTTTGGAGGCAATTTGCTATGAAGCGGCAGCATTGGCGATGGTATGTGTTCTGTGTAGTGACGTTTGTTGTAAGTTTTCTGCTTTCGGCCTTTATTAAGATGACCTATCAGCCCTTAGCAGCCTCGCAGAAAGTGGAATGGGGGCCGGACATTGGCAGTGTGTATGAAGATCTTCCTTATGGCACAGGTGAAGCGAACCGTTTTGACCTTTACTTGCCTGCCGACAAGGGAAAAGATTCGTATGGACTCATTGTTTATCTGCACGCAGGTGGCTTTACTGCTGGCGATAAGGGTGGCGACAAAGAAATTCTACAATGGTTATGCAGCAAGGGCTATGTGGCAGCTGGCATCAACTATACCCTTGCCAGTGAAACACAGCCAAACGCGAATGTGGCGACCATGTCCTACGAGATTCGTGACAGCATTCCAGCAGTGATGGCTGAGGCTGCTGCGCGTGGATATTCTCTCGATCGTATGGCTGTTGCGGGCGGTTCGGCAGGTGGGACGTTAGCCTTGCTCTATGCTTATCGTGACGCAGAGACATCGCCGTTACCGGTGCGCTGTGTGTTTGAGGCGGTAGGGCCGGCCAGTTTCATGCCAGAAGAGTGGTCCATTTACGGTCTTGATCAGAGCGATGAAGCGGCAGCCACATTTTTTAGTGTGCTTTCCGGACAAGCGATAACACCGGAGATGGTTGGAACATCGTCATTTGCTGATGCTGTGCGTGAAATTTCGCCGGTGCAATGGATTGATGAACAGGCGCCACCAACGCTTTGCGCCTATGGTGTGCACGATAAAATTTGTCCATTTGCAACAGTGTTGCCACTAAGGGAAGCGTTGGCGCAACATGGTGTGCCGCATGATATTTTTGTCTTTGAACATTCCGGGCATGCTTTGCAGAATGACAACGATCAAGCTGCGCGCTATCAACAAAAAATTGAGGACTATTTGGCAACGTATCTGGCAGAATGAAAAAAAGAGCATGTGGTCTTTTAATGACCGCATGCTCTTTGTGTTCAAATCAGTTGCTATTGATAAAAACGATACCAAGTAAACAGAGTGCCAGGCCCGGCACCTTTTTGGTGGACAATAGGAAGCAGATGTTTCACACTCTGGCAGAAGTCGATGGATGTTTGTTACGTTGGATGATTTTAATATCAAAGGTACGGACATCATGACAGCCTCCTAATAGAGAACTTGGTATTCGGGAAAAACAGAAAAATCTTTTAAGATTTTCTGTTTGGAAAATAATATGTTTAATTTCCTGCGTGATTTAATAAATTCCGGGAATAAGTCTATATTTTGTTTCTTTGCAATAGCATTCGAATTCGTCGTGAAATTGATTAAAAAGAGCCGTTTCCTCAATATGAATCCTAATGCTGTAACAGATTAGAGAAATGATGATTACTAATATAGCTCCTGGAATAGAACGAAAAGACAATGCAACGCCCAACAAACTTATAATACTGCCTGTATAAGCAGGATTACGTACAAAATGATATAAACCTGTTTTTATTAAATGCTGATCGTTGGTTGTCTGAACATGGAGTGTGAATGCCTTTTTTAGAGTAAGAACAGCAGTACAACGAATGACAATACCCAATATAATAAATACCACTCCGACATAATAGAAAAAATGTGGCAACAACCAGCTACGGACAAATTCTGGTGCACTTTGGCTGCGGAAAAGGGCTCCTGCCATTATGCCGAAACACCAACAAATGATAATGAGCCATATTGTTCCGCGATCTGCGAATTGTCGTTTCTCTTTTCCTTTGCCTCTTGATGAAAAGATCCAGATGACTATTTCGGATAAGATTAAAAGAACAATGGCATAATATGCGATTTGATATTCGATCAAGCTTGAAAATTTACTTGGATCACCCATTTTTGCACAACAACTCCTTTCGTTTTTTTATTATAGTATTCATGTGCTGATAATGCAAAGATAAGATTGATGAAGCTGTTGAGCGGAAATGAACCATTTTAGAATTTATTATAAAGCTGTGGGTTATGATTTTCAGTGCTTCAATGCAAAGCCGGTTTATCAATAAACACTTGGAAATTATTAGTGGCAATGTAAAATGCGATACACATTGTCCATATCATGGAAACAAACGGGGTCTTTCAGTGCACCGTTGCAACCGAGAGGAGGTTGCAGGTATTGGATTTTTCGATAGAAAAAGCGTGACAAGACGTCGGTAAGATGGTAATATAAACCTGACAACAGGAGTTTTCTTTTAGTATCTCTATACCCCCGAAATTTTTAGGAGGCATTCATGAAAAAAATCAAAACCACCATTATTGTTGTTGCAGCCATCGCAGCGATGGCAGTATCTGTTTGGGGCGACCGTCAGCTTGACGTGCGCTATGCGGAAACCGATCATGCACCGGTTGCCGTTGAAACAGTGATTGAATAAAGGAATTTGCATGAAGAAAGAGCCGTTTGCAGGGGAAGCAAACGGCTCTTTTGTTATGCGCAGTGATCCTGGAAAAGGTTTCGAGCGCTGCGAGATCGTGCGGATTGTTTTTTCGGATACACTGGTGGTTGCGGCTGATAAAGAGAATGTGATCGCAAAATTCGCGGATGATTTTTGAAAAATGACGAATCATAAAAAAGATCTCCTTTGGCAATAGGTGATCGGCTTAAAGGCGTCCGTGGTATTTTTTCCAAAAAAAGATGTAGGAAAACACACTTGGAATACCAATCCAAATGGCGATGGTGACAAGACTGGTGGTTTTGAAGTCCTCAAGCGTGAGACCGGCTGCAATATAGAGCAGCGTTATGGGCAGCGAAATGATACCGAGAATGCGGTGTGCAAGGTTCCAGGTGTCTTCATCGTGCACCGTCCAGGGAAGACGCAGACCCGTGTGGCGTTGAAAAGGAAGTCGTGGAGAGATATAACCTGCAAAAACCATGATGGCGGCGGTCAGGCACATGGCAAAAAGCCGTTCGCTGCGCTCGGCAGAAAATGCGAGCACATTTGTTTGTGATAAGAGCGCTACAATAAAAGCCACAACAAGAAAGCCAATATTGACGATGGTGGTTAAGCGTAGTGTGCCAAGGCGCAAATCGTCCGTGCTGACGCGTGTGAGCAGTGCCAGATTGCGATAGAGCACAATCGCTGCTGCCAACACGCAGCCGCCGCAGAGCACGAGAGAAAACGTGGCGTTTTGCACGATGAGCGCAGCAAAGAGCGCGGCAAAACAGAAAAAGAGAATCAGATTGCGTTTGTGTGCGGCTTCTGTCATCAGTGCATCACGGCGTTTGTGGCTGGCGAGCTCGGCGTTGAGTGTTTCCAGTTCCTTGGCCAATGCATCAGCGCGCAGATTCTTTTCTTCAATACCAAGCAAGGTGCTTACAGGTACGTCGAGCAGCTCGGCCAGTTGCAGCAGAATATCGGCATCTGGCACGGAGACGCCGCGCTCCCATTTGGAGACTGTTTGGCGCACCACATTTAAGCGCACTGCCAACTCTTCCTGGCTCCATCCTTTCTTTTTTCGGTATTTTTGAATATTATCACCGAGCATAAGTGTCATCTCCTTTATTATTTTCGAGAACTGTGCTTAGTATATGAAAAGTGAGCGCCGGACGCAAGCAACAAAGATTAACATGGCGAAAAATGGCGGTTTTACGCAGTTTGTGCAAAAAAAATCCGCCAGAAGATTTGGCGGATTTTTATAGGTTTACTCATATTTTTTGCCAATGATGTAAAGTGGACAGAAAAGCAAAAGCAGAAGAATCACAATAAAGGCTTGCTCCGGTATGTTTGTAGATGCAGCGGCAAGCGGAATAAGTGGGTAAACCACAGTGAGCAGCAGCGTGGCGATACGCAGCCAGTTAAGAATGTATGGCCAGTTGCCGTTGTTGAAAGAAAGTCCCATCATATTCAGGCGGAATGGCCCCTGCTGCACATAGTGAATCTTGTTGTTGTCGTAGTAAGAAGGCAAAAGCGGTTTTGCAAAGAAACAGCCCCAGGCAGCAATGCCAAGAAAGAGCGCGCTGAAAAGAACCGTGCTTGTATCCGGCGGTGGGGACGCAAACGTTTTTAAGAGCACCAGCTCGGTGATGACAATGGCGCAGGTAAGGCAAAAGAGCACCAGCCAGCGGCGGCGTTCACGGTCTAATATGTCGCGCAGGGAAAAATCCAGCGCAGTGACGACAATCTTTTCGGCATCGCTTGTGGCAAGCGTTTGACTGCTCGTAAGTTCCTCGCCGTTTAAGAGCGCCGTCACACTCACATTCAGCACTTCGGCCAGCGGTTGCAGGAGGGCGATATTGGGCAGGCTTGCGCCACGCTCCCATTTTGATACGGTTTTGTCGGAGACAAAGAGCAAATCGCCTAATTCCTTTTGCGTCAGCCCGAGTGCTTTGCGGCGTTCCGCGACAAAGGCGCCAAACTTTTCATTGTTGATAGATGACATGGAAAACACCTCCGATTTGTTGGTGCTTTCAGTATAGCGACTGGTGCGGATTTTGTCACTCTACCGCTGGGAGAATGGCTGTATAGCGGGGAAAACAGCGTTGTTTTGGCGTAACAGGAAAACCAGGAGAGTGTGAGGGTTATGGCTGAAAATCGTAGATAAAGAAGGTCATTGCAGAACGTTCACCATCAATAGGGAGGGTGCGCTTGCGTTCTGCACGGCGGGAGAGACCAAGGTGCTCGTAAAATGGATAGTTGCAAGTGGTATCGGTGAAAAGAAAACAATGGCGGATGCCTTCTGTGTGTAAGTGTAGGCGTGCCTTTTGAAAAAGCTGCCGTCCTAATCCTTTGCCGCGAGCGCCTGACGCCAGAGCAAAGAAAGCAATTTCGCCGTCGTAGGATTTGTCGGCATCTTTCAAAAGCAGATTGTCCACATTCTGCACACTAGAGAAAATTTTCATCACCCGCCGGCCTTCGCTATTTATAAGAACGGCCAATAATGAGCGCAGAAAATGCAGTCCTTGCGAGAGTGAGCAGCGATGCAGATGACAATTTTTTGCCATAATAATACCGAGCGGCCGCCCGTTTTGTACAGCTACTTGGGTGTACGTTTGGTTTGCGAGGCAACTGTCCAGGTATAGGCGCGCCATGCGATTGGCGATTTTTGCGCTGGCAAAACGGTCGTACTGCCAGGTTTTGCGAATGATGTCGGACAGTGCTTGTTGATCAGAAGGTTGGTAAGGTCGAAAGGCAATGTCGTCTTGCATAGTGGATACTCCTTTATAAAATGAGATGATGGTCATTGTTATTAGCCGGCTTCTCATTTATAATAGACCGTACAGTAACTGGATGGTCAAGGAGGGCGCGATGGATCTTCATGAAAAACACACATTTACGATTGGGCAATTTGCAGCGTTGCATGAGATCAACAAGAAAACGCTCATGTGGTATGACGAGATTGGCTTACTTAAGCCGGCGTTTATTAAAGACAACGGCTATCGTTATTATACCTATCAACAAAGTGGAATGTTAGAGACAATTCTTCTTTTACGAGAGCTGGACGTTCCTATCGCGGATATTAAGCGATTTATGTCAAAACGTTCTGCGGAGAAGTTGGAAGTCTTGCTGGCAGAACAACTTGAAAAAATTGACGCACGAATGCAGCGTTTAACGGAGATGCATCAGGTGGTGAAACATTGGCAGGGGGATATGCAGGCGCTGTGTGCGCTGGACATTGAAAGCATTGAGGTGGTAGAAAAAACGGCACCGCAGTATTATATTTTGGTTGAAACATCGCCAGCACTTTCGATAAGTGAGGAGATTGCCGGTATCGTCAGAGCACTTAAAACGCATCAGGTGCGGCGGTTATATGGCGCCACTTATGGTGCGCTTCTGCCGGTAGAAGCCATTTACGCTGGCCGTTTTGACGACTATACAGCACTCACCATTAGCCTGACGCAGCCTTGCGAGCGGAAAGGGCTGCATGAACAGCCGTCGGGGCGTTATCTTCGTGCGTATCATCGTGGCGACTGGGCGGCGTTGCCAGAGCGGTATCGTGCCATGCTGGCGTTTGCGGCACAGAATGGCTTGCGGCTGCAAGGGGTTGCCTATGAGCAGGGCATCAATGATGCGGTTGCTATCAGCATGGACGATTACATTACGCAAATTGAGATTCCGCTTGCATAAGAATACCCCCGACGGGAAGTCGGGGGTATTCTTATGCATGGATAATTTTTTCCTTGCCAACAAGGTAGCCTAATACGGTGAGCACCAGGGCGAGAATAATCAAGACAGCCAGCGGCACATTCCAATAACCGCTCACATCGTAGAGACGCCCCATCACAGTAGGGCCAATGGCGGCGAGAAAATAGCCGATGGATTGTGCCAGCCCAGAAAGGGCAGAAGTTGTGGCTGCGCTTTCGGTGTGAAGGCCGAAGAGCATCATGGAAAAGCTGATGCAGGCACCGGAGCAAAAACCGCAGCAGATAACGGCCACAATAAGCGCCGGCAGATGGCTGGAAAAGAGCATGGCACTAAGCCCTATCATATAGAGCACGCCCAGTTTCACGGCAAAGCCGGAATGGTTTTTGCGCTTGCCCAGCAAAAGCGGCGCCACCAGAGAGCCGGGAATCCCTAGAAGCATATAGGCGGCATTAAAATAGCCGGCGGTGGTTGTGGAAAAGCCCTTGCTTTGTAAAATAGTGGCAAACCATGCCACAAAACAATAAAAAAGCAGGGATTGAATCCCCATATAACCAGCCACAAACCAGGTCATTGGGTCGCGGGTGAGGGCGCTTGAGCGTGTTTTCTTTTTAGGCGTTGTCGTGAGGGTGAGACGGCGGTTTGGCAGCCAAAACAGCAGGGCCACCAGCGCAAGCAGCAGCCATATCACCAACGCTTCTTGCCAGCCGAAACGCTGCGCCAACGGTACGCTGATGCCGCTGGCAATGGCGGCAAAAATGGAGAAGAGCGTGGTGTATAAGCTGGTCATGGCGCCGGCGTGCAGCGGAAAATGTCCCTTGATGATGGCAGGAATGAGCACATTGCCCACGGCGATACCCATACCGATGACGGCAGTGCCAACAAAAAGCCCTATCGTGCCGCCGAAAGAGCGCAGCAAAATGCCGCAACACAGTAGCAGCGTGCCGGTGAGCATGGTGTGGCCGGCACCAAACGTGGCGGCAAAACGGCCAACAAAGATGGACACCACGCCGAACACCAAGAGCGGAATAGTGGTGAGCAATCCTGCAGAAGTGTTGGAAAGGTGGAGGTCGGCAGCGATGGTGCTCACAAGCGACCCCACACCGGTGATGGGCGCACGCAAAATGCAGGCCGCCAAAAGCAGGGCAATGAGCAATAAACGTTTATTTTTCTTCATAAAAATGGCTCCGATTCTTTTATTGAAGGTGCGTTTAAGAGCACCATTCATATTATAGAGTGTTGTGGTTCGCCAGGCAAGGCGTGATCGCAACGCAAAAACAGCGGCTAAGCCGCTGTTTGAAAAGTGGTCTTATTCGGTTGGGCAAAACAAGGCATCAACGCTGGTGCCCAGCTCGCGGGCGAGTGAAAATGCCAAAGCAAGGGTGGGGTCGTACTTGTTGTTTTCAATGGCATTGATCGTTTGGCGCGATACGCCGCAGCGTTTGGCGAGTTCCTGCTGTGAAAAGCCTAGTGACTTGCGCAGTTCGAGAATGCTGTTTTTCATATCAGCCGCCCAACTTCCGTTTGTAATAGAAGAGAGTGCAAAAATAGAGGATGGCGGTTGCCCCCAGTTGCGAGAACGGCATGCTGATGTCATCTGGGCAAACAATCTGCTTGATGACGTTTATAATCATGACACCCACCGTGGCAAGCAAGGTAAACGTACTCGCTTTCCAAACCATGACCTGCCGCCGTTCGTCACCGCTGCGCAGAAGCGAAATAACCATGGCAAAATCCAACACGATGAGAGCAAGGATGAAGAGAAGAAAGCATACAATAATGATATTATCCGTCATGATGAACACTCCTCTCTGATAGATATGTCAAATTCTTTTTACATTCTTAGCATACCATCTGCTGGCTCGAGTGTCAAGAACTTTTGACATTCCGGCGAGAAAAATAGACGCCGAAGCGTCTATAAAAGAAGCCTCAGCGTCTGCGGCGAAAACTCTTGCTTTCAGAGAGCACAAGCCCGCTCAAGGTGAGCAGTGTGCCCAAGGCAGTGATTTTGGTGAACGGTTCATTTAAAATGAGAATAGAGCTAATCACCGTGATGACCGGTGCCAGGAAAATGTAAAGACTCGCCTTCACAGCACCGAGGTGTTTGATGGCAGTGTTCCAAGTGACAAAGCACAGCGCCGAGGCTCCCAAGCCGAGAAACACGATGTTGAACAGGTTGGTTGGATCGGCGAAACGTGATAAATCAAGCCGGAAATCGAACAGATAAAGCGCCGGCAGCATAAAAAGCAGCCCATAGAAAAACGTGCGTCGTGTTGTTTGAATGGTATTCATGCCAAAGCCTGCAATCTTGCGTGTGAGGATGGAGTAAAAGCCCCACACCAATGCCGCTAAAAGTGCCAGAAAATCGCCCTTTGGATTCAGCGAAAGCGCGCTGCCATTGGCGCTCATCAAAATGACCCCAGCCATCGCCACCACGAAACCAACAAAGAAATTGGCAGGCAGTCGCTCCTCATCACGCAGAAAAAGATGTGCCAGGATGGCCGTAAAAAATGGCGCCACAGCAACAATCACCCCAACATTTGAAGCCATCGTATAAGTGAGTGCGATATTTTCTAAAAGATAGTAGAGACAGATCCCGCAAAGACCGGCTCCAGCAAAAATCAGCTCCTGACGCAGCGACATATTGCTAAGTGCACGGGGATACACCAGCCATAGTGCCGCGTAGCCCATCAGAAAACGGAAAAACAAAATTTCCACTGGCTGAAAATCCTCTAAAAGCACTTTTGTTGCAATAAACGTCGTACCCCAGATGAGCACCGTCAACATCGCTGCCAAATGCCCTTTTTTCGTATATCTGTTCAAAACATCGCCTCCGTTTGTGTTGTGATAAACAATAGTATAGCATAACGCTTGCATCAATGGGGCAGAAAATCCTGCTCTTGTCGATAGCGCGAGGGAAAGCTATACTAAAGAAAATGAGATGCGATGACAAGGAGGACGTTTGATGACAAAAATACTGTTCGTCTGCCACGGCAACATTTGCCGTTCGGCAATGGCTGAAGCCATATGTCGGGCAATGCTTGAGGCACGAGGTATATATGATGTGGAAGTGGATTCTGCGGCAACATCGCGGGAAGAAATTGGCAATCCAATGTATCCGCCAGCGCAGGAAAAGCTGCGAGAAAAGGGCGTGCCGATTGGCAATCACCGAGCACGGCAGCTTACTAAAGAAGATTATGCGGCCTATGATTGGCTCATTGGTATGGATGCAGCAAACATGCGCAATATGGCACGCATCACGGGCGGTGATCCAGCGGGCAAAATGTACCGTATGCTGGAACTGTGTGGCGAAGCACGAGATATTGCTGATCCCTGGTACAGTGGCGATTTTGAGCAAACGTATCAAGATTTGCGAAAAGGGCTGGAGGCCCTCTTGACGAGGATTGAAGGATAAAAACAAAAGTGCGTTGAAGGGATACCATTGCGTAAGACAATTTTTGATACATCCTTGCTTCTGGTAATGAAATAAAGTACAATCTTTTTAAGACAGAACTTGAGAAGATTTTTTCAAAAAGGAGCTTGACAAGTAATGATCGTCAGGGCAATCAATCGGACATTGTCTGCTTTTTGTATGCAGATAATGTCATAGCACCTTAACAGATGCATTTTACCTGTATTGCTTTTGCAGGTGAAGTGCATCTTTTTGTTGTAAAAGGAGTGTAAGAATTTGCGATTGGAACAACTTAGTCAAATTATTGAAATCGAAAAACAACGGTCAATTTCGAAAGCTGCTAAAGCGTTGTTTATGGCCCAATCGTCTCTCAGTGGATCATTGAATAGTTTAGAAGACGAAATTGGCGTGCGTTTGTTTGAACGTAATACCGGTGGCGTTACCCCTACGGCTGAAGGGCGTGAAGTGTTGCAGTTGGCACGGCAGGTTTTAGAGAATTGCGATTTGATTCTTAGCTTTGGACAGAAAAATCGTCAGTTGCATGGTGATGTGAAATTGTGCATTACGCAAGCCTATGGTTACATGTATTCTGATATTGTTGTAGAATTTAAGAGCAGATTCCCACAGGCACGTTTGATATTACAGACGGAGTCGCAGAACAATGTGGTGGAAGCACTGTCTCAGGGAAAGTCGAACATTGATTTAACGATGTGGGGATTTACCGATGACCAAACGGAGCAAGTGTTGAAAAATGCTGGCTTAAAATATGAAAGATTTCAAAGTCATCAACTGATGATTTTTATGAGTCAGGACAATCGTTTTGCGGAAAATGACAGCGTGACGCTTTCAGAGATGCAGACAGAGCAATTTATTTCGTATTCATCATCTTATTGGGCGCAAATCAATGGTAAATTGCATTCGGCACAAGAACCATTGATGATGACAGATCGTGATGCCTTAAAACGTATGATTAGTTCTGGACAAGGTGTTGCTGTATTGCCGGAAACCTTCGCCTTGAGAGATCTTTATTGTGAACAGGGAAAAATTAAAATGATTCCCATTAAAGGAACAGAAAACTTTGGTAAGGCGGATGATTATCTTTTATATCCAGCCAAACGGCAATTAACATTATTGGAAAAGAAAACGTTGGAAATGTTGCGAGAAATTTTGAATGAGTCCATATTAGAATAGATACTGAATGATACCCTATCGGAGATTGGCGATAGGGTATCACAGACTGTAGAAAAACCCAGCTTTGGTCTAAGAACCGAAGCTGGGTTTTCTTATT
>CAUWHJ010000021.1:0-53841 GCA_963558655.1 uncultured Peptococcaceae bacterium
CTACAAAACCAATTTGCCGACTTCGTCGCTCAGATCGACAAATCAAAATTTGCCGGTGTGATGGCGATGCGTTTCTATCAAACCTTACAAAACTCACTAAGACAGGAGTGGATGAGATGTCAAACTTTGAATTTCTAAACGACAAAAAGGAGTATGCGCTGTTTGCGCCTGCTTGCATCGAAGCAGAAAAGATCTATGCGACTGCTCCTGCAATGTGTGCGGTGGGTTGTCGCAAGGCGCTGGAGTTGGCGGTGAAGTGGGTGTATTCTGCGGACAATACGATGGAGACGCCTTATCGTGACAATCTGCAATCTCTGGTGCATGAGCCGAGTTTTCGTTTTGCGGTGGATGAAGATACGTGGGGAAAGTTTCAGTTCATTATTAAGCTGGGCAATCTGGCGGTTCATACGGAACGCAGCGTGACAAAAAGCGATGCGCTGGCGTCGCTGCGCGGACTGTTTGAGTTTGTGGAGTGGATCGATTACTGCTATGGCGCGGACTATGAGGAACGGGGCTTTGACGAAGCGCTGATTCCGACAGAAAAAGTGGTCGTTGATACGAAAAAGATCAAAGAGCAGGAGAGTTTGCTCGATCAGAAAGAGGAAGAGATCGAAGCGTTGCGCGCGCAGATTGCGGCGATGTCGGCGCAGTTTACTGCGGAAAAAGAAGTGCATCAGCGAGAGCGTGTGTTTGAGCCAGAGGACGTCTCAGAATTTGAAACGCGAAAGTTATACATTGACGTTGCGCTGAAGGAAGCGGGCTGGCGATTTGACGGCACGGATGCGGATGTGCAGGAAGAATTTCCTGTTGAAGGCATGGCGGGTGTTGTCGGTCAGAAGGGGTACGTGGATTATGTGCTCTTTGGCCGCGATGGGAAGCCCTTGGCGGTTGTGGAAGCAAAACGCACGAGCAAAGACGCGAACATTGGCCGTAAGCAGGCTGCGCTTTATGCGGATTGCTTGGAGCGCCAGTTTGGCAGGCGCCCAATGATGTTTACGACGAATGGTTTTGAAACGTATTTTTGGGACGATCAAAGCAGCCCTCAGCGGCGTGTGAGCGAGGTCTTCTCAAAGGATGATCTGCAAAAGCTGATGAACCGTCGCGAAGAGCAGCTGGATCTTTTGCAGATTCCGATCGATGATCGCATCACCAATCGTTACTATCAAAAAGAAGCCATTCGCGCCGTGTGCGAGCAGCTGGGGCTAGGGATTCGTAAGCATCTCCTGGTCATGGCGACGGGCACGGGGAAGACGCGCACGGCGGCGAGTTTGGTGGATGTGCTGAGCCGTGGCAAAAGGGTGACGAACGTGCTTTTTCTGGCGGACCGCACGGCGCTGGTGAAACAGGCGAAGGATGCATTCAAGGATTATCTGCCAGACATGTCGCTGTGCAATCTTTGCTCGAACAAGGACGACCGCAATGCACGGATTGTTTTCTCAACCTATCCGACGATGATGAATGCGATCGATGAGGTGCGCGCGAAGGATGGGTTGAAGATGTTTACGCCTGCGCATTTTGACCTGATTATCATCGACGAGAGCCATCGCAGCATTTTCAAGAAGTATCGTGCGATTTTTGAGTATTTCGATGCGATTATGGTGGGGCTTACAGCGACGCCGAAAACGGATGTGGATCGCAACACGTATGAGTTTTTTGAGATAGAGAACAAAGTGCCGACGTATGCGTATGATTATGAGACGGCGGTGGAGCAGGATCATTATCTGGTGCCGTACTATAATTACGAGGTGAAGACGAAATTCCTAGATGAAGGCATCAGCTACAAAGAGCTATCGGACGAAGATAAAGAACGCTTTGAGGATGATTTTGTCGAGGACGACCATGTGCCGGATTTTATCCCATCGGCGCAGTTGAATAAGTTCGTGTTCAACGAAGACACAGTGGATACGGTGTTGGAAGATTTGATGGAGCGCGGGATTAAGAGCGAGGGCGGTGACAAGATCGGCAAGACGATCATCTTTGCCCAGAACAAGCGCCACGCAGAATTTATCATTGAGCGTTTCAATAAATTGTATCCGCATTTGAAAGGCACGTTTGCGCAGCGTGTGATCTGCGATGACAGCTACGCGCAGACGATTATTGATGAGTTTAAGATTGTGGATCACATGCCGCAGATTGCGGTGTCTGTCGATATGATGGATACGGGGATCGACGTGCCGGAGGTTGTGAATCTGGTTTTCTTCAAAAAGGTGCGTTCAAAGGCGAAGTTTTGGCAGATGATCGGGCGCGGCACACGCCTGTGTCCGGGCTTAGTGTGTCAGGATCAGATCGACGGAGAATATGTGGATAAGAAGCGTTTTTTGATCTTCGACTACTGCGGAAATTTTGATTATTTCCGGGAGAATGAAAATGGTTACGAATCGCGCGAGACAAAGTCGCTGTCGGAAAATATTTTCTGCAAACGTGTGCGACTAATGGCAGCCTTACAGGAGCCCGCTTTTGCGGAGGCGACATATCAATCCTGGCGAAATGCGCTGGTAGAGGAATGTTCGGGGCAGGTGAAGGCACTCAATCCGAAGCTCTTTGCGGTCAGGCTGCATCTACGATATGTAGAAAAATACAAAGAGCCTGCCGTTTTTGCAGATATCACGGAGACTGCGAAAAGCGAGCTGGTGGAGCACATTGCACCGCTCGTGACCATGAACGATCCGGATGAGTTTGCGAAGCGCTTTGATAATTTCATGTATGGGCTGATGATTGCGTTTTTGGACGGGCTGCCGACGTACAATCACGCCAAGCAGCAGCTCTGTGACACTGGGGCGATGCTGGAGCGTAAGCGCACGATTCCGCAGGTTGAGACGAAGATTGAAATCATCCAGGAAGTTCAGAGCGATGCATTCTGGGATGCGAAGGATATTTTGCTGTTTGAGAAAGCACGGCGGGAGCTGCGTGATTTGATCAAGTTTTTGGATCGTCCAGAAAGAAATATCATCACTACTGATTTGATTGATCCGGTCATTGATCAGAAAGAAGGAGAAAGCATTGGTGCCGCCTACGATTTCGAGGACTATCGTGCAAAGGTGAACCGTTATGTGAATGAGCATGGAGAAATGCTGGCGATTCACAAGCTGACGCACAATATTCCGCTGACGCAGATGGATTACGACGAATTGGAGCGTGTGTTGACTGAAGAGCTGGGCAGCAAAGAAGATTATGCTCGCGAATACGGCGATACGCCATTTGGTCTTTTGATTCGTCAAATCGCTAAGCTCGATCACGAGGCGGCAATGGAGGCCTTTTCGGCGTTCATCAATGACCAATCACTCAATCAGCGGCAGATTGAGTTTGTGAAGAAGGTCATCACGTATGTGGAAAATAACGGTTACATGGACGATATGACAGAGCTGACAAGACCGCCGTTTGATAAACCGGTGAGCTTTATCAAGCTCTTCGATAAAAAGACGCGAGCGTCTCTGTTGGCAGTGATAAAAAATGTGACGGAGAATGCGGTGAATGTTGCGGTGTCGTGATTTTTAGTCGAGATGAGGGATCGAAGAAAGTGAAGGCGAGATTGTGGATGTAGAAAAATTGAATAGAGCGATAGAGGCCTATAAACAAAATAAAAAGAACAATAACGCGTATTTTAGCGAAACTTGGAAAGAACGTGAAGAGCGACGAGTTTATTACCAATCTTTCGATGAAGAGAAGCTACTGGCGATGACAGAGGATGAATTTCTGGAATATATCAGCAAGCTGTGGTCGATGTTGGTGTGGGGCAATAAAAAATATGTTGTTGATAAAATCATCCGCGACAATGGCTTTAGCAATGTGAAAAAACAGCTAGCGAAGCTTCTTTATGGATCGCTCAATTTGGAAACCAGGTGGAATGAATTCTTAAAAGATGTAAAAGGATTGGGACCGGCTACCGTCAGTGAATTGCTTTCTTATTCGAATCCAAAGGAATACGTTATTTTCAATAAGACGACGGTGTTGTGTTATACCTACTTAGGTATTTCAAATATGCCAAAGTATAACTATCAATATACAGGGAAAAAGTATCTTGAAGTGTGCGCCATTGCAAAAGAAATTGCAACGAAAATGGAAGACAGTGGCATTCGTGATGTTGATCTGCTTGTGGTCGATTATCTGCTTTGGGATGAGATTTTGCCACTCGTCGAGAAAAATGAACAGGAAGATGTATCTAGTAAAACTGTGCAACAAGATACATCGAGCGCAACAAAAAATGCTAAGTCGATGCATGATGAAATTAAAGAAAAATTGGTAGAAATTGGTGGACTGCTGGGATTTGATAGCCGTTCCGAGGTGAAAATTGCAGATGGTGCCGTTGTAGACGCAGTCTGGGAAGCCAAGATTGGCAACATGGGGAAGGCCATTTACGTTTTTGAAGTGCAGTCAAAAGGCTCGATTGATAGTTTAATCCTGAACTTGAAAAAATCGCAGAGTAATGCTGCGGTTCAAGCCGTTGTTGCTGTTGCAGATGAAGAGCAATTGAATAAAATTATTAAAGAAAGCCGTGGCGTTATTGCTGAAAAAGATCTCAGAACCTGGGATTCGGAAGATGTGTTGACGGTGTATGATTCACTTGTCCGCGCACATGAATCGATTAATAAATTGGCGCTTGTTCCCGATAGCTTTACAAAATGAAAAATGATTCGAAAAAGCGGTATGCTCCATGAGCATACCGCTTATACTGTAGATAAACCCGTTTTTTAGAGATGATGAAGCAATTTTGAAATCGAAGTTTTACAGGCAGGTATGCTTGCAAAATTTCGATATGAGCAACTTTATGATGTATTTAGAAAAAAATTAATAACTCGAAAAAGGTCCTATCACATAGTAACAAGACTTTTTCGACAAGCTGACATCTTCGAGTTCCTAGGAGGTGATTCTTTATAGCGGAGAAAACAATATTGTTTGGGATACAGAGAAAACAAAAAAGGCTTTAGAAGAGATCAGGATGGATCTGTCTAAAGCCTTTTGTATTTGTTGTGTTGGATTCATTACACCAATTTACACCAATCTGGTGTAGAGCTTTATGAGGTTTTGTGGAACTTCGTGAATCTGTTGAAAATAAGATTTGGCTCAGGCGAAGGGATTTGTGGGCATTTATCGAGAAAGGTTAAGCTTTATAAATCTTCTCGAATACGGCGATGCCTAATTTCATTTTTTATCACTACTCCCTTGATTCATTCAGCAATGGTATGGCTGAATTACGTAAAAGATGGTGCACAAAAGGGCACAATATATAAATTATAGCATGGGTGGGGGCTTTTCTCAATAGAGTGATAGGAGTTTATTAGGGACAGGATTGTAAACTGTTAAAAATAAAGAGTTGACAATAAGCGGCGATTGTGAGATGATGGGTGACATAACACAGGAGGCGATAATGATGCAACAAGAAAAAATGAGACAACGTGGCCGCACCCGACAAATGGTAATGTGTGGACTTTTTGTGGCATTGATTGCGCTCGGAGCGTTTATCAAAATACCACTGCCACTTGTACCGGTGACGTTACAGGTGCTTTTTACGATGATGGCGGGATTGCTTTTAGGGCCACGTTTAGGGGCGTTGTCGGTGATTGGCTATTTGGTGTTGGGGCTGGCTGGCCTCCCTATTTTTACGATGGGCGGCGGACCAAGCTATGTCCTTCAGCCGACGTTTGGCTATTTAATAGGCTTTGCGCTTGGCGCTTTTGTAACGGGGAAAATCGCTTATGGTGTGGAGCGGCCTGGTTTCAAGCGCCTTTTGGTGGCTAATCTTTTAGGGTTGGCACTCGTTTATGTGTGTGGTATGGTTTATTATTTTCTTATGAGTATGTTTTATCTTGGAAATCCGATTGGATTGTGGCCGCTTTTGGTGTCTTTTTGTTTTATTAGTGCACCTGGAGATATTCTTTTATGCATTTTAGCAGCAATGTTGGCTAAAAGGATGATTCCAGTGATGAAACGAGAGGGGATTGCTCAATGAATGTTCAAAATTTGAAAAAGGGGGTTTTGACAGGGCACAATGTGACCAAAGAGGAGGCGCTGGAACTCTATGAAGCGCCGCTTGAATTGTTGTGTGCGGAAGCTGATGAAATCCGCCGCATGCGTTGTGGCAATGGTTTTGATCTGTGTACGATTGTTAATGGTAAAAGTGGGCGTTGTTCGGAAAATTGCCGTTTCTGCGCCCAATCAGCGTATTACACTACTCATGCGGAGGATTATTCACTGCTTTCAGTAGAGCATATTGTCGCGCAGGCAAGAGTTCAGGCAGAACGCGGTGTGTTGCGCTATTCTATTGTCACAGCGGGACGCTGCCTTTCAGATGATGAGGTTGAGGCGATGTGTGTAGCGGTAGCGCGTATTCGTCGTGAGACGACGCTCCAGGTTTGTGTATCTTTTGGATTGTTACAAGAAACGCAGTTCCGCCGGCTGAAAGCGGCAGGCGTTTCGCGTGTACATAATAATCTTGAGACATCGCAACGTTATTTTCCAAACGTTTGCACGACGCATCGTTTCGAGGACAAAGTGGCAGCGATTCGTGCTGCGCAGGCAGCTGGTTTGGATGTTTGCTCGGGTGGTATTATGGGGCTTGGCGAAACAGTGGAGGATCGTATTGACTTGGCGCTGGCATTGCGTAGTTTAGGCATTAAAAGTGTACCGGTGAATCTTTTGAACCCAATTCCAGGGACACCATTTGCAGAAAACAAAGTGCTGTCTGCCGATGCCTTGCAGCGTATTGTGGCGGTTTATCGCTTTATTTTGCCTGATGCAGCGATTCGTTTGGCTGGTGGACGTGGGCTTTTGTCAGATAAAGGGTGCGGATGTTTTTGTGCTGGTGCCAATGCAGCCATTTCGGGTGATATGCTGACCACAGCCGGTATTACTGTGGAAAACGACAAGCAGATGCTGCAAGAGTTAGGATTTGTCTTGAGGAGGGACCATGAGTAAAGGGATTTTTATTACGGGAACAGGCACAGATGTTGGCAAAACCTATGTTACAGCATTGCTGGCGAAAAAACTCAAACAAGACGGTTTGTCGGTTGCTTATTATAAGGCGGCAATGAGTGGTAATGTGCGCAATGCTAAAGGAAAGTTGATTCCCGGTGATGCTGTGCAGGTGATAAGCACTGCTGGGCTTGTCCAATCTCTTTCGACTGTGTGTCCTTATGTGTATGAACATGCTGTTTCTCCACATCTTGCAGCCAAGTTGGAAGGAAATTCTATGGATTTGTCAAGTGTGGTGGCTGGTTATGCAGAGCTTTGCGCACATTATGATGCGGTTTTAATGGAAGGTGCTGGGGGTATTTTGTGTCCGCTGCGTGACGATGCAGAAGAGAAAATTTGGACAGTAGATCTCATTCGTGACTGCCATTTGAATTGTTTGCTTGTTGCAGATGCTGGACTTGGTGCTATTAATGCAGTTGGCTTAAGCGCTTATTATATGAAGAAGCACGGAATTATTTTACGTGGCCTTATTTTTAACCGCTATGAGCCAGGCAATTTGATACATGAGGACAACAGGCGTATGTGCGAAGCATTAACCGGTGCAAAGGTCATTGATTGTGTGAAAACGGGCGACAAAGAACTGGCGTTGTCAACTGACAAGGTCTGGACGCTTTTGTCATGAAGGAGAATGTATGATTTGGTATCCTTACGAACAAATGAAAACAATGAGGCCACCTTATAAAGTGAATCGTGCCCAAGGTGCAATTCTCTATACGGATGAAGGGCCTCTCATTGACTCAATCGCTTCCTGGTGGAGCGTGATTCACGGGTATAATCACCCAGTACTCAATCAAGCAATAAGTGAACAATTGGGACGTTTTTCACATATTATGCTAGGAGGTCTCACACATGAACCTGTTCAACAGCTTGCTGAAAAATTGGCAAGTTGGTTGCCGGGTGATTTGAACCATTGTTTCTTTTCTGATTCTGGCAGTGTTGGTGTCGAAGTGGCATTGAAAATGGCGTTACAGTATTATCAAAATCTTGGTGAACATGGTCGCACGATGGTGTTGGCTTTAACGCATGCTTATCATGGAGATACGTTTAAGGCCATGGAAGTGAGCGATGATGAGGATTATCATTTTGTGCTCAATGCTTATGGCCCTAGTAAACATGTGGTGCATATTTTACCGGATATTTCAGCATTGGAGGCTGCCTTTGCATGTTATCATGAGAAACTTCATTGTTTTATTGTTGAGCCACTTTTGCAAGGAGCCGGTGGTATGCGTATGTATGATCTTGCTTTTCTAAAGCGTGCGCGTGCGTTATGTGATCAATATGGTATATTGTTAGTGTTTGATGAAGTAGCGACTGGCTTTGGCCGTACTGGTTATCGATTTGTTGCAGATATTGTACAGCCAGATATTCTCGTGCTTGGTAAGGCACTTACCGGTGGCTATCTTGGTCATGCGGTAACGGTGGCTTCAGAGAAAGTTTTTGCAGCATTTTATGATGATAATCCTAACCATGCATTCATGCATGGTCCAACTTTTATGGGCAATGCTTTGGCTTGTAGTGTGGCATTGGCGGGGATTCGGCTTTTTGAAGCTGAGGATTACATGTCTAAGATTGCGCGGATCGAAGCTATTTGCCGACGCGAACTGGCTGATTTTAAGGACCCGCGTATTCGTGAAGTGCGTATCATGGGAGGCTGTACTTGTATTGAACTGAATGATTCGCGTGATCTAGAGGGGTATCAAGCTTTCGCTCATGCGCGAGGCGTGTTTAGCCGACCATTTTTGAATATTCTTTATGCGATGGTGCCGTATGTGATTCAGGAAGAGGAACTTATTTTGGTATTAGATACAATGAAAGAGTGGTTTCAGAGAACATAATAAAGTTCTCTAACTTTAGTTGTAGAAAAGGTGTATGTTTACCCAAAATGTAGCTTTTTCTGTAGAATTGTGTTGGTTGTTTATAGAAGAAATTGGTTTCGCAATTGTCACTAATGTTTGATTAATTTTTTCTTAATTGTGCTAAGAATACTAAAAATGGCTTTACAATGGGCTTTTCGATTGCTATAATATGGTTAAGTCGAAAGGAATTATGTTGAAACGGCATCATACAGGTTGTGGCACCTGAGTTGCGGGTTCGAGTCCCGCGAAGTTCCTAACGTCGACGCACTCGCCAAAAAATGTGAGTGCGTTTTTTTATGCCTGTTGATGGACCTTGCTTGCGGCTCTGCGCTAAAGGTGCTATGATGAACGGGTAACAGACAGGAGTATGAACTTATGAAAATTTTATTCATCGGCGATATGGTAAGCCCCGATTCGATCGATGTGGCGGCACGCTGTATTCGTCAATTAAAGAAAGAGCATTCCATTGATTTGGTGATTGCCAATGGTGAAAACATTCATACCCAAAATGGCTTAAATCTGAAACAGTATGATCGCCTGAAAAGCATTGGTGTTGACGTGGTGACGCTGGGGAACCATGCGTGGAATCAGCCGCAGATTTATCATTTCATTGATGAAAATGACGATATTGTGCGTCCTTTTAATTATCCGACGAACACGCCCGGGCGCGGTTGGACGGTGACAGAGGCCAATCATCGTCAAGTGGCGGTGGTGGTGGCGATGGGCAATGTTTATGTGTCAACATTAACGTCACCGTTTCAGGACATTATACAGGTGGTCGATGAGCTGCACGCACAAGGTGTGAAAACAATTATTGTAGATATGCACGCAGAAGCGACCTCAGAAAAAATTGCTTTTGCACGCTATTTAGATGGTAAAGTCAGCGCTGTTTTGGGAACGCATACCCATGTGCCAACTGCGGATACGCAGATTTTGCCGGAAGGCACTGCTTATCAAACCGATGTTGGTATGGTTGGGCCGGTTGATTCGGTCATTGGCATGAAGGTGGAGGCTTCCATCAATCGCTTTTTAACACAGCGGCGTGTTAAGTTTCAGCAGAGTGACGATGAACAATTCGTCTTTCAGGCTGTGCTTGTCGATATTGACAGCGATGGCCGTGCACAAGCCATTGAGCGTATTGAAGAACGCGTGATAATAGAAAGGACAAACGCATGAAAAACGAACGTAAAGAAAAATATGTCCACGAAGTGTTTGATGCCATTGCAGGCAAATATGATTTTATGAACGTTTTGATGACTTGGGGAATGCTCGGCCGTTGGCAGAAAATGGTCATGCAAAAGACAGAACTTGCCCCTGGCGGCAAGGGGCTGGATGTGTGCTGCGGCACCGGTGAAATGACCTATCAGCAGGCAGAAATTGTTGGTGTGTATGGACAGTCGGTAGGCTTGGATTTTTCGGAAAATATGCTGACCGCTGCAGAGGCTAAACGTGCACAGCATCCAAATTGCAATGTGCAGTTTGTACAAGGCGATGCCCTGGCACTGCCATTTCCGGACGACAGCTTCAATGCGGCAACCAGTGGTTTTGCCTTGCGTAATGTCAGCGACATTCCTCTTGCTATTCGCGAAATGGCGCGTGTGGTGAAGGTGGGCGGCAAGGTGGTCTGCATTGATGTATCGCGACCAAGTTTTCCGCCAGCGCGTGCGTTTTTTAATTTTTATTATTTCAAAGTAGTACCGTGGTTGGGCAGTCATTTAGTAAGTGCACAAAAGATTTCAAATGGATTTCCTGCCTATACCTGGTTGGCAGAGAGTCTTCGCACGTTCCCACCACGTCGTGAAATTGCTCAGATGTTCCGTGATGCCGGCTTGACAGCCGTTGAAGTGCGGCCGGTTGGCTTTGGTGCAGCCACCATTTACAGCGGCATTAAAACCAATTTGAATTATGACTTCGAGGCACCGGCGCGCAAGTGCCCTCTGAAAAAGGTGGAAAAAGCAGCTGTGAAAATTCGTGCTGTATTGGCGAAATTGATGGGGTTGAAAAAATAAACAAGGGCATCAATTTTTGGTGTTTTGTAACGTTATGTCAAACTTTTTCGTGTATGATAGTAACGTAATGGTGCCCGAGAATGTTTGGAAGGAAGATGCAGATGTGGGATATGGCGTATAAGACAAGAGGCGAATATGTGTCGGCGTTAGAGCAGGCACTGGAAGGCAAGAATGTTGTTGACGCCGATATGATGATTAGTGACATTAAAAAATTTTTTTTCAACCGCAACCGTCAATCCATTGGCGATACAGAAATCATCAATATGCTGCCGGAGCCAGAAACGCTGGCGGCGCAGTATGAAAATAAAGAGTACAATAATCGCCGTGCTCTGAAAAAAAGCGGCTCTGCCGGTATTATAAAGCGTGCAGGTATTGCGCTCCTGACTTTATTTGCGGTCGTGCTTGGCTTTCTTTTGACTGTTGGCTTTGCGCTGATGTTTGTTCTTGGTGTGTTGGCTGTGATTGCAGCGGTTATCTTTCAGATGGGCTGGTTTGACAGCCTGCCAAGCCAGGTGGTCGCTGTCATTGATGTGCTGCCTTACCAGGCGTTTGAAAACAATCCGGTGGGTGTCATCTTTTTGGTGGCATCAGGCATTTTTCTTTTGTTGCTGTCAGGTACAGCGCTTAAAGCCTTGCGCCGTTTGCGGGAAAAATACCATACATGGACGCTCAAAAAAATCAGCGGTTGTTTTCGTCTGCCGGTAACGTTGGACGATGTGTATTCAAAAGGGTGGCGTATTTGCGTGTACATTTTTCTGCCACTATCGATGATTGTTGCGTTGGTAACCATGGTCATGCTGGTTCTTGGTGTCAATTTTACATTTTAAGCGGACCTCGCATTCACTTTTGTGGATGCGATTTTTTTATTGATGACATTTTTGCGCTTATTCTTACTCCTTGACACAGAAAAGAAAAAGGCGTATGATAAAAACAAATAAAAGACTGCTTAATTGTTAAAACGAGAGACGCCTATGAAGATATATAGCTTGTCAGGCAGAAAATGTGTTATAATAGTTAGCGAATGATTATGGAGGAGAAGGAAGGTGGACAAGGGCCTTCCTGAGAGAGTTTTATGGATAAAATTGAACTGCGTTCTTTACGTGAGCTGGAAATTGGCGAATCGGCGCAGATTGTCACTGTTGGTGGCGAGGAACAGCTACGTAAACATTTGCTGGATATGGGGCTTATTCCAGGTACCTATGTAAAGCTTGTAAAATATGCGCCACTTGGTGACCCGATGCAATTAACCGTGCATGGGTATGAGTTGACCTTGCGCTTGGCTGATGCCGAGCACATTCAAGTGAAGGAGCTGGACGAAGCGCTTTTGCACACGCATGAAGCGCAGCCACGCACCCCTTTTACAGAGCATCCGGGCTTGGGTGAAGGCGGTCGCTTTCATGAGAAAGACACAGAACAGCCTTTGCCAGACGATGAAATTTTGACGTTTGCGCTGGCAGGCAACCAAAACTGCGGAAAAACCACACTATTTAATCAGCTTACTGGTGCAAACCAACATGTGGGCAATTTCCCGGGGGTGACGGTTGACCGTAAAGATGGTGTCATTCGTGGGCACGATAATACATTGGTGACGGATTTGCCAGGTATCTATTCCATGTCGCCTTATACCAGCGAAGAGCGGGTGACACGCCGTTTTTTGTTGCAGGATAAGCCGCGCGGTATTATCAACATCATTGATGCAACCAACATCGAACGCAACCTTTACCTGACCATGCAGCTGTTGGAATTGGGGATTCCAATGGCGGTGGCGTTGAACATGATGGATGAGGTCAACGCCAATGGCGGCACGATTCATGTTAATACGTTGGAAGAACAGCTCGGTGTGCCAGTGGTGCCGATTTCGGCGGCAAAAAACCAGGGGATTGACGAACTGATTGACCACGCCATTCATGTGGCGAAATTTCAGGAAAAGCCGCAGCGTGCTGATTTTTGCAAAAATGACGAAGATGGTGGTGCGGTGCATCGCTGCATTCATGCCATCATGCATTTGATTGCCGATCATGCGGCTCAGGTAGGGATACCAACACGTTTTGCGGCTACGAAACTCATCGAAGGTGATGAGGTGGTTGAAGGGGTTCTCAACCTGGATGACAACGAAAAAGCGACGATTGCCCATATTATTGAACAGATGGAAACGGAGCGTGGCTTGGACCGTGCAGCTGCCATTGCTGATATGCGCTTTGACTTTATCCTTGATGTGTGCAGCGAAACCGTGGTGAAGCCTCACGAAAGCAAGGAACATATGCGTAGCCGCAAGGCAGATGAAATTTTGACAGGTCGTTGGACAGCGATTCCAACATTCATTCTCATTATGGGTACTGTCTTTTACCTTACCTTCAATGTCATTGGGGCTTGGCTGCAAGGCTTGTTGGAAACGGCGATTGGCTGGCTGTCAGACGTTGTGATTGGAGCGATGGAATCAGGCGGCGTTAATGTCACGCTGGTATCGTTGGTGCGTGATGGTATTTTTGGCGGGGTTGGTACGGTGTTGAGCTTCCTGCCAATCATCATCACGTTGTTCTTCTTCCTGTCACTGCTTGAGGACAGCGGCTATATGGCGCGAGTGGCGTTTGTGATGGATAAGCTTTTGCGTAAAATCGGCCTGTCGGGGCGCAGCATTGTACCGTTGCTCATTGGCTTTGGATGCAGCGTGCCGGCCATCATGGCCAGTCGTACACTGCCTTCGGAACGCGACAGAAAGATGACCATTTTACTCACGCCGTTTATGAGTTGCAGTGCAAAAGTACCGGTGTATGGGTTCTTTACGGCAGCCTTCTTCCCAGAGCATGGCGGCTTGGTGATGACCTTGCTGTACTTTTTGGGGATTGTTGTGGGCATAGTGGTGGCACTTATTTTCCGCAAAACGCTTTTTTCCGGCGATGCTGTTCCGTTTGTGATGGAGCTGCCAAATTATCGTATGCCATCGGCGAAAAGTGTGGGTATGCTCATGTGGGACAAATCGCGCGATTTTATTGAACGTGCGTTTACTGTTATTTTCATTGCTACCCTTATCATCTGGTTCCTGAATCAGTTTACGCCGACCATGAACGTGGCGACTGACCCTGGTGATAGTATGCTGGCTGCGGTGGCAGGTGTGTTGGCGCCAATTTTCGCCCCACTTGGTTTTGGAGATTGGCGCATTTGTGCAAGTTTGATTACTGGCTTCATGGCCAAAGAAAGTGTCATTTCTACACTGCTTGTGCTCTTTGGCAGCGAAGCGGCTGTGCAGACAGCCTTGACGCCGCTTACGGCAGCAGCCTTACTCGTTTTCTGCCTGCTTTATACGCCATGTGCAGCAGCGGTTAGCGCTGTACGTCGAGAGCTGGGAACAAAATGGATGTTCTATGTGATTGTTTTTCAGTGCGTGGTGGCGTGGATTGTGGCCTTTCTTGCACACTTGGTGTTGGGATTCTTCCTGGTGTGAGCCAGCGAAACTTTTTATGAAGATCGAACTTCGGTTCGGTCTTTTTTTGTGGGCGAAATCTGTGAGAAATCATAGATTGCCTAGCGCCATAAGCGACGAGTTATGTTATAATGCAAACAAGCAGTAAACGATATTAGAATAAGATAGCTGCCGCCAAAAGTGGCAAGGGGGAATCAACATGAAGTGGAACATCATCGCAGATTCAAGCTGCGATATTTACGAAATCAATACAGCGAGCGACGAGGTCGCTTTTCATACCATTCCATTCACCATTACGGTTGATGGCAAAGATTATGTCGATCATGAAACGTTGGACAAAGAGGAACTGGTTACAGCGATGGAGACGTGCAAAGATGCAAGTCATACGTCTTGTCCGTCCCCCTATGCCTGGTTTGAGCAATTTGAAAAAGCCGATTATGCCATAGCAGTCACCATTTCCAGTCAGTTGTCCGGCAGTTATAACAGTGCAGTGGCAGGGCGAGAAATGGCGTTAGAAAAATATCCCGACAAAAAAATTGCCATTATTGATTCACGTTCAGCTGGTCCGGAACTGATTTTCATTGTTGAACACTTGCTGCACGCCATTGAGAAAGGCTTGGATTTTGAGGACGTGGTGGCAGCTGCCAAGCAACTGCAACAACATACCTATGTGACGTTTGCCTTGTGCTCGTTCCACAATCTGATTAAAAATGGACGCATGAGCCGCTTGACAGGCTTTCTTGCAGGCAAGCTCGGCTTCTGGGGCATTGGTATAGGCAGTGCGGAAGGCACCATTCAAATCAAGGGCAAGGCACGCAGCCGCAAAAAAGCCATCAATGCCATTATTGACGACCTTCGTGAACGGGCTGGGAGCGTGAAAACGGTGCTCATTAGCCACTGTCAGAATCATGAATGTGCGGAAATGCTGCGTGATGCCATTCGTGATAACTGGAGCAATGCCGAGGTGAAAATTATGCCGACGCGTGGGCTTTGCAGCTATTATGCAGAAAAAGGCGGCCTGATTGTTGGCTTTAAGGATAATAAGTGAGGTACAATACAAGGTGAGATCGGAGGGCTTTCCGATCTCCTTTTTCATTCATGGGTAAGGAGCGTATGACTGTGCAAATGATAACAGAAAAAGAAAGGCTTTCGGCACTTGTGCATGAAAAACCGATTGTGGTGGTGGAAATTGGCAGCAGTCGTTGTTGTGCCTGCTCAGCCATTGCACAGAAGTTGGAGGCGCACTATGGCCATGATGAGATGGTGGAGGTTGTGCGCTTATCGTTGGAAGCGGCGGCAGAACTTTGTGCAGACTTGGGCATTTACAGTGCGCCGGCGGTGCTTGTTTATGTTCAAGGGCAACTGACTGTGCGTGAAGCCGGCGTGATGAGTGTGGAGGATATTTTTCGACGGGTGGCACGCTATCGCGGCTTGCTCGAAGAAAACTGAGCAATGTCACTATTCTGCAACAATCGTATGATAGACTGGCGGGAAAGAGGTGAAGGTGATGCACAAAATTTTGATTGTGGAGGACGATGCCCTGCTCAACAGTAGTCTGGCGTATAATCTTCGGGCAGAAGGCTACGATGTGCAGCAGGCGTTTTCCGTGAAAGAAGCGAAAGCAGCCACACCGGTGGAAGTGGTGCTTTTGGATGTCAAGCTGCCCGATGGCAGCGGTCTGTCGCTTTGCAGCCATTTTGCACAAAGCTATGTCATATTTCTGACAGCCAACGATAGTGAGCAGGATATGCTTGCCGGTTACGCAGCTGGTGGCGCAGACTATGTGACCAAACCGTTTTCTGTGGCGGTGCTTTGCAAAAAGATTGCTGCGGTGTTTGCACGCATGGAACAACAGGAACCGCTACATGAAATTTACGATGATGGTGTGCTTCACATTGATTTTTCCACACAAACAGCGATGCTTGCAGGGGCGCCGCTGCTATTGACGCCGCAAGAGTACAAAACATTGGCCTTGTTTACGGCGCATCCACGCATGATTCTTACTAAGCGGCAACTTTTGGCGCAGCTTTGGGATGATGAGGGCGTGTTTGTGGACGACCACACGCTGGCGACCATCATCAGCCGTATTCGTAAAAAAATTGAGAATGATGAGCGCAAGTACATTAAAACGGTTTACGGTATGGGCTATCAGTGGCTTGGAGGTGGAGGCGTTTGACCATGCGACGTTTTTTGTGGACGTTTTCCTTGGCGGTGGTGGTATCGCTTAGCGGCATAGTTGCCCTGCTGTTCTTTTGGATACAGGACGCACGCGTACTTGTCGGCGGTGTGGCAATGGTGGCGCTCTTTTTTCTTTGGCTGCTGCTGTTTCTGCGCTATTTTTCCAAGCGGCTTGTGCAATTTACAGATGCGCTTTGTCGTATTCTTGACAAGATGGCTGCTGGGCAACCGTGTTCGGAATTGGCGAGTGAAGAAGAGACGCTTTTTGCGCGCATTGCCCATCGCTTAGAACGGCTCTATGCGATGATGCAGGCAGAGCGGCGGCGCTTGGAGAATGAACGCTGTGAATTGCAGCAGCTGGTGAGTGATATTTCTCACCAAACGAAAACGCCAATCGCAGGGCTGAAAATGTTGAACGAAACTTTGTTGGAACGCCCCATGAATGACGAAGAGCGGCGTGCGTTTCTTAAAGCGAGTGCAGGGCAGCTGGATAAGCTCGAGTTTCTCATTCAAGCCTTGGTTAAAACATCGCGCTTGGAAACGGGGCTGATTAGCTTGAAAAAGGAGCCAACCCCCATAGAGGAAACCCTCGCCCTTGCCTTGAGCGGCGTGTTGCCGTCTCTAGAACAAAAGCAGTTGGCATTGGACGTGCACTGCCCTTCGGAGTTGGTGGTCAGCCACGACCGGCGTTGGCTGGCGGAAGCACTTGCCAATCTCTTGGACAACGCTGTTAAATATACACCGAGTGGCGGCCATATCTGCGTGCGTGTGCAAGATGGTGAGGCCTATGTGCGGATTGATGTGGCAGACGATGGGCCGTCAATTCCGGAAGAATGGCAAGGTGCCATCTTTCAACGCTTTGTGCGTGCGCCGGAAGTGCATGAGGTGGAGGGCATTGGCTTGGGCCTGTATTTGGCGCGGGAAATTGTTACCTTAGAAGGCGGTTATATTCAGCTTTTCTCGGCGCCTGAAGAGGGAGCCATGTTCTCTGTATTTTTACCGAAAGAGATGGAAAGGAGCAATTTGTCATGAACGATCTTTTATCCATTCCCGGCGTTGGAACCAATATCGCCGCTGATCTTGAAGCCATCGGCATTCATGCGGTGGCTGATCTACGTGGTCAGGACCCAGAGGTTTTATATGAAAAAGATTGTCAGGTGAAAGGGGATCAGGAGGATCCTTGTCAACTGTATGTGTTTCGCTGTGCGGTTTATTTTGCCGAAACGGAATCGCCAGAACCACAAAAACTTAAATGGTGGTATTGGAAAGATAAGCATTATCCTGAAGTATAGAATAGGCAACAGATTTTTCATGGCTTTTGAACATAAATGAGAGATTCGAAAGTTTATAATAGTGTTGACGATGTATTAAGTGTATGATTAAAGAAAGATATATGATATGTTTTATGGAGGTGAGCACGATGAGACAATGTTTGCGCTGTGGCGCAGAGATGAAAGAAGGCTGCGCCATTAAGATTGAGGGTGGCGACAATGGGATTGTGCTTTCATCAGATGCTGCAAAGCTGTTCGGCGGTCGTATCGGCAAGCCAAACGTCGCCATTTGTCCGCAATGCGGGGAGGTATCTATTTATCTCGATGATGTGGAGAAAGTGCGCTGAGAAGATGAAAAAGCCGGTGGTTTTTCAACGTTGAAAGACCACCGGCTTTTTTGTGGTATGATGTTGAACGATTTTTCGCTGCTGCCACAATTCTGCAACATTTGGTGTTTATAATAAACGTATCCCATAAGAAAGGAAGGATTTAGGTGATTGTACAGACCAAAGATTTGAAAAAATATTATGGCAGCGAACCCAACATTGTGCGGGCGTTGGATGGCGTGGACTTTTCGGCGGACGAGGGAGAGTTTGTTGCCGTTGTTGGCACATCGGGCAGCGGTAAATCGACGTTTTTGCACATGATTGGCGGCTTAGACACACCCACCTCGGGAAGCGTTGTTGTGCGTGGCAAAGCGTTGGCAGAGATGGACGACGAACAGCTGACGATTTTTCGCCGGCGCAATATTGGCTTTGTTTTTCAAGATTATAATCTTGTGCCAATTTTGAACGTGTATGAAAACATTGTACTGCCCGTGGAGCTGGACGGAGACCGTGTGGATAAAGCGCTTTTTGATGAGGTGGTAGGTATGTTGGGCCTGCGCCAACGGTTAGAAAGTATGCCGCATCAACTTTCCGGTGGGCAACGACAGCGTGTGGCGATTGCACGTGCGTTAGTGACCAAACCTGCGCTTGTCCTCGCCGATGAACCAACCGGCAATCTTGACAGCAGGACAAGTGCCGACGTGATGGGGCTTTTGCGGCGCACCAGCACTGCTTTTCATCAAACCCTTGTGATGATTACGCACAATAATGAAATCGCCCAGCTGGCTGACCGCATTGTGCGTATTGAAGACGGGCGGCTTGTGAACAGGGGGTGAGGAGATGGCACTGCCTTTTGAAAACGACACACATCGGCTTGAGCAACGCATGGTGAAGAGGAGTCTGGAGGCCAATCGCCGACGCAATTTGCTGACGGGCTTGATTGTTTTTGGTGCAGCGTTTATTTTGAGCTTCGCACAGATTTTTGCCTGTAACGCCAGCCTGGAACTGCAAATACAGACCACGGTGAATAATTCGCGAGAAGCAGTGACGGCGCTTTTAGCGCTGGCGTTGGTGGTGCTTTTGGCAGCGGGGTTGGCCATCAAGAATATCATGTATCTGTCGGTGCTCCAGCGTACACGCGAGTTTGCCCAACTTCGCACACTGGGCGCTACCAATCGGCAGATTCGCCGCATTGTGGCTGCCGAACGGCGGCGCATGACACGCAGCTGGCTGGTGGCAGGGGTGTTGTTGGGGTTTGTGGTGAACCTCTTTTTGCCGGTGAAGGTTTACTATGTGCAGAGCGCAGGGTGTGCAGTTGCCGCTGCGCTGTTTATCTGGCTGGTGGTGTATCTTTCTTTTCGCACACCTGCTAAGCAAGCGGCTTCGCTCTCGCCGATGGACGGGCTTAAACAAACACGTGCCTATCAGGTGCGGCCTCACCGCCATAGTGTGCGCCAGTCGCCGACAGCCCTTGGCAGACGTTTTTTGGCGAGCGATCGCAAGAAAACGGTGTTGACCATTGCATCGCTTATTTTTAGCGGCGCCCTGCTTTTCGTTGTGTTTTCTGTGATTTCAGCGGTCAATATTGAGCGCATGGCGGCACAATCCTATTATGATGACAGCTGCTGCTACTTGTTGCTCAATTCCACAGCCGAAGAAGATTCCACCTATCAGTTGATGAACGAAGCGCCATTTACCGATGCGCTTTATGAAAACATTACCGCTGTGTCGGGTGTGGCACGCATTACACCGTCAAAGATGCTTGACTATACCTTGCCAAACAGCGACCTTGATGGTGCCATTGAAAGTGTCAAGGGCGAGCGTTTTATCAATGATATGTTGATTGCGGGAACAGCGCCGCAAGGCGGCGTGAAAAACAACACCATTCCTGTTATCCTTAACGAGGCATCGCCGTATTACAAGGAAGCGGGCTTGACGCTTTCTCTGGGCGATGAAATTAAGGCGCAAATCAATACCGGTACGCACTTGCGAGAGGTGACCTTTGACATTGTTGGGCTTGCCGAAAATAAAACCAGCGGTATAGTTTTTTATACGAGCAACGCAGCTTTGGAGAGCCTTGCCGAAATGGATTGCACACTGGCGTGGTACATTGTTGCCGAGCGTGGTGAAGAAGAAACCGTGGCGAAAGCCGTGCAGCAAATTGCCGGCGGGGACGATCATTTTTCGCTGAACATTTTGGCAGACGACTATGCCTTGCTGAGCGAGGCTTATGCCAATGTGCGTCTCATTGCAGCGGTGTTTACGGGGCTTATTATGGCGTTTGCTTTTTTGAATTTGCTCAACACCTGCATTACCAATAGCCTTGTGCGGCAAAAAGATTTCGCGCTGCTTGAAGCTGTTGGCATGACACGCCGCCAACTCGCCCATGCTTTGGCGGTGGAAAATGGCTGCTATCTTGGTGTCAGCTTGTTGGGAAGCTGGCTCATTGGCGGCGGACTGGGCTGGCTGATTTGCGAATGGTTGAGCGATATTCCGGGATTAGGCTATATTGAATACCATTTTCCGGTGGTGTTCTTATTGTGCTATGCGCTTTTTGCAGCGATTGTTTATTGCATTGTTCAATCTTACCAAAAGCGGCAGCTGGTGCGGCGGAGCGTTGTGGAACGCTTGGACGCGTGAGCGTCCATCTGGTTGCGTTGGCTGAAAGATGTGCGGTTAGATCATAGATACAGAGGAAGGCGTTGCCGTTTCGTCCTCTGTATCTTTTTTTCTGCCTGTGGTATTATAGCGTAAAGGGGCTGAAAACATCAACGAACCCACGGAGGTGTGTGATGGGAAAAAAGATTATGATTGTGGAAGATGAACCACTGATTCGTAGCGAACTGCGAAATTTGCTGGTGGCTCAGGGGTATAGCGTCATAGCGCCGGACGATTTTGCAGCAGTGGTGGAGATGGTGCGCCAGGAAGCGCCGCAGCTTTTGCTGTTAGACGTAAAGCTGCCGGGCGAAAGTGGCTTTGCGTTGTGCGCGCAAATACGCACGTTCTCACAGCTGCCGATTGTTTTTGTGACAAGTGCCAATACAGACATGGACGAACTGAATAGCATCATGCTTGGCGGCGATGCGTTTATCACCAAACCCTATAACACAGCGATTCTCCTGGCAAAAATAGCGCAGCTTTTGCGCCGTGCTTATCCAGAGGAGAGTGAAAATGAACATCTGACGTGGCAAGGAGCAACGCTGGATTTAGCCGCTAGTCGAATTATTTACGAAGGGCGCACTGCTGAGCTGACGAAAAATGAATTGAAAATCCTCTATTACTTATTCAAAAATGCTGGCAAAATCTGTGCGCGTGCCGACATTGTGGATTATCTTTGGGACAATCAGCTTTATGTGGACGACAATGCGCTTAGTGTGAACGTGGGGCGTATTCGTCAGAAATTGGCCGGTATTGGCCTGGAACACTTTATTCAGACAAAACACCGTCAGGGGTATCTGCTATGAATGTGCGTCTCTATTGGTTAAATCGTGTGCCATTTTTACTGGTCAACGCTGGCAGTATGATTGCGCTGACGTTGTTTTTGCTTATTTGTGACATGGCACCTTCAGCGGTGGTGCTTATCGTTAGTGTGTGGCTTGTGGTGCTCGGCGCAGGTTTGGGCATCAGCTATATGTTGCGGAAGCGGCAGTTGGAAGCGATGCTTGACATGGCAGAATCGCTCGATGCGCGCTACCTCATCGCAGAAGTGCTGCCGCCGGCAACGCGTGCCGAAGATGCCATTTATCAAACGCTCCTACGCATGGCAGGAAAATCCATGCTTGAAGAAATTGAGCGTGTGCAGCGGGAGCGAAAAGAATATAAGGAATATGTGGAACAGTGGGTACACGAAATTAAAACGCCCATCACAGCTATGAAGCTCCTTTGCGAAAACAATCGAAGCAGTTTCAGGCAAGCACTCTTACTGGAACTTGAGCGCACCGATCGCTACACTGAGCAGGCGTTGTACTATGCACGTAGCGAGCACACAGAAAAAGATTACATGGTGCGAGAAATTCATCTTGAAGATGTTGTTCATCAGGCGATTGCAGACAACAAATACCTGCTCTTGAGCCATCAGGTGCGTGTGCAGGTGGATATTGGCGATGCCACCGTGTTCAGCGACGATAAGTGGCTGCGTTTTATTCTCGACCAGCTCATTGTTAACGCTGTCAAATATCGTGGTACGTCGCCGGAACTGCGCTTTGTCAGTGAACGCTGTGGCGAACATCTTCTCTTGCATCTGACGGATAACGGTGCCGGCATTGCCGCTGACGATTTGCCGCGTCTTTGCGAAAAAGGCTTCACCGGCCACAATGGCCGCCGTCAGCAAAGCGCCACCGGCATTGGTCTTTATCTCTGCAAACGCCTTTGCGATAAACTCGGCATAGGCTTGCACATTGCATCGCCGGGCGAAGGGCAGGGAACAACCGTGACGCTTTCTTTTCAAATGAACGATTTCATTCAACAAGTGCAGGGCTAATCCCCTGCATTTTTTTGTTGCCTTTTATTATTGGAGAGAATCGGCGCAATGCGTGATGCGGCCCTCAGCAGGTAGGTAAAAGAATTTGTAGAACACCATTTTCTGAGTGGACTTCTTACAAAATTGTAAGATTTGATTAAGAAAAGTCGATACACATCATAGAGATGGCTGTGTAAAATAAGGGCAAGAGAGGTGAGAACAATGACAGATATTTTAACGATTGACCATATTCAAAAATACTACGGAAATGGCGGCGCTGTAACGAAAGCGATTGACGACATCAGCTTTAGTGTGGCATCTGGCGAGTTTCTCGGCATTATGGGCGAGAGCGGCAGCGGTAAGACAACGCTGTTGAATTGCATTTCAACGATTGACACAGTGAGCGCTGGGCACATTTATTTCGATGGGGTCGATGTGACAGAGATTCGTGAGAAAGACATTGCACGTTTTCGGCGTGAAAATCTGGGCTTCATTTTTCAAGATTTCAATTTGCTCGATACGCTGACCATTTCTGAAAACATTGCTTTGGCACTGACAATTAACCGTGTGTCGCCACAGGAGATTGACGGACGTGTGCGTGCGATGGCGGAGCAGCTTGGCATTGGGCAGATTTTGGATAAATACCCTTACCAGGTATCTGGCGGACAGAAGCAGCGCTGCGCCTGTGCGCGAGCCATTATCAACCAGCCAAAGCTGATTTTGGCTGATGAACCAACGGGGGCGTTGGACAGCCATTCGTCGCAGCTGCTTTTGGCGACCATACAGGACATCAATACCGAGCTTGGCGCCACCATTCTCATGGTAACGCATGATGCCTTTTCGGCAAGTTATGCCAGCCGCATTTTATTTTTGCGAGATGGCAAGATTTTTACAGAACTGCGTCGTGGAAATGCCAGCCGTAAAGCCTTTTTCGAGAAGATTCTCGATGTGCTGACGATGCTGGGAGGCGGTGAGAGGGATGTTGTACATTAGGCTTGCCCTACGCAATGTGCGGCGAACGCTGGGCGATTACCTCATCTATGTGGTAACAATGGTGCTGGCGATTGGTATGTTTTATGGTTTCTTTTCGCTGGCGAGTCCGTCTTATAGTGCTGCGTTGCCGATAGCGATTCATCTCGAAGCCCTGGAGCAGACCATGCGTGTGGCGGTGCCGTTGGTGGGGCTTTTGGTGGTTTTTCTTATGACTAATGTCAATACCTATATGCTGCGGCGCAAACAGATGGAGTTCGCCGTGGAAACTATCATTGGCATGGAGCAGCGCACGGTGGCCTTGCTGTTTTTTGTTGAGACACTGGTTATTGGTTTGGTGGCAGTGGCTCTCGGCGTGTGCCTGGGAATGTTCATTTCGCAGCTATTGAGCCTTGTTGTCGTGCAGGCTTTTGGTGAAGTCTACCATCTCAAATGGGCGCTTTATCCGGATACGTTGTTGGGCACGGTGCTTTTCTTTGGCGTGCTTTCTTTGGGCATGGGTTTGTACAATTTGCGTGCTGTACGCAAAATGACAATCATCGAGATGCTGCAACGAAGCAAGCATGGTTGTGAAGAAGAAACCATGGTGAAGCAACTGCGCTGTTGGTCGTTGGCGGCTGCTGTGGCGGCACTGGGCGTGGTTTTATTGACTGGTCCTTTGGCGTGGTCGCTGCGCGGCTATGTGGCGCTGTTGGTGCGCTTATTGTTGATGACGCTTTTGGCACTTGCGTTTCTTTTGGCAGTGGGGCGTTTTCTTGCGCGCGGCCGTCAGCGCGCACTTGTGCTAATGACGGTGCTGAGTTTGCTCTTGAGCGTTTTCTCACTGGCACAGATTGCAGTCATCGAAAACCTTGTGCGGCAACGTTTAGCACCGCCGTTTAGTTTGACCCTGCTGCCGTTTTTTGCCATCTTTTTACTGGCGTTTGGCATGGTGAGCTTTTTTTGCGGACTCAGCGGTGCTTTTGCAGGCGTCTTAGAGCGACGTCCAGCTTTTTATTGGCGGAATCTTTTTCTGATTGGTCAGTTACGCAGCCGCATGGGAAGCGGGGCAAAGCGTATGGGCGTGATGGCGTGTGTGCTCACAGCTGCCCTGGTTCTTTTTGCCTTTTTGCCAGTGTTGGCGATTCGTATTCAGGCCTATCAGGAAGTGCTTTCAGTGTACGAGGTGCAGGTTGGCACCACCATTTGCACTGACGTTGCAGAAATGCCGAAAGCGCCCTTGGACGATGCAGCGATGACCTCTTATTTGGAACATGGTGGCTATGAGGTCAGCGGCACGGCGGCGGGTGGGCTGTATCTTTTGCCGGATGAGGACTTATCCATGGAGGATAAAAGCCTGCCGATTCTTGCTGTGACCTTGTCGGATTATAATGAACTGCGGGCATTATCCGGCTTATCGCCGCTAAGTTTGGCGGCTGACACCTATGGCGTGGCATGGAGCAATGAGAGTTTGGCTACAACGATTGCTGATTTTGCACAAGCAGCGCCAACCCTACACACTGCCACGACAACCCTCACGAAGGCTGACAATGTGGATTGTCAAGATTCCGTTGGCATCAGCCTTTTTACGAGCCAAACAGAAGCGGTGTATATTATCCCCGATGCAGCGGCGCAAAATTTGCAAATGGTGACGACATTCTATGCCGCCAATACCACCGAGCCGTTGAGCTATGGCTTTGCCAAGGCGTTTGAAATAGCCATGGGCGAGCATCAGCGGAGCTTGGGGACGGTAAGTGACGAGGCTTTGTTTATTCGACTTCATACGTTGCAAGCCAGCGAAGGCCTGTCGTCCATGTTGACGTTGATGCTTTTGGGCGCTTATATGGCGCTGGTGTTGTTGGTTTCGAGCTTTACAATGCTTTCTGTGCAGCAATTGATAGACGCCATCGAGCAGCGTGTGCGTTTTGGCATTATTCGTCAACTGGGCGTGGCTCGCAGCGAACAGCAGCGCACCATTCGCAGGCAAATGGGTTTCTGGTTTGGCTTACCGGTGAGCATGGCGGTGATAGCGAGCGGTGGCGTGTTGGGCTTCTTGCTATGGCGCACATATAAAGACATTGTTGCCTACATGAGCTTTGCTCAGGTGGGGCAGATTTTTGCGATTGCTTATGGTGCGTTTTTGGCCATCTTTGCCTGCTACTTTGCGGCGACCTATTATCTTTTTCAAAAACATCTCATAACAGTATAACGTGACAGCATAAAGGAGGGAATGCCATGCTGTATTTGAAACTTACTTTACGCAATGTACGCCGTGCGGCGAAAGATTATGTGCTCTATATGGTGACGCTTGCCATCTGTGTGATGTTGTTCTATGCGTTTCTTTCGATTTCGAGCAGCCATTATGACCCACAGATTGGCAGCGAATTTGATTTGGTGTTTCTCAGCGATGGCATGAAGGTGGCTATTTTGCTCTTAACCTTGCTCTTGCTGTTTCTCATGTACTATGTGAATCGTTTTATGCTGCGGCGCCGTCAGAAAGAGTTTGCACTGGAAGCGCTTATGGGAATGGCGCAGCGCACTATTGGCTGGCTGTTTTTTCTGGAAACATTTATCATGGGCGCTTTCGCAGTGGCTCTTGGTGTTGTCCTGGGTGTTGTTTGTTCACAGCTCATTTCGGCGATGCTTTTGGCTTCGTACGGCGGGCAATATCATTTCATGTGGACGCTTTTTCCGGATACCTTGCTTTGGACGTTGGCGTTTTTCACGGTGAGTCAGATGATAATTGGTGCGCTCAGCGTGCGAACCATTCGCCGTACGGCGCTCATTGATATGTTTTCTGCCGAGCGGCGCAACGAATCGCCGCAGCAAAAGCGGCGGTGGGTGCTGCTTGTTATGGTGTGTTACCTGGTGTTTTCTGCCATTTTGGTGCGGCACGGGGTACGGGGCGTGCAATATGATGATGTGCGCCTGGCGTTTTCGGCACGACTGACCATCTGGGCGAATTTATTTTTGCCGGTGTTGACGTTTGTCTGGTTGATTGTTTGGTATGTGGGCAAGCGTTATGCAGAAAAGGCTGGCAAGAACGCTTGGTCTCTGGAGCGCTTGCTGAGCGGCTTTTTTCTGTGCACCCTCGCTAATCTTTTCGCTGCAGTGGCGGTGCTGGTTTTGCGAATGGACACGAGCGTTCAACTATACATGGGCTATAACGCCACTATGATGTATGTGCTCATTGTGATTGTGCAGCTGGTTTTTCTCATTGCCTGGTTGATGCTGCTTACGACGCACTGGCTGGTGGCATGGAAAAACGCTTCGCCTGAGCATCGCTACCGTGGTGAAAACCTTTTCTTTTTTGGCCAGCTGACCTCAAAACTGACAAGCAATACACAGCTGATGACGCTGATTTGCCTGACTTTGGCAGCCGCTGTGGTGCTGTTTTTGCTGCCGCCGGTGTTTACAGGCTGGGCGAGCGGTTATCTTGAGCAGCGTATGCGTTATGAGGTGCAGATGGATTCCAGCTATTCAGATGTGGTAGCGCTTGATGATCTGGCTGTTAGCGAGGACTATGCGGTGGTGAGCGATTTTCTGGAGCGTCGGGGTGTTGTTATCACAGGCGATCATACCTTTCATACCTATCTGCTCAAGCGTGACGATTTTACCAATCGTATGAAGTTGGATTTCCCTTTGGCGGCGATGGCGCTTTCTGATTATAATGCACTGCGTACTTTGCAGGGATTGCCACCGGTGACGCTGCAAGCAGGCACCTTTACCACACAATGGCAAAGCATTGCCACGCCAGAAGTCCGTGATGAATTTTTGGCAACACACACGCAGATTGAAACCGATGCCGGTAAGCTGACCCTGGCAACGGAGCCGTATCATGAAGAAAGCATTGGAGAGGATGTGTATAATGTTCACACCGATGTTGTCGTGGTGCTGCCGGACGAATTGGCAAATGCCCTTTTGCCAGTTCGCACGCTACGTGTCATTGAAACGGCACAACCGCTTTCGTTTGACGACGCTCAGGCACTACGGCAGCAATTTGCGGCGGTGTATCCCGAGGACCACGCACAAGGGCCGAACTATGAACTGCGCTTGCGTACTATCGAAAACAACACCATCACAGGCACGAATGTGCTGCTCAAGACGGCGATGACCTATGCAGCGGTGGTGCTTATGGTGATGTGTTTAACCATTCTCGCGCTGGGACAACTGGCAGATGCTGCACAATATCGTTATCGTTTTGCGGTTTTGCAGTGCCTGGGTGTGGATAGTGCACGCATACGCCGATTGGTGCTGAAGCAGCTTGCTTTCTGGTTTGGATTGCCGGTGGTGCTGGCACTGGTGATTGCTGGCTTGGGCGTAGGTTGTTTTTTGCACACCGTTTCGGCAGAGATTGCCGCTTATATCAATGCTGCACAACTTTTCACGCAGCTTGGTGTAACCTGCACCATTCTTGCGGCGCTGCTTGTTTGCTATTTTCTCAGTACCTGGTGGCTTTTCTGGCGAACAATTACTGAACGATAAAGGAGGCGTTGATATGCTGATGAAACTGGCATGGCGCAATGTGTGCCGTTCCTTTGCGGATTATGTGATTTACTTTGTGACACTGACTTTGGTGGTGGCGCTGATGGTGGCTTTTTTGGCGCTTGGCTTTAGTCCGGACGTGCTTTGTTTATCGGAAAATATGAAGATGCTGCGTACAGGCACTGTGATGATGAGTGTGCTGGTGGCGCTTTTGGCATCGTTTGTGGTGGGATATGCCATTCGCTTTATGCTAGATTGCCGACGCAGAGAGTTTGCTTTGTACGCACTCATGGGCTTGGAGCGCTGGCGGGTGCAGCTGCTTTTTCTTGGCGAGCATATCATTTTGGGAAGTGCGGCGTTTTTGGTGGGTGCGCTTGTTGGTGGGCTGTTATCAGGTGTGTTGGCAACGCTGGTGATGCGTATTTTTGACTTGCCGCACACCTATATGCCGGTGTTTTCACTGCCGGCGTGTATGCTGGCGTTGGCCTTTTTTGCAATGATGATGGGCGTGGGCATGGTGCGTGCGCTACGCATTATTCGCCGGCGCAAGGTGGTCGATTTATTGGTGGACAATCAAAGCAATGAGACAGTCACGCCGTCTCCCGTTGTTGGTGTGGTGGTGTCGTTGTTTTCGCTTGCAGCTTTGGTTGGCGGTGCGGTGCTTTTGCGAACGGGGCTGCTGCAATCTTCCAATGCTGGCGCAGCCGTGTTTGTCTGTGGCTGTGCGTTGATATTGGCTGGCGTTTTCGGCTTGCATCTGCGCTTACCGCTGCTGTGGCACCGTTTAGCCAGACGCCACAAATACAATGGAGACAACCTCTTTTTTCTGGGGCAGATTGGCAGGCGGCTTCGCTCTTCCGGACGCACACTGGCAGTGATTGCTGTGCTGCTTTCGGTGTCGTTGGCAACGCTTTTTGTTGGCCTGGCGATGGGTGGTGGCTATCGTGCGAATATGACGGCGTATTATCCTTATGATGTTGGGGTGGCTGTCGATGCGCCGCTGGCGTTGACAAGTATGACGCCGGTGCGTGATTTTGTCGCCGATGAGCACGAGGTGAAAGACAGCCTTGGCTATTATCTATACACCGTACCGGATCAGCAAATTGAAGCCATCGCCTTGAGCGATTATAACCACTTGCGGCGAATGCTTGGGTTGGAACCGGTTACGCTTGCCGCAGATTCTGTTTTGGTGCATTGCGACACCTGGAATCTGCTGGAAGGCATTGAAGCTGCCATTGCCGAGAAGCCGCAGATGACACTTGCTGGGCAGACCTTTACGGTGGAGCCAACGATTCACACCGAGGCGATGGAATGTTATCAGATGATGGGTACGAAGGGGTTGGTGCTTGTTGTGCCAGATGCCTTAACCAAATACCTGTCGCCAGATAAGGTGCGTTGGGTGGGTGCGCTTGCTGACGGCGGCGATGCTGCCTTGCGTAGCGAGTTGCGGACGTTTCTTCGTAACGATTGGCTGCCAACCATGCAGCAAGGCGCCGTGCTGCCGGAGCACGTGCGATTGGGAATCACTGTGCAGGCGTGGGGTGTGGAAAATTCGCTTACCGGATTTACAGCGCTTTCGTTTTGCGGTTTTTATCTGAGTGTGATTTTCATTGTGCTTGCGTGTACGGTTTTGGCATTTACGCAGCTTTCAGCCATTTCTGCCAATCGCTGCAATTATAGAATCCTTGCCCGTCTAGGTGTAGCGGACGATGTGCAGCGGCATTTGGTGAGAAAGGAAATCGCCACTGTTTTCTTTTCGCCTGTGGCGTTGCCGTTGCTGCTTTTGGGTGCTTTGACGCTGGCGGCGCAGACATTTTTCGGCGATGCCATCTTGCAACAGGGCTTGGTGCTTGCCAGTGGCGGCGTGGCGCTTCTGGTGTTTGTAGTGATTTACTTGATTTATTTTGCGGCATCGTTGATGCTTTTTGAACGCCTGGTGTTACAGCCGTGAAACGAGGGAGGTTGTTTTCGGTGTTGAGCCATCTTTTTAAACAAAATTTGCGGCAAACGCTGCGGAGCTATGCGCTGTATTTTTTTACCTTGGTGGTTTCGAGCGCATTGTTTTTCGCTTTTCTTTCGTTGACAAGCCGTGATAATGATCTCTTTAGCGGTAGTGTTGTCTATTCGCTGGAAGTTTTCCAACAAATGATTCGTGCGGCAGTGTTGATTATATCGTTGATTTTTCTTTTGTTGGTGGCGTATATCAATGGCTATATGCTGAAACAGCGCAGCCGTGAATTTTCTATCTATATGATTTTGGGTATGGAGAAACGGCAGATGGCACGGCAGTTTTTTGCCGAAACTCTGCTCTTTGGTCTGGGCGCTGTTGTTATGGGTATTTTCTGCGGCACTTTTTTAGCGGCGGTGTTGTCGAGTTTTGTCACGCGCACGGTGGTGGGCGAAGCGGCCATTACCATTCATTTTTACACCGATACAGCACTGTGGACGCTGGCGTTTTTCGCAGGGTGCTTTCTTTTGGTGGGCGCAGGCAACACACGGCGCTTGCTGAAATTGCAACTTGTTGAGTTGCTCCACGAAGACAAAGTCAGTGAGAGCGTTCGCAGAAAAACCTGGCAGTATGCGGCGGCGTTTGTTGTGGCGTTGCTCTGCTTTGTGTTGGTGGCGGTGGTGCTTATTTATTTTGCAAAAATGAATGGGATTTATAACGGCGATATTCCGGCAGAGATTTCAAACCGTTTTCAGATGCTGGCGATCCTCTGTGCTATTTGCGGGATATTTGCGTTTTATCATGCACTTTCCTTTGTTTTTATTTTGCTGCGCCGCGGCAACTGGAAAAACCGCGCACTGCGTAGTGTGCTTCTTGGCAATCTGGCGGAAAAAATTGCCGCTACGGCAAAAATTCTTTCCATATCCACGTTTGCTATCACGGTGGCGTTTGTGGCTTTTGTGATTTTGCCGGTGCTTTCCGAAATTTCTACGGGCTTTTTGCAGTATCGCATGACCTACGACCTGATGATTCATAACACCTATCGCTATATTGATAAGGTGGAAGATATTCCGCATATTGATTATGATTTTGTGGAGACGATTCTCGAAGAAAACGGCGTCACACCAACGGAAACGCTCAGCCAGGAAAGCTATTTTATTTGGGCGAACGATTTTAATACCGTTGCCACACGGGAAAATTGGCACGACTTGCCACGGCTGGCGGTGCGTTTGTCTGATTACAATGCCATGCGTGAAATGGCTGGGCTGCAACCGGTGCAGCTGGCAGACGATGGCTTTTTTATGCACATTGATTACGAGTTGGATAAAGAACAGACAGAAGCGAGCATCACGCAGCGCACCCTGCGTCTGGACGATGGCACCGTGCTGACATTGGATGACACAGCGGTGCGTAACGACCCCATTGGCAACTATCTTTTTAATGATAGCACTGATTCTGTGCTCGTTTTTCCAGATGCGGTTTGTGACCATTTGCAGCTGGCAGCAACCAATTTTTATGCCAATACGGCTGAGGCCATTCCGTATGACACTTGTACCGTCATTGAAAAAGAAATCGACGACACGTTTCGTGCCAACTACCCAACGCTTTTTGACACCTACGAAAGTAAATACCATGACGATAAAAATTACGTCAGCTTCATTGAATCGGTGCGTTTCCTCACAAAAGAAACGAATGACGTTGTTTTTGCCGCAAGCTGTGTGCGCTTGCTCGGCATCTATGCTGGTGTTCTCTTTTTCATCATCTGCATGACGGTGCTGGCACTGCACACTACAGCCGACGCTTACGACCATCGCAGACAGTATCAGATGCTTTATGCGCTGGGCAGCGATCGCCGTGCCATTGTGCGTATGGTCAGCCGCCAAAGTGCCTACTACTTCTTCATGCCGTGTTTGGTTGCCTTTGCGATGGCGTTGGCTGTCATAACCTCCTTTGCAATGCGGTATGGGCACAAGATTACCGCTTATGTGGGCAGTGTGACCTTTCAATTTGGCGTGCTCATTCCTGCGGTGCTCATCGTTCTCTTTCTTGCACTTTACTATGGTGCCACCATCTATTCGGTGCGGCGCGATTTAGACGTAACGTTAAAAAAATAAAAGAATGGTTTTTGGGATGCACATTCATAAAAAGCAGGACATCATCGCAAATGGCGATGATGTCCTGCTTTTTATTCTTCATGCTCATGTTCTAAGACAAATTCTGATTGAATTTGCTTTAGAAACTGATTTGCTGCTCTTGAAAACACTTGATTTTTCTTCCATACAATGCATAGCCCTGCTTCTAATAAAGGGGAAAGTGGTCGAAAGCAAAGTTCGCTGTTTCCTGTTGTATTGATTAGTTTGTCCAATGCGATGACATAGCCAAAGCCTGTTTTAACAAAACGAGAGGCATTATAGACCAGGTCATAGGTGGCAACGATATTTAATTGAGACATATCTCGTTGCAGCCACGACATCATTTCATGGCTGATTGACGTTTGATGAGAAATGATTAGCGGCTGTTCCCATAGATCTTCTGGAGTTATAGAGTCTTTTGTTGCTAAAGGACTGTCTTTTCGCATTAAAACACCCCACGTATCTTTCAAGGGCAATCGTATATAATCGTATTTTGTAATATCAAACGGCTCAACCAAAAGACCGAAATCGATAAGCCCCTTATCCAATCTCTCTGTAATGTGTTCTGCGTCACCGCTATATATGTGATAACGAATGAGAGGATACGTTTCTTGTAAATCTTTGGCCACTTTTGCTATGGTTGAAACGGCTTCGGTTTCACCGCTTCCCATGTAAACATCTCCACTTATGGTTTCATCGGAGGAAGAAAGTTCAGCTTTTGTTTTTTCCATGAGTTCAACGATTTCTTCTGCTCTTTTGCGAAGCAACATACCGTCTTCTGTCAAAGTAACTTTTTTGCTTCCTCGGATGAGCAGTTGTTTCCCGATTTCATTTTCGAGGTCTTTCAGTTGTCTTGATAGTGGTGGTTGTGTCATGTGTAATGTTTCTGCCGCTTTGGTAATGCTTTCTTCTCGCGCTACGGCAAGAAAATATTGTAATACTCGAATGTCCATGATGGTCACCTCGAAAAAATTATAACAAGTACTTGCATACCTTTCAAGCATGGAGATACATTCTGGATATGTATTTGATATTGAGCTTTTGCGTCTCTATACCTAAATCAGAGAGGCAACGATATGTTAGACGAGCATAGATTGCCTGAATGATTTCACCGACAATTTTAACGTGAGAAGGAGATAAGATATGAAAACAGATATGCCAAAAATTGCTTTGGGTGCATGGTCTTGGGGCGTTGGTGCGGCAGGCGGCGATCAAGTGTTTGGTAATCGTTTGTTTGAAGCAGCCTTACAGCCAGTGTTTAATAAGGCGATGGAATGTGGTTTAAACTTATGGGACACCGCTGCTGTTTATGGTGAAGGCACTTCTGAGCGTATTCTTGGAAATTTTGTGAAGAATGTGGATCGCGATGGTGTGATCCTCTCGACAAAATTTACGCCGCAGATTGCAACGGATTCCAAAAACGCCATGCAAGAGATGCTCAATGGCAGCAAAGAACGGCTTCATACGGATGTCATAGATGTGTATTGGATCCACAATCCGATGGATGTAGAGAAATGGACGCCGGATTTGATTCCGCTTGCACAAAGCGGTCAAATAAAGTCTATTGGCGTTTCAAACCATAATCTTGCAGAGATCAAACGAGTCAATGAAATCCTTGGGGCTGTCGGCTTAAGAGTATCGGCGGTTCAAAATCACTTTAGTTTGCTTCACCGCACCTCAGAGCGCGCAGGTATTATTGATTATTGTAAAGAACACGGTATTACGTTTTATGCCTATATGGTATTGGAACAAGGCGCATTGACAGGGAAATATGATACAGAGCATCCATTTCCGGCAGGCACAGGGCGTGGCGATGCGTATAATCCCTATTTGGCAGAAATCAGCGCATTGATTTCTGAACTGCGAAAAATTGGTAAAAAATATGATGCAAGCCCTGCACAAATCGCAACAGCTTGGGCTATTGCAAAAGGGACCCTTCCGATTATCGGCATGACAAAAGTACAACAGGTTGAAGAAGCTGTGGCAGCAGCCAAAATTGAATTAACACCGGAAGAAGTCAATTGTTTGGAAAAAATCGGTGATGAAACGAATGTTCATACCTTGCGCGAATGGGAAAAAGATATGGATTGAGCAGAGCGGCAAGATATTTTGGCGGTAGATGATAGTATAGAGAACTTTGTATGGCGTGGATCAAAGAAAACCGCCTTGCAGGGTGCATCTAATGCGTACAATAAAAGGTTAGAGAATCGTGGAGGAAGTAAAAATGAAAGTTTTGGCTATTAACGGAAGTGCAAGAAAGAATGGCAATACCGCCATTCTTATCAATACGATTTTTGAAGAATTGAACAATGCTGATATAGAAACTGAAATGATACAATTTTCTGGTCATGTGATCGAACCTTGCAAAGCGTGCTGGGCGTGTGCAGGGCAAAAAAATTGTGTGCATCATAAGGATATATTTTGTGAAGTATTTGACAAGATGTTGGCGGCAGATGGTATTATCCTAGGCTCTCCGGTATATTGTGCAAATATATCCTCAAATATGCAGGCGTTTTTAGAACGTGCCGCTGTAATTGGAGATATGAACCGAGGGTTGCTTGGAAACAAGCATAAAGTGGGAGCTTCTGTTGCTGCTGTTCGTAGAGGTGGTGCGCTGCAAGCAATAGATGCAATGAATCATTTTTTCTTAAATCAGGAAATGATTGTTGTTGGTTCTACTTACTGGAATATGGTTTATGGGCAAATGCCTGGTGATGTACTGAAAGATGAAGAAGGCTTTGCAAATATGAGAAACTTGGGGAAAAATATGAGTTGGTTACTCAAAAAAATAATGTAGGAGCAGCGTGTATGAAGAGGCTTACAATTATTTGGCTATTTGCTATGCTTCTATTTATGACTGCTTGTCAGGGCGTTCCAGAAGGACTGGAAACCGATGTGTCAACCAATAATGAAAGCGCAGAAAAAAGGGAGGAGGGTAGGACAACAGAAAACAAAAAACATAATATTTTAGTGGTATATTTTTCAGCCACTGGCACAACACAACAAATTGCTGAATATGCCGCAGACATTTTGGCTGCCGATATTTACGAAATTGTACCGGAAGTTCCGTATACTGATGAGGATCTGGACTATTACACAGGTGGACGGGCAGACAGAGAACAAGACGATCCAGCAGCCCGCCCAGCCATTTCTGGTAGCGTCGAAAACATAAAACAATATGATACCATACTTTTAGGCTATCCGATTTGGCATGGACAGGCGCCGAGAATTATTAGCACCTTTTTAGAGCGTTATGATTTTTCTGGGAAAACTCTTGTACCTTTCTGCACTTCACATAGTAGTGGAATTGGATCGAGCGCTACAAATCTACATCCACTTGCAGCAAACGCTGAATGGCTTGACGGTGAACGTTTTTCCGCTGAAACTTCAAGAGAAGAGGTACAAGCCTGGCTGGATTCGTTGGGTTTAATTTCTGAAACTGTCGCAGAAGTCGGGGTATTCAATTTTGAAACCCATACGGTATTATTGAATAGCGGTTATGAAATGCCGATTATGGGTCTTGGTACTTACAGCCTTTCTGATGAAGAATGTTATCATTCTGTTACCGCACTGTTGGAAGCGGGTGGCCGCTTGATCGACACAGCCTATGTGTATTCTAATGAAGCCGCTGTTGGTAGGGCCATTCGGGATTCTGGCATACCGCGTGAAGATGTTTTTGTAATTACAAAACTCTATCCGAGCCAGTTTGGAAATGCCGAAGCTGCTATTGAAGAAGCACTTGAAAAAATGGATATTGAGTATATTGATATGATGCTTTTACATCATCCGGGAAATGGTGATGTGGAAGCATATCACGCCATGGAACAGGCTGTAAGTGAGGGAAAAATCCATTCTATCGGCCTATCAAATTGGTATGTAGAGGAATTGGAGGCGTTTTTGCCGCAAGTTCACATCATGCCTGCATTGGTACAAAATGAGATCCACCCTTATTATCAAGAAAACGATGTCATTCCATATATTCAAGATCTTGGCATTGTGGTGCAGGGGTGGTATCCTTTCGGTGGTAGAGGACATACGGCTGATTTACTTGGCGATAGTGTTATTTCAAAGATTGCCGAGGCGCATGATGTTACTTCGGCGCAGGTGATTTTACGCTGGAATTTGCAAAAAGGCGTAGTGGTTATCCCCGGCTCTAGCAATCCAGGACACATTAGGGAAAACCTTGATTTGTTTGATTTTGCATTGACGGCAGATGAGATGGAGCAAATCAATGCTCTTGATAGAAATGAGAAGCATGATTGGTATTAAACGATTTTTTATTCGTGTTAATGAACAGAAGCAGAGCCAATCATACGCAGTTTAAATTGCGTATGATTGGCTCTGCTGTTTTTTTATTTCATTGGTTTCTTGGAGAGCGTCTAAAGCGGTAAGAGAAGGTTAAAACAGGCACCGCCTTTGTTATTTGGCGCATAGTCGACTGTGCCACCGAGTTGGGTTGCAAGCGTTTGGGCGATGGCCAAACCGAGACCCGTGTGATGTTTGTCGCTGTGGGCGGTATCGGCACAGTAGAAACGGTCAAAAAGATGCGGCACATCACAGGCTGCAACTCCAGGGCCATCATCGCAGACTGTGAGGCACAGCGTTTTTGCTGTGACGCTTGTGCCAAGATAAATGTTGGTATCAGGTGGCGTGTGACTCACGGCGTTGTCAAGGAAAACGGAAAGAATCTGGCGAACGTAAGCGGCATCGCTGGCAGGGGTTGGCAGCGGCGTTTCCGGCAAGGTGAGATGGAGCTTTTGTTGATGTTGGCTGCAAAGCGGGGCGTAGGCATCGTAAAGGGCAATGAGCAGGTCGTCAACATCAACGGGTGCAAGAGCGTGCTGCTTTGTTGCGGCATCGGCAGAAGAAAGCAGCAGAAGGTCACCGGTGAGTCGTGCCATACGCATACATTCGCTGTCGATGATGGAAAGATGCTGCCTGCCTTCTGCTGAAAGAGGTTCGCTTTGCAGCAGCTCGGCATTGGCCATGATGACAGCCAGCGGTGACTTGAGTTCGTGGCTGGCGGCGGCAATGAAATTTTTTTGCCGCGTATTCATTTCTTTGGCTGGCGCAAACGCACGACGCAGAAGCAAATGGCTGGTTATTACGATGATGACGCAAGCCAGACACCAAATCAGCACGGTGCGCGGCAGTTCGGGCGCAAGGAGGTCATAGAGGGTGCTTTGTGGCATTGCGAGCGTGAGCTGGCAGGTGGTGCCGTTGTGCGTCTCGATGGTTGACGGTGCAAGATTGTAGCGCTGCGCGCCGTCTGCGTATTGCACAACACCATTTTGGCTGCTGGCTGATGTTCTGCCAGCGGTAGTTTGCGGCGCAGGGCTTGTTGCCATTGTATTTTCCAGCGCTTTCTGCCAGATGCTCTTGGCTACGGCATCGCTTTCGTAGAGTATCTGGTTATTACTCGTGATGAGACGACTGTAAATACCCATCTCGCGCTCATAGTTGGCGAGAATGTCGGGGGCTGCTTCCATATCGTTCTCAAGTTGATCGATCAGAAGATAGGCCATGCGCTGGAGATAGACAATATCGTTTTCGCGCTGAATGTTCACACTGCTTCGGAGTGAGAGCGCAAGCAAAGCGGTGATGAGCAGCATCAATACACACACCGCAACGATAAAAAGACGGCGTTGCAGTTGTTCAAGCATGGCGTTCCTCCAGTTTGTAGCCATTGCCATAGACGGTGGTGATGACGCAGCGGCTGTTTAGCGTATGCAGGCGTTTACGTAAAAAGGAGATATAGTTGTCGAGATTGCCTGGCTCCACGGTGGTGTCGCTGCCCCAAACTTTGAGCAGCAGGCGTTCTTTGGCATGGAGTGTTTCCGGTTGTTGCAGAAAAACGGCAAGTAAGGCGGTTTCTTTGGCGGTGAGGGTGAGGTTGTGCGCGCCGCAGAAGAGGGTGCGAGTTGCTTCATCGAGACGCAAATCGGCAAACGACAGAATCGGTTCATCGCGCAACGTAAGCGGGCGGCGTGTTAATGCACGCACACGCGCCGAAAGCTCTCGCAAATGGAAAGGTTTCACGAGGTAGTCGTCGGCGCCGCCGTCCAATCCGTCCACGCGGTCATCAAGGCCGCCCAGGGCTGTGATGATGAGCACCGGCAGTTGCAACCCTTTGCGGCGCATGGCGCGCACAATCGTGAGGCCGTCAATCACAGGAAGCATACGGTCGATGATGGCAAGGTCGTAGCCGTAAGTATCATTGAGCGCATACAGCAGTCCGGTTTCACCATCGATGCAATGGTCGATGGTATGGCCTTCTTTTTCCAGTGATTGGCGAATCACCAATGCCAATTCAGGATCGTCCTCGATGAGCAAAATTTTCAACATACAGATACCTCCTCATATTAAGCTGATTTTAGTATAGCAGATGGCTTCTCTAAAAGTTCTCTAAAAAAATGACAGGAACAACCATTTTTCATGAGGATTTTTTCAGAAGTGCAGCGCTATGATGAGAGCGAACAATGAGCAAAGGAGGAATCGTGATGATTCAAAGAAAGTTGAAAAGAGTGCTTGGTGTGGCTTGCTGCCTGCTGCTCTTAGCGGGGTGCAGTCCTGCGCCGCAAACCGAAGAGACAACGCCGCAGGGAACAGTGGCGACCAGTGAAGGCGACAAATTTCTTGATTCTGCCGATTTATTGGGCAGCGTTTCTGCGCTTGGCGATGGGCAGCTGACCGTACAGCCGCAAGAAAATAACGTAGAAGACGGCACGGCGATGGTGCGTGCTCCGGGTGCGGAAGAAGATGGCAGCGGCGTGTCTGTCTATTATGACGAAAGGTGCATTTTTGAACGTGCAACCATCAATACTGCAACGGGAGCATTAAGCATAGAGACGATTGGTGCCAAGGACGTGAAAAAAGTGTCGAATGTGGCCATTTTTGGTGAGATACAAACGGACGGGAGCATACAGGCGACGCGTATTGTTGTAGTAGTGTATGACGGAATGGACGGTGAGTGAGATGCCTTTTTATGCGCGTGCCTGGCGCCAGCTTGTGCGTAGGCGTGGGAAAACTTTGTTGCTTTGGTTGATACTTTTTGTTGCAGCGCTTCTCATTTTTTCGACGACAGTGGTGCTCTCATCTGCACATCAGGCAGAGACAGCATTGGCAGCGCGGACCCAGGCAAAATTGGTGTGCAATATCACAAATGCTGCTCAGCCGATTACAGACAACGACGTAGCAAAGATTCGTCAATTAAAAGGCGTTGCAGCGCTCAATCGGCAAATGCAGATGGCGGTATCATTAGAAAACATAATGCCGCTGACCTTTTCAACATCGACAGCGCCAGAAAATAGTCAGGCGTTGTTGTGTGCAAGTGATGATTTTGAGATGGATGGTCCTTTTGCCGATGACAGCTATCGTCTTACTGCCGGTAGTTTTGACTTAGGGAAGAATGGTGTTGTCATCAATGCCAATCTGGCGGCGCAAAATGGCTTGTCCGTTGGAGATACATTAACGATTAAGGGTAAAGCGGAGCATACACAAAATTTTGTGATAGTGGGACTTTTTCTTGTGGGTAATGAAGAAAAGCAGAGTGATGCCACCTTAGCACAAGCACGTCTTGAAAACCAACTTTTTACCAGTTGCGATGCCGCCGCTGCTCTTGGTGCAAAAGATGCAGTACACACACTCAGTGTGGTTACGAATCAGCCGGAGAAATTGAATACGTTGGCTGCATCGGTGGAGAATGTGCTCGATGGCAAGGTGGAAGTGACTACTGCGGATCAGTTGTATCAACAAATGGTAGCACCGTTGCTTCAGCTTATACAGGTAATGACTTTGCTGCGTGTTTTATCAATCGGTGCGGCAGGTATTATTGTATCATTGCTTTTGACAATGTGGCTGCGCGGACGTCGAAAAGAAATGGCTGTGCTTTTAAGCTTAGGTGAACGTAAAACAGCTTTGGTGGCACAGGTGTTATTAGAAGCTGGTGTAGTTTTCATAGTAGCGGCAAGTGCCGCGGCAGTTGTAGTTGCTCTTTTGGCTCAGCGTTGGGGTTCTATACTTGCTGAAAAATTGGCAGAGGGACTGACATTATCATTAAGTGTTGGTGATGTGGGGGTGCTTTTAACCTATGGTGGCATTGTGATTATTTTTGCAGTAGGCGTGGCAATGTTGCCTATGCTTTGTACGCCGCCAAAGCGGTTGCTTTCTGAAATGGAGGAATAATCATGAACAGTTTTTATCGTGCAAGGCGAAGCATTTTACGAAAGCCATGGAAAAGTCTGTTGTTGTTATTTGCAGTGGCAACGCTTAGCCTGCTTTTTCTTTGTGGACTTGGCGCACGCACTGCTACCATCAAAGCAAATGACAGTACGCGACAAGCTGTGGGCGCTAGTTTTTTGCTCGAAGCCAATGCTGAAAATCGTGCTGAACGCTTAGAGGCGGCTAGTGCTAAGATTGCTGCAGCTTCTCCGGATGGTGTCGGCGAAGCAGACGGTGTACATCAGGAAAAGAAACTCGTGAATGGTCAGGAAATGTGGCATACTTGGACGGATAACAGCTTTGAAACGTTACTGAATTCAGATATTGAAACCTTGGCAAAAACCAAGGGCCTTTCCGGATATACCATTACAACCGCTCCGGAAGCGGTAAAACCTGTTGGCTTTACACGGATTGAGGATGCCAATACTGACCAGAGTGCTGATGTTGGCGGTGTGACATTGATTGGTGATCGTGATGTGACCTTGAATAGTAATGTGAGTGGTGGAATCATTGCGCTGAAGGAAGGGCGATGGACAACATCAAAGGATGAGAATGTATGCGTGATTTCTCAGGATTTGGCAAAGAAAAATGGCTTGACAGTTGGTGATAAAATTTCATTTGCTGCTATTGATGGTGATAAGCCCGCTGTACAGACGACAGTGGTGGGCATTTATGAGGAGCGGCAGAAAATGACCCCGTACATGGCTGGGGATACCTATCGCGCTGAAAATGTTATTTTTTGTGATTTGCATTTGCCGGAACACGTGACTGGTGAGAGTCCACTCTATGAACAAGCGGTGTTTCAAGTGTCAGATGTTGATAATTATGCAAATGTGCGCAGAGCCTTAAAGGAGGCGCCTATTGATTGGGATCGTTATGATCTTATTGACAACAATGGCAATCTTGAAACAATGGCAGCCAATTTTGCAGGATTATCTGACGTTAGCACAATGATGTTGGCGGTAGTAGCTATTGCTGGTTTGTTTCTACTTGTACTTATTTTGGCTTTCTGGGTACGTTCGCGACGGCATGAATTTGGCGTGCTTTTAGCGATTGGGGTGTCAAAAGGTGCTATTTTGAGACAGCTTTTAATAGAAACTGCTAGCATTGCTGTTTTAGCAGTGGTTTTATCGTTTTCTGTGGCACCGGCAGTAAGTACGCAGACTGCTCAGATGTTGGCAAATGCACAGTTAGAGCAGACAACATTAGATGAAATGAGTGACCAATCTGCTGTTGCTACCGACTATGTGGCGCCAAAATTGGCAGTGAACAGCGTAGAAACAACACTTACGCCAGCCATGCTGATTATGGACACAGCGGGTGTTGGTGTACTTGTTGTATTGGCGACAGTAGGTACGGCGGGATGGATATTACACAAAAAAACACGGTTTTTGTTGAATGATTAGGAGGAAAAATACAATGATAGAAGCAAAAGATGTGACCTATTGTTATCGTAAGCATAGTAAGCCTGTGCTTGATGGTATCAGTGCCTCATTTGATGAGCGTTGCTTTTATGCCATTGTTGGTGCCAGTGGTAGTGGCAAAACGACATTACTTTCGCTTTTAGCTGGGTTGGATGAGCCTACTCAGGGAAAAATTTTATATGATGGCATAGACATTCGCTCAACGGGGCTTCATGCTCATCGTCGCTGTCATGTATCGCTCGTTTTTCAGAATTACAACCTTATTGATTATCTCACGGCTGAAGAAAATGTGCGTCTTAGTGGTGATGGCGATGTGCAAGCCTTGCTTGCTGAAGTGGGGCTTTCGCCGGAATTTGCAAAACGCGGCGTGCTTCATCTTTCTGGTGGTCAACAACAGCGCGTTGCTATTGCTCGCGCTTTAGCAAGCCCGGCACGTGTACTTCTTGCTGATGAACCGACTGGTAACCTTGATGAAACCACTGCCAATGGTATTATCAAGCTTTTAGACCATACAGCCCACGACCTTGGAAAGTGTGTCATCGCTGTCACGCATAGTGCTCAGCTTGCAAATGCTGCGGACAGCGTTCTACGTTTAGAAAACGGGCGACTTGTGCAGCAATAAAATAAAGAAAATCCCGGAGAAAATGGTCAGAGCCTTTAAAAAGGCAATGATGATTTTCTCTGGGATTTTTTATTTTCAGCCCATCTCAAAAATAAAGCGGTCGCTACGATAGACGGTGCGTGCTATTTCCACGATGGCTCCGCTTTGTTGATCAAAGCATTTGCAGGTGAGGACAAGACAATTGGCATATCCTTGAAGATCGAGCAGTGCGCGCTCTTTTTTGCTGGGCGCAGTGACGGCAAGTTGGGTGTTTTCGGTTTTAAGGTCGGTGTAACCACAGGCATGGAGATAATCATAGACGGAACTGATGGTGGGGCCATCTTGAGAAATGGTAGGAAAAAGCTGTTCCGGCAAGTAACTGATGTGAATGGCAGCGGGTTCGCTGTTTATGATGCGCAGGCGGCTGATTTTGTAGACCGGTTCATCGTAGGGAATATTAAGCATAGTGTGAATGAGAGAACCGCCGCTGATTTGCTTACAGCTAATGGTTTTGCTTTGATAATCAAGGCCCATACTCGTCATTTTGTGGGAGAAGCTATCATCGTTCATGAGGAGCCGAATGCGTTTGCGTTTACCGGAGAAAAAACTGCCATAACCTTGCATTGCGTAGATATAACCCATCTCTTTAAGGCGTGCGTAGGCTTTGCGAATTTCAGAGCGCGGGACTTGGAAACGTGCGGCCATTTTGTTTTCGCTGGGCATTTTTTCGTCTTTAGCGTATTTGTTGTGCTGAAATTCATTGATGAGCACGTCAACAATGCTTTCCCAATTCCATTTTTTTGGCATAGTATCTTCCTTTTGTGTATTGATTGTTCATGTTGATTATAACAAAGGTATTGGATTCATGAAAGATAAAGACGCTGGTTTTACAAAGGTTTAACCTGGGCAAGTTGGCAACTTTAAATTGACCCTTTAATATGATGAACGTACCGGAGAACTCCGGAAGAACAGGAGGCTATCAAAAAAATGAACAGACGTGAACGGTCTGCGATTCTGGCAGCGGCTTCTAGTGATGAAGTGAAACACATTGCTCAGGCCATCCAGGAACGCCACGATATTCAAATCTTAAAAGAGCCACAGAAAACGCTGGTGATGGTCAAGGTACGTGAATCGGTGAAACGCTCGCTGTTTTATTTAGGTGAGGTGTTGGCGACAGAATCCATGGTTGTTGTTGACGGCGCCAAAGGGGCAAGCGTGATTGCTGGAGCTGATTTTGAAAAATGCATCGCGGCAGCGGTGATTGATGGTTATTTTAACTTGCACCAGGCAGAAGGAAAAGATGCGATTGTGCAGGAAATCCTTAAACTGAAAACAGCACAAGAACAGGCGCGAGAAACTTTAAATCGTGAGCTGCGCCGTTCACAAGTGAACTTTAATGTGATGGGAGAATGAGCATGCTGCAAACAATGCGATCGGTTTATGAATTTGATTTTGTCCATGACGGACAAAAAGTTTTTCGCGCGCTCTTAGAGGCCATGGCTAATCCGGGCAGAATTTGTGATATTAGTTCAGAAGCGCATCATTTTGCAGGCGACCAGTGTGTGTTATTGGCCCTCGGCTGTACGCTTCTCGATAACGAGGAAAAAATGTATGTTGAAAAAAATCGTCATCTCGCAGAAGAATTGCACAGTTTGACGCTCTCGCGAGAAACGTCGTTAGAAGAAGCTGATTTTGTTTTTCTTTCATCGGAGCTTAACATGGGTACGCTGGAGCAGGTTTTTTCTCATGCTAAACATGGAAGCTACGCTGACCCGCATACATCGGCAACGGTTATTCTCTTTACGCCTGAAATTGAAGGGGAAACGGTTCTGACACTTTCTGGTCCCGGAATTGACAGTGAGCGTTCGCTTTTTACGAACGCTTATGTGAAAAATGTGGTCGAATGTATGAATAAATTGGCCATTGAATATCCGTTGGGGATTGATCTGATTTTTTGTGATGCAAAAGGACAGTTGTTGGCTGTACCTCGGTTGATCAAGGTGTGCTAAAGGAGGGGAAGCATGGCATATGTAGCAGTTACAGGTGGCGGAGAGGCCATAGAACAATCCTTAAGATTGTTGGAGATTTTTCGCAAAAGTGGCGAGGACATTAGTATTTCATGTATTAAAGAAAACATGGGACTTCTCGTTGATAAGATTATGAGCGAGGCGGGCTTTTATTCACGAGGTTATGCAGCGTTAGCGTTAAAACAATGCGAGGGTAGTGTAGAAGAGGCGGTGTTTCTTTTGCGCGCTTATCGCTCAACGTTGCCACGTAATTATTACTCCAATACTGTAGAGACAGGAGATATGCGTCTGATTCGTCGTATTTCTGCGGCCTTCAAAGACATTCCAGGTGGCCAGATTTTGGGACCAACGTATGATTATTCGCATCGTTTGCTTGATTTTTCACTTTTTGATGACAGCAAATGTGATGAGGTTCAAGAGGAGAGCTTTGAGGTGTCGGAGGAGTTGTCGGGTGAAGACATTTACTGTGGTCGTGTGACTGATTTGCTCAGAGACGAGGGTGTGATGGAGACTGTGGCAGATGATGATACGCCGCCTTTTGATGTTACAAGTAATTTATTGACGTTTCCCGCTCCACGTAGTGCTCGGTTACAAACCTTTGCTCGCAGTGATGCCGGTTTTCTAGGTGGTATCGCTTACAGTTCGATGCGTGGTTATGGTGCGGTGCATCCAACAGTAGCAGAGCTGCGTAGTGGGTATGTTGAAGTGTGTGTGCCTTATGTGCTGGATGAGAAAGAGGAGCTTTGTATTGGTGAAATCTTTGTGACAGAGGTGGAGGCGCTAGTACCATCGCACACGGAAACCGATGAGGAATTTGCCAAGATGACTTTTTCTGGCGGCTATGGCCTCATTTTTGGCCGTAATGAAAATAAAGCCATTGCTATGGCTATCGCAGATGCCAGCTTGGAAACCAGTGGTGATACACCATCACAAGACGAAGAGTTTGTGCTTACACATGGTGATTGTTTGGAAATGAGTGGTTTTATTTCTCATCTTAAACTTCCTCATTATGTGACTTTCCAATCTAGTTTGGATCGTGTGCGCGCCAAAGGAGGTCAAGAATGATCGATCAGAACCATTATAATTTTGCTTTTCTTGATGAAGGGTCTAAACGTGAAATCCGTCGTAGCATTTTGAAAGCGGTAGCGATTCCCGGCTATCAGGTACCGTTTGGTTCGCGTGAATTGCCTATTGGTCGTGGCTGGGGGACTGGCGGCATTCAAATCACCCTTTCTATCATCGGAAAGGATGATGTACTTAAAGTGATCGACCAAGGCAATGATGATTCGGTCAATGCAGTGAATATCAAAAAACTTGTCGGTGCGTGCACAGATGTGGCCATCACTACGGATTCTGAAGAGGCTACAATTATCCAAAGCCGCCATCGTATTCCAGAGATTCCGATGCGCAACGATCAAATCCTTGTGCTTCAAGTACCAACACCAGAACCGCTGCGTATTGTAGAGGCGCGTGAATCTGTGACTAAGAAAATGCATGCGGAAGCAGAATACAGTGGTATGTGGCTGGCGCTTTTTGAAGATTTGACACAGTATGGAAAAATCAATATTAGCTCTGAATATCCAGTGATGGTTGAGGATCGCTATCTCATGAATCCAAGCCCGATTCCACGTTATGATAACTGGAAATTGAATGATAGTGACACTCTTTATCTTTTTGGTGCAGGGCGCGAAAAGAAAATCTATGCGGTGCCACCGCATACAAAGGTGGTTTCTCTGTGCTTTGATGACGTACCTTTTGAAACAGAAGATTTCACTGGAAAACGTTGCCGCTTTTGCGGCGCAACCGGCGTCTATCTGGATGAATTGATTGATGAAGCAACCGGCGAAAAGGTTTATGAGTGCAACGATACAGGCTATTGCCGTGCGCGTCGTGCACGACAAGCAGAGGGAGGTGAAGCGTAAGATGGAAGAACCTATCCTTCGTTTGGATCATCTCGTGGTTCGCTACGGAAAAACCTGTGAGTATTGCCGAAACGGCGGAGCACTTGTAAAAAATACTTGTCCGCATTGTAAAACGGTATGGGCGTGCAATGATGTGAATATTCAGCTTTACGAAGGCGAGATTTTGGGCATTGTCGGAGAAAGTGGCAGTGGCAAGTCAACACTTATGAAAAGCCTTTATTTTGATTTTCCGATCACTTCTGGGGAAGGCTATCTGCGTGACTTCAAAGGTGGTGAAGAAAATATTTTTGAACAGAGTTTGCAGCAAAAGAAGTACATCCGCAATCACATTATGGGGATGGTGTATCAAAATCCTGTGTTGGGATTACGCATGGATTATTCCAGCGCTGGTAATATTGCTGAGAAATTGATTGCTGCTGGTTCAAGAGATTATGGCGGCATGAATAAGCGTGTGGCGGAGCTGCTTGATGCAGTGGAGATTTTACAAGAGCGAAAAAAAGAACCGCCAAAACATTTTAGTGGCGGTATGCAGCAACGTGTGCAAATTTCAAAAGCCTTGGCGAACAATCCAGCGGTACTGCTTTTGGATGAGGTAACTACTGGACTTGATCTTTCTGTGCAGGCACGGGTGTTGGAATTGATTCGTAAGATTCGACAGCAATTTAATATTTCTATAATGCTCGTTTCTCACGATCTTGCGGTTATTCGTATGTTAGCAGATCGTACCATCGTTATGCTTGATGGACGTATTATTGAACAGGGAATTACCGATCAGATCCTTGATGATCCACAGGCACCCTATACACAGCAACTGGTACATTCACTGCTTTAATCAATGGAGGAAATCATGCAGACAATATTACGCAATGGCACCTTGGTTTTAGCCGATGAGGTGCGCGAACATACAAGCCTTGTCATCGATGGGCAGCAAATCGTAGACATTTGTTCAAATGAAGAGGCGGAGCACTATACAGGAGATTGTGTGGAGCTTGATGGCAAGGTGGTCATGCCGGGGATGATAGACATTCATTCGGATATGATTGAAAACTTCATCCAGCCACGCAGTACAGCCATCATGGATTTTGAGATGGGATTGCGTGAAGCAGAACGTGTGATTGCTGAATGTGGTATTACGACGATGTTTCATTCCATTTCTATGTATCGTGATGGTACTTGGGATGTCAAAGAAATTCGTCAGGCTCCGCAGGTCAAACGTTTGGCAGCGCTCGTTGATCGCTATCAGCATGGCAGACGCTTGATTCGTCATCGTTATCATTTGCGTTACGAGATTGATAATCTAGCCTGCTATGACGATGTGATGCAGATGATAGAAGCTGGTTATGTGGATTTGCTTTCATTTATGGATCATACACCAGGGCAAGGACAATATAAAAATTTGGATATTTATCGTAGACACCAACCAAATGAAGGGAAGAATCTTTCGGATGAGGCTTTTGCAGCCTTGGTGGAGCGAGAAAAAAGCAAAGATGTGGTTTCCTTTGAAGGCTTGAAGGCGCTTGCAGATTGTGCGAAGGCGCATGGTATTGCTATCGCCAGTCATGATGATGATACCGTTGAAAAATTGGCTGTCAATCAAGCACTTGGTGTACGTATCAGTGAATTTCCAATCACGCTTGATGTGGCAAAAGAAGCTTGTGCTCGGGGCTTTATGACGGTGCTTGGTGCACCAAACATTTTGCTTGGTGGTTCTCACTCCGGCAATCTTTCTGCACTTGATGCGATTCGGACGAATGCTGCCAGTGTTTTGGTGTCGGATTACTATCCTCAGGCATTGTTGCACGCTGTCTTTTGGTTACAGCGTGAGGCTGGGCTTCCGCTTTGGCAGGCAGCTCGCTTTGTTACATTGAATCCAGCTTGCGCTGTGGGTATGGACGATCGTATTGGCTCATTGGAATGTGGTAAACAGGCGGATTTGATCGTTGTAGATGCGAAAGGCAGCATGCCGCTTCTTGAACAGGTTTATGTGGCAGGACGACGTATCCTTGATTATAGCTATCGTGATGAAGATATGGGAGGGAGTGTGTCAGATGGCAACCATCTTGTCCATAAGAAATCTGTCCAAACAATTCTATCTGCATGAACAACAACAGGAAATAAAAAGTTGTCGAGATATTTCGTTTGATTTGGAAAAAGGCGATTTTATTGGAATTGTCGGTACTTCTGGCGCAGGTAAGTCAACCATTTTGCGTTGCATTTATCGCACCTATCTTGCAAGCACTGGTAGCGTGATGTACGATTCGCTGTCTTATGGCAAGTTGGATCTTGTGACAGCCACAGAACGCCAGATCATCTATCTGCGTAAAGTAGAGATCGGTTATGTGTCGCAGTTCTTGACAATTTTACCGCGTACTACCGCCAAACAGCATGTGATCAATGGCGCTCTTGATGCTGGCTTTAGTTATAATGAAGCATTACGCAAGGCTGAAGAAATGCTGCAGTATTTTAAGCTCAATGAAAGCCTTTGGGATATTTATCCAAATACGTTTTCTGGTGGTGAAAAGCTGCGTCTCAATCTTGCTCATGCGATGGTTAAAGCGCCGCGATTGTTGCTGCTTGATGAGCCAACAGCATCGTTGGATAACAGCACCAAGCTATTGGTGAAAGATCTCTTATTAAAACTTAAACAAGAAGGCACTTCAATGATTGGCATTTTTCATGACCTAGAATTTATGGAAGGCCTGTGTGACCGTGTTTATAATATTTCGGCAGGTACTTTCTTAAATGATAAGGAGGCCATGTGAATATGTTGGCAGATTTGCATATCCACAGCAACGTTTCTGATGGCAGTTTTTCTGCGGAAGACATCCTGGCTCAGGCAAAGAGCATCGACCTTACTCATATAGCGTTCACCGATCATGACACAACGGAACTGTCACAAGCTCATAAAGCGCTTGCTGAATCGTATGGCTTTTTCGCTGTGACGGGGATTGAGATGAGTGCCTATGATTATAAAAACAACCGGAAAGTACATATTTTGGGCTATAACTATACTGGGACAAAAGCGATTGAGGCCATTGGTGCTGAAACTTTGCGCAAACGGCACACTAATTGTTTGAAACAAATAGCTGTTTTGAATGAACTTGGCTATCAGGTGTCTGTCGAAGAAGTAGCCCAGTTGGCAGGACGTTGCATCTATAAACAACATATCCTTGATTATTTGCTGCAAAGCGGTCAAAGTGCAATGCTTTTTGGCGATATTTACCAACGTATCTTTAAAAATGGCGGCCCTTGTGATTTCGACATCGCTTATCCGGCGGTTGAGAATTGCATTCAAGCCATTAAAGCGGATGGCGGGGTAGCGGTGTTGGCGCATCCAGGACAACTTGACAGTTATGCTGCGTTGCCACGTTTGGTTGATGTTGGGTTAGATGGCATTGAATATAACCATCCTTCGCATTGTGAGATAGACAAACAAAAAGTCGTTTTTCTCGCTGAAAAATATGGACTTTTTATGACAGGCGGTAGTGATTTTCATGGACGCTATGAGCGTGTAGCAGCAGCTCTGGGCGCTTATCCGGCACCTGAAAACTGTGGCACTCTCTTTGCATGAGGATGGATGACGATAGAGCTACAATAATACTGGAATTTGGGAAAATGGAGGAAAACAATGAATAAGAAAGTGATTGCACTTGCCCTGATAGCCATCCTAGCGATGGGTTCCCTGACTGGTTGCGTAACCAGTCAGGACGCTGCGGAGACATCATCTGCCAGCGCAGAAGCCAGCGATGATAAGGTACTCAATGTCTACACGGCTCTTGAAGAGGAACAGGTAGAAGATTATCTTACTGAATTCAAAGAACGGCATCCGGACGTAACAGTTAATGTCACACGAGAATCCACGGGTGTTATCACTTCGCGTTTGCTTGCCGAGAAAGACAATCCAGTTGCAGATGTTGTTTGGGGGCTTTCTGCAACGAGCCTTTTGCAGTTGAAGCAAGAAGGGATGCTTGAGCCGTATGCTCCAGAAGGTGTGGATCGCATTCAACCGCAGTTTAAGGATACAGACGAAACACCATCTTGGGTTGGTATTGATGCATGGGAAACGGCTTGGTTGGTTAATAAAGAAGTGCTGGCTGAACATGGCATTACGGATATCCCAACCTCTTATCAGGATCTTTTGGATCCACAGTATGAAGGACTCATTGCCATGTCAAATCCTGCTTCTTCCGGTACAGGTTTGCTGACGGTCAATGGTGTGCTTGCTCTTTATGGAGATGAGGAGGGCTGGAATTATCTCGATCAACTTGATAAAAACGTTGCAGTTTACATGCATTCTGGCAGCCAACCGGCCAGTGAAACGGCGGCTGGCGAATATGGTATAGGGGTTTCTTTTGGCTACCGTTGCTTACAGGCTGAAGAAGAGGTTGGCAGCGACATTTGTGAAACAGTCTTTCCAGAGGAAGGTTCTGGTTGGGATATGGAAGCCAATGCGCTCATGAAGAAAGACCATGAAAAAGAGATTGCCAAAGAATTTCTTGATTGGGCCATTACAGATAATATGATGACAAAATACGCGAAGAACTATCCGATTGTTGCTACTGGTGTTGGTGATGACATTCCTGAGGGATACAGTGAAAATCCAATGGACCAGCTTTTGCCAAACATTGATTTTAACAAAGCAGCACAAAATCGCGACAGCATTCTTGAGCAGTGGTCTGAACGTTACGATGCGAAAAGCGCACCAGAAGAAGAATAGAAGCGAGGCAGAAAATAATGAGCGTTAGTCTCAAGATGGAAAATCTATCAAAGATTTATGATAAAACAATTGCATTGAATAATGTCAATCTTGAGGTCCAGGCAGGCGAATTCGTCTGTCTGCTTGGGCCATCTGGCTGTGGTAAATCGACTTTTTTGCGCATTATTGCTGGGCTTGATACGCCAACTCATGGCAAAATTTTTATCAATGGGCGTGATGTTACACGTCTGCCACCGGCTATGCGCAATTTTGGTATCATGTTTCAATCCTATGCACTTTTTCCAAACCTTACGGCTTTTGAAAATGTTGCCTATGGCTTGCGCAATAAAAAAATTCGTAAAAGTGACATCGAAGCGCGCGTTGATCGCCTTTTTGACATGATTAAGCTTTCTCATGCTAAAGATCGCTTGCCGGCGCAACTTTCTGGTGGTGAACAGCAACGCATTGCTTTGGCGAGGGCGTTGGCTACTGAGCCAGACTATTTGCTCCTTGATGAACCGCTTTCAGCGTTGGATGCCAAAGTGCGGCTTTCTTTGCGCAAAGAAATTTGCCAAATTCAGCGAGAACTTGGATTGACGACAATTATGGTAACGCATGACCAAGACGAAGCGCTGACCATGGCTGATCGCATTGTTGTCATGAATAAAGCGTGTATCATGCAAACGGGGACGCCACAAGAAGTTTATGATCATCCAAATAATCCATTCGTAGCAGATTTTATAGGGTCGATTAATTTTCTCAGCGCTGCCGAGGGAGCAATTTATGGGTTTGTTAAGGGCGATGAAATGGCCATTCGGCCGGAAAAAATTCGTATCATGCGTGAACGCACAGAAAATAGTATTGGCGCCACTGTCAAAGGCTGTGAATTTCGCGGCAGCTTTTATCGTGTTTCAGTACGCATTAGCCATCTGATGCATGATGATATTGATCTTGATATTGACGTACCTTCTCAAAGTGTCAAAAACTTGCAGCTCGAAACAGGTGAGAAAGTCTATATCATTTTGCCAGAAGAAGAAATGTTGCAATTTGATTCTGTGATGGGAAAGCGGGAGCGGAGGGGCGCATGAGCATTAAATACATTCGTCAGTGGCGATTTAACCGCGAAAGCATTGTGCGTTTTTTAGCCATTTATGCCGTTATAATTTTTCTGCTCATTTTTCTTGTGGGGCCCTTGATTACTCTTTTTGTAAAAGCGTTTCAAAATGATGATGGCATGTTTGTTGGCTTGGCACATTTTGTGGATTATTTTTCGTCAAAAACACTGCTTTATTCAATCGGACATACCTTAGAAATCGCTCTTTGGTCAACGTTGATTTCAGTGAGCCTTGCTTTTTTCTATGCTTATGCGCTCTCGCGCAAACAAGTGCCCTGCAAAATTTTCTTTCGTTATGTAGGGTTGATCCCTATTTTTGCGCCAACCATGCTTCTTGGTATTGCGCTTATCTATCTTTTTGGCAATCAGGGGATTTTTACGAATCTCGGCATTGAGATTCCACTTTATGGGAAAGTGGGTATCATTTTGTCAGAAAGTATCTATTGCTTTCCGGTTGCGACAACGATTGTTATGGTAGCTTTTTCAGCAGCAGATAATCGTCTTTATGAAGCGGCAGAATCCATGGGCACTTCGGCACTGCGAAAAATGTTTACGATTACATTACCTAATGTAAAATATGGGCTGATCAATGCTGTCTTTGTTGCCTTTACCTATAGTTTTACGGATTATGGGGCTCCATCTGTTGTTGGTGGCAGTTATAATGTACTGGCGACAGATGTTTATAAACAAGTCGTGGGCCAGCAAAATTTTAATATGGGGGCAGTTGTTGGCATCATTATGTTGGTGCCTGCGGTGCTGTCTTTTGTGGTTGATCGTTTTACAAATGCAAAGCAAAATGCAGCCATCGGCGCGAAGGCTGTGCCCTATCGCATTAAGGCGCATAAGAAGAGCGATATTGCAGCTACCATTTTTTGCAGCATTATTGCATTAGCGATGCTTCTTTTCTTTGCGGTGGCGCTGTTTGCTTCGTTGATCAAATTTTGGCCGTATAATCTTACGTTCACGCTTGAAAACTATGATCTTTCTACAGCGGGTATTGGTAATGGGATTGCAGCATTTCAAAATTCTATCAAAGTAGCATTGATTACAGCTACACTTGGCACAATGATCACTTTTATTGGCGCTTATATCATCGAAAAATCCCATCATTCATTTCGTAGAAGCCGTAGATTTGCTTACCTTCTTTCGATTCTGCCAGTGGCAATTCCAGGAACAGTGGTAGGGCTTTCCTACATTATGTTTTTCAATGCGACAGCTTTTGACATACCGTTTACGAATTTGGCATTATTGAACCCTTTTCATGGCATTTACGGCACACTTTGGATTATCATCTTTGCCAATCTCATCCACTACTATGCGGTGCCGTTTACAACAGCGACAACAGCACTGAAACGTCTTGACAAAGAGTTTGAAACGGTTTCTGAATCATTGGCTGTGCCATTTTATCGCACGTTTTTTCACGTTACGGTACCATTGTGTTTCACGGCTATTTGTGAGATGTGGGTGTATTTCTTTGTTAATGCTATGGTTACCATTTCGGCGGTTGTCTTTTTGTACTCTTCAGCCACACCGATTGCATCGACCATGATTGTGAGTATGCAAGGTGCAGGGAAAATCGCGCCGGCAGCAGCCATGTGTATGTTGCTTCTGTTTGTCAATTTGTTTGTGCGATTTATTTATGAAATAGCCAATCACTTTTTATGCAAGCGCGATAAGCGCATGGTAGGCTGATGGCATTTTTCTCCTTTCTAGCCTAATGCCTGCCTGGCAAAAAAATAAGACTCGGATAAATATCTGAGTCTCAGCTTGTCGAAAAAGGTCGCCAATAGGTGGCCTTTTTCTCGCCATACCAC
>CAUWHJ010000022.1:0-51971 GCA_963558655.1 uncultured Peptococcaceae bacterium
GGCATGGTGAAACCACAGCGCAACATTACCCGCGCCGAAGTCTCCTCCATCTTCTATCGCTTGTTAGAAGATGAGGTGCGTGACGATAACACCACCGATGTGTCCGATTTTAGCGACGTGAGCGCAAGCGACTGGTATGGTACCACCGTAGCCACCCTCTCCAAAATGGGCATTGTCAAAGGCTACGAAGACGGCACCTTCCGACCAAATGCACCAATCACCCGTGCAGAATTTGCAGCCATCGCCACCCGCTTCTTTGAAGAAACCGGCGCAGAGTATGAACCGGGCACCTTCACCGATGTAAGTGGTGACGAATGGTTCGCTGGCGCTATTCAGGATGCTGTGAACCTTGGCTTAATTGGTGGCTATGAAGACGGCAGCGTGCGACCAAACAACAACATCACGCGTGCCGAAGCCTGTGCCATCGTCAACCGCACCTTGGGCCGCGTGCCGGATGCAGACCATCTCCTGCCAACGGACGAAATGAAGACTTGGCCGGACAACCAGCCAAGCGATTGGTTCTATGCCGATATGCAGGAAGCCACGAACGGCCATGAGTACGAGTGGATTACTGAAGACGGCAACAAGGTGGAAGAATGGACAAAAATCATGCTGGACAATGATTGGGAAGATCGTTAAACGCATGAGCGTATGACAAAAACCGCAAGACTGTGATGGTCTTGCGGTTTTTTGTGTTGTTTGACGGTCTTTTTCGGTGGTGCTACAATGGGTGTAGGTGCTTTTGAATGGGTGTGAGAAATGAAAGGAGCCGCAGACGATGCGTGAGGAAGAGAAGATTTTTGCCGGAAAGTTGTTTAACAATCAGTGTGAGGAATTGAAGGCCATTAAGCGGAAGATGCACGAAACAAATCGGCTGGTGAATCAGCTGCCAGAGTGGGACCCAGAGCGTGACCGTTTATTGAGGGAGAGCCTGGGTGCGATTGGCAACACGTTTCATTTTGTGGGGCCGGTGCACATCAATTATGGTACGCACACGTTTATTGGCGAAAACTTTTTTGCGAATTTTAACTTTACGGTGATGGACGATGCACGGGTGTTCATTGGCGACAATGTGGCGATTGGGCCAAATGTGTCGCTTTTGGCAACGAACCATCCGCTGATTGCCCAGGAGCGCATGGGGCTGGATGAGGACGGCAACACCACGCTGGCGGAGTATGCGCGTGATATTCACATTGGCGATAATGTGTGGCTGGCGGCGAATGTCTGCGTGACCGATGGGGTGACGATTGGCGATGGCGCGGTGATTGGTGCCGGAAGTGTGGTAACGCGCGATATTCCGGCAGGGTATTTGGCGGTGGGCGTGCCGTGCCGTCCGCTTAGACCAATTACAGAGGCCGACACGGTGCGCGAGCGTTTGCTTGAGGAGGACGCCGACTATTTCCGCAACAATTTTTCGGGCTTTGCTGAAAAAGACGAATGAGGGCATTACCATCTGTCTATAAGGCAGGTGGTTTTTGTGTATTAAGAGTTTTTAAGGTGAAACGATGGCGTCGTGCGTCGTGCTGGTGTATACTAATAAAAATGACGCATGGAAGGAGAGCTGGCGATGGCACGACGAGGTGTGGCTGCTGTGCTTTTGACAGCAGCGTTTTTTCTTGCGGGGTGCAGCTTTGCACAATATCCGGACAGTGAGTTTCTCGGCACCTGGCAGGCAGAAGAAGGGGCGCTCGGCGATGTTGAGGTGAAGTTGAAGGATATTGACAGCCGCTTTGTTTTAACGCTTTCGGAAAGTGGCAAGGCGGTGCTTGAGATTGGCGAGAGAGCGCATGAAGGAAAGTGGTCGCCGCAAAAGGACGATAAAGGCGTGACGTTGGTGGTAGATGATACCACCACGGAATTGTCGAAAATTCGCGATGGTGTGCTGAAAGGTCCCATCGAAGGTGTAACGCTGACGTTTTCTCAGAAAGGGACGTCGGACGAAGAATGAGCGTCCTCATCAAAGAGATGAGCAGAGAGGAGAACAGAAAAGACATCATGTTGTGGACGATGAAGAAGGCAGGGTATCGTGTTGTGCAAGCGGGGCTGGGCATGGCAATGCGCGTGATTCCGTGGGGGCAGCCGGAGAGGGTGAATTATCCCGGTGCCATACAGGCACTTCCGGCGGCGCTGCGTGCCGATGGCATTAAGAAGATGCTGTTGGTGACTGACCGCGGGGTGCTGCGTGCCGGTTTGGTGAAAACGGTGTGCGAGGTGCTGGAAGAAGCTGGCGTGGGCGTGGAGGTGTTTAGCGATGTGCACCCGAACCCAACCATTCCGGACATTTTGGGTGGGCTGCGTCGCTACAAGGCGCAAGGCTGCGAAGGGGTGTTGGCGTTGGGCGGCGGTTCGTCGATAGACGCCAGCAAAATGATTGTCGCCCTGGTGGCGCTGCCCGATGGATCAGAACGCAAGCTGGGCGGATTGTTTCAGGTGACGCTGCGGAAGCGTGGCAAGGTGCCGCCGCTGTATGCAGTGCCAACAACGGCGGGCACTGGCTCGGAAACAACGATTGTGGCAGTGGTGACGGAGCCGCGAACGCACGCAAAATACACAGTGATGGATTTTCCGCTGCTGCCAAAGCGTGTTTTTCTGGACGCTCAATTAACGCTGACGCTGCCGCCACGCGTTACGGCGCAGTCTGGCATGGATGCGTTGACCCATGCGGTGGAAGCCTATGTGAACGGCTACATGGCAACCGAGACCACCAGACGTCAGGCACGCGAGGCAACCGCACTGATTTTCCGCTATCTGCCGCGTGCTTTTGCCGATGGCGCAGATTTGCAGGCGCGCGAAAAGATGCTTACGGCGGCGTTTTACGCCGGTCAAGCCTTTGGGCGTGCCACGGTGGGCTATGCTCATTCCATTGCTCATGCGGTTGGCGGGCTGACAGGCCTGGCACATGGCGAACTGACAGGCATTTGCCTGCCGGCGCTGTTGGAATGGTACGGCGAAGCGGCGGTGCCGCGTTTGGCAGAACTGGCGGAGGTGATTGGCGTGGCAGAGCCAGGGGTGACAGACACTGTAAAAGCACGTGCCTTTATTAAGGCGGTGTATGCGTTGCGGCGTTCGCTGGGATTGGCAGAAACGCTGCCGCTTTTGTCGGACGAAGAGGTGCGTACTGTTTGCCACCGTGCTGTGCGCGAAGCCAATCCGCTCTATCCGGTGCCGCGCATGATGAGCGAACAGCAATGCCGGTGCTTTGTGCGTCTTTTGATGCAGCAGGTGTAAGGCGAAAGCGCTTGTGCCCCAGTTGGGGAACGGGCGCTTTTTCTTTATGGGATTGCCACAATATGCTATACTGAAAAGCAAGAGAAGCTTAAATAAGGAGCCTGTGAAACCATGAAAACTTTGTATTATTCTGCGACCTTGCGCGGCGCTGAAGCGCCGGTGTGGCGTCGCTTTTGTGTGCCGATGAATTATGACTTTGCCAAACTCCACGAGGTGTTGCAACGCCTGTTTGGGTATAGCGGCAGCGAACAGTATGAGTTTGTGTTTGACGACCCAAAACTGCGTGTAACGGCAGACACCGACCTTTACGAACGTTACCGTTTTTTGAAGAGCGATGAAGGCAAGCACTATCTTGCTGACAAAGAAAAAGAAGGCTACGCTGTCGATATGTCGGTGGAGGTGGCGTGGGCGGAAGATTTGCCGCTGGACCCATTGACGCTGAAACATCGTCAGTTTCGCTATATCTACGATTTCAGCGACGACTGGACGTATGACATTGCCCTGATTGATATTCTTGAGGATGGGCCGTCAGTTCCGGTTGTGCGTGAGGGCTTGGGCAACGCACCGTTTGAATCTTGCGGCGGCTTTGAGGGCTATTACGAACTGATGGACGCCCTCACTTCGCCAGCGCATCCGGACAACGCCGCTGTGCGTGCGTGGGTGGAAACCATGGGCTACAAGCTGTACGACCAGGAAGAAGTCAACGATGCGCTGAAAATCTGGGCGAAAAGCGTGACGAAATAAGTGTTGACATCAGCAATTCACCGTGCTAAAGTGATAAAGCGAAGGGAGTGCGAAAGATGAGAAACTATGCAAAATTGACCCCGGAAGGAACCCGTGACGTGCTGTTTGAAGCCAGTGAGGCACAGAGCCACATTGAGCGCAGCCTGCGTACCTTTTTTTACTGCCGCGGTTTTCGTGAGGTACGCACACCGGGCATTGAGTATTTTGACGTTTTCGGTTCAAATGGGAAATATTTTCCCGCCGAGAGTATGTATAAATTGAGCGACCGCAACGGACGGCTGATTGTCATGCGTCCGGATTCGACCATTCCAATGGCACGTTTGGTGGCGACAAAATTTCAGAATAAGCAGCAGCCGCTGCGCCTTTGCTACGACCAAACGGTGTATCGCACAAGCCGCACGCTGGATGGCATCAGCCACGAGATGCGGCAGATGGGTGTGGAAATCATCGGTGCTCAGGGCGCAAAAGCCGACATGGACATTTTGAAAATGGCGTGTGATGTGTTCCACACCATTGATTTGGGCAACGATTATCGTCTGGAAATTGGCCATGTGGGTATTTTCAAGGCGTTGGTGGAAAAGCTCGACATTGACAGCGTGGAGCGTGATGCGCTTTTTAGTGCGGTAGAAGAAAAGAATTATTCGGCATTGATTGATATTCTTGAACGCCACGCAGGCAAACGGGAGGCGGCGGTGCTGCGTCAGCTGCCACGGCTTTTTGGCGGGCGTGAAACCCTTTCGCAGGCACGCGCGCTGATGGACGGGCTTGACCCACGGGTGACAGAAGCGCTGGACCAGCTGGCGTGGATTTATGAGCAGTTTGAAGCCATGGGCTTGGAGGACAACATTATTATTGACCTCGGCTTAATCAATCAGGCGGATTATTATTCCAGCTTAATTTTCCGTGGCTATATTGGCGGCGCTGGGCAGGCGGTGCTCAGTGGCGGCCGCTACGACCATCTGATGGAAGATTTTGGTATGCAGGCGGCGGCTATTGGTTTTGGTGTCAGCGTGGACCTTTTGGCGGAAGTGATGCTGAAACAGCATCCACTTTTTTATTCCACACTTGACCTTGTTTATGCCGATATGGCGGATATGCCGAAAGCGTTTCAGTGGATGAGCGCGCGCAAGATGTGCGCCGAATGGTCGCTGGCAGATTCGCTGGAAGAGGCCATTGAGGAAGCGAAACGCCGCGGGATTCCTACGGTGATTTATTTCCATGATGACCGCCCAGAATGGTTGGAGGTGGATCATGCTTAAAATTGCATTAACTAAAGGACGCCTGGAAAAATCCACGGTGGCTTTGTTTGAAAAAATGGGGCTTGATGTGAGCGCGTTTGAAACCAAGGGGCGCAAGCTCATTTTGCAGGTGGGCGATGACATCACCGTGGTGCTGGCGAAGGCACCAGACGTGATTACATATGTGGAGCACGGCGTGTGCGATATTGGTGTTGTGGGCAAAGACACGATTTATGAGCGTGGCGGCGCCTTTTATGAAGTGCTGGATTTGGGCTTTGGCAAGTGTCGTTTTGCGCTGGCGGTGCCGGAAGGCTCCAATTTTTACGATGGCTACGGCGTGAAGCGTTTGGCCAGCAAATATCCGCACGTGACACGCGATTATTTTGCCCGCCGTGGTATGGACGTGGACATCATCAAAATTGAAGGGTCGGTTGAATTGGCACCGTTGCTGGGGCTGGTTGACGGCATTGTTGATTTGGTGGAAACGGGCAACACCCTGCGTGAAAATGGGCTTGTGGCGGTGGAAGATGTGATGCAGGTGAGTGCGCGGCTGATTGTCAACGTGGTTAGCATGAAACTTAAGAAGGACGAAATCAACGCGCTGATTGATAAAATTGAGGCGCTGAAGGAGGATGCCCAGTGATTCAGACGATTGTCGCAGATGGCAAGGCAGAATTAGCCTATTTGAAAGCGTTGAAGGCGCGTCAGCAGGAAACCAATGCAGATGTGATGCGTGCGGTGCAGGCGATTGTGGACGATGTGCGCCGCGAAGGCGATGCTGCGGTGATGCGTTACAGCGCGAAGTTTGACCATATGGAAGGGCCAATCCGCGTGATTGAAGCGGCAGAAATCGCAGAGGCCAAGACGCGCGTTGATGCGGCACTTTTGGCAGCGATGGAGCGTGCAGCAGAAAATATTCGCCGTTTTCATCATCAGCAGGTGCAGGAGAGCTATGTGGACTTTCATGACAATGGTGCGTTTATGGGGCAGCGTGTGCGTCCGCTGAAACGTGTCGGCCTTTATGTGCCGGGTGGCACAGCGGCTTATCCGTCCTCGGTGCTGATGAACGCCATTCCGGCAAAAATTGCCGGTGTGCCGGAGCTTGTGATGGTGACGCCGCCCAATGCCGAAGGCAAACCACGCGATGTGATTCTCGCTGCGGCTGCGGTGGCAGGTGTTGACCGCATTTATATGATTGGCGGCGCACAGGCGGTGGCAGCGCTTGCTTATGGCACAGAAACGATTCCGCAGGTGGATAAGATTGTGGGGCCGGGGAACATCTTTGTAGCCACAGCCAAACGTTTGCTTTACGGCGTGGTGGATATTGATATGATTGCCGGACCAAGCGAGATTCTCATTGTTGCTGATGAACACGCCAATCCACGTTTCCTCGCTGCCGACCTCATGAGCCAATGCGAGCATGATGTGCTTGCCGGTGGCGTGCTTTTGACCGATTCGCAGGCGCTGGCGGACGCTGTGAAGGACGAGCTGGCACGCCAGCTGGAAACGCTCAGCCGTGCGGACATCATTCGCCAGTCGATGCGTGACTATGGCGTGATTGTTGTTTTTGAAACCATCGAACAGTGCATTGACTACGCCAATGCGGTGGCACCGGAGCATTTGGAAATTGCCACGGAGGCGCCGGAACGTTATCTTGGGCGCGTGGAAAACGCTGGCTCGGTGTTTTTGGGTGCATGGACACCGGAACCGGTTGGCGATTATTATGCAGGCGCCAACCATGTGCTGCCAACCAGCGGCACGGCACGCTTTTTCTCGCCGCTTGGGGTGGACAGCTTCTACAAGCGCATGGGCTTTACCTCTTACAGCAAAGAAGCGCTCCTGGCAGGTGCCGATGACATCATTCGTTTTGCCGAAGCCGAAGGGCTGACAGCGCACGCCAATGCAGTGAAAGTGAGGAAGGAACAATGAGAATCAGCAAACGTTTTCAGGGAAGAGCGGCATATAGTCCGGGCGGGCAGCCATGTCCGGTTGTGTTGAACGCCAACGAAAGCTTTATTCAGCCTTCGCAAGCGATGATGGCGGAGTTTCACGAGATTTTAGACCAATGCGATTTTAACCGTTATCCCGACCCGCGCGCCGAAGAACTGTGCCGTGCCTATGCCGAGCTGTATCATCTGAATTGGGAACATATCACGGCGGGTAATGGTTCTGATGAACACATTGAGCTGTTGTTTGCCGCTTTGGTAACGCCGCATGACCGTGTGGTGACAGTGGCGCCGGATTTCTCCATGTATGGTGCCGGTGCTTATTTGAATGATGTGGAGCAGTGCGTGTATGCTCAGGAGGACTACCGCATCAACGTGGATCATTTGCTGGCTTTTGCCAAGGAAAAAGATGCAGCGATGATTATTTTTTCCAACCCATGCAACCCAACCGGTGTGGTGACGCCGCGTGAAGACGTAGTGCGTCTCATTGAAGGCTTCGATGGGCTTGTGGTGGTGGACGAAGCGTATATGGATTTTGCCGATGAGAGCGTGCTCGATTTGGCAGGAACGGTGGAAAATCTGATTGTCCTCAAAACCTGCTCCAAAGCTATTGGGCTGGCGGGGCTGCGTGTGGGCTTCACCATCACCACACCGGAACTGACGGCACTTTTGCAAAGTGCCAAAGCGGTGTACAATGTGGGGCGTCTCACGCAGGCGCTGGCAACTTGTGTGCTGAGGCACGGTGAGGAGCTGCGCGCAGCCACGGCGCAAATCAAAGCCAGCATGGCGGCGCTGTATCCAGCGTTGGAGGCGCTTGTGAACCGCTACGACAGCCTTGAGTGCATCTTGCCAACGGCCACCAATTTTGCCTATATTATTACGGAGCGCGCGCCGGACATTTTTGCAAAAATGCAGGAACACGGTGTGCTCATTCGCCAACCACAGAAAAATGCATTGCGTATCAACTGTGGCACAGCAGAAGAAAACGATGCTTGTCTGGTGGCGTTGGAAGCGGTGTTGAAGGAGCTGGAAGCATGAGAAGCGTGGCAAAAGAACGACAGACGAAAGAAACGAGCATTCAGCTTTTTCTCGACCTCGACGGCGGCGAGGTGCGTATCGCCAGCGGCATTGGCTTTTTTGACCATATGCTCACAGCATTGGCGGTGCACGCCGGTTGGGGCTTGGTGCTCAACTGTGAGGGTGACACCTGGGTGGACGGCCATCACAGCGTTGAGGACATTGGCATTGTCCTTGGGCAGGCCTTGGCAGAGGTGGTTGACAAAGCTGAGATTCAGCGTTATGGCTGCGCCTTTATTCCTATGGACGAGGCCCTCTGCCGCGCGGTGGTTGATGTGAGCGGACGGCCTTATCTGGTGTACCATGCCGAGGTGGCAGCGCCAATGATTGGCGAATACGATACCGAGCTGACCGAAGAATTTTTCCGCGCCTTTGCCATGAACGCCGGCATCACGCTGCACATTGAGGCGCTGTACGGTAAGAACGCCCATCACATTGTTGAAGGGGTGTTCAAGGCGGTGGCACACGCACTGGCAGAAGCACTTGCACCACGCGATGGCGGCGTGCTTTCAACAAAAGGGGTGTTGGCATGATTGCTGTGGTTGATTATGGCGCTGGGAATCTTTTCAGCGTCTGCAATGCGTTGCGCTATCTTCATCTGGAACATATCGTGAGCCATGATGCTGCGGACATCAAAGTGGCTGATGGCATCATTCTGCCTGGCGTGGGCGCTTTTGCCGATGCCATGGAAAAGCTCACTGCCACCGGCCTTGTGGAACTGCTCAAAACAGAAGCAGAGAAGAAACCGTTTCTGGGCATTTGCCTGGGGCATCAGTTGTTGTTTGAAGAAGGGCGCGAGTTTGGCGTTACGAAGGGGCTGGGGCTATTGCCTGGAGTGGTGCGTGAGCTTGACGCCCATGGTCAGAAGCTGCCACACATTGGTTGGAACACGGCGCATCTGCGGCACAGCTGCCCGCTCACAGAAGGCATTCCCGACGATAGCTATGTGTACTATGTACATTCTTTCTGTGCCGAGACCGACGAGCGCTATGTGGCGCTGGAAACCGTCTATGGTGAAGCGTTCCCCGGCATGGTTTGGCGTGACCAGATTTTTGGCTGCCAATTCCATCCGGAAAAGAGCGGCGACGTGGGACTTGGCATTTTGAAGAATTTTGGGAGGTTGGTTGGATGATTATTTTACCGGCAATCGACATCAAAGACCGCACACCGGTCAGACTGTATCAAGGTGCTTTTGATACGGTGCATCAGGTGGCGGCAGATGCGCTGGAAACGGCGCGCTCCTTTGAAGCAGCTGGCGCTGAATGGATTCATATGGTGGATTTGGACGGCGCCTGTGAAGGCCGTCCGGTGAATACCGACATTTTTTTATCTGTGGCGAAAGAAACCGGCCTTAAAGTAGAGCTGGGTGGCGGTATTCGCACCATGGAGGATATTGACAGCTATCTTTCGGCAGGCATCAGCCGTGTGATTTTAGGCTCGGTGGCGCTGCACGAACCGGCGCTTGTGCGTGCTGCTGTGGAAAAATATGGCGAAAAAATTGCCGTGGGCATTGATGCTAAGGGCGGTCGTGTGCGTGGCGGCGGCTGGCTGGAAGAATCCGACGTTTATTTTGTAGACCTTGCTAAAGCCATGGCGGCTGTCGGTGTGCAGACCATCATCTATACCGACATTGCCAAGGATGGCACCTTGTCCGGCCCAACCCTTGCCGACTATGAAGCGCTGATTGCTGCCTGCCCGCAGCTGCATACGATTGCCAGCGGTGGTATTCGTGATGTGAGTAACATTGTTGCGCTTAAAGCGTGCGGCTGCTATGGCGCCATCTGCGGAAAATCGCTCTATGAAGGCACGCTTTCTCTGGAAGAAGCGCTGGCTGCGGCAAAGGAGGCGTGACGATGCTGGCAAAACGTATCATTCCATGCCTGGACGTGCGTGATGGCAAGGTGGTGAAGGGTGTCAACTTTGTGGGCATTAAAGAAGTGGGCGATCCGGTGGCGCTGGCGAAACAATACAGCGACAGCGGCGCCGATGAAATTGTTTTTTTAGACATCACTGCCAGCCACGAAGGCCGTGCCACCATGCTTGATGTGGTGCGCCGCACGGCTGAGGTGGTTTTTGTGCCGCTCACAGTGGGCGGTGGCATCCGCACCATAGATGACGTGCGCGATACCTTGCGTGCCGGCAGCGATAAGGTGGGCATCAACTCGGCGGCGGTGCGTCATCCGGAGCTTATCAATGAAGCGGCGGAAATGTTTGGGCGTCAGTGCATTGTGGCGGCTGTTGATGCGAAGCGTGTGGACGATGGGCGTTGGCACGTGGTTATCAACGGTGGGCGTATCGACACCGGCAAAGATTTGCTGGAATGGGTGCAGGAGCTGGAGCAGCGCGGCGCCGGCGAAATTCTTTTAACGTCGATGGATGCCGATGGCACCAAAGCAGGCTATGATTTGGCAATGACCAAAGCCGTGTGCGATTTGGTGCGTATTCCCGTGATTGCGTCGGGTGGTGCTGGCAGCGTTGGTGATTTTGCTGATGTTTTTGACGCCACTGGCTGCGATGCAGCGCTTGCCGCTTCGCTCTTTCACTATGGCGAGCTGACGATTGAAGAAGTTAAGGCTGATATGCGTGCGCGCGGTCTTGCGGCACGATAAGGAGAGCATCATGGATTTAGAAAAATATTTTCAGAAAGGCGATCTCATTCCTGCAATCATTCAGGAAGCGGGCACAGGCGAGGTGCTGATGCTCGCTTATATGAACCGCGAAAGTTTGGCGAAAACCATCGAGACAGGAGAAACCTGGTTTTGGAGCCGTTCCCGTCAGGAACTTTGGCACAAGGGCGCAACGTCCGGTCATGTACAGCGTGTTGTGAAGATGATGGGCGACTGCGACGACGATACGCTGCTCATCACTGTGGAGCAGACAGGGCCTGCCTGCCATACTGGCAGCCATAGCTGCTTTTTCAAACCGATTATCTCCGGGGAGGAACACTAATCATGGAAAGCATGGAACATTTATATCAGGTGGTGACAGACCGCCGCGAACATCCGCAGGAAAAATCCTACACCTGCTACCTTTTTGAGCAGGGGTTGGACAAAATCTGCAAAAAAATCGGCGAAGAATCTGCCGAAGTGATTATTGCCGCCAAAAACGGCGTGCAGGAGGACACCGTTGGCGAAGTGGCTGACTTGCTCTATCATCTTGTGGTGATGCTGGTTGAACAAGGGATTCCGCTTTCAGCGGTGGACGATTTGCTCACGGAACGTGCCGGCAAAATTGGCAATCTCAAGACCTTCCACAAGGTTGACCACGACAGCTGAGGAACGCATGATGAGTCATCAACAACCAAACCGTTCGCCTGTTGCTTTGGGCGGTATCATGGCTGCGTTGGCGGTGGTCCTTGGGCTTACGGCGGTGGTGCTGCCGTTTGTTTCCGGTGTTATTGCGCCGCTGCCGTTGGCGCTGGCTGCTATTTGGCTGTCGTGGCGCGGTGCTGTTTTGGCAGGCGTGGCGGCAAGCCTTGTTTTGGGTATCATCACTGGGCCGCTGGCAGGGGTGAGTTTCTTTTTGCAGACGGCGCTCATTGGCATTGTCAGTGGGGCGTTGGTGCGTGCGAAAAAACGCTATGGAACGCTTTTTGCACTGACCACCGCAACACAGGTGCTGGGAACGCTCTTGTATCTCTTGGTGCAGCTGGCGCTGATGGGCTTTGATGTGCGTGCCTTTATGGGCACGTTTGGCGGGCTTGAAGAAGAGATGCTTGCCAGCGCAGAACAGCTCGACCTCTACAACACCATGGCAAACACCGGCGGCATGAGCGCCGCCCAGGCAGAGCATTTGTTTACCAACACTGTGCATATCATGGTGCAGCTGTCGCCGAGCATTTATGTGCTGATGTTCGCTGTGATGGCAGGCGCCGAGCTTTTGCTGCTTTCGGCACTGTGCCGCCGTCTGCGTACACCTGTTCAGGTGCAGGCACCAAACTGGAAAACCATCATCATGCCACCGGCTGTGCTTGTTCCGTTTCTTGCGGCATGGGTTTTATTGCTGGTGGAACAATATCTTGACAATCAGCTCTTGTGGATTGTCGCTGCAAATGTTATGGTAATAGGAGCGGCTTTCATGGCGGTGGGTGGAGCCTCCTACCTTCTTGCAAAGCTGAAATTTACAGAAAAACCGCTCATGTTACAGCTCCTCATCATTATGCTGGCGCTTTTCATGGGCTGGTATCTGATCCTTATGTGCGCGCTGCTCGGCATCTTTGACAGCATCGCCGATTACCGCCATCTGCGACCAGAGAAAGGAGAACAACAATGAAAGTGATTTTAACCGCTGATGTGCCAAAAGTTGGCAAACGCGGAGAAGTGGTTGACGTTAAGAGTGGTTATGCTCATAACTTTTTGTTTAAGAACGACGTCGCCGTAGAAGCTACCAAAACTAATCTTAAAAAGCTGGCTGAACAACAGGCACAGGAAGCTGAGGACCGTGCCTATGAAAAGGCGCAGGCAGAAGGCATTGCCTCCAAGCTGCGTGACCAGAAAGTGGTCATCAAAGCCAAAGAAGGCGTAGGTGGCAAACTTTTCGGCACCATCAGCAATAAAGAAGTTGCCGAAGCCATCAAGGCGCAGTATCATGTGGATCTTGACAAGCGAAAAATCGTTCTCGATGACAAGATTAAAGAACTCGGCACTTACAACGCTACCATTAAACTGCACGCAGAAGTGAAAATCATTGTGAAGGTGCAGGTTGTTGCCGAATAATACCAATAAAAAAAGCTCTGAGCGAACTTCCTTTAGGAAGCGCTCAGAGCTTTTTTCATGTTGTTGCTTATTCTGCGAGATAAGCCTTGAGGTCGTCAATGCCGATGCGGCCGAGCAGCTTGGCGCTGCGCTCATTGCCGTTTTTCTTTTCTTCGATGTAGGTGTAGATTTTATCCACAAGTGCTGCCACTTCTTCGTTGGAAAGACCGGTGGCAATGGTGGTGCCGGTGGCTGGTTTGGAGCCGCCGTTGCCGCCGAGTGCTACCGTCCAGCCTTTGGCGGATGCGTAAACGGCGATGTCACGCACCTGCGCCATGGAGCAGCAGCGAGGGCAGGTAGCAACGCCCACTTTAATCTTGCCGGCGTTGTGGGCACGACTGATTTTTACAATTTCATCAGCCATGGCGTGGCCATCGAAACCTGGCATAGCAAACTTGCAGTGGTCTTTGCCTGGGCAAACAATGATTTTACCTTTTGGATCGCGGACACGATCACCGAAAGCGGCGAGCACATCGTCCCAAAGTGGGTTGACGTTGGCTTCTGGAACGTTGTAGAAGCTGATTTTCTTAGCGGTGGTGGCCATGATTTCGGTGACATCGTATTTTTTGGCGATTTCAGCAATTTTTACAAGGTCGTCCGGCGTCATGAAGCCGTAATCAATGTTGACAGCAACAGCGTAAGTGCCGTCTTTGTGCAGCGTAGCGTGGGTCTTAAATTCCATGGTAATCCTCCTCTAATGATACGGGTTATTTCAAGGCTTGCGCCTGAAGGGGTTGTTTCAACGTTCCTATTATACCGCGCAGCGGCGGAGATGGAAATGGTCTTTTTTTATGGCAGGTATAAAAAACGCTCGCCATGTGGCGAGCGTGGTTGTCTAGGCATCGAGGGTGAGGTCGCCGTCTTTGACTTTGCCGAGCTTACGCATGACCTGATTAAAGAGCGGCGTGAGAATGGCTGGCAGCACAAAACAGATGAGCACAAGGCCCAGCCAATCCCAGGCAGTGATGGCGGCTTTCGCACCAGCAGCAACATCGGCAACCCAGCCGGAGTAAACGCCGATTGGCCCCACCATGCCGCAGGTGCCCATGCCGGACGAAACTGGTGTGCCGTTCATTTCTAAATGGAAAAGACAAGTTGCCAACGGGCCGGTGATGGCACTGGCCAGTGTTGGCGCCACCCATATCCAGGGGTTACGCACAATGTTGCCCATTTGCAGCATGGACGTGCCAAGCCCTTGGCTCACCAGACCGCCCCAGCGGTTTTCTTTGAAACTCATGACCGCAAAACCCACCATCTGCGCGCAGCAGCCAGCAACGGCGGCACCACCGGCCAGCCCTGTCAGAGCAAGAGCGGCGCAAATAGCCGCCGAGGAGATGGGCAACGTCAGCGCAATGCCAACGAGCACGGAAACGAGAATCCCCATCCAGAAAGGCTGCAATTCCGTTGCCCACATGATGAGACTGCCAACTTTCATGGCGGCGGCGCCCAATGCCGGCGCAATGGCTGCCGAAAGGGCGATGCCGCAGCCAATGGTGACCAGCGGCGTGACGAGAATATCAATCTTTGTTTCCTTGCTCACCGCTTTGCCCAGCTCAGCGGCAATAATGGCAACAAAAAGCACCGCTAAAGGGCCGCCTGCGCCGCCCAGAGCGTTGGCAGAGAAACCAACGGTAATCAGTGAAAAAAGCACCAAAGGGGGACAATGCAGCGCATAGCCAATGGCAACCGCCATTGCTGGGCCACTCATAGCGCTGGCAAGGCCGCCAACGGTGTAGTCGGTGCCGGAAATGGTTGCGACTGTTTCGGTGAGTGCTGCAATGTGAAACTGAGTACCGATGGTGTCGATGATGGTGCCGATGAGCAGCGAGCAGAAAAGCCCTTGCGCCATCGCTCCTAAGGCGTCGATGCCGTAGCGTCTGAGCGAAATTTCAATATCCTTGCGTTTCAGAAATGCGCGTATTGTTCCCATGAATGAATGCTCCTTACAATAAATTTTACAGGTGTCATGACAGTGAAAACGACATTGCTATTGTACGGGCAAAGACGGTATTTGTCAATAGAAAAAGGCGCGGCAATATGCCGTGCCTTTGCTTGTTGAGATGAGGCTTATTTTGCGGTGCTGATGATTTCGATGCAGGTATTGTGTTGGCCGCAGTGTGTGCAGGTGAGATCGCGCGTGCGTGGCGTATGGTTGGCAAAAAAGAATTCGCGGAAGTTTGGTTTGAAGGTTTTTCCACAAGTTGGGCAAACATAGGACACACGGTTGTAATAATAGTGTACGAGCCCACAGACACCGGCGATGGTTACGGGGATGCTTGCAAGAAACGGTTTCCATTTCTTTTTCTTTACGCCAAAAACAATACTGCCGTAGAATATTGTGTCCAGTGCTGCACCAGCGCCAATCATGGGCAGCATGAGCCGACAGCGCGCTTTTAGTTCATTCTTGTTCATAGAGATCACATCCTTTTCATTGATTCATAAGTAAAGCATAACACAGCGGGTAAAGAGATACAATTCTCTTTTGGTTATGGATAGCGTGGCTTGTATTTGCGCTGGAAAGTTTTGGAGTGCGCTGCTTTACACGCTCAGTATAGTAGCCAGTAAGGTAAGAATGATGAGAAAGCCAAGGTTCCAAAACGTGAATATTTTTAGGAAGGCCCCTTTTTGTTGTGGATAGTTTTTGCTGAAGAATTTGAAGGAGATGAGACTTGCCAGCGAGGCAATCAGCGTGCCGAGGCCGCCAAGGTTGACGGCTGTAAGCAGCGTTGTGAGGTTGTCGGTAAAGCCTGAGAGCAGAATGGCTGTTGGTACGTTGCTGATGATCTGGCTGACAAGAATACCGATACCCAGCTCACGTCCGTCTAAGAGGGTGGTGAGAAGGGTGGTCACGGCAGGAATACGTTTAATATTGCCAATAAAAACGAAGAAACAGAGAAAGGTGGCTAAAAGACCATAGTCCACACGTAGAAAGAGATTTCGATCGGTCGCAAAGACAACCACAGCGACAATCAGGAGTACCGGCCCATAAGGGAGAATGCGGAAAACCACAAGCAGGCATAATAGGAGCAGTGCGAGATAGGGGAGGGTTCGTTTGAGCATAACACGGTGCTCGTAAGCTTTAGCATCTGTGCTCAGGCGATGGGCCAAATGTTCGTTGGCAGAAGTGCGAACAACCAGCAGCAGGAGAACAAGTGAAAACAGTGTGTAGGGCCATACCGCCCGGGCAAAGTCTGCAAGCGACATTGCAGAGATGGAATAGAGGTAGAGATTTTGTGGATTACCGATTGGTGTAGCCATGCTGCCGAGATTGGCGGCGATGGTTTCTAAAACAATCAACTTGAGTACGCGATTTTCGCGCTCAATCATACGAAAAACCAAAATGGTAAAAGGCACAAAAGTAATCAGGGCAACGTCATTGGTGATGAGCATACTTGAAAAAAAGCAGAGTAAGATCATGACTGCATAGAGCATACGTAAATTGGCGGCTTTTTTGATGAGTGCTTGCCCCAGCAGCGTGAAAACACCGAGCTGCTGCAAGCCGCCGACAATGAGCATGAGAGAGAAGAGCAGGGCCAGCGTGCGCCAATCAGGATAAGTAAGATAGGTCTTGTCAGGTGTGACAAAGAAGGCGGAAATGACCGCCAGTACAAAAGCGACACAAAGCACCGTTTCTTTTTTGATAAAAGCGATGAGTGGTTTCATTGGTGAGCGTTCTCCTTTCATGCGAAACGCCTGTAAACGTTCTCTTACATTATAGAAAGCATATAGGATTGGAGCAATGGTGCCTGGAATAATTTGTCGGTGCTTGCCGCCTATGTGTGTGCTCGCTATAATATGAAGAAAGGAGTGAGCATTTATGAACGCTAGTGAACGACGAGAGCTTATTCTGACGCAGTTAAGTGGTGCAGATAAACCCATCAGCGCTTCGGCGTTGGCGGCGGAGTGCCATGTCAGCCGTCAGCTCATTGTCGGCGATGTGGCCATGCTGCGGGCTACGGGCCATGACATTATCGCCACGCCGCGTGGCTATATTCTGGGCAATTCGGCTGACGAGGGTGTGCTTTGCCGCATGGCGTGTCGTCATAACGCAGAGCAAATGCAAGAGGAGCTGAATGCCATTGTGGACCAGGGCTGTCATGTGGTTGATGTGATGGTGGACCACCCGTTGTATGGTCAGCTCACAGGGCATCTCGATTTGAAGAGCCGCTACGATGTGCAGGCTTTCATTGACAAGGCGCAAAGCGCAGATGCTCAGCCCATCAGCGTGCTGACAGCAGGCATTCATCTGCACACTGTTCGCTGTCCTGATGAAGCTGCCTGCGTGCGTGTGCGGCAGGCGTTGGCGGCGCTTGGCGTGCTTGTGGAATGAGTCTTGGGATATGGTACTAAAAAAATCGCTCCATACTGGGCGAATTACAATTGCAAATAGCCGCGTGATGTGGTGTAATAAATTTGAAAACTTTCATTTTTGTTTGGCACTTTTTTGTCATTCTTTATCATTTTTATAAGACAGACGCGCCCCGCGCCTGCCTTGTTGGATTGGGGGAAAAAATATGCAATTAAAAAAGAGAATGCTCGCATTGCTTCTGGTGGGGCTGATGGTGTTTGCAGCCGGCTGTGGCAGCCAGAGCAACAACGCCAGCTCCGCTTCGGCTGAAGGTGAGGGACAAAGTAAGCAAGCGGCATTGGACCTTGAGGGGAGCTGGGTTGCAGAAGTGCAGGGCAGCGACTATTACCTGGCAGGTTTCATCAAAGATGACATCATTGAGCTGCATTGGGTATCCAGCTATGACCAAAATGGCTCTGTTTATTGGGCTGGCAGCTATGCTGCACCGAAAGATAAACCCGACACCTACACCTGGGAGTCATCGCGTATTGATGCCATTATGAACACAAGTGCGTATTGTTCGGTAGATGCTGCGCGCACATTCACCTATGCAGATGGCAAGCTGACCTTGGAAGGCACTGCCACTGGTGCCGAAACCGTGCTGATTCCATCGGACACCGATTATACCTATCTTGCCGTTGATGTACCAGAAGGTACTTCAACTGAACCGGAAAAAACCGAAGAAACCACTTCTGAAGATGCCGCCGCGGCTGCTGCCTCCGAAGAAGTGAAAGACATAAAAATGGTCAACAGCGGCTATTCTGTTGAATCGCTGGGCGGTGGCAATTCTCTCATCTACTATGCGGTTGAATTGAATAATCCGAACAAGTACAATGCCATCGTTTCACCTAATATTGAAATTACCGTGCTGGACAAAGACGGTCGTGTGTTGACCAAGCAAAACCGCTCTCTCTTTGCGGTAGCACCGGGCGACACCTTCTGTTTTGGTGATGCCATTAACTGTCCAAAGGGAACGCCGGATGATGTTAAAATTACCGTTGAGAACAACGACTATGATTTCAAAACTTTTGAAGGCTCAGGCATTCATTCTGTGAAAGATTTGAAAGTGAGCGATGCAAACGAAGACCATTCCGGTGATCAAACCACATTTAGCGGCACCATCACCAATGAATCCGCTGAGGATCTTGGCGGCGTGGTAGCTAGCGTGGTCTTTATGAAAGACGGTAACATCATCGGTGGTGTAACCGAGCAAATCGGCAGCATCACTGCCGGTGATACAGTTGATTTTAACATCGCTGCCAAGAGCGGCTTTAGCGACTACGATTCTTACGAAGTCTACGCCACGCAGATTGCAGAATAATTGCCAAAATCCCGCGAGCGGCTGTTCGTGGGATTTTTTATGTTCTGATTGCATAAATAAACAGGCTGGCCTGCGAACCTTGGTTCACGGGCCAGCCTGTTTGCTTGTTTACGATTCTTTGTCGGCCTTTGGTGTTTCGATAACTTCAACTTTTTGACGAATTTTGTCGTCAACGTCTTTGAAAAGCACCGACTGTGGACGATTGGCATCGAATTTGGTTGGGTCGCCGGGGAAATCCTGATGGCGGTTGGCGTATGCCTGCATACTGCCGGCATCGCTGAGAATCTCGCTGACGGCGCCAGCGGCGCTGGTGATGGCATTCACCGTTGCTGCACCTGGTGTTGGTTTGAGCGGTTGATCGGTGAGCACTTCATCATACATCGGCGGAATGTGAACATGGTATTCTTCGATGGCATCGCTGCACGTTGGGCTTTGCTTGCAGTTGGCATAACTTTGCAGCCCTTCGGTTTGTTTGAGAATGTTTCTTACTTCACCGAAGAAACCAATGATGTCATGCTTCACAATGGCAGCGGCGTGCTTGAGAACGGTTTTGTTCTCAGGTTCGCGGAATTTGTTGACAGTGATTTTGGAGCGGCGCACACCTTCACGCATCTTTTCGCGTGCGGCCTGGCCGTGGTTTTTGTCGTTAAAAGCCATGGGAAAAACTCCTTTCTGTAATTGAGCGAATGAAAAACCATGCGACTGATAAAAGTATGATTTATGGATTCCTTCAGCATGAATTATAGCAGGAGATGGCGGTACAAACAAGAGAGATTGTGAAAAATATAAAAATTCGAACATTGGCTGAAAGCGGCGAGCTGCTGGCGTGTCATCGCTGGCGGCTGATGGCAGAGAATGAGCGGCGAGAAATTTTGGCGGAAAATTGGGGCGAAATGGTCGTGTGATGACCACCGGCGCACGCTGAAAAATCGCATACAAGCGCCATCGTTTCATTGACGTCAGAGCCACTAATTGTTATACTTAAACTGGCTTGGCAGGCGTCCCTGGAATGGGGCGTGTCTTTTTTACAGGGGCATTTTCTAGGAAATGGAGAGAGTGGAAGATGAGCGACAAAATCCGCCTGTACGGGTTTAACAATCTAACAAAAGCGCTGAGTTTTAATATTTATGATGTCTGTTACGCACGCACTGTGCGTGAACAACGTGATTACGTCGCCTATATTGACGAACAGTACAATTCTGATCGTCTGACGGACATTCTCGTTAATGTGACTGAGATGATTGGTGCCAATGTGCTCAACATTGCCCATCAGGATTATGAGCCGCAGGGGGCTAGTGTGACATTGCTGATTGCGGAAGGGTCTATGGTGCCGTCACCGCAGAGTGATACGGTGGTGGCGCATCTTGATAAGAGCCATGTAACAGTGCACACTTATCCTGAATATCATCCGGAAAACGCCATTGCTACGTTCCGCGTGGATATTGATGTTGCTACCTGCGGGGAAATTACGCCGCTGTCAACGCTGGATTATTTGATTGGCAGCTTTGATTCGGACATTATTACGATGGATTACCGTATCCGCGGTTTTACTCGTGATGTGGACGGCAAGAAGGTGTTCAACGACCATCCGATGGCGTCCATTCAGGATTATATCGACAATGAAACCCTGAAACGCTACGATGCCGTGGACATCAACATTTACCAGGCCAATATTTACCATACAAAAATGCTCATTAAGGAGCTGGATATTCAAAATTACTTATTTAATACAGATGCCTACGAACTGCAACCACAGAAACGTCTTGAGATCACGCAGAATCTGCGCCGTGAGATGATAGAAATTTTCAGTGGCTGCAACGTTTACTGAGCGTGAGCACACGCCGGAGATACCCAAACCTGTCTATTGTTTGAGCATCTCCGGTGCTGCTCATGGTTGTGCGCCGGCAAAAGCCGGTCAGCCAGAAGGAGGAAATGAAGGTGAATCAGGATCGAATGCCAATTTTGGACGCGTTGGAAGATTTTAAGAGTCAACGCATCGTTCCCTTTGATGTACCTGGTCACAAACGCGGCAAAGGCAATAAAGAACTCGCTGCATTCCTCGGAGAAACGTGCGTTTCTATTGATGTTAATTCAATGAAATGCTTGGATAATCTCTGTCATCCAGTCAGCGTGATTCGTGAAGCCGAAATGCTTGCCGCCGATGCTTTTGGAGCACAGGCGGCTTTTTTGATGGTGGGCGGCACCACATCGGCGGTGCAGGCCATGATTCTTTCGGTGGTAGCGCCGGGCGATCAAATCATTTTGCCGCGCAATGTGCACCGCAGTGTTATTGATGCCCTTGTGCTTGTGGATGCCGAACCAATCTATATCAATCCGCAGTTGAACCAGCGATTGGGCATCTCTTTGGGCATGGAAATTGAGGACATTAAAAAGACCATTGAGGCGCATCCAAATGCAAAAGCGGTGCTTGTTAATAACCCAACGTATTACGGCATCTGCTCCAACTTGGAAGCGATTGTCGATATTGCACACGCCCACGGCATGAAGGTGCTTGCTGATGAGGCGCATGGCACGCATTTTTACTTTGGCAATGGCTTGCCAAAGGCGGCGATGCACGTTGGTGCCGATATGGCAGCCGTGAGTATGCACAAAAGCGGCGGTTCGCTCACGCAAAGCTCGCTTCTTCTTTTAGGGCCAAACATGAACGCCGACTATGTGCGCCAGATCATCAACCTTACCCAAACGACGAGTGCTTCTTATCTTTTGCTGTCGAGTTTGGATATTTCTCGCCGCAATCTGGCACTGCGCGGTGAAGAAACCTTCGCCCGTGTGCTCGATATGGCGGAATACGCACGTCGGGAGATCAACGCCATCGGCGATTATTGGGCGTATGGCTACGATCTCATTGATGGCGACAGCGTCTTTGATTTTGACCGCACGAAACTCTCCATCAACACCCTTGCCCTCGGCTTGGCAGGCATTGAAGTGTACGACCTCCTGCGCGATGAATACGACATTCAGGTGGAACTTGGCGACTTGGGCAACGTGTTGGCGTATCTCTCCATCGGCGACCGTCCGGCGGATATTGAACGCCTCATTGGCGCCTTGCAGGAAATTCGCCGTCGCTTCAAAAAGCCGGCGGTGAATATGTTTGAACAGGAATATATCAATCCTATCGTGAAAATGACACCGCACCGTGCGTTCTATGCACCAAAAAAATCGCTGGTGCTGGAAAAATGTGTCGGCCATATCTGTGCTGAATTTGTCATGATCTATCCACCGGGGATTCCAATTCTTTCGCCGGGCGAGCTTGTTACGCAGGAGATTGTTGAGTACATTCGCTATGCGAAACAAAAAGGATGCAGCATGCTTGGGCCGGAAGACATGGGCGTGAACCGTTTGAACGTGATTGATTAAAAACGATGAAGGAGGAAGACGATGGAACTTTGGTATACAGAACCACATTCAAAAGATGTGAAGTTTTCGATCAAATTTAACCGTCAGCTCTACACGGAACAGAGCGAGTTCCAACGCATCGACGTGTTCGAGAGCGAAGAATTTGGCCGTTTTCTGACCTTAGATGGCATCATGATGCTGACGGAAAAAGACGAGTTCATCTATCATGAGATGATTGTGCACGTGCCAATGGCGGTGCATCCAAACCCTCGCAAGGTGCTGGTGATTGGCGCTGGCGACGGCGGTTGCCTGCGTGAGCTTGTGCGTTATCCGGAAGTGGAGCACATTGATGTGGTAGAAATTGACGAGCGCGTTATCGCCGTTTGCCGCGAGTGGCTACCACAAACCGCTTGTGGTTTTGACGACCCTCGTGTGCATATCCATATTGCCGATGGCCTGAAATACGTGCGTAAGTGTGTTGATGAATACGACCTCATCATTGTTGATTCAACCGATCCCTTCGGTCCGGGCGAAGGGCTTTTCACCAAAGAATTTTATGGCAACTGCTACAAAGCTCTGCACGATGACGGCATCATGGTCAACCAGCATGAAAGCCCATTTTATAAAGAAGATGCGCGTGCCATGCAGCGTGCCCATAAACGCATTGTGGACAGCTTTGCGCTGAGCCGCGTGTATCAGGCACATATTCCAACCTATCCATCCGGACACTGGCTGTTCGGCTTTGCGTCTAAGAAATACCATCCAGTGAAAGATCTGGATGCTGCGCGCTGGAACGCACGCGGCTTGGAAACACGTTACTATAACACCAACTTGCATCATGGCAGCTTCTATCTGCCAAACTATGTGCAGGATCTCTTGGAAAATGTTGAACCGGAGGAAGACGATGAAACCTAATGTGCAAACTTTTATCGCTTGCGATGCCGATTTTGCCGATGCCCGTGCAGTGATATTCGGCGCGCCATTTGACGGCACCACCTCTTTCCGTCCGGGTACGCGGTTTGGCCCCGCAGCTATTCGTGCTGAAAGCGATGGCATCGAAACCTACAGCCCATATCAGAACAAAGATCTTGAAGACTTCGCCGTTTGCGATACAGGCGATTTGCTTCTGCCTTTTGGCAACACCGAAGCCGTGCTTACACAAATTGAAGAGCGCACCACAGAGATTCTCGCTGCAGGCAAGCTGCCTGTGATGATTGGCGGTGAACATCTCGTCACCTTAGGTGCTGTGCGTGCCATGGTGAAAGCGTATCCAGATCTGCACATCATTCATTTCGATGCCCATGCGGATTTGCGCGAGGACTATCTCGGCGAACGCCTCTCTCATGCAACGGTGCTGCGCCGCTGCCACGACCTTGTTGGCGATGGCCGCATTCATCAATTCGGTATCCGCAGCGGTGAACGTGAAGAATTTCGCTTTGGCATGGCACACACCGATTTCCATCCGTTCAATACCCGCGCTGTGTTAGAAACCGTGATGGCCTTGGGCGATAAAGTGCCCGTCTATCTCACGCTTGATCTTGATGTGCTCGACCCATCGCTTTTTGCAGGCACCGGCACACCGGAAGCGGGTGGCATTTTCTTCCAGGAACTGGAAGAAGCGCTCTTAGCCTGTGAAGCACTGAACATCGTTGGCTTTGATATGAACGAACTTTCGCCGCATTACGATGCCTCGGGCGTATCTACTGCTGTTGCTTGCAAAGTCCTGCGGGAAATGCTGCTGGCCTTTGTAAAATAAATTTGTGATTTATAGTGTTTTTTTCATTTTTTAAGGAGGGACTTTTAATTGGGAAAAGCTTTAGTAATTGGTTGTGGTGGTGTCGCTTCTGTAGCGATCCACAAAATGTGTCAGAACAGTGAAGTCTTTGAGGAGGTCATGATTGCCAGCCGCACCAAGAGCAAGTGCGACGAGCTTGCCGCCAAACTTGCTGGTGGTAAAACCAAGCTCCATACCGCACAGCTTGATGCGGATAAGACCGAGGACATCATCGCCCTCATCAATGACTTCCAGCCAGACGTTGTGGTGAACCTGGCACTGCCTTATCAGGACCTCACCATCATGGACGCCTGCCTGGCTACCAAGACGCACTATGTCGACACCGCCAACTACGAACCGGAAGACACCGCAAAGTTTGAGTACAAATGGCAGTGGGCTTACCGCGAACGCTTTGAAGAAGCCGGCATCACCGCACTCCTCGGTAGTGGCTTCGACCCAGGCGTCACCAGCGTCTTTGCGGCTTATGCCCTGAAGCACGAATTTGACGAAATCAACTACATTGATATTCTTGATTGCAATGGCGGCGATCATGGTTATCCATTCGCTACCAACTTTAACCCTGAAATCAACATCCGTGAAGTGTCTGCCAATGGCAGCTATTGGGAAGATGGTCACTGGGTAGAAACCAAGCCAATGGAAATCAAACGTGTGTATGATTTCCCACAGGTTGGTAAGAAAGATATGTACCTCCTGCACCATGAAGAAATTGAATCCCTGGCGCTCAACATTCCTGGCATCAAACGCATTCGTTTCTTCATGACCTTCGGCGAAAGCTACCTCACCCATCTCAAGTGCCTGGAAAACGTCGGCATGACCTCCATCGAACCAATCGAATTTGAAGGCAAGCAGATTGTGCCACTCCAGTTCCTTAAAGCTGTGTTGCCAGATCCATCCACCCTTGGCCCACGCACCGTTGGTAAAACCAACATCGGTTGCATCTTCCAGGGTAAGAAGGATGGCAAAGACAAAACCTACCAGCTTTACAACGTCTGCGACCACCAGGAATGTTACAAAGAAGTTGGCAGCCAGGCTGTCAGCTACACCACCGGCGTACCAGCCATGATCGGTGCGATGCTCCTCATGACTGGCGTTTGGAAAGGTCCTGGCGTTAAAAACATCGAAGAATTTGATCCGGATCCATTCATGGAAGCGCTCAACAAATGGGGCCTGCCATGGATCGAAGAACGCAACCCAGTGCTGGTGGACTAAGATGACCCAACAGAACTGGCCAATTTTACAGGGGGTGCAAACCCCCTATTTTGTTATCGACGAAGCCGCCATCGACCACAACCTCGCCATCTTGAAGCGTGTTATGGACGAAAGCGGCGCCAAAATTCTTCTCGCGCAGAAAGCGTTCAGCGTCTACCAGTGCTACCCACAGATTCGCAGCGTGCTCTGCGGCTCCACCGCCAGCGGTCTCTATGAAGCGCGCCTTGGCCATGAAGAAATGGGCGGCGAAACGCACGTCTTTTGTCCGGCCTATCAGGAACATTGGTTTGACGAACTCCTGACTTACGCCGACGATATTGTTTTCAACAGCCTCGCTCAGTGGCAACAGTTCAAAGACCGTGCCCTTGCTGCCGGCAAAAGCTGCGGCCTGCGCATCAACCCCATGCACTCCACCCAGGACCACGCTATTTACGACCCTTGCACACCGGGCAGTCGTTTCGGTATTCTCGCTGACGACTTAAAACAGGCAGACCTCACCGGCATTGACGGCCTGCATTTCCACACCCTCTGCGAGCAAAATGTGGACGCCCTCGTGGAAACGTTGGAAGTGGTGGAGCGCGATTTCGGCGACCTGCTGCATCACATGAAATGGCTCAACCTCGGCGGCGGCCACCACATCACCCGTGCGGATTATGATGTAGATACGCTGATTGCCACCGTGCGCCGCTTGCGCGACACCTACGGCGTTGACGTTTACCTTGAGCCGGGCGAAGCGGTTGTTTTGAACGCCGGCTACCTTGTCACCTCAGTGGTGGATCTTGTGCACAATGGCATGGACATTGCCATCCTCGATGCCTCCGCTGCTTGCCATATGCCGGACGTCATCGAAATGCCGTATCGTCCACCGCTGGAACATTCCGGCGAGCCGAACGAACGCGCACACACCTACCGTCTCGGTGGGCCAACCTGCCTTGCTGGCGACGTCATCGGCGACTATTCGTTCGATGCACCGCTTGCGCGCGGCGACAAACTTGTTTTTGACGACATGGCGCTTTACACCATGGTCAAAACCAACACCTTCAACGGTATGCCGCTTCCGGCCATCTATCGTGGTAGCGCACAAACAGGCGCCACCCTCGTGCGTGCATTTGGCTATGAGGATTTCAAAAGCAGACTGTAAGCAGGATGAGAGCGTGAAAATGGCAGAAAAAGAACCCATGTTTTATCAGATACGCCATTTGCACCCCAACGAAACACCGCTGCTTGAAACCTTTCTTTATGAAGCCATCTTCATTCCGAACGGCGTGACACCGACACCGCGCACCATCATCAATCAGCCCTCGCTGCGTGGCTACATCAACGATTTTGGCAGCGGCACCTGCGACCACGCCTTGGTCGCCATGCTGCCGGATGGCATCGCAGTTGGTGCCGTCTGGGTGCGACTACTGCCAGAAGAACACAGCTTGCTTAACAACGTGCCAACGCTGGCTATCTCCGTGTTGTCGGCTTATCGTGCCCAGGGCATCGGCACCGCCTTGCTGCGTGCCATGTTTGTTCAGCTTGCCAGTCACGGCTGCCAGCGCGTGGCGCTCTCCGTGCAAAAAGCCAACCCTGCCCTGCGCCTCTATCAACGCATCGGCTTCACCACCGTTAAGGAAAACGGTGAAGAAATCGTGATGGTTTGTGAAGTGGGGAGCGCCTGTCAAAACATCGCTCAAGGATAATATCTATGGCCTCTTTCTCAATAAGGAAAAACGCGAAGCCTTGATTTTACGGTGATAAGGAAGTATTCACAACAACTTATTACCAACGCTGACAAACAGGTGCAACAAAGCAGAGAGTTCATCACTTTCAAAAGTGGTCGGCTCTCTGCTTTGTTGTCTGCATTTTGTTACGCAGTAGAATGCCATTTTTGAGGGAAAAAGTATAAATCCCTTACCCTTAATGTTTTCGTGTCTGTAAGTTGCTTAAATCAAAGCTATTTTGCACTCTATTGCGTAACATTACTATGGCAATTCATGTAGCTGTTTACACAAAACAAAATCTATGTATGTTTCCGGCTTCCAGTGTTGGGTTATCCGATATTGGATTTTCCGATATCGGGTAATCCGACGTCGGAAAATCCAACGCAATTAAATAAAGATATATAAAGTAAAGATGAGTCAATTACAGATTTAATCAATTATCTATTCCATTCCTTTCCGTCAATTCTTCTTATCGTCACTTAAACTGCCGGAACGGAAGTGAAAGGAAGCGGAAATACAAAAATAGTTATCCATTCAGGAAATCCATAATTCGTAGAGAGCGCAAGCAGTCTATCCGATTGCGCTCTTGATTACCGCATAGCAAGGCCGGGGAAAACCGTCAAGGACGCGAAGCGCGAAGTTTATCCTTGACGGCTTTCCATGGCTTTGCTATTTACTATCGGTCAAAACGAAATTGCAGGATAGCTTTAATAAGCTGTACTTTCAAACGGTCTTGAATATCGTTGTTGATATGTCCTCGGTATTTGGACAGATACTTAATGCGCGGGCTATAATGCTGTAAAACAGTATTTATGGCTTCCGGCTCTCCGGCGACTGCCTTTTCAATGACTTCAAAAGGTATCAACTTCTTGTTTCTCATGCTCTAATCTCTCCATTTCTTTTCGTAGCTGCTTTAATGACGCTAATTTCCAGTAATTCGCTGTACTTCTGCTTCTTCCATACTCTTTTCCGATTTGAGTGTCGGTATAACCGAAGAAAAAGTACAGAAACAAAACATTGCGTCTTTGCTTAGTCAATTTTGATAGTGCGTCGGTTAACCGCTTACTTGCGACAACAATTTTTTGCCCTTTTGCAACAAAGACAGTAGGTCGGTCGTATTGCTCAAAATAAGTGTCCGTTGTAAACGGTTCAAACGACGTTTCAGACATCAAGTATTCAAGTGATAATTCACGTTTCTGTTTCCGTCCGAAGTCACAGTAAGCAGTCATTGCCGCATTATGGAGAACGACTTTACAAAAAGCGGCAAATATGTATTCGATATGTTCCTTGTATTCTTCCGAATAAATCATCTAACTCACCCCTTTTCTTCTCAATAGGGGGGGCAAGCGTCTAAATTGAAAACCACATGGGTGCTTGTACAATATGAGTTATCAAAATATATTACATGATTTATAAGTTCATCTTTATGGGCGCAATATCCCGTTGCAAAGATTCGTCTATTTTTAAGATGTCGTAATAATTAGAGAAAACACCATAGACCTCCTCGCAATTAAAAAAGGAGCCGATAACCGCATTTTTACTCTGCGTGTTATCGGCTCTGCGTCTATGCGTCCGGCTCTTTGATAACGGATATATGTTTCATTTTTAAATTGATTAAAACTTCATTCCTGCATTTAGGACAGTAGAGCAAGAAATTCTTTAGTTCGGTATCTTCTCGTACTCTGATACGGGTCTTATTATGGCATATAGGGCATAATAACCCTTCTGCTTGCTTCATGGTTGCCCCACGCTCCCTTACGAATAATGTATCAGCTTTTTCATCTCCCATGATTTACTTTTGAAATATATCAATCCGACAATCGCGGGTAATACAGGAGAAACAGCTTGACCGATATAGATACCTGTAAATCCAATGTGAATGATAAATGCTAAAATCCAACTTACAGATAACCGGATAAATACTGCGTCCAAAAGTGCATTTATCATGGCAACATTTGCGGAGCCTATTCCGATAGCAAAAGAGTCAAATGTGTACATGGCTGCATAAATCAGACTGTTAATACCGCAACACATTCTTAGATATAGAACGCCGTCTTTTATGACCTCCTGGCTTTCCGGCTCAAATAACATGATGATTTGTTCCGCAAATAATTGCACAATGATAATGGCAATCAAAGTAACCGATACATTCAAATACAATCCAATTTTCGTCGTTTTTCTCACACGCTCTATATTGTTTGCCCCTAGATTCTGCCCGACCATAGCAGTAACAGCCTGTCCGATTGCCCAACAGGGCATACCTGCAAATGTATTGACTTTAAGACCTACACCGGACGCTGCGGCAACAGATACGCCAAAATAGTTGAGCATTCCTGTAATTAGAAGATATGATATATTGACAATTACCATTTGGATAGCGGTAGGTAATCCGACTTTTAAAACAGTTATCAGTTTATCCGATTTGATAGCGAAGTGCTTTATCTTAAAATCAAAGACAAACTTTTTCCTTTTCAAATGAATGATTGATACAAAAAGAGAAACACCCTGCGAAAAAATAGTTGCATAGGCGGCTCCTGCCGTTCCCATGTTAAAGGGACCGACTAAAATCAGGTCTAATATGACGTTTACAATCGTCGCAATCGCCACAAAATATAGAGGACTTTTTGAATCCCCAAAGTCTTTCATAATAGAGCAAACTGCATTGTAACCAAACACAAATACAGTGCCGCAGCAGATGATTTTCATATATTCGCAAGCGTCTTGCATAGAAGCCGCAGGAACATTCAATATATGGAAAAGCGGCTTATATACAATCAATCCTATTATCGTTACGATAAATGAAGCGATAAGGGATATTGCGAATAGTGTTCCAACTGTTTCACTTTGTCCTTGTTCATCATTTGCCCCTTTATATTGAGCGATTAAAACAGTACCGCCCATTGTTACGCCGATACAAATTGAATTGATAATAAAACTTATCATAGACGCATTGCTGATTGCTGCAAGACCTGTTTCTCCTACGATATTTCCAACAACAAGCATATCTACAATACTATAAAAAGATTGCAAAAGATTAGCGAACAATAGAGGAAGCGCGAATATAATCAGCTTTTTTGGTACGCTTCCTGTTGTTAAATTCTGTTCTTCTTTCATTTTCTCAAAATCCTTTCTGAATAAAAAAAGCAGAGGGTAGCCACGATACAGTGCGCCCTCTGCATAACAAAAGGCAGCAGACAAAACATTGCCTACTGCCCGAACATCATAATGATATATACACGCGAACAAAGCCCCACATGATAAGGTTATGTTGGAGCAAGCCTAAATATAAATGTTCTCGTGTCTTTTAGGCTCCGTACAATGTTTTGAAATATCAAATTGTGCGGAGCTGTATTCAATACAAAATTTCCCAAATAGCATTGTACTCACCCTTTCTGAAAACTTATTACAAAATAATTATATCGATTCTCATATGTGTTGTCAATCGTCCTGCGGCTCAAAGCCCCATATTTAGTTACTGTTAAGTAAACATTGGCTTCCTTCTCTATCCGGCGTAACAGGACATAAGAAATTATTTTAAAAATTTATGACAAAACTTCGGCAAAACCGCCTTGTGCGGTGTAGTAGGTAGTGAAGAGAAAAAACAGAGGGTTTGGGAAACTTCCCCAACAAGCAAAAATCGCCCTCTGTCGCCAGACAGAAAACGGACAATTTTACGGAAAGGGTACCCCTTTCCTATGCTTGCTACGAAACTTATCACATTACAAAGTAAAGAAAGGACGAGAAAGGAATGGAAAAGAAACGAGAGAATAAAGATAACGAATTTTTGCCAAAACGCGGCAATCCCCAACACGAAACGGTTACTTATGAAATCGGCGGTACATTTTATAAAGTATCTACGTTCTGCGGCGGTTTATCTGCATCTTGTGTGTGATGGCGTTGGTGAATCGGCGCGAGGTGGCAGCGGCAGAAACGCATCTGCGTGCAGCCTGGGCGATTGCACAGCCTGATGATTTGCTAGAGCCGTTCGGCGAGCATCATGGTTTGCTCGGCGGTATGCTGGAAGCGGTCTTTAAGCCTGAGGCGCCGCAAACTTTTCGCCGCATCATCGACATTACATACCGTTTTTCCTGGGGGTGGCGGCGTATTCATAATCCGGTCACTGGCAATAATGTGGCAGATAATCTCACCACCACCGAATTTAGCATTTGTATGCTTGCCGCCCGTGGTTGGAGCAATAAGGAGATTGCCGAGCATCTCAATATTTCTATCTACACAGTGAAAGAGCATCTTGCGGCAGCGCGCAAAAAACTTGGTCTTGAGCGCCGTCAGGATTTGGCTCAGTTTATGCTGCAATAGCAAAACGCCCGTCGCAACAGCGGCGGGCGTTTATTTTGCAAAAAAATCCCCGACGCAGACCGGGGACAATTTGCTGCGTCGGGGCTATAAAAAGATTGGAGGAGAAGTATCCTTCCTTAGAGATAAGTCTGTTGTTGAGTTACGCGTTTTCGCCGTTTTCCTTGGCAAGACGTGCTTTTTCTTTGCTCTTTGCAGCGTAGATTGGCAGCCCGATGAGAGTGAGAATCACACTGGCAAAGGAGATGATGGTGGTGGTCATGCCGGAAAGGAAGAGCTGGTTAATGATAACGTAAAGACCGCTGATAATGGCAATCAGTGGAATGACTGGATAAAGTGGGCAGCGATAGCTGCGTGGGAAATCTGGCATGGTTTTACGCAGGCGCATCACAGCCATAAAGGTGAGGGTGTAGAAAATCCAGCTAGAGAAAACAGCCAAGTTGGTCAGCATATTGAACTGACCGCTGATGGCATAGAGCGCACCGAGAACGGCGAGAACGAGCAGAGCGTACATTGGTACCTGTGCTTTGTTGAGTTTGGCAAGGTATTTGCTGCCCGGCAGGAGGTTTTCGCTTGCCAGATGGTAGGTGACACGGCTGCCGGAAAGCAGGAAGCCGTTGGCAGAACCGAGCACGGAAATCATAATGCCGACGGAGATAATTTTGCCGCCAACGTCGCCGAAGATGGCGATGGCCACAGCAGAAGCTGGCACAGCAATGTTCATCATTTCTTCAGCAGGCATGACCCAGAGATAAGCAAGGTTCATCACGAGATAGATGGCCATGATGACGGAAACACCACCGACAATGGCCAATGGCAGGTCTTTGCCAGGGTTTTTCATTTCGCCGGCGATGGCACCAACGGTGGTCCAGCCTTCAAAGGCGAAGAGCACAGCAATGAGGAGCTGACCGAGCACGGTGCCAAAGCTGAGCCCATCGGCGAGCATTGGCGTGAAGATAGGGTTGTCACCGCTGCCACGGACAAAACCGAAGATGGTCAGCATGACCAGTGGCACGAGCTTGCAAATGGTGAAAATAACCTGTGCGCCGCCACCCACAGCAGAGCCGAGAATGTTGAGCACGAGAATAATGAAAACAGCAATAATAGCGATAGGAACAATCATACTGTCGCCAAAGAAAAGGGCGGCTTGCTGGCCAAAGGCAACAGAGAGAGCTGCAATCATGGCTGGGTAGAAGAGAATGGTTTGCATCCAGCCGGCAAGAAAACCGACACGTTTGCCAAAGGCGGCTTCGAGATAAACAACCATACCGCCGGTTTTTGGAATCATGATGGCGACTTCTGCAAAGGTCATGGCAGCAGCAATACAAATGAGGCCGGTAATAATCCAGGCAAGCATACCAAGCCCTGGTGCCCCGCCGGTGGCGGTGTAAATGGCTTGTGGTTTCAGGAACACGCCGGAGCCAATAACGCAGCCGACAACGGTGGCCATGGCAGTGGCGAGCCCGAGGTTTTTCTTCAATCCTTGTGTGTTGTTGCTCATAATAGTCATCCCTTTCTTGTTTGTTTCGCGAGCAAACTTGGCCAATAAAAAACACAGGCACATGACACGCATGTCGCCTGTGTATTGTCCCGTTTGTTACAGATGGTCGCAGAAAGTCCATCAAAAAAGGGAATACATAGGCATGACAAAATATGCTGCCATGTATTCCCTCTGTATACTAGCCTGAAAGTTTTACTTCTACGGCGATTTCGCCACGTTGGACGAAATACTCTTCAGAGGCCCATCAGCAGAAGATCTCTGTACCTGAAAGATTCCGCGTGATCGGCAAATCACACGTTGCTTCGTCGGCATCGCTGCAAGTGTCCGTGGCGGACATACGATTTTCCCTTCTACATCGTTTGGACGTTTTTTAATTCGCATTTACTATAACATTAGCAAGAACGTTTGTCCAGTAAATTTTCCTAATCGACAGAATATTTTTTACGGATACAAGTGCTCGTATTTTTTAAGAGCGCTTTTGTGCCACATATTCTTCCAGGCAGAGCCCTCGGGTATGTATGGCGGTGGCTGCTTTTTTGCCAACGTAGCGATAATGCCAGGGTTCGTGGCTGACACCGGTGAGATTGGTTTTTTCATACGGATAGCGCTGGATAAAGCCGTAGCGCCAGCTTTCGGCGGCGAGCCAGTCATAGAGAGCAGGGGTGTCCGTGCCAATATCCACAGCGATGCCAAGTTCGTGCTCGCTGGTTCCGGGCAGGGATACCCACTGGCTGGCCAAGCCATAAGCGGTGGTTTCATCATAGCCATTGTTTTTGAATGTGGCAACTTTTTCGTCGAAAAGCGTTTGTTGTTCGCTGCTGGTGCGATAGCCGGCATTCAAATGCACTTCATAACCCGCGGCTTGGGCATCATGGAGCATGTCGTTAAGAGAATCGGCGATGCGTTTATCAACATACACGCCATCGTTCACCTGTTTGAGGGTGAAATGGTAGTTTTCGGGCAGCCCGCTTTCGTGGTTGACAAGCGTGAGGTACCAGGGTAAGTTCGGTGCAGCGTTTGCAGGTGCAGAATCTGGCGGCTGGGTGGTGATAGATTCTGAGGTTGCAAGATGGTAGATAATAGATAAAGTGAGAATAAGCAATAACACGCGAAAAAAGCGTTTCTTGGGACTCTTCATGAGTGAAACCTCCTTTAGTGTGTTTCACCGACTATAACAAGTCTGTGGGAACAAAAGATAGGCTCAGGAGCCGATCAGGTTGGAAAACCAAAGTGGGTGGTAGAGGAAGAACATACCGGCGAAGCTGGCGAGCACAAGGAGCACCGGTTCGCGGCGGTCGGTGGGTGTTTGGTAGAGATATTTGCCAAAAAGCTGACCGCAAAACCAACAGAGCGCATAGCCGCAGGCAGCGCCGAGGGTGTTGGCGATGAGGTCGTCAATGTCGCAGGCGCGATTGGTGAGCAGTTGCGAGCATTCGATGAGCAGGGAGAAAAGCGCACCGGCGGCGACGGTGAGAGAAAATCGTCGACAACTGCGATAGAGAAAAGGCAGAAAAAAGCCGAAGGGAATGGTCATGAGAATGTTGAGAAAAAGGTCGCGGTCGATATAGCGCAAGGGTACGAGGTTGAGGCGGCAGCGAAAAACACTTGGCCCGTTCGGTTGCAAAAGAACGGCGATAAGATCAGCCAGACTGTTGATTCCGAGGTCGCGGAAAATGTGCAGCTGCAAGATCATGTCGGAAAGGCCACCGGCGCCAGTGACGGTGTAGACCATCCAAAGATAGCAGCAAAAGACAAACGTCCATAGGCGGTGTGTCCACGGAGCCGCCTGTCTGCGATGCCAGAGTACCATTAAGCGGGGAAGCAGGGCGCAGCCTAGCGCATAAAGTGTGAGCAGATGATGGTCAAGCATGGTAAACATCTCCTGAAAACATGGATAAGCGTTCTTTAATCGGCGCTGTTGATGCCGAGGTAGTCGGCAAAGCCGGAAGGATCGCCTTGTTGGGCTTTGTCGAGGTTTTCTCTGAGTGCCTGTCGGGTGGCGTTGTCACAGCGGGCAGTGCTCATATAGGACATGGCAAAAGCGCCTTCGAGCTGGGCGAGGGCACGTTCTGCACGGGCAGGGTCGTTGTCATAGCTGTTCAGCCATTCCTGAATCCAGGCATATTCCCAGAGATTGGACGCGCGTGTGTCGCCGTAGGTGGCGTCAAAGAGCGTATTTTTGTCCTCACCTTCGAGCGAGGTTGGCAACACAAAGCCTTCTGGCCATTGAAGATTGTCGAGCGAGGCAAGGTACTGTGCTTCTGTATGGGCAAAATCTGTGAAGCGGTCGGCGGTGGCTTCTGTGGCGCAGCCTGTAGCGAGGATACAGGTAGAAAAGATAAATAGTGCCGAAAACACCTTTTTGATGATGGATGATCGTAACATAGTGAATGACCTCCAGGTTTGAAATTTGTTGAAGATGCTTTCAAAAAAACACCTTCACGATGTACTTTTATTGTACAAAGTGAAGGTGTTAGGTGTTTGCGATTGTTCGCACGAAGTTCTTACAATTTCCTGCGGAATTTCTAACGATTTTCTAACGGAGTTTAAAATAACAAGTTAACATATGCGTAACCTACGGTACATAAGAGGATTACAAAGAATATGCAGATGGTAAATCCGAATAAAGCGTTCGTTTTAAAGGATACAATATCCTTTTGTGCAAATACGATAGCATTCATAGGACTGGCTGCTGGGAAAAAACAACCAAGATTGGCACCAAAGACGACTAACATACTAACAGCTACAACATTAACTGATGGAATGTTAGAACCGAGGATGTTAACCATCGAGATAAACATAGCTCCAATGACCATGTTGTTAGCAAAGTTGGTAAGAATAGCCGACAAGAGTACGATGACAAAAGCGAATAACCATGGTGAAAGGTTAGCAATAAAACTGGAAATACCATTGCTGATAGCTTGTTGAATGCCTACGGAATCATCGCAAAGAGCCGATGCCAGTGGATTGAGAAGTGCAATGACGAAGAGCACTTCCCATTGATAATAAGCTGTGATTTTATTGAGTTCAAGTAAAGGTTTACCATCAACTCGAAGCATCATCATGATACCAACTAAAAGAATAGCGCTACCACCAAGACCCAAAGCATCTAAAATGTTGCGTAAGAAAGTGCCTTCCGGGATGATACTAGGAAGAAGGAGCGTGAGTAATACAATAATAACGGCAATCATTGAATATTTTTGTCGTTTAGTTGCGGTACCTGCTAATCCTGGCAATTCACCCATATCTTTGAGAGCACTCATATCGATACGTAATATGTATTTACAAAAAAGAACATAGAGGATCATGATTGCTATGCTGATAGGAAATGCATATAATGTATAGATCCCAAAATCTATCGAAATACCACTGGCAGATTCTAATGTGGACATGAAAAGAATAGGTGTGGTTTTAAATGGTAAACACATTTCTCCAACGGTGGAAGATAAGACATTGCCTATCATAAATACGGAAATTTGAATGCTGTGTGGTTTGAAACCAACATTTTTAGCAATTACACGAGTAAATTCAATGAAGAGGACTGTCGCAGCAAGACAATAGCCAAACAATGAACATGCCCAACAAGCTAACATGAAAAAGAAAACAGTAAGCCAAGGTTTTCCTTTGGAGATTTTACGTGTAAGAAGGAAACGAACAATAACTTTGTCTAATCCGGTTTGACCAACGAAAGCTGTAATCATCAATAGAATCATGATGAGTACTATTGTTTGACTGCCGAATGAAGTGGTAAAAATATCTGTCATAGTGCAGTAGTCGGTTAAAGCGAATGAAACCAGTCCTAGAAAGCTTGGCCAACCAATACCAATAGCTATCCAACCATATAATGTTCCGATGAAAGTCCCGAGTATTTGCATACTTAACGTTGTTAAACCACCAAAGGGTGGAATGAAACGAAAAACGAATAAGAAAAATAAGACAATGATAATATTTGCAAATTCTTTTATGGATATTTTTTGTGCAGATTGTGTCATGGGACCCTCTCCTTAAGTAATTTTTCCTTACCACTATTGGGGTTGGCATAGTGGTAAGGAAAGTCATAACAATAATGTAGTGAGTTTTACAGTGGGAGAACATGATTTTCCATGAAAGTTTCACGTAAGTCTTTTTCTGGTGCAATATTAACCTGATCTGGCCAACGTTTAGGTGCATCTTCAGGAATCAGATGATCCAAATTTAATGCTCGTAAACCATTGACACCCATTACTTTTTCTTTAGCACCTGGACGCAGAAAATCTTCGTATTTTTTTGTCATGCTAACCATATCGTGGAACGGATAGCAAGTAGCATAAATCATTTTATCTTGAAGAAGATAGTTACATGCCGTGATGTAATCCTGATAACCTGGAGAATGATAGTTTACCAACTGATCTGGACAGACATAGAAATTGTAACGATTGTAGGCTACATAGCAAATTTCAGTGACATATGGCCAACCACCGTGAATGGCGGTGAATTTTAGATTAGGGAAAAGTTCACAAATATTGTCTAGAATTTGTGGTTGAGAGTGACGTAACGAACGGTTGTTAAGCTCACCAAAAGTAATGGTTACTGGGATGTTATGTTTTTCGCAATATTCATAGATAACACAGCAACGTACATCATCAGCAGGCATTGGCACACGGGAGATACCTGGTTCCATAGTAACTGCTTGGAAAGGTCCGTTGATGACATTTTCTTCAATTGCCTCACAAGCTTTGATGCCATCACTCGGATCAACGCAATAAGCACCTACTGCTTTGTTAGGATATTTTGTTATGAAATCAGCAACAGCGCGATTATTACTTTCTTCGTCAATTGGAACATCGCAGGTAGGAGCAAGCATATTGATAATCAGTGGGTTAAAACGACGACCGCAAAAATAGAACATATCGATTCCGGCTTCATCAAGTTCTTTCCAGAAAAGATCCATATCACGTTTTGCAGCTGATGGTGGCGTTGGATCGTCAAAGGCGACTGAATAAAATGCATTGGCCTCATCACCCATATTAATTTTAGTGGTTATGTCATAAGGGGGTCTTGCGCGAAAATCAAATTTAAACATAAAAATCATCCTTTCAATGTTTGTCTATCTGGCCAGAAAATGTTTTATAATTGATTTTTATGTAATATATTGTAGAAGAGAAACGCTTTTTTGCATATTCTATGTTTTTTTGAAAACTATTCTAAAAAAAGGATATAGAGATACATGGGAGAAAAATTTATAATTATGATAGAATATGTTTTTGATGATGTACTGCCATTTTGTGAAGGGATGAGTATTATGATAGATAGCATATATCAGTTGGAAAAGATAAAATGTGGCATTGACCAAGTGAACAATACTGTTAAGGTTACATTAGGGCCAAAAGGAAGAAATGTAGCTTTGGCAGAGTATGGAAGAATTCCGATAATTACAAATGATGGTGAGGAAATTATTAAGAGTATTGAACTGAAGGATATGCGTGAGAATATCGGTGCGCAGCTAATTAAGGAAATGACAAATAAAATTCAAGAAAATGTAGGTGATGGAAAAACAATGGCTGTTGTTTTAACACAAGCTATTGTAGCCGAGGGAATGAAAAAGATTGCATTCGGAGCAAATCCTGTCATTTTGAGAAGAGGGCTTGAAAGAGCAGTACAGGTAGCAGTAGAAGAATTGAAGAAATTATCTGTTTATGATATTTCTAAAGAGCAAATTAGAAATATTGTTAGTGTAGCTGCGAAAGATGATGAGATTGGTGGTTTAATAGCAGAAGCTTTGGAGAAGATACAAGATACAAATGGCATTGTTATAGAAAATTCGGCAACTTTTGATAGTTATTTAGAGTTTAAAGAAGGCTTTTCACTTAACAAAGGTTATTTATCTGCAAGCATGATGAATGATGAAGAGGCTTCTCGGTGCATCTATGAAGATGTAGATATTTTAATTGTTGATAAAGCACTTTGTACGTTCAAAGATGTTGAGCCGATTTTGACATATGTATTGCAAAGAAAAAAGCCTCTTCTTCTTATAGTAGATGCCTTGGAAGAAGAGGCCTTGCAGGTTATTAATATGAATAATAAGCAAGGTATATTTTCTGTTGTTGCAATTCAAGCACCAACGTATGGCGACAATCGCGAGAATGAATTGCTAGATATTGAAGCGCTCGTTGGTGGGCAAGCTATTGTTGGAAAAATACAAGACATTGCGGAGAAGATTAGTCCAGAATTTTATGGACATGCCGATAAAGTTATCGTTGAAAAAAATAAGACAACAATCATTGGTGGAAGAAAAGATTTGACAAAAATCAACTATCGTATTAAGAAGATTTACGAAGATAGTTACGGTTCTTCATCAGAGTTTACTGATGTAATTTTTAAAAATCGTCTTAGACGATTGCTTGGTAATACTGCAGTTATTAAGATTGGTTCAGCGACAGAAGTTGAATTTAATGAACGTAAACAATGTGCAATGAATGCCTTAAGATTGATTCAAGCAGTTTTTGATGAAGGGATTGTCGCTGGTGGTGGGGTGATTTACTTACAGCTAAGCTTGTGTTTGCAAAATCTATTCGCAAAACAAGAAGATGAACAAATGGGGATTGATATTTTTTTAAATGCTCTTAAAGCACCAATTACTCAGCTCCTTACTAATGCTGGTAAAGAAGCCTCTGTAATCATCGGAGAAATAATGGATATGTCGTTGACAAAAGGATATGATGTTATATCAGATTCGTACAACGATATGTTTAAGAAAGGTATTGTTGATTCTACAAAGGTTGTACGTACTATATTGCAGGATGCCTCAAGTATGGCAGCAATGGTTCTGACTATTGGTAACGAGGTAGGAGTTGTAACGGCAAAGAAGTGAAATGCTTATTGCCTATGGTGTGTTAAAGAGTTGTAGATGTGTTTAATGCGATAAAAAAATCCTTGATTAGATTGATAGTTTGCTTGGTTGATTCCGTAAGTAAGGATTCCTTTGGATAAACAATTATATGATCCAGAATATAGGGTAAATCGTTAACTGTCTTGAATGTTATGTTGTTGTGAGAAAGTGTTTGAGCATAACGCATAAGCCCAGGTAAAATTGCTATTCTTTCGGTGTGTTTGAGAATGGAAAAAATATAGAAGAGATCATTAATAAAGAGTGTATCTTTAGAATATAATTTTTTGACCTTATAGTTATAAGTGACATCTAAGTTGTAAGCAACCATTTGAGAAAGGTCTAAGTCATTCAGAATTAACGATTCTGCTTTTGCAAGTGGATGAGAAATGTTCATAAATGCATAGTATCGCTGACTTTCTAGTAATTCGTACTGCATATTGAAATTTGTGATTAAATTAAGAATATGTGAATACGCTCCTTGGTCGTAACTTAAGAGAAGAATAGGACATTGGTGACTTGTGATATAGTTAGTCACATCAAGAGATGTAATAATATTATTGACTAGAACAATGGGAGGAGTGTGTTGTAAACATTTAACAACCAATTCTGGCATGATGGAATACTGAATGCCTGGTACAATGCCAATTTCAATATGATAAATTGAATCGTTATTGAGCAGAGAAAAATTTTGCCATTTTTCTTCTGTTGCAAGAATATTTTTTGCATCTTCATAAAGAATGCGTCCTGCATAAGTAGGTGTGACACCATTATGAGAGCGAATAAGTAATGTGCATGAAAGTTCTTTTTCCATGGCATTGATGGTTGTAAGAAGTGAGGAGGGGGTAAGTAATAGTTTTTTTGCTGCTTTATTGATTGAGTGTGCTTCGACCACTTCAACAAAATATTGTAGGCGATTAAAGTTCATATAAATATCCTCCTTCTTTTCATTCAGGTTTGTTTATTGATCTAATGGCAGTGTAACAGTGAAGGAAATGGTATCGTTTTGGCTTTCGGCGGTGATGTCGCCGCCGTGTTGGCGGGTAATTTCACGAGCGATGGCAAGGCCAAGTCCGGCGCCGCCGGAGGTGCTGCGGGCGTTGTCGAGGCGGAAGAATTGCTCGAAGAGGCGTGCGAGTTTTTCCGGCGGAATGGTGTCGCCTTGGTTTTCAATGCGTACCTGGGCATTGGTGTCGTTGCATTCGGCGTGAATGTGAATGGTGGTGTTTGGCCAGCCATAAAGAATGGCGTTGCGTAGGAGGTTGTCGAACACACGGGAAAGTTTGTCAGGGTCAGCACGCAGGGGCAGCGTGTCTGGGGCACTGAGCTGCGTTGTGAGATTTTTTTCAGCGAGTTGGGGACCGGCTTCAAAGATGAGTTGTTCCAAGAGGCGCGTTAAATCCATTTGGCGCGGCGTAAGCGACACATGAGAGAGGTTGAAACGGGTGATTTCAAAAAATTCGTTGGTCAGTTCGTCAAGACGTTCGGCTTTGGCCAGCGTGGTGGTGAGGTAACGCTGTCGTGTGTCGGCCGGTAGCGATGGCTCATCACGCAAAAGGGTGAGATAACCAATCACAGACGCCAGAGGTGTTTTAAGGTCGTGCGCCAGGTACATAATGAGGTCGCTTTTGCGGCTTTCTGCTTCGCGGGCAGCGCGGGCGTTGTGCAGCGATTCCTGCTTGAGGGCGTTAAAGGAGGCGGCGATGTCGGAAAGTTCCGGTGAGAGGGTGATGAGCTCGTCGCTTTCGTCAACGAGTTTGCGCGCTGCTTGTTCTACTTCGCCAATAAATTGAGCAGCGCGGTGGACTAGTCGGTAAGTGAGCACGAGCACGATAATGCTCCAAAGGGCAACACAGATACAAGCTGTGTAGAGAGAGCGGTAACGCATATAAAATTGGTCTTGATAATACATTGGTAGGATTTTGATGATGATGTCCGCAAGACCGCCGACCACGATCAGTACGGCAGCCCAAAGCAAACATTGAAACAGGTATCGACGGAAGAGCGTTATTGTCCAATAGTTGTTAGACTTATTCGATTTCATAACCAACCCCCCAGACTGTTTTGATAAATTTCGGATGCTTGGCTGGTTCGTGGAGTTTATCACGCAAACGACCGATGTGCGCCATGACGGTGTTGTTGTTTTTTAGGTATTTTTCCTGCCAGACGGCTTCAAAGAGTTCTTCTGATGGAACGACTTTGCCTTGGTGGCTTGCCAGATACCAGAGAATGTCAAATTCCAGCGGTGTTAGGGAAATTTCTTCGTTATAAAGAAAACAACGGTGTGTGTCACGATTGATGACGAGGCCGCGAATATCAATTTCCTGCGTGGTTGCTGGCGTTTGTTGGTTGTATTGGCTGGCACGGCGCAGCTGGGTTTTCACACGGGCGACGACTTCTAAAGGGTTAAACGGTTTTGTGATGTAATCGTCAGCGCCCAGGGTGAGGCCGAGAATTTTGTCGCTGTCGTCGATTTTGGCAGTAAGCATAATAATGGGGAAAAAGAATTGCTGGCGAATGCTGCGGCAGATGTCAAAACCGCTCATATCGGGCAGCATCACATCAAGAATGGCCAGGTCGATGGCGGTGGTTTCGAGACACTGCAAGGCATCACTGCCGCGGCTGAAGGCATGAACGGTGAAGCCGTCGCCTTCGAGATAGAGCGTGAGTAAATCGAGCAGTGCCTGCTCGTCATCAACGAGGAGAATATGTGCGTTCATGGTGGTCACCTCTTTGTTTCGGTTGTTCGTTTTGAGTGTACCACAGATGGCCGGTAGCGCACAGGATTTTTTCTTCTGTGCGTGGCGTTTGCGGGCTGAGTGCGGTATAATGGAAAAAAACACGGAAGGTGTGATGTCTGATGGAAGGCTACAAACATATTCTCGTGCCGCTCGATGGCTCTGCCTGCTCGGAGCGGGCGCTGGTGGAAGCGGCACCGTTGCAGGCGGCGTTTGGTGCTAAGCTGACGCTGCTTTATGTGGTGAGCGATCCTGATTTTGACTGCGCCATGGGCAATCCAACGGTTGCCAGTGCCAATGTGAAACGTGATTGTGATGAAGCGGAAGCCTATTTAGCACGCAAGGCGCAGGACTATTCGGGGCAGGCTGAAACAAAAGTGGTTGTCGGCTGTGTGGCCAATAGTATTCTTGCTGCCGTAGAACAACTGGATTGTGACCTTGTCATTATGGGGTCGCAGGGATTGGGTTCGGCACTGAGACGGTTTTTGATGGGAAGCGTGGCAAAAAATGTGCTCGCCAATGCCAAGGTGCCAGTGTTGATTGTTCACTAATATTTATGCGTTTGGCTGTCGTCGTAAGGCGTCAGCTCTTTTTATTTTCACCCACAGAAAATGAAAAAAATCGCAGCATTAGTGAAATTTTATAAATAACTATGGAAAATTGTCGAAAGGTGTCATACAATGGAAAAGCAAGTATCATTCATCATCTGAACGTGTAGATCAGGAAGAATGGAAGGAAGAGGTGAAGAATGAATGAATATTGCATTGATTATTGTTGTTGTTTATATGTTGTTGCTGCTCTTCGTGGCTTGGGCCTCGACGATGTTTCGCCGCAACAAGTCTGCTGAATCGTTTCTTTTGGCGGACAAACAGCTCTCATGGCCGCTTGTTGGTGTGATGATTGCCGGTATTGCCGTGGGTGGTTCGTCCACGGTGGGGATTGCTCAAAATGCGTACACCACAGGGATTTCTGCTGGTTGGTATGATGTGGCCTGGGCAGCCGGTGCGATTGTTGTTGGGTTTGCACTGGCGAGTCATATGCGTCAGTGCGAGTATGACACCATCAACAAGATGCTTGAGTGTGTGTTTGGCAATGCGTTTTCTTTGGTGAGCACCTGTATTCAGGTTATCATCAACACGGTGATTATTGCGCTGCAAATTATCGCTGGTGGGACGATTTTAACCGCACTGATGCCGGATGTGTTCAGCTTGGAGCTGGGCATCATTGTTTCAGCAGTGGTTTTCGGGGTGATTTCGTTTGTTGGCGGATTGATGGCGGCCAGTTTATCCAATGTGGTGAACATCGCTGTTATCTACATTGGCCTTGTTGTTGGCGTGGTGGCCACGATTATGCACTTTGGCGGTTTTGAAACCATCAATGCCAGCCTGCCTGTGGGAATGAGTGGTGACGGTAGCCACTGGTACAACCTTGTCAGTGGAATGGGCATGGCAGCGATTGTGGCGTGGTTTGTAACGATGATTATTGATGCGGTGCCAAATGGCGGCGTTATTCAAAATATCATTGCGGCACGTTCGCCGGCCGATGCGAAGAAGGGCACCATCTTTGCGGGGATTCTGATGATTCCGGCAGGGTTCATGAGCGCCATCTTCGGGATTGTGGCAGCAGCATATTTTCCTGGCTTGGAATCCTCAGCCATGGCTTTGCCAGCGGTGGTCATGGAATTGCCAAGCTGGGTTGCCGGTGTTCTTCTGGCGGGGCTGTGGGCTGCTGATGTTTCAACGGCGACGGGCCTGATGATGGGCGTTTGCACCATGGTGAGTGAGGACGTTATCTTCAAATACTTTTATAAAGGGGTTAATCGCAAGCAGCGTTTGCGTATTTCGCGCGGCGTTTGCCTGGCGGTGATTATTATCTCTTATGTGGCAGCAACGCAGGTGTCGAACATTTTGAACGCGCTGATGAGCGCATTGACGTTGTTTGCACCGTATGCTGTTTTGATGACGGCCATGTTCTTATTTCCTAAGACGGTTAAACGCTCCACCGGCTGGATTACGCTGGTGTTGGGTATTGCTACCTATGTGGTTGTGCAGTTCATCGTTCCGGAATGGCGCATTTTGGGGCAGGCGGTGTATACGGTGTCTCTGATGAGTTTACTCGGATTTGCGCTGTCGCAGTTTGATAAGCGTCCGGCTCCGGTAGAGAATCTTAGAAAGAAGAAAGAAAGCAAGCAGTAATCAGAGAAGCGGCCGCTTCTCGGCGGCCGTTATTTTTGATACCCTTGATGGGGATAGGGGTGTTATCGTATGAGTTTATTATTTGACAAACAATCGACGATGCAGGACCATATTCGTGCCTGCATTGATAATGATTTTGCACGCACAGCCACGCGTTCAGCGCAGGGAAATTTTAATGCCCGCCGTGAAGCGCAGATGGCAACGTATGAAGGCTGGGAAACGTATCGCACGCAGATGGCGGCGATTCGTGATGATGTGCTTGCACATCTCGATTATTATTTGACCCAATTTATTGAAAAAACGACGGCTAATGGCAACATGGTGCACTTTGCGGATACTGCCGAAGATGCACAGCGTATCATGCTTGATATTTGCCATGCAAAGAACGCCAAAAGCGTTGTGAAGTCGAAGAGCATGGTTTCTGAAGAAATTGACTGCAACAATACACTGTTGGCAGATGGCATTGAGGTCAATGAAACAGACCTTGGTGAATACATGGTGCAGCTGGATGACTGGAACCATCCATCGCACCTTATTATGCCTGGTATGCACATGGATATTAAGGCCACTTACGACCTCTTTGTGCGTGAAGGCTACACGGGTGCCATGGAAGCGCACGAAATGACGCTTTTTGCGCGTGAAAAACTGCGCCAAAAATTCCTGGCAGCCGATGTTGGCATCACTGGCTGCAATTTTGCCATTGCCTCCACCGGCTCCACCTGCATTCTCACCAACGAGGGCAACGGCCGCATGGTCACCTCGTTGCCGGAAACGCAGATTGTGCTCATGGGTATGGAGCGACTTTTGCCAAATATGCAGGCGTTTGATGCGATGATGCAGATTTTTGTGCGTTGTGCTGTTGGTACCACCATTTCCAGCTATATGTCGTTTACGAACGGGCCGCGCAGCGCCGAGGCGCAAGATGGCGCGAAAGAAGTGCACATCATTATTATTGACAATGGGCGTTCAAAGATTCTTGCCAGCAAGTATCGTAAAATGCTGCGTTGTGTGCGCTGCGGCACTTGCCAAAATGTTTGTCCGGTATTTCGTCATATTACGGGGCATGGCTATGGCGCCTGCTATCAAGGACCAATGGGGATTCTTTACACGCCGCTGTTGCAGGGCTTTGATGCCTATACCAAAGATCTGCCTTACGCCTGCACGCTCTGTGGTGCCTGTGCAGAATTTTGTCCGGTGAAAATTCCGCTGCATGAGCTGATTCTTGCCGAGCGTCAGGATATTGTTGAACAGACGAACCTGCACAGCAAGGAAGAACATCAGGTTTTCAAAGCAGCTGGGCAGGCGCTGGGTTATCATAGCCTTTACCGCACCGGAACGCATGTGGGTACACCAGCGATGCGTGCTTTTGCGAAAATCACCGGCGAGGGCGACCATCTGACCGACAGAGTAAAATTGCCGGTGCTGGAAAACTGGACACAAAGCCGTGATTTGCCATTGTTGCGTGCAGGAGAATTTCGTGCATGGTGGAAAAAGCATGAAAAGGAGGGGCGCTAAATGGATATGGATCAGAAAACTTTTATTGGTCGTATTTCCAAAGCTCTTGGACGAGATCATGTGCCAGAGTCTATCGAAAATGGCTACGATTACCAAAGCGGCTTGCAGTTTTCGCGGCTACGTGGTCTTGATGCAGAAGGATTGCGGGCACAGCTTGCCAGTCAGCAAAAGGTACGCGATTTTACCATGCTGACCTGCGATAAAGCAACACTTGCAGAAACGCTCGCAGGCATCATTGAGAAAGAAGCGCCAAACCGTGTCGTTGTGCCATCTGATACCACAGCCGATGGAATTGATCTTTTGGGTCTTGTGCGCGGTAGCGGTGTTGAGGTTTACGGCTATGATAAAGCCAATGACCCTGTGAGCCAGCGCGCGGTGATTGAACAGGCTGGTCTTAGCGTGACCATTCCTTTTCGCGCCATTGCCGACACGGGCACAGTGTTGGAATTGGCAGACGAGCGTTGCGGAAAAATTGTGAGCCTTTTGCCACCGGCGCACGTTTCGGTGGTTTTCCAGAGCCGCTTGAAAGCAACTCTGGCAGAGGTGGCGCCGGAACTTGATGCCATGGGGAAAGCTGGCACGCAGCCAACCTATTTTCTTTTCATCAGTGGTCCATCGTCCACTGGGGATATTGAATCGGTAATGGTCACCGGTGTGCATGGACCAACGCGCGAATATGTGGTTGTTGTGTGTGATTTATAAGCAACAAAAAATGACGTCCGAAGCTCTCTGCTTTGGACGTCATTTTTTATGGATTCAATTGGCGTTTCAGCCATAGGGCATCATTGTCAACATAGAGCTGCACAGCGCCATCTTGTGCGGTGCAGGAGTTGGGAATGGCCAGTTTTGCCAAACCATCGGTGGTTTCGGCGTGGGGATGCCCATAGCGGTTATTCACGCCTGCGCTGATGAGGGCGAGCTGCGGCGAGAGTGCTTCGTAAAAATCGGCGCGCCAACTGTTTTTGCTGCCATGGTGGGGCACAAGAACAAGGTCGGTGGGCTGCCAGGGAATTTCATCGAGCGCTTCGGCAGCGGTATCGCCGGTAAAGAGCGTGCTGAGACCAGCATCATCTAAGCGAGCGACAAGTTGATTGGCGTTTTCATCGGCGCTTTCGCTTTCTGCCACCAGTGTGCAATCGAGTGTGGCGTTGCCAAGCTGGAAACAGAGCGGCTGCGAAACGGTGATAACTTCAGCATCGTCCAGATAGGGCACAAGAGTTTGCCAGTCTTTGGTGGTTTGTGCGGCTGCGCTTGCAAGCAGCGTGCGTACCTTGAAATCGCGCAAAATGTGTGCAGCACCGCCGATGTGGTCAAGGTCACCATGGCTGAGGACGAGCGCTTCGATGGTGTTGACGCCGGAATAACGCAAGTATTGCGCCACCGTGTCCGCCCCGGGGCCGGTATCAAAAACCAGCCAATCACCATCAGCGGTTTGATAGGTGCAGCCCGTGCCTTGCCCAACATCTACCATGGTCAGGCGCAGGTCACGATTTGTTGCCGGACGGAAAATGAGAACAGCGAAACACAGTGCCACAGCAATCACTGCGAAACGCTGCCAATGTATGGCACTCAGCGGTATCAAGTAAAAGATGGCAAGAAGCGCATAAGAGAGCGCCAACAACCAAAGCGGCGGCTGACCGATATAGAGGTGCAGCGTGCCAATCAGCTGGTTTATGATATCCATGATGGCGACAATGGCAAGAATGAGCGCTTTGACCGGTAGAAAAACCAAGCCGCCCAATGCGGGAAAAAATCCAGTGATGAGGAGCGCCACCAATGCCAAAGGAACGAGGGCGCTGAAAAACGGCACAACAAGCAGATTCATTACGGTTGACAGTGGTGTGACCTGATAGAAATAATAGGCCACCAAAGGCAGCGTGGCACATTCTGCGGCAAGCGATGCGGCGATGGCATTGGCTAAGGCGGAAGGGAGACGAGAAAGACAGGCTTCAAAACGTGGGGTGAGTACAATCAACCCGAGCATTGCTAGAAAAGAAAGTTGGAAGCCGATTTGCCGAAGATTATAGGGATTGGCCAATAAAAGCATCAGAGCTGCCAGCGCTAGAATGGTCAGGGGATCGCGGTAGCGCAGAAGCCGCAAAGCCAAGAGCATGGCAATCCCCATTATACTGGCGCGCACAGCCGGTGCAGAGGCATCGCTGAGCAGTGTATAGAGCGTAAGCAAGGGCACCATGATGACAAGAAGTCCCCAACTGTGTTGGCAGCGCAAAAGTCGTGCAATGACAAGGACAAACGCAAGAATGAAACTCACGTGCAGCCCACTGACAGAGAAAATATGAATGATGCCAAACTGCTGGCTGAGATTGTAGAAATCCTCGCTGAGATTGGACACATCGCCAAAAAGGGTGGAAACAATGAGCGCCTGTTCGCCGGCGTCAAGATGGCGCGCGAGAATGTCATTATAAGTGGTCTTGAGGTTTTCAAGACGCACCGCCCAATTTGGTGGCGGTGCCGTGTAGTTGCCGGGTGCTTCTGCTTCAAAAAGCGTGAACATACCACGCTGAGCTAGAATGTTGGCTTCATCATAACCACCTGGATTTCTTGCCGGCTCAGGGGCACGGAAGGTGCCGCTGAACGTGTAGACGGCGTGCGTTTGATAGGCTGTTTCATCACCCCAGGCACGTTGGATACGCAAGGGCACCGCTTTGTTGGTGGGAGTGCCGTTCAGCGCAGTTACTTCGCCGTCAACGTAGGTTTTATCGGCGGGCGTTCGCGTGAGGCGTACAGTGATGGTGGCTTCTTCGCCATGCAGACTTGTGAGTGCCTGTCGCTGCACGGTTTCCTGCTGCATGAGCAAACAACCAGCCGCTAACGCCAGCGCACAGACGATGAAAAGTGCTTTGCGTTTGTTTGCAAAGCAAACGACACCACCCCATATCAAGATGAGCAAAAACATGAAAAAAGCGCATCTCATCTTGTCGGGCGTCCAAACACTGCTCAGCCACAGCCCAATGATAAAGGCTACGATGGCTGCACAGAGTGGTCGTTTGACAGGATAGATACGCATAATATGCTCCTTTTAGACGGTGACGTGGGGCGCCACATCGGCGAAAATTTTTTCACCAATACCGCTGACTTCCTGAAGTTCCTCAATGGTGCGGAAGCCGCCATTGGTTTTGCGGTAAGTGATGATGGCTTGTGCACGCACTTCACCAATGCTCGGCAGCGTTTCCAGCTCTGCCAAGCTGGCGGTGTTGATGTTTATAAGGGCGTTGCCCTCTGTACTTGCTGCACCAGTTTCTCCACCACTTTCAGCAGCTGCTGTTTCGCCGATGGCAGGGACGGTGATTTTTTGACCATCGGCCAGTTTTTGCGCTAAATTTAATTGCGACAGGTCGGCGGCTTCTGTTGCGCCTGCTGCTCGCACTGCATCGTCTACGCGCGCATTTTCAGGAAGCGTGTACACACCCGGCGCAGATACTGCACCAATCACATGAACCACCACTTCTCCACTAGAAGCGGCGGCATCTTCCGGCGCAGCAGAGGATTCGGCACTTACTGCTTCTTCATCAACCAGCGTCAGCCCTTCGCCTTGAGCACGCCAATTCTGGTAAGCGTTGCCGCCGAAAAACGCCAGCACGACCAAGGCGATGACTGCTATAGCAATTACGCGCGTGCTGAGATGCGCCGTGAGCCATTCGTGTAAGCGTGACAACCAATCGTTCATGACAACGCCTCCCTATGCTTTGTTCATAGTATCAGTATAGCATGAGCGTTGTAACCACGGCAAACAAAAATCGCCGGCAACAGTAGATGTTGGCGAATAAATAAAAGAGCCTTTCTCAAAGAGAAAGGCTCTGCTTTTTCTGGAGATAAGGGGATTCGAACCCCTGACCTTCTGAATGCCATTCAGACGCGCTCCCAACTGCGCCATACCCCCAAGTACGGATATTATAATACACGATAGCGTTGTGTTTTGCAAGAGCTTTGTGAGTAATAGCTCAGATAAATGAAAATTTCTTTTTCGGTGATGAATTATTGCCAGATTGTAACACTTATATACTAGTCAGTGGGGAGAATTTTAGCTATAATGGATTTAATTATGAGCTTTTATTAGGTCATCTTCCATTCGGAAGATCTCAAGGAGTGAGCATTATAATGAAAAAAAGAGTTTTATCGGCCATAATGATCCTGGCTCTGTGCTTTTGCGTTTTTCCGGCGTCGGCTTCGGCAGATGTTCTGACAGAGGATTTGCCGGAAGTGGATGCCGGTAGCTATGCGGTCATTGATGGCGATACACAGCAAGTGCTTTTTGGCAATGATTATGATAAGACGGTGGACCCTGGCAGTTTGGTTCAGGTGATGACGGCGGTGCTGATTATTGAAGAAGGCAATCTCAATGATTCTGTCACAGTGCCGGAAATTCCAGAAGCTGCCAACAAGGGCAATCGTCTTTATTTGCGCAAAGGTGAAAAGGTGAACCTTAGCGATTTGCTGGAGGGCATTATTATCTATAATGCCAACGACGCAGCCATTGCTGCTGCCAATCACCTTGCGGGTTCTGAGAAGGCCTTTGTGGAGGAAATGAACGCACGTGCTAAGGAATTGGGCATGGCAGATACCACCTTTACATCGGTATATGGTTCCGGGAAGAACCAAAAAACGACTGCCCATGACATGGCTATTTTAGCAGCTCATGCATCAAGTTTACCTAAATATGTTGAACTTGCTATTCAGCCAACGTTGGATTGGGAAAGTGAAATGAATCAGGACACTGTGACCAATGTCAACGGAATGCAGAATGTGGAGCAGCAGGCTGTGGGCATCAAACTGAATCAGGAAGATCCTGTCAATTTGGCTGCCAGCATGAGCAAGGGGCATCGCACGATTGTTGGCGTGATGCTTGATTGCGATGCTGAGGATTCTGCTTATGTGCAAATGCAAGATATTCTCAATTTAGGTATAGAGAACACGTCTTCTGTGGATTTGCTCACTAAGGATGAAGTGGTTGCAACATTGAACTTTGGAGAGAACAAGTCAGTGCGTGTAGCAGCAACAGATAATTATGCGATCACCACAACGCAGGGAGACAGCAGCAAGTATCGCTCCATGGTTGTCATCAACCAAACAGAGCTGCCAATCAATGAGGGGGACGAGGTTGGCACAGTTCGTATTTATGAGGGCGATGAGGTGATTGATGAGGTGCCGGTAAAGGCGCTGGATTCTGTCAGTGCCGGTATCAATTGGTCTTTTGTGATTCTTGTGATTGCTCTTATTCTTTGCGTGCTGTTTGTGATTTATATGATGCTGAAACGTATGCCGCATAAAAACAGTGGTGGTCCACGTCCACCGCAGAAGCCAAACGCTGGCAAGCCGGTTCAAGGTAAAAATGCACCGGCAGCGCGTGTGAGCCATCCACCACAAAACAAGCCAATGCCGCAAGGTCAACGTCCAGTGCAAAAAGCGCCGGGCGCAAAGAGACCACCGCAAGGAAATGGCTTGAACAAAGGAAATTTGAAAAATCCTTCGGTAGGTTCTAATGCTGGGCGTCAAGGTTTAGAGCAGCGTTTGAAAGAAAAGAACAACGGAGGTCGCCGATGAGTTTGGCGAGCGGTGTGCGGCTTTTCTATGGCAACGATCAGTTGCGTATGGACAATGAGATAGAAGCTTTGATTGAGCGGGTGCTTCCTGATGAGGGCACCCGCCCTTTCAACCTTGAACGCATTGACGGCGAGGCAACGCGCCTCGCCGATATTCTTGTGTTGGCAAGAAGTCAGCCGTTTATGGCAAAGCGACGTGTTGTTGTTGTGCGTGAACCGGCGTTTTTCGCTGCTGGAGCGCGCAAAAAGGGGCTAGTGTCGGCAGACGATGAGAAGGCGCTGCTGGCATTTTGTGCAGCACCTAATCCAGACGGTTTGCTGATTTTTCGCTATACCATAGAGGAAGCCCCTGGGGCTTTCTTAAAGAAGGTGATTGACGCAAGCGAAGCTACGCAGTGTCAGCAACCCAAAGGGCGTGATGTACTGCCTTGGCTGCGTGCAGAAGCGAAAAAAATGGGCAAGGCATTTACGCCGCAGGCGTTAGCCATGCTTGAGGCAATGGCTCCGCAGGACGGTACGCTGCTTTTGGCCAGTGAGCTTGAAAAACTCGCATTGTATC
>CAUWHJ010000023.1:0-38812 GCA_963558655.1 uncultured Peptococcaceae bacterium
CAAGCCAGACTACCGGAGGATGGTGAGTTAGAATGAGAATTATAGTCGATAAAATGCCAGAAACTCCTAGAGACTGTCCTTTTTATGACGAACTCTGTTGGATACATCATTATGAAGAAACTCCAGACTGTGAAACACATGGAATATGCGAGCATTTAGTTGAACTTAAGGACGTAATTATAAAGGAGAATAACAATGCCTAATTGGTGCGAAGGAACTCTTAAAGTACGTGGCTCTTTAGACAATTTGAAAACATTTGTGTTGAATGCGCTTGGAGAATGTGCCTATGTTGGCCAGCCGCCAGAAGGGCCGCTGTTAGACGTGTATGAGAGCGAGCAAGGATTTGAGGCTAAACTTAATCGTATGGCTTACTTAAAAGGAACGTCCAGAGGATTTGTTGATGACGATGGATGCCAGTTTTTTGAACTAAAAGATATAACTGACGATCAAATTTTATTGCTGAATAAAACACAATTCGCATGGGATATCCTTGCCGAAGAGTTGCAACAGATTTGCCAAAAGTATCATGTTGACATGAAAATCACAGCGTTCGAGCGCGGATTAGAATTTCAAAGAGATATAGAAATTGTTAAAGGTGTAATCGTGTTGGATACTACAACGAAATATAGTGATTATTGGTGGCATTGTCCTTGCCCTAGTATGGGAGGTTGAAGTAAATGACTGAATACATAAACATAAAGGATACTGGCGATTTGTACGACCGCCAACACATTGGACAGCGGCTCATTATGGCCGAGGGTGAAATAGACGGATACCAGTTTTACGTGGTGTCCTACGGCTCCCACCCTTGCGCCTATGTGCGAAGTGACGTTCCTGAGAAGGTTCAGGACGAAATTGAGGTGCACGGTAGTATCACGTTTGCGGGCAAGGCTTTTAAGGAATTTCCCGTCAAAGGACAGTACATCGGGTGGGACTACAACCATTATAACGACTATAACGAGAGCCCCTACGGAATGCTTCTTTGTGGGGGAAAAAGATGGACGATGGACGAAATCATGGACGACGTGAGAGACGTTATTCGCCAGCTTCGAGAGTTCGACAGTTCGACAGAAGGGAGTGGCGAATGAGTAATAAATTTCCGAGAAAAGGTAGACCACTTACTATCTCAATTAAGGGTGAATTGTCAGAAATGCCGCCAGAATGGGAATTAGGTGAAATTGCACTTATTAATGGCAAATGTTACAAGGTGAAACGAGTTATGAGAAGAATCGTTAAAGGGACTTCGACAGGTTGGAAAGAATATACGTTGGAACCAACCGACATAGTTAGTGGTGCATGGTCATATTGTCCTAATGGCGAATACGAATGCTCTGGTTGCGGAGATAAAACCAATGTAGATGAATATATGGGTGTGCCACTTTATGACTACTGTCCTAGATGCGGCGCAAGAATGGATGGTGAAAAAGAATGAAAATGAAGGGATGTCCTCTGTTGATACAGTCTCACACAAGTCCATCGATGACGATCCATGGTGAATCATACACGCAATCGTATATGTTGGAATGCATTGGAAATAAGTGTGCAGCGTATGTGAGCGGGGATTGTGGGATGTTTGGCAGAATAAACACCGTTATTTTAGACGGGGAAGATGGTGAAGTAAATGGCTGAATACATCACGAAAGGGCAAGCGCTTGATGTCGCAAAACTTGCCGCTAGGACAGGAAATATCGTTCCAGCGATGAACAAATTAGACCGCCTGCCCGCCGCCGACGTTGTAGAAGTGGTGCGGTGCAAAGATTGCAAGCATTTGATTGTTGATGAGCGATTGCTCATCCTATCCTCGAATCCTGAAACTGCTACGTTTTGTATGCTTGGCATTGGTGGAGCATCTTCTGATTTTTACTGTGCTTACGGCGCCAGAATGGAAGGTGAAGAAAATGCTTAATATTGATAAGTTCCGCGAGACGATTATGAGTGAAAGCAAGAACGAAATAGAATGCAATATCGCAGCTTTGCGAGGGGTTGGGGATATGGCTTGTGCAAGTAATTTATGCGAAGTGTGCATGAAAAGGTCTCTTCGGTGGCTTTTCTCAGAGGACGAACCGCCAATGTTACAACAAGTTGTAAGGGATATTGTCACAACACGTTGATAGGCATTTGCAATATTGTTTGGCAAGACGAATTTTGTAGCAGAGGAAAGAAGAAGGAGGATTGACCACGATGAAAATAACATTTTACACGCCGGACCACAGGGAAGTTCTCGAGTATCCGGACGCAATTACGGACAGCGAAGTGCGAAGTGATTTCTTTGATTTTTTAGACGAACACGGAATTGGCATGACGGTTTCGGAACCTGATTGGGATAGCGAATGTGACGGTTGTTTTTGAATGAATAAGTAAGGAGCGGTTAAGATGGCTAGAGCAGAAGATAACGTCATCATAGACGAAGAACAGAAAACGTTCGTTTTGTATGTTGATGCATACGACATGATTCAATTTCTGGACGAAGCGGAGAAGGCGGCACTGCTCGACGCCATCTTCTCCATTTTTGGAAAGTGCGAGATGCCCGAGCTGGACAAACTGGCTTCGGTCGTTTTTGTGCGTATGAAGAAAGACATCTTGGAAAACATTGAGAAATGGCAAGAGACGAAGCGTAAACGTTCAGAAAGTGGCAAAAAGGCTGCTGCTGCACGTTATGCAAAAAAGAATGATTCTAATGCATGCGAACGCATGCTAACGCATACGGACGCAAACGAACGCATGCGAACGCAAGCGAACGAATGCCATAATGTAAATGTTAATGTTAATGGTAGTGTTAATGGTAATGTTAATAATAAACATATTGTTCAAAATGAGCCTGAGCTAACTGACGAAATAACCTGTGCATCTGACGATGCGCCACACACGAATGCGGTCAAACCATCTGACAACACCAAGCAGGACAATCCTGCAAAACCTCGTAAGCGTGAGGTTGACGAGCACTTTGACGCTATGTGGGCGATGTATCCATGTAAGCGTGGAAAGAATCAGGTAAGCGATAAGCACAAGCGCCAGTTGATGGCTGTACGCCTTGAAGATATGCGAAAGGCGATTGATCGCTATGTTGCTGAAAGGGAAGCGGAAGACCGCCCGTGGCTCAATGGCTCCACATGGTTTAAGGGGCGGTATCTGGATTACATCAACGATGACTATGAGCCGCCAAAGGCTACGCATGGGTTGAAGCCGTCAGAACGCAGTCAGGTGACGCAATTCAGGGCGGCAGGCGAAGAGTTTGATTACAGAGCATTGGAGGAGTGAGGCGGGCATGATGACGAAAAACGAGCTTAGGGATTTAGCGAAGAACGTTGCAGAACAAATTGCAACAGTGCAAGGGTCGGAAAACAGAGTGACATATGATTATGTGGAGGGCGTGATTGACACGCTTGATATGCTTGGCATTGCTTGTATGTGGGACATTAAGCTAAGTGGTGTTGAGGACAACGAACGTCTGTGTGACGTGTATTTGCATGACGGCGAGCAATCGGTGATGAGCCGTGTTGTGTACATGGTGGACGAAAGGGGGAAACGGGTATGAGCATGGAAACGTTGGCAAATGTGTTAAGTGCAGTGGCGTTGGTGATTTCTTGTGCGTCGCTGGTTAATATTGTTTCGTGTTTCATTAAGGCGCGAAAGATTGCAAAGAATCGAGATGAGGCATGGGCGAAGTATGACAACCTTGTGGGCGTGATTTTCTCGGCAACGATGGAGTATCGCAGACAGTGCGAGATTCCGGAGATAAAAGAGCGGGCGTTAATGCAACACGCGGTCATGTGTGAGCTGTTGTTCCGTGCAGGGCTTGCGGGTGATTATCGTGAGTTCGTGGAGAGCGTTACTAAGTGTGAGGATAGGGGAGGAGGGCAAAGCCATGAACCGTAAACAGCGTCGAGATAAGGCTAAGCGTCATCAAGAGCAAAAGCGAGACGTTTATGCGCAAATCCAGCATCGAGAAGCGGTAAGAGCTGTTGAGTTAAAGACGGAGGAAATTCGTGAATATCTTACGGATAAGGTAACACGAAACGTGGTTATGGCGGCGGGACTTGCGCTCCGTGATGAGCTTGGATTCAGCAAAAGCAGGCTTGAGCGGTTTTATCGCAAGTTCACGGAGATCAACGACGATATCGCGGCGGGCAGACTGACGTACAGCGATATTATGGACACGTTGAAGGAGGAGACGGGTTTTGGGATATAGCAATCTTTACGAGGACTTGCAGGAGCTTGAAGCGATGGTTGACCGGATGGCGGCGCGTGTTTTTATCGCCGAAATGCAAGAACAAAATATGATCGTGCAATTTGAGCTGCGGTCGCTGCGGGACAATCTTGCGGTGGCAAGCGATTGGCTGCAGGACAGCCGAAGCTATTTCGGCACGATTGTGGAGGATTAACAGCATGGGTTATAACAAGTACAATGCGAAGAAGGTGTGCGTGGATGGTCACACGTTCGACAGCAAGAAAGAGGCTGGGCGGTATGTGACGCTAAAAATGCTCATGCTGGCTGGGGAAATTACACAGCTTGAGCTACAACCGCGGTTTGAGCTGTTGCCAGCCAAGCGGCTGAGGAACGGAAAGACGCAGCGCAAGATGGAGTATGTGGCAGATTTCCGCTATGTCGATATGGCGACAGGAAAAACTATCGTGGAGGACGTGAAGGGATTCAAGACAAAAGAGTACGCGGTGAAGAAAAAGCTGTTCCTGTTTCGCTATGATGATTTGGTCGAATTTCGGGAAATCTGAAAACGAGACATTTTCGATGGCTGAAAAATCGCCTAATTCGTGCCATATTTTCGGTTTAACGGCATGGTGATGTGCAAGATGGGTATTTATCTATGAAGAACGAAAACATAGCGTTAAAACGAAAAATAACGGTGAATTAAACTAGAGAATTATAAATTGGTTTAGGAGGTATAACGATGGAAAAACTTCTTGAAGTTATGGGACTAGAATCAACTATGCTGGAAATCAGACGAAAACCGTTGCAAGTGAGAATTTCAAACGACAATTTGGGCAAGTCGATTTCGATAACGAACGGGATTATTCAATTCACAATTCCGTTTGAGCCGCTGGAAGGACATTTGCGCGGCAAAAGTAAGCGCAAGAAAAATGGAAAATGACAAGGAGGTTGAGAGATGAACAAAGTTATATTGATTGGCCGTTTGACGGCTGACCCTGAATTGAGATACACGCCAAATGGTAATGCGGTGTGTAATGTGTCGGTGGCTGTTGACCGTGATTACAAGCGCGATGGCGCGGATAACGTGGACTTTGTGAGCGTTGATGTGTGGGGCAAAAGTGCCGAAAATCTTGCGAAGTATATGGGCAAGGGGCAGAGGATTGGCATTGATGGCCGCTTGCAGGTTGAGAAGTACGAGAAAGACGGACAGAAGCGCACGGCGTACAAGGTTGTGGCAAACCGTGTGGAGTTCCTTGGTGGCGGCAATGGTCAATCTGGTCAAGCACCAACGCAAGCGCCAGACTATGCGGAATATGGCGAGGATGTGACGGCGCAATTCACGGACGCAGACCTTCCGTTCGGGCTGTATTGATGGGGGGATAGGCTATGACGAAAGCGGAGATAGAAAAGGCAAGAGAAGCTGTTAACGATGTAAGGGCGTGTTTCTACGCTTTGATGAGCGAGGAGCTGGTTGCGGAAAAAAATAAGCGAAGAGCAATCCCCTACAAGACCTTGGAACAATTTGTGGAGCTGGCACAGAACCTTGAGCTGATTGACGGGTATTTGTTTTGCGCGTCACAACGACCTGAAATCAGGAAACAGCCATGAAGAATCCATGCAAGGACTGTGACAGGCGTCATCCGGGGTGTCATGCACGTTGCAGGGACTACGGCGAATGGCGTATAGAGCATGATGCGATGGTGAAAGCAAAACATGAAGAATCGGAGCTGTATAAGGATTCTGTAAGGCGGGCGCGTTACTACCACAAGTACAACAAAAAATGAGCAAATGTATAACATGAAAGAAGGCTGCTTTGTGAAAAAAGAATTCTACGAAAAGATAAATTTGAGACATGATATGAACGGTCAGATAATAGTGGAAGTGGCACTCGGTTTAGCAAGTGAATCGGGAGAGGTTGCTCAACTTGTGCGCAAGCGTGAGTTTGAGAGAATTTCCTTACCGGTCGGCGCAATGTTGATGGAGTTATCGGATGTTTTGCATTACCTGACGCTCGCCAGCTCATATTATGGTCTAACGTTGGATGAACTGGCAGAAGTCAATGAGAAAAAGATGTATGCACGTGATATTGGTATGGGCAGTACGTTTGATGCTCTGATGTGGCATTATGACGAGACGAAAGGTTTCAGGCATGAAATGGATATTGTGAGTGATGCTCTGAAGGTGGTGGAACGATGATGCAGAGATGTTGTGGTGAATGTGCTTATTTTTCACCAGAGCGGAAAAAATGCATGGTTGAAATGCGTGAGGTGGCTGAAAGTTTTCGCGCGTGCATTCGTTTTGATGAAAAAAAGGTGAATGACGATGGTGTTAGAATGTTGTCAGACGTGTGAATTCTGTGATTTCCAGTGTCAAGTGTGTAGATATACAGGAGGGGAAATGTGGCTGGATGGGTGTTGCTTTTACACGCAGAAAAAGAAACATGAAGAATTGATTTTTGATGATAAAGGAGGCTGCGATGACTGCTAAGGAATATCTAAAAGACATTCGCAAGATGGATTTGGAAATAAAAACGTTACAGCAGCAAATTGTGCAACTGAGACAAGCTGCTGAGGGATTAAAAGCCATGGAGTTGTCTGATATGCCACGAGGTGGTAAAGGCAAAGACATGGCTGATTATGTTGCAGAAATTGCGGATTTACAAATGATGTGTGCAGAACATGTATCGGAACTGGTTGTCAAAAAGCAACAGGCGATGGCTGGGATTATGAAAGTAGAGGGGAGCGAGCTGCGAAATGTTTTGTTGTTGCGTTATATCCAGGGACTGGAATGGGAAGAGATCGCCAGCAAGTTGCATTATTCACTACGAACGATTTTCAGTTTGCATGGTGAGGCTTTGAATGAGTTTGGCAAGGTCTCAATGACAACTTTGCAGTAAATTGCAGTTTTTTGCAGTAAATTGCAGTTAGAAACTTGATACAATATAAACTGAGCATAAAAGGGAACATACTTTAGAAAAGAACCTCACTACTAAGACATAATCCCTCCTCCTATCTCTTTTTACCGCGCAACTGCCAGCGCGGTATTTTTATGCCTATTTTTAGATTATTGGGGGTGTGATAGATGGCAGGGAAAAAATATATAGAACCCTGGGAAAGACAACCCGGAGAAAGTGCGAAAGCTTTTGCAGCTTTTTGTGCTTACAGAGATATGAACCCGCATCTACGCACTCAACAGCGGGTGGCGAATGAAAAGAACATTTCGCTAAGTTCGATTGCCACATGGAGTGTGACCTATGACTGGATGAAGCGGGTAGAAGCTTGGGATGATGAAAGAGATCGTCAGGCAATGGCCCGTTATCATGAAGAGTTGGACGAAATGCACAGAAACCATATCCGAATTTCAAAGAAGGTTATGGATAAGGTGGAAGAAGCAATCGACAATTTAGAGATTGAGATGGTGAAGCCATCGGATATTCCACGATTGATTGAGGTGGCAGCAAAGCTCGAACGCTTGAGCCGTGGAGATTCTGGAGAAGCTGTCGAGGTTCGCGATGGTGGAAAGACGGTAAACCCTGTGACGTTCTATTTGCCGCCGAATGGACGCGACGAAGAGGAGGAAAAGGAGCGTGATGGCAGATGACGATGATCAAACCACAACCGAAGCAGGAAGAGTTCCTGTCTAACCCGGCTGATATCGTCATCTATTAGCTAAGGTGGCGCTGCCGGTGGTGGAAAAACATGGTCATTGCTCTATGAGGGGCTGCGTCATGTAGATAATCCGGGATTTGATTGTGTTATTTTCCGAAAAAATTCGAACCAGATCATGAACTCAGGTGGTTTGTGGGATGCCAGTTTTGCTATCTACGGTCTTTATCCTGGCGCTAGAGCTATCAAAAGCCCTGCACCGTATTGGAAGTTCCCGAGTGGGGCTAAAATCAGCTTGCGTCATATCGAACGTGATGAGAGCGTTTATAAGTGGCAGGGAACTGAAATTTGCCTAATTGAGTTTGACGAACTGACGCATTTTAGTCAGACGATTTTCTTTTATATGTTATCTCGTAACCGCTCAACGTGTGGCGTAAAGCCTTATGTGCGTGCTTCCTGCAACCCTGATGCTGATTCGTGGGTTGCCGATTTTATTTCATGGTGGATTGACCAAGATACAGGATACGCGATTCCGGAAAGAAGCGGGAAAATCCGCTATATGGCTCGCGTGAATGAAGAAATCGTTTGGGGCGATTCGCCGGATGAGGTTGTACGCATTGCCAACGATGCAGATTATGACGTGGAGATCACCATGGATGACGTGAAAAGCGTTTCTTTTGTAGCATCGAACATCTATGACAATCAGGCATTGCTGTCAAAGGATAAGGGCTATCTGGCGAACTTAAAGGCGCTTTCTATTGTCGAACGTGAGCGCCTGTTGTATGGCAACTGGAAGATAAAGGCGGCGAAAGGGCTGTACTTCCCGCGCAGTGCCTTGCCGGAATTGCTTACCGATGTGCCGGATGATGTCGCAAGATGGGTGCGTGGCTGGGACTTAGCAGCAACTGATACGGACGAAGGCGGTGATCCTGCTTTCACAGCGTCAGTGCTATTGGGGAAACGAAGAAATGGCCGCTATGTGGTCGCAGATGCGACAAATAATCGCTTGAAGGCTGAAAAGGTGCGTGCGATGGTGAAGCAGTGCGCGGTATCGGATAAGGCAAAATATAAGCGGGTAAGAATTAGATTATCACAAGACCCGGGACAGGCCGGGAAAGAGCAGGCAGAGAGCTATATCAAGATGCTGGCGGGCTTTAATGTCGTTGCGGTGAAAGAATCGGGCGATAAGGAAAGCCGCGCAGAGCCGTTTGCTGCACAGTGGCAGGCAGGGAACGTTGATGTGGTGGCAGGTTCATGGACGGAAACGCTGCTTGGTCAGTATGAGGCGTTTCCGGAATCGAAGTTTAAGGATCTGGTTGACGCTGGCTCGAACGCCTTTAATGAACTCGAAAAAATGAATACCGGAAGCGCTCCACCATCGGAAACGACGGGGGGCGTTCTTTCTAAGCAAAGCTACTGGCTGAGATAGGTGGTGAACATGATGATGGATGTGATTATTGAAGTTAAAAAGTTCAACAAATGGCATGACCCTAAAACGGGAAGATTTACAACTGCTCCTGAGGGATCGGATGGAGGCTTGTCAATATCGGAATTGGTGCAAAGTGGCGTGTTAGATGCTTATAACTATATAGGTGTACGTACACCAACACCTGACGAGAACTATGCTGTGGGTGATACTGCACGTGAATCTTATGATTGGGATTTTGAAAACGATCAATCAACATACGAGACTGACGGGAGAACGCTCGGTGGGACTTCGGCTGTTGATATTGTCAGGTACAGGTTCCAAGATAGCCCTGAAGAAGTTGAAGCGGCGCTCCTAAGTGCGCTTGACGCTTCAAAAAATTATGTTGGGGATAGAAAAGTTATTATTGGTGGAGAGCGGCAACGGTATGGAGATGATCCTGGTGAAACGATTATCGAAAATGCAAAGGTGTTAGCTGTTTATGACCCTAAGAGCGGAAAATGGAAGACGGAACCGCCTAAAGAAGAAAAAAAGTCGAAAAAAGACAACGAAAAGCAAATCACTCAAAAGCCCAAAATAACCAGGGAAGACGTTGAAAACTATAAAAATAAAGCTGTTGATGATTTTCTTGCTACTTATCCTGGGAAGATGAACCGTATTGCAGCGGTGGGTAATCTTCCCTTTGAACAAAAGAAAAAAATCAATGCGTTAATAAATTATGTGAATTTGGGTGATGAAAAATGGCTCAAAGGAATTGATTTGGGTGATGTTATTGGAAAATCACGTTACGACATCATTTGTGAGATAGAGAAATTCAACCCATACCACGGTGCTGATGGTCGTTTTACAACGGCTGGTGGGGCACGCTCGTTCACATTCAAACCAGGTGCAAGCAGTGCACATAACGCAGCCATAGAGCGAGAACGCAAACGCTATGCAGGTGATCTGCAACAGCCATCAGGAGACATGGATGCCGATAGAAAGGCAGAGTGGAAAGGTGCATCTGTTGCAGTAACTATTATGCCTGGATGGAACGGAACGCAAGCAAGAGCTATGAAGTTAGGTAATGACACTAAAGATTTGTATGATAAGGAAAAATCAGATGCAGCCCTAAATAATGGGCATGTTATTTTAGCTGATTCTAAGGCGTACAATGATGCCATCCAAACAGTGAAGAACAAGGCGCAAAAGCAAGGTATCACCGACACAGGTAAGATGAACGAGATGCTTGGCAAAGAACTGGACGCACGAGCCGTGCGTTCATTGAGCAACAACTATCTGCAAGACCAGCGTGCGGCATCGAAAAAGTTTGAGTTCACAATCCCGAAAGGCGGCAGTCTCCCGGACAATCTCAGCGGCGTTAAGCGCATAAAGGGCGATACTTACGCCAACAAAGAGAAGATCAAGGCAGCTGGGTTTAAGTGGGATTCTTCTACAAAATCATGGGTAAAGAAAAGTATTGATTGTGTTATTGAAATCGGGTGATTGAATGACAACGAAGCGAAATGAAATAGGCCGTATTGGCCAGAATCGTTATTATGGCACTTTTGGCCCTTCTGTATTTTACGAGGAATTTTTACCAGAATTATCTGGTGTTCGCGGCGTTCAGGCTTATACAGAAATGGCTGATAATGATGCAACCGTTGGTGCTATCCTTTTCGCCATTGAGATGTTGATGCGAAATGTTGAATTCTCCATAGAGCCTGGAGGTAATCAGGAAGTAGATAAAAAGGCTGCTGAATTTGTTGAGCAGTGTATGAATGACATGGAGCGAACATGGGCAGATACGTTGTCGGAAATCATTTCGTTTTTAACCTATGGTTGGAGCTACCACGAAATTGTCTATAAGCGTCGCAATGGTAAGACGAAATCACCTGTCACGAACAGCAAATATAACGATGGATTGATTGGTTGGCGTAAGCTGCCAATTCGTTCGCAGGATACGCTTTACGGATGGGAATACAAGGATGATACGGACGATCTTACAGGAATGACGCAGATTGCACCGCCTAATTTTGAACAGGTGACCATACCGCTTGATAAGGCTTTGCATTTCCGTACACGGTCGAAAAAGGATAATCCAGAGGGTCGCAGTATTCTCAGAACAGCATATAGAGCCTGGTATTTCAAGAAGCGTATCGAGGAAATTGAAGGCTATGGCATTGAGCGAGATCTCGCCGGTTTTCCGGTACTATATGCACCGCCTGATTTACCGATCTGGGATGATGATGCAGAAATGAAGGCTGCTCTTGCAAAGGCTGAAATGATTGTATCGTCTGTGCGCCGAGATGCACGTGAAGGGCTTGTGCTTCCTGGCGGTGAAAATGGCTGGAAGTTCGAGCTTGTGACGTCGGGAAGCCGTCGTCAGTTTGACACGAATGCTATCATTGACCGCTATGATAAGCGCATTGCTACAAGTGTGCTGGCAGATTTTGTCATGCTGGGGCAACAGGCTGTTGGTTCGTTTGCACTTGCAGACAGTAAGACAAAGATTTTCGCGTTAGCCATTGGAACGTATTTGGATGTGATTTGTGAGGTGTTCAATAATCAGGGCATTCCACGACTTATCGACATCAACGGGGATGCGTTCAAAGGGATTACAGACTATCCGCAGATGGTTCACGGAGACATTGAGACGCCAGATTTACAATCGTTTGCAACGTTTATCAAAGAGATGGTTGGTGTTGGTGTGTTGCAGCCTGACGAACAACTTGAGGAAGAAGTTCGCCGTGTGGGTGGATTGCCGGAAAAAATCGAAAATCCGGCACCGGTGCAGCCACAGCCGGGTGAGGATGGTAAGAAAAAGGGCGACAAGCTCTATAAAATTACTGCGGTGATGGACAAATATCAACGTGGTTCAATTACACGAGAAATGGCGGTTGATCTTCTGGAAGATGCTGGCGTAGATAATGGGCGCATTGAATTCCTCATAGGAGAGGCCGAGAAGGCCGCAGAAAAGCGCAAAGCAAACGCTGAAAGGAATGATATTCCAAAAGAGCAAGAAGGGCTTAAAAACGAATCTGACGTTGATAAGCAACCTGAAGAAGATGAGGAAGATGCTGCGAACGCTGAGGTTGCTAAGAAGCTTCTAGGGAGGCGGTAATCATGGCTGAATTCACTGTGCGTGATGCGTTGGTGTCATTTTTGGATAAGAACGCACCAAACTTAGTGTATTTTCTTGTGACGTTTTGGCACAACCAAGAGCAAGCAATCACGTACAAAGAACTGCGTGAGGCTATTTTGGATGGTGAGATCAGTCCGGTGTATCTGGAACAGTGGCAACAAGATTACAGTGTGTTTGTAACGACATATTTACAGCCTACATGGTTGGCGGCTGTTGATGCGGCAGCTAAGGAACTTGATAAATGGCTTCAAGCGCACCGCATGGCTTACGTTTCAAATTGGTATGATCCAATGTATGAGGGCGTTCAAGAGTGGGTGCAGACACGTGCAGCGGATTTTGTGACACGCAGCTCGAAAGAGCAGATGGATGCGATTCAAGCGGTGGTGCAGCGTGCGGCTTTGCTTGAGGATATGACGGTGGACAAACTGGCGCGGTCTATTCGTGCAATGGTTGGTTTGACACATCAGCAAGCGCGGTCGAACCTGAACTATTACGAGGCGCTGATTTGTCATGGTGTGAATCAGAAGCGTGCGCTTGAGCTGCAAATTAGGGATGCGGCCAGAAAGCACCGCTACAGGGGCTATAACATTGCTCGAACGGAGTTGGCATTTGCCTATAACAAGGGCGCTGATATTGCCACAAGACAGGCGCAGAACTTTGGCCTGATGGGCGATTGTGTGAAGGTCTGGGTAGCTGGCAATGATGATCGTGTGTGTGATATCTGCCGGGCACTTGACGGCCAGCGCATAGCCATGGATGAAGAATTTGACTATCCGACGCGATTGGCGCGGAATAATCCCGGCATCCGGCGCACGCCGCCTGCGCATCCTTCCTGCCGTTGCGGTGTGAAGTATGTGGAAGTTACGCCGTCGGTGTTGAAGTGAGGTGAAAGACATGAGAAATATTGATTATATTGTTGAAATTGACTGCATTGATGAGGTGCAGAAATATAATCCCTATCATGACCGATTAGGAAGGTTTACAAGTGCTGGAAACGCGGCTTCTTTCACGATTCGCACGAGAGCGGGATATCAGCAAGGAATGGCGAACAGAGCTATTGCAAGAGAGAAGGAACGTGCAGCAAGTGGCCAAAAAGTTAAAAGCCGTGGCGTTACTATGGGTGATCCTGGTACTGGTATGCGCGTCACGTCAGGAAAGAATACCAAGGGAAAGATTTACTTTGTTTCTGGTGGAGGTCAGTACAGGGATTTCGATAGACCGACAAGAACATTGTCCAATGATACTGTTAGTAAATTGATCAAAGACGGCAAGGCCGAGTTCCTTAAACGCAATGAAATGGATAATTTGAAAAATGCACGTAATGGATGGAACACGAACAAGCCAGATTATGAGTTGGGAATAGGTTGGGATACTCGAGGAAAAGGGAAAACCACTTATCGTTATAGAAATGGGCGTACTGTTTTTGGTTGATGCAGGTGGTGACAAATGGGAAGATGCGAATTTATCAATGAAATAGATACCCTTGTGGAGTTGGCGTCGATTGAAGATGTTGAAAAAAACGCACATGCGGAGGTAGAGATCACTAAGGCGGATGAAGATAAGCGGCTTGTTTTTGGCTGGGCGTCTATTGCCGTTGAGAATGGTGAGCAGCTGGAAGATATTCAGCATGACATGATTGATCCGGAAGACCTTGAGGAAGCGGCCTATGAATATGTGCTGAATTTCCGTGATACAGGCGAAGAACATTTGTCGAATTTCCGTAAGAAGGGGAAGTTGGTAGAAAGCTGTGTATTCACGGAGGAAAAGCAGCAGGCTATGGGGCTTGCTCCGGGAACGCTGCCTGTGGGATGGTGGATTGGTTTCTATATTGAAGATGATGATGCGTGGAAGCGCATTAAGAACGGCACCTATCGCATGTTTTCCATTGAAGGGCGCGCTGAACGTGTGCCGGTCGTCAAGGGAGATACACGCAAGGGCTGTGGCGTCATTGTTTTGAAGGATGACAAGATTCTGGTAGGAACACGCATCGAACGCAATGGCAAAGGAAAAATGGGTGGTCCTGGTGGTCATATTAAGACGGGCGAAACTCCAGAACAGGCTGCAATCCGCGAAACGAAGGAAGAATTTGGAATTGATTGCAAAAATTTGTACTTTTTAGGTACACAAGATAACGACACAGGTTATGTGTATATCTGCACAGAGTACGAAGGTGAGCCCAAAACGGACGAAAAGGAAATGACCGATCCACGTTGGATTGATCCTACCACCATCAAAGAAGAAGACGCGCACCCGCCATTCTACCGGTCTTTGAACTTTATTCTTGAAGAGGTGACCGAACACATTGGAAAAAGTGACAGGTTTGATTGTATCGAGGAAGTAGAGAAATTTAATCCTTATCATGGCCCTGATGGTCGTTTTACTACTGCCAGTGGAGCGACATCTTTCACGATTAGAACTAGGGCTGGCTATCAGCAAAGATTGGCTGATAAAGCGATAGCTAGGGAAAAAACGCGACATGAAGAGTCGGAGGCTATGAAAGTAGAATTCAAGCCTGCAAAGACCAAAAAAGAAGCTACTACTTACGCAAAGAATAATCTTGGATTTAAGAGCGTAAATTATGGTAAAATGGATTTAGATGTAATCAATCATGTTAATGGTGAAATATCCAAAATACAAAGTAAATATCCAGAAACGAAGGGTGCCGTTCACAAGTTGAAATTTGCTGATGATTTGCCTGATGATGTAGTAGCTAGAACGAAATTGGACACAAAAACGGGAAATGTGTCATTACAGTTTAACGCAAATGATTACGGTCAAGGCTTGGACTATGTACAGTCATTTTATAAAAATGGTGTAGATGCGGGCTATTTCCCAAAAGGAACGAATTACCAATCCGTTGTTTGGCATGAATATGGCCATGTCTTAGCTAATATAACAAGAAAACAGAATGCAGGATTGAAGCCTGATGAGCTTTTTCCTAAGAATGATGTTGGTCCGCGAATAACTGTTTACCGTGATTCTTCAAACCATAGTACAGAGAAAAAATGGGTAGATGATGCTGCAAAATCCTTAGGAATAGACGCTGATGAGGTTGGAAAACGAATTAGCAAATATGCTGGAGAAAAACGATCGGAAGCTGTTGCAGAAGCGTTCTCAGAAGTTAATACATCCATTAGTCCAAGAAAAGAATCTGAGGCAGTAGTCAAAGCAAGTGGTTGGTATAGAAATTGAAGGGATGAGAGCGATGATTATTATGCCGCCTAAAATTCTTAGTAACGATGTGTATTCAGGGTTATGGGATTGGGACGGAGGAAGGTTGGTTGCAAAAGCAGATGCTCCGGAAGAACTAAAGCAAGAAATTAAACGATGGAATGCCGAAGCAAAGCGATTGTTGAACGAGCCAATAGAGCCTCCACTTCCAGATTTTTGTTATGATGAACCATATCGAAGCCAATGGGCGATGGATGGCAATAGTCCTACGGCGAAAGCTACGGCGTCAGAGAGCGTAAAGCAGGCTATTGATGAATTCAACAGGGTCATGGGTGAGTGAGGTAGAGTTATGGAAGATTTCAAGGTCATATACAAAATACTCAAGGCACTCTATGATGCGATGGATTACGATGAGTTTGATTATGAGACGATTTCACCGGAAGCGCTGGGCGTATCCGCAAACAAGCGAAAAGCGCTGCTGCTTATGCTGGCAAAGGAAGGATATATCGAAGGAATCAACGAAAGAAAGCTGCCCTTCGGCGGAGATCCTTTCGTACAATATTCTGTCTGTCCGCGTCTGACGCTGAAGGGATTAGAGTACTTAGAAGAAAATAGTTTAATGAACAAAGCAGCTAGAGCCTTAAAAGGAATTGCTGATATAATTCCCTGAAACTGAACATCTGCCACCTGAAAAGGTGGCTTTTTTTGTATCGTGCGATAGGATAGGAAATAAAAAAAGCCCCTTTACAGGGCTTTGATGGTCATTCGATTGTCATGTTAAAGCTTAATTGACCCGCGCCACTGTGGTCCGATCCGAAAAGCTGCACGATACCGGAAACGGTGGAGCCAGCGGAGAGTTCGCTCTCAAGATCTAAATCGGTGAATTCTGTGGAAAATATTGACGTGCATCCTGGGAGTGCATCTGCCCAGACAACACGGGTGTTATCAAGAGATTTTCCGTTAGCAACAAAGCTGCTGAATGTGGCTGAATAATATTCACTGGTTTTGTTTTCGAGGGTGAGTGCAAAGGTGGAGTCCATAATTCGATAGAAGCGCAACGTAAAGCGATCATCTTCATAGAGGACTTGACCACTTTGAGGATCTGTGTCGGTTGGATAGTTCCAGATTGAGTTGGCTTCATAGCCGAGATCAATGCTGAAAGGCAGTAATGCGATACTATTTCCACCACCGTCTTCATCGTATTTCAGAAGATTAAACTGTCCGCTCAAAGTTTGATGTTTAATGTTATTGCCAATGTCACAGGCCACCTCTACTTCCACAGAGGTGTTTGGCACAAGTTCCTCGTGGAGATAGGATATATTGCCATGGTAGACGCTTTGACCGTCGAAGGCGAGGCCGTCACAGTCTAACGTGAGGATTTCTGATGTTTTGCTTGTGATTGTGAGTGTGATACCATCTTGATGAATATCCTTAAGAGCCACATCAACCAGTTCATTGCCACATAATGCGCGGTTATCATAATCAATCACTGTTGGTTCTGCGGTTTCTTCATGCGATGCAGAACTTTCTGGCGGTGCGCTGACAGTAGTTTCTCCTCCGCATCCGGAGAGCGTAACAAGCAAAAGCGCTAGGATTGAAATAGCGGTGAGCCTGTTTTTCATAATGGATTCCCTCTTTCGTAAAATTTAGTCTATTGTATCATATATTTGTATATGCGGTCTATATATATCGACCTGAGCACGTCGTTAAACTGCGATATACCCGTGCTGAGCACGCATGTTGCTAATTGCGATATGTTTTTGCTCTAAGTCTGTTATCACCGATGGCGCGCCGGTGGGGCTTTGGTACGTACCCTGTGAAGCAGGGAATGGTGAATTTCGACCTGGACACGTCGTAAAACGGTCTTTTTTTCATGCCGCTATGGCGCAACTGGTAGCGCAGCTGTTTTGTACTCAGCGGGTTCAGGGTTCGACTCCTGGTAGCGGCTTTCAAAATTAAATAATGGCGGTAAACCGTCCGACCTGGATATGTCGTTAAACTGTCTTTTTCTTATGCCCTGAAAAAGGGAGAAGGGAGGGTTTGGGATGGACAAAACCTGAACAGTGGAGGTGATGAAGTGGCTACGAAGTTAAAGAAAATGCGCTTAACGAGTGTGGATCTCGTAAGAGCTGGGGCAAACCCTAAAGCCGATATCTGCCTCTATAAAAGTGCTGATGGAATGTATGCACAAGATAATGACGATCAAGTGAGAAAGGATGATGACCGTATGATCAGAATTGACAAGAGCCGTTTTGACGACGACGAATTGAAAACTTATGAAGCTTTGATTGCCAAAGCAATGGTTGATCCAGAAGCAGGTGAGGAAGAAATGGAAGACGAAAAACCACCTGTAGCGCAGAAAAAGCGCCGTGTCATGCCAGAGTTTGAGAAAGCAGACGATGATTTCTTTGTAGATGATGAGGAAGAACTTGACAAAGGCTGCAAAAACCGCAAGAGCGCAGATGCAGACTATGAACTTTTCAAATCTGCGTTTGAACGTCAGGAAGCACGCATTGCAGAGCTTGAAAAATCCCTCGCCATGAAAGAATTCGAGGACGTTGCAAAGAAATATGAGGTGCTTGGTGAAAAAGACCTTGCAAAGAGCCTGTATGACATGTTTCAGGCAGATGAAAACCTCTATAAGTCTTATATTGCAAGCCTTGACAAAAGCCTTGAACTGGTCGAAAAATCTGGTCTCTTTGCTGAGATTGGCAAGAGCACTGGTGCAAGCGGAGCGGCGACCACCGTAGGTAAGGCGGAGGCTATTGCAAAGTCTTACATGGAAAAAGATCCGGAATTGTCCTATGACATGGCCGTGGCTAAGGCATGGGAAAACAATCCGGAACTGATTGCAGAGTATGACCGTGAATACAATGCGTAAGGAGGTATGAAGAATGGCTTATTTAGCAACAAGTATTAACGACTCTCCAACTATCGTTGGAAAACTGGATACTGATTATGTAGATCTTAGAGGCCGTGCGATGAAGTACGACGATAACGGCAATTTGACCACGGCTAAAGCAGATACAGATACCGTGATTGGTGTAGCAATTATGACCAACGACAAGGAAAAGCTTAAAGCTGGCGAAGATGTGTATGTACAAATTAAAGACATTGGTCATGTAATCGTTGGCGCAGCTGTCAAAGTTGGGCAGGAACTTATGGTAGATAACAGCGGACGCTTCATTCCTGCTACCAGCGGCAAACGCTATTGCGCCATCGCTATGAGTGCAGCTACAGCAGCTGACCAGTACATTACTGCTATGATCGGTCGTTGTGGCACGGTAAGTGCCAGTGTGTAAGACCCAAAAATGAACGAAAGGAAGGGATAATACATGAACGGAATTTCTCCACAGCAATTAACTTACGAAATTCAAAAAGGCTCTTTTAAGCCACATCAATATTTAACGCAGCTGTCCATGGCGTACTTCCAAGATGCAAGCCGCTATGTGGCGAAAGCCATCTTTCCAATTTGCCCTGTGCAGCTGTCCAGTGCTAGATTTTACACCTTCGCTAAAGAAGACTTGCTTCGCGACAACGTAGCACGCAAACCGGAATTTGGCAAGGTACAGCCAGCACAGATGGGCCAGGCTGACCAGTCCTATGCGTGCCATGTTGATCAGGTCATTGTTGGTATTGACCAGATTAGTTCACTTGATTACAGACGTACCAATGCACCTGGTGTAGCTGACCCACGCCGCGCAAAGGTGAAATTCATCGCTGAACAGATGAACCTTCATCAGGATATTGTTTTCGCTGAAAACTTCTTCAAAGCTGGCGTTTGGGGGAATGAATGGACTGGCGGTGCTAAATACACTCCTGGCAGCAATCAGTTCATCAAGTTCACGGATGAAAACTGTGAACCTGTCAAACTCATTGACGACCTTTGCACCGAGGTAGAGCAGAACACCGGTCGCCGTCCAAACAGACTGGCGCTTGGCAAAGAAGCCTTCAATGCACTCAAAGTCCATCCAGATGTTCTTGAGCGCGTTAAATTTGGTGGTTCTACAGCCAATCCGGCAACCGTCAATGAGCGCGTGCTTTCTGAACTTTTCGGCATTGAAAAGACCGTTGTCATGAGTTCCATCTATAACAAGGCTGTATTTGGTACAGAAGCAGATATGAACTTTATTTGCGATCCAAAGGCAGCGCTGCTTGCTTATGCGACGAATGCGCCTGCTATTGATGAGCCATCTGCTGGTTATATCTTCACATGGGATATGCTTGGTAATGGTCAGTATATGCCTACCGTTCAGTATTCAGGCGAAGGCGGTACGCATTCGGAATTCATCGAAGGGCTGTTTGCTGCTGACATGAAGAAAACAGCGGATGACCTTGCTATCTTCTTGAAAGATTGCGTATAAGGGGGTGTGCCGTATGGCTTACACAGCCCTGAAACCTTGCTGCTTTGCAGATAAGCGCTTTAAGGTCGGCGAAACTGTTCCGGATGAACTTATTCAGCCGGGCGCAGAGAAAAAGCTCGTGAAAATGGGGATTCTTGCAAAAAGCGAGTATGTAAATACCAGTGGTCAGGCTAAAATCTCACCAAAAGCCCCTGAGCTTGTTTCTGTGCAGGTTAAAGCAGATGGGAATCTATTAACATTACAAGTCACGCCAAAGGGCATTCAGGACGTTTTTACAGTGCTTACGAGTACGGTGGGAGAAACGGAAAAGGTAATCGGCGGTATGACTGAAAATGATGCGTTGATTTTGCTGCATCTTGCGGACCAGCGCAAAGCGATTAAGGAAGCAGCGCAAGCGAGAGGCAAGAAGCTCACCGAAAGCGGTGAGGCTTGATGGCGACCTATTCCTACGACCCAACAAAGATTACTTTACGCGGGCTGGATCAGATGCGCTTTGAACTCGGCGACACGGTCGTTGATATGGAGGGTATCGCCAGTCCGCTTTGCGACGAAGAATATATCGCCATTATTACAACATACGGGAAAAGCTGGAGAACAGCGAAATTCAAGTGCCTGGAAGCGATCATGATGAAGATGGCCTATGAGGTGAATACGAGTATTGATGGGCTTTCATACAGCTTGGATCAGCGTTATGAGCGTTGGAAGAAAATGTATGACGACGCAAAGAAGGAGCAAACGGCATTAGCCGGTGTTCCTCGTGCTGGTGATCCGGGATCGCTTATGCCACACCATGGTACACCGTATTTCTATGACGATATGCAGGCTAATAGACGCAAATTCTGAAGGGAGGCGAATAAATGTCGTTTAGAGGTTTTTTAAGACCTGGACAAGGCAATCAGCTACTACAGGTCTGGAAGCGCGATGGCGCAACAACAACCACTGGCCGACCACATACAGCGAATATGAAGCCAGCGGGTACGTTCTACGGCATTATTACGCAATGTTCTCCTAAGCAGATAGAACAATTCAAGCAGAATGGACATCCCGTAAGCCACACAATCGTGCAACGTGGGACGGTAAACAGAGCACAAGCCACCGACGTTCTTGAGGTGGTTCCAAAAGGTGAAACCGGCGCAAGCCGCTTTTTTTATGTCGAAACGGTCCATGATCCGGTGGAGATCGGCCATTTTACGGTTTATCACGTGCTTGAAAGGAATGATTTGCAGTGCAAGAGATCAGTTTGATTGTTCGGCAAAAGATGGAGATGATTCGGACGCAATTACCAAACAGAACCTATCGGGCGGCGAATGCTTTACGCAATGCGTCACTGGATGTGTTACAGAAGCAAGCTGGTCATGGTGGACGCTGGTACAGGGTGCCGGGAACCAAGAAACGATATAGGGCGTCTGCTCCGGGACAGGTTCCGGCAGTGCGAACTGGTTCATTCATGCACAGCTGGCGTCCTAAAGCAACGTCTATTGGTGATACGCACCGAGCAATCATTGAAAGCACGGTGAAGACAGATAATGGCGCTTATGTGCTTGGCGATATTCTGGAAAATGGAACGCCAGGTGGAAAGATGGCTCCACGTCCGTACCAACAGAAGATTTTGAAGGCAGCAAAGCCGGAAATATTGCGAATCTACGAAGAAGACTATTTCTAAGGAGTGGGCGATATGATCGAAGAAGCATTATATAACCATCTTAAAGCGCAACCGGAACTGACGGCCTTTTTGGCTGTATATGACGGCGAACCCGCTATATTCAATCAGGAAGCACCAGCAGATATAGACCCTTTATGGGCGGATGGAACTGAATACAGCCGCATTGTTTTCGCGGTGGATATTCAAGGTGACCCCGAACGCACGATGGGCGGTACGCTCATGGTGGATGTTTCGTGCAAAGATGGTCAAGCCTATCCGAACGATGTAACCAGATTTGTAACGCCGGAAGAATTGGAACCCCTCGTTAGAGGATTCATCGACGGTTACTTTTTTTCAAGCGGCACATTCACGGTAGCAGCGCAATGGAAAACAACGAACTATTTCACAGAACCGACAGAACATGTGATTGGCTGTACCATTGGCTTTGCGCTTTTAGGTTTCCCGATCATTACGACGGACACACCTGATATTGTCTCGCGGTTTAATGCTTGGGCTGCTGAGATTGACGGTTTGCATGTTATCAACCACGATCCATTACCGGCGACCGCATGGAAGCCGGATGAAGAAAGTGCTATTTATTGGCGCGTTGTGCAGGACAAGGAATGTACATGGATTCCTTCGACCTACCAGACGCTGTGGCGCGAGGCTTCGGTTAGAGGGCATATTTTTTCGAGAGATTATCAGACGGCGGCCAAATTGGCACGCGATCTTGTCATTAGACTCCATAGCCAAAAACGACTGATGAAAGAGAATGAAACGCCGATCATGGTCAATCGCGATAATGTCATTGAAAATGGTGCAGACCCGCTAAAGACGGGACAACTCACAGTAGATGCTACTTATGGAATCATCGTGGCGTTCGGCAATCTTGAAACGCTTAATGATATTACTGTAAAGGACGGAGGCTAAAAGAATATGGATGAACAACAAAAAACGACTACAACGGCGGCACAATCTACGCCACAGCCTGCAAGTAACGCGGTACAGCCGAAAGAGCCAGTTACGCAGACACAATCTGCGAAGCAAGCGGAAAGTGTATATGAAGCGGCTTATTTGGCTAAGAACCATCGAGCGCTTGGTACATCTTACGCTATTGTTGCAACGGCGTTGAAGCTGGCGAAGAAGGAACGTGCAACTTTGAGTGAAGCGAAAAAAATTGTCAATAATTTCAAGAATAAGGAGGTCAAGTAAATGGCTGTATTTTACAGAGAGGGCGAAATCAAAAAGCGGCCAGGTGTGTATCAGCGTCATGAGAACATCGGATTGGATACGATGGTTGAGGCCAGAGATGGTATTTGTGCCATTCCGGTTAAAGCGAGCTGGGGACCACTTGGTGTAGTTGTGACTAATACCAATAAGACGATGCTAAAGAAAAACTATGGCGATGGTGAATATAATGCAGAATTCACCGTACCAGCAGCGAAAGAACTCTTCAACGGAGGAGCAGTAATTGTATATACCTACAGATTGGGGACCGGCGGTACACCTGCAAGTGCAGAAGTGACCACCGGTCTTACTATTACCGCGAAATATCCGGGCATTGCGGAGTTGAGTGTCGCTATTCAAACCAAGCTTGCTGATCCAAAGAAAAAAGAGGTTTTGGTTTACTTTGGCACTACGCTTGTAGAAAGCATTGATTTTAAGGCTGATGAAACCGCTGAGGGACAGAACCTTGTGGATGCTGTTAATGAGGATTCTAACTATATTACGGCATCCGTAACACCGGAAGGTACTTTACCTACGGTTGTGCCGGCGGTTGCTGTGGCAAGCGGCAAGCTGTCGGGTGGTGCTGATCCGGTTGTTACCAATGATGATTATTCCAAAGCGTTTGATGCGTTTGAACCGTTTTATTTCAATACGATGTGCCTTGACGTAGACGATGACGATGATCTCACACTGAGCACGCTTATGCACGAGTACATCAAGAACGCTTATGAGCTAGGCAAGCTTTGCATTGGCGTAACTGGTGAAACGAGCAAAGTGGATTATGAAGATCGACTTGAACATTCAGCTCAGTTTAACGATAACAAAATGGTCTATCTCGGAAATGGGTATATGGCAGGCAATGTGAAGAAGGAAGGGGTACTTGCTATTGCACGCACTGCTGGTGCTATTGCTGCTACTCCATCCAACCAGGGCATTACCCATTTGACACTTAACGATGCGACAGATCTTTGTGAAACGATCACCTATGCGCAATATGAACAAGCGATTGATGCTGGTATGTTGCTTTTATCTAAATCGCCGGATGGTGCGATTTGGTACGACAGCGGTATCAACACGCTGGTTAATCCAGATGAAGAAACACAGGATGATGGCTGGAAGAAGATTCGCCGCACAAAGGTGCGCTTTGAAATCATCGACCGCCTGGACCGTGTACTTGGGCCAAAGGTTGGTCGTGTGTCTAATGATTCTGATGGTATTGCAGACGTGATTCAAGCAGGGCAGCGTATCCTTGATGCGATGAGTGGAAATGAAGGTAAGCTCTACGCTGGAGCTGAGTTTGTTCAAGATCCAGATATGCCTAGCGAAGAAGGCGACAGCGCATGGTTCATTGTTCGTGCTGATGATATTGATAGCCTTGAGAAAATTTATTTGCGCTATCAGTTCAGATATAGCCAAAACTCGTAAAGGAGGTTAGAACATGGCAAGACAAAACAATACTCTGAACACTACAGAGTTAATGACTGGTAAAGATGGCCGTCTGTTTGTTGAATTTGGTGGAAAAAATTACTTCCTTGCAGAAATCAATACATACAGTGTCATGATGAATGTCAATACGACAGAACGACAGCCTGTTAATTCGATTCTGGTTCACAGAATTCCGACCGGCGTTACATTTGATTTAACATTCACTGAGATGGTTATTCGCGATGATTTGATTATGGAACCACTGCTTGCAGCTATTCAGCGTGGTGAAATTCCATCTTACAACTTCCAGGGTGTGGCTTATAAGCCAGATGGTCAGGAACAGCGACTTGCGTTCAATGGTGCGGTTCCTAATGGCACATTCGGCCTTCAGACGCTCACTCCTGGTGAAGTTGTTGAACGTGAACAGAGCTTTGCACTCAACCAGATTCCAAAATTCATTTCGTCTATTGCAAGCACGTTCCTGTACGAAAACGCTGTAGGTTAATTATCTAGGAGGTAATCAGAATGGCAGAAGAAGAAAAGATCAACGTTACAGGTCTCAATATGGCAAGCAATCGCAAGGAAGCAGAGTATGACCTTACTAAGGCTCTGCTTACTGCGATGGATTACCAGGATAACGATGATTTTGTGACAGAGGTAGAAATTCGTCGTCGTGGTCAATTCCTATTCAATGTTCATATTCATCCAATCAGTGACGAGCAGATTCGTTTCGCACGAAAGAAAGCAGCGGTCATGATCCCTAATCCAAACGGTAAGAAATTGCCTAAGATCGAAAAGGAGATCAACAATGTGACGTTAAAAAGCTGGGTGATCTACCTGGCAACGACTGAAGAGGACCAGGAAGAGATTTGGGGCAATCCTACTGTCAAGCAAAGAAGGGGCTTGATGGAGAACTGGGAAGGCATTGACGTTTTACTGACAGCCGGCGAAAAGTCGGCATTGTTCGATAAGGTCCTGGATATCAGCGGGTTGAATGATGAGCTTGAATCAGACGATATGGACTATGAAGAATACGCAAAAAACTAATACTTGAAAGCGACATGGCATTTTTTGTCTATGTCGCTTTCATTTTTCAAAAGGTACAACCTGGGGTCTATATGGGTCTGCGGACTGTGAACGATCCGATTCCTGATGGTGAGCGGCATTTCATGACGGCTTGTATGAAACTTGCTGTTGAGCGTGGTGATATGCCGGTTGTGGTCGGAAATTTATCAAAACCAAAGAAGAAGGAGGGATAGAGATGTCTGATAAGGTAATCATCGACATTGAAGCGCGGTTTCATGATTATGTGACTGACAAAACGAAGAATGCGGATGAATCCATTAAGGGCTTGGGAAAATCGGCTGAAAAGACACAAAAGAAGTTGGATAACCTAGGCAAGAACACGCGCAAGGTCATTATTGATGGAAGCGCAGATAAGTTGATCAAAAAGCTGGATACGCTGGATCAGAAGATTGCAAAGCTGACAAGTGGTGATAAGGCCGTGAAGCTTTCGGCTAAAGACAAGGCGACCGCAACAATCTTGAAGGCGGAACGTGCGGCGCTGAAATTTGCAGACCGAACATATCGTGGTGTACTTGCTGTCAAGGATTCAAATGCGCTCAGCACCATCAATAAGGTGTCAAGTGCTGCTTCAAGTCTGACGCGGAAAACGTGGCAAACGGTCGTTACTGTGAAGGATATGGCGACAGCACCACTAACGAAGATCAAAAACACATTGTTCAGCATTCAATCCCTCGCAATGGCCATCACGGCAGGATTAGCGGCAAATGCGTTTGTAGCAAAACCAGTAGCTATAGCAGACGCATACAGCGGCGCACAAATCGGTTTCTCTACCCTCCTTGGTGACAGTGCCGGTCAACAAATGATGGATGACCTTGACGCTTTCGCACAGGCAACGCCGTTTAAGACATCGGATGTTATACAGAACACGCAACAGATGATTGCAATGGGCTGGGATGCTGAAAATATTATCGACGATATGAGAACCATCGGGGACGCAGCGGCGGCAACCGGTAAAGGCTCAGAGGGCTTACAACGTATTGTCTTAGCGTTGGCCCAGATCAAGACACAAGGTAAGGTTTCCACCGAAGAATTAAATCAGCTCGCAGAAGCGGGCATCTCAGCTAAGAAATACCTTGCAGAAGGTCTCGGCTACGGTGGAGATGATGCCGGTATTGCAAGGCTGGCTAAAGACCTTGAAAACGGAAGCATCATGGCCAATGAGGGTCTCGAAGCAATCATGGCCGGTATGAAAGAATACGAGGGCATGATGGACGCTACAGCAAACGAAACTGTTGCAGGTTTGAAGTCGCAGATTGAGGACGCTTTCGAAATTAGCGTGTTCAGACGCTGGGGGCAAGGGTTACAAGACGGGGCAAAGAGAGGTCTTGGCTCTGTTGTTGAGCTTCTCGGTACCGCAGAGGACGGCCTCGAAGATTTGGGCGACATGCTTTACGAGGTAGGTTCCAATATTTCCAACTGGTTCGCTGACAAATTCGAGAACGCAGTCAAGCGTGTCAACGAAATCACAGACACTTTTGAGTTTCAGAATGCGACACTCGGTGAAAAGTTCAGTATGCTTTGGAAGGGTGTTGTATCAGATCCACTTAGTGAGTGGTGGGACGACAATCAGGAAAGATTTGCGCAGAAGGCCGGAGAAATTGGTGGCAAAATGGGTAAGATGCTATCCGATGGTATTAAAGGCATTTTGGGCATTGCTGATGTATTCGATGGTACGAGCCTGAGCGAAGACGGCGGTGCAAGTATTGGCCAGAGTTTTGCCAAGGGCTTTGTTGAAAACTTTGATGCCAGCGGCATAGCAGCAAAGCTTGTAGATGCGGTTGCCAGCGTTTGGGGCGCTTTGCCTGGATGGGCAAAGGTGCTCGTTGGCGGCTATGCAGCCGGTAAGGTAGCAAGTGGCCTTGGCTCGGTGGTTAGTGGTGTTGGTACGCTTGTTGGAGCGGCGGGAACCGCTAGAGCATTTATGGGTTCTGCGGGCACGGCTGGTGGCGGACTATTAGGCGTTGGCGGCAAAGCAGCAATGGCAATGGGGGCTGGTGCTTCTCTAGGTACTGGAGCTGCTTCACTCCTTGGTTTGGGTGGTATCGCTGGCGGTATTGTTGGTGGTTATTCGCTTTTTAGCGGCATTGCTGACATGGTTAGCGGTGCTTACAGCGATGATGCGACAGAATCGAAGGCTCGCACGATGACTGGTGGCGCTAAAGTTGGCGGTACGTTATCCGGCGCGACCTTGGGTGCTGCTATTGGTTCGATTATTCCGGGGCTTGGCACACTTGCTGGTGGCCTTATTGGGGCCGGTATTGGTGGTGCTGTCGGCACGTGGAAAGGTGGCAAAATGGCAAATGATATTCGAGCCGCAAAAGCTGAAAGTGAAGGCTTGAAAGAAGCACTAAAGGATTCCAACGCTTCGGCGGAAGATCTTGAAGAGGTTTTTCAAAAGGGCATCTATGAGAATATGAAAAAGAACATGGGTGAGATCAAGCTGACAGCAACAGAAATTGAACGCCTTGCAGATCAGATTGTGTGGGGCGATGATCTCACAGCCTTTGACACGTTCACACAAGCACAAAAACAGGCAGAAGCGGCGGTGCAATCACTCAATGATTATGGTTCTGCCATGGACAAGTGGATGTGGAAGGCTTCTCTCGGTGTGAAATTTAACGAAGATGAGGTTGAAAGCATTGTTGAGCAGTTCGATGGTTATATTGCATCAGCGAAGCAGTTGGTCGAAAACAAGAACTATGAATTTACCGCGGCTGTGGAGATGCTTCTCGATGAAGATTCAGCGAAAGGCATTACCGAAAGTGGAAACGCATTTTATATGCAGTTGCAAGATCAGTTGGATTCGCTTGGTGGTGAGCTGTCGAGTACGGTCAACATAGCTCTTGAAGACGGCGTCATTACATTGGATGAGCAAAACGAAATTGCCAACTTACAGCAACAGATTGCAGAGATCACGCAAAAGGTCTCTGAAGCGGAATCATCGGCTGAAATGGATTTAGTCAAAATCAAGTTTGGCAGTGGCACACTGGATATGGAATCATTCAATAGCCTGATGGAGCAAATGCAAGTCACAATAGACGAACGTGTGGCTTCTAATGATGAAGCTTTCACGGTAGCTCTGAGTGGGCTGAAGTTGCAGCTTTCCGAAGGAGCACTGACGCAAGAAGAATATGATGCACAGGTGCAGCAGCTAACTGAAGGCTATACAGCAACGTTAGAAAGTGTCAAAGCGCAAGTGATGGGTGTTGAATTGGATATCATCGCTGATAGCAATTATGGCAAAATGCTGGGTGATGATGCTACGGCGAAACTACAGAGTGCGATTGAAAAGGCTTTGAAAACAGATATTGACCCGATTAGTTGGAGTACTGATGAGGTGCGTAAGATTCTCGGAACTGACAGCCTGAGTGAAGAGGCTGCCGGAGCACTGGTGCAAATGATGAGTGGTATTTATCAGCAGTTGGATGCGTTGGATATTGGAAAGACGATAGGAGACAGCATTCCGGATGAAATTTCAAAAGATACTATTGTGAATATTACGCCAGAAATCCAGACGGAAATGGTGGAGCTTCTAAAGTCTGATTTCGGTATTCCTGAATCTCAAGCATGGAGTGTTGTTGAAGAAATTACTGGTCTAAAAAGCATTCAAAACATTATTGAAGTTTTTGGTGAAGAGTTTGGGCTTGAAGAAAAAGATTCGTGGGATATTACTTACGAACTGTGGGGTCATAAGCAAATTATGAACCAAATAAGTCTGTCAGCCGCTGATTTTGGCGTTAAAGACCGCTATGATGCAAATATTACCATTGCGGCGTCTGCACAGATCATCGGTCTACCGTCAGACTTGAAGCCAAAAGCATTCAAAGCATTAGGCGGCGTTGTCGGTGGTTCTACTATTCCAGGCTATGCTACGGGTGGTCTTACAAGCAGCTTTGGCGCACGCTTGGTTACTGTCGGCGAAGAAGGTCCGGAAATGATTATTCCGCTTTCTAGCCAGAGGCGAAACCGAGCGCTCAAACTTTGGGCAATGGCTGGACACATGATGGATATTCCAGGCTTTGCACGTGGCGGTGTGTCTGACAACAGTAGCCAGGATGAGGGCTTCCGTTTTCGCGCAGTGCCAGAGAGCAATGCGCGTACAGCGGCACCCACTGAGGCGGCTCAGGTCAATGTTGGCGGCGTTAGTGTGCAAATCACTGTTGACGCCAGCGGTGGTCAAAATGTAGCTGAAGCCATTCGCGCACAAGGCAGTGAAATTGCCGAAACGGTTGCTGGTATTCTTGCGGATGCTTTGCAGATGCAGTTTGAAAATACGCCAACATTGGGAGGTGCTTAATTATGGCAAATTTACAAGCAGCCGCAGATGCTATGAATGCGGCGATGAATTCGCTAAAAAAGCAGCCTGATCTTTCAGCGGTCGCAGATGCTATGAATGCGGCACTGGACTGGAAGAAACAAAATAGCAGCTCTCACGCCGATTCCAAGTATGTGGACATCTACTTGAAGGAAAAAGAAGGCAGCCGTGAAATTCGTATTCCATGGCTGCCGGATGAAATCTATTACAAAAGTGGTGAGGCATCAGTCGCAACGTTTGAGATATTGAAAAAAGGTCCCGTGGATGTGCCAACTGGGGTTGGACTGGAAGAGGTTCAATGGGAAAGTACATTTCCAGGATTACAGCATACAGGGCTGATGCTTTTACGCGGCACGCCGATGAGTCCGGAATACTATCACAATATCCTGAAGGATTGGAAGGCCAAAGGAACGGTGATTACTTGCTTGATATGCGGGTATCCGGTTAATTTTGATTGCTATGTGAAGGACTATAACGGCACGTTGTCGGGTGCTTTTCGTGATATCAATTACGATATTCATCTTAAAGAGAAAAAGGAAATTGTGATTGTGAAATCGCTGGCGGCAAGCAGCGGCGGGTCTGAGGAATCATCAGAAGATGATGAGACCTCACGGCCAGCCGAGAAAACAACATCATATACGATTAAGGCTGGTGATTCGATGTGGGCGATTGCGCAACAATATTTGGGCGATGGTTCCCGGTGGCATGAGATCTATGAGGCCAACAAGGAAGCGCTTGACGATGCAGCAGCAAACATGGGGCACAGCTCCAACGACGGCACCTGGATATTTCCCGGCACGACGATCAACATTCCGCAAACGGCATAAGGAGGCGAGAAGATGGCGAAGTATGAAAACCCGAACTACACCGCCTACATTCTCGACGATGCCGGTACGAAATACGACTTAACACAGGTGCTGATTTCGATTGATTTATCGGATCAAGACACCCAGATGGCTCAAAAGGCTGTGGTTACGATTCACAACGTAATGATCGGGGATGTGTGGTCAACAAGCGTGATTCAGGTGCGGCAACGCATCTTTATTTTTGCCGATGATGGTGAAAAGCACGATGAAGTCTTTCGCGGTTTTATTTGGCGTAAAGATTACGTGTCAAGCAATACGGAACGTGATTTTTCGTTTACCTGCTATGATAACATGATTTATTTTCAGGAATCGGAGGACTACGACTACTTTTCTGCCGGAAAAAGCACAGAAGACGTTTTGGGCGCTTTGTGTGAGCGCTGGGGCATTGAGCTGGAATACAACTATGAGTCGATCACCCATGAAAAACTTATGTTGAAGGGAACGCTGTCGAACATCTTCCAAGACAGCATATTATCGCAAGTGCAGGATCGCACCGGAGTACGGTATGTGATGCGTAGTGAGAAAGACAAGCTGCGCATATTGGCTGTTGGCATCAATGAAGAGATCTACCAGCTGCACGCCTATCAGAATGTCGTTCAGACAAAGAGCGTGCAGACGATGGAGGGCGTTGTTACAAAGGTCGTCTTTCAAGGCAAAGAAGGGACGGATTCACGACCAGCGGTTGAAGCGGAGGTATCCGAGAACACGGATAAATTCGGCACATTGCAGAAGGTTGTCAATAGAAATGAATCGGCCAGCCTTGAAGAGGCGAAAAAAGAAGCACAGGCCATGTTGGACATGTTCAAAAATCCTTTTTGGGAGTATGAGGTAGACGCGCCGGATATTCCGTGGATCAGGAAGGGAGATAAGGTGTATGTCAATGCTGGCGATATCTATCAGCTGTATTTGATCGTCAAGACGGTACAGCGCACGATTGACGTGAAGAATGGTGCTTCTATGCATTTGACGCTGGACGATGGTTTGCCAAAGACGTTTACACCGACGACGTTCAGTAGCTCTTCAAGTGGATCGTCAAGTGAAGATGAACAAGATGCTGCAACCAGCGGTAACACCGGAACGATTAACGATGGCACTGTCTCTGCAAGTCAGCAGGCAGTCATCAATTCAGCATACAGCACACCGTCTGCCGGATACAATCTCTGTGCTACATGGGTGACATGGGTATTCAATAATGTGGGTATCCATTTCGGCGGTAATGGCTGTGATATGACGGCCAACTATTGTTACAGCACGAATAAGAATGAATTGAAGCCTGGCATGATCATTGGTTGTGTGCATTCGCCATGGTCATATCAGTATGGGCACATTGCTGTATACGTCGGCAACAATACGGTATTGAGCTGTGAGCTTGGTGTGATTGCGACCTATACGGTCGATGGATTTATAGCCACTTACGGACCGTCTAACGGTGGTTCAACAGTTATGTGGGGCTGGGGTGGCGGTGTGCCACTGGCATAAGGAGGCGAGAAGATGCCTAAAAACATGGAACGTCTTGGAAGGGTGCTTGCCGGCCGGTCAACACAGACGGCAAAAGACGCTATTCCAACAACGTTGGAATTGGGCGAAGTTGACGGCAACCTTGCTTTGACGACAGAGACAATCAAAACGCCAATTCCGAAAGGGGATTATCTGGTAACACTGACGCTTACCGGCGATTTCTTGACGGAGGATCAGACGCCGACATGCTCGGAAGGTGGCACTTGCACGCACAACCATCGCTTACCAAAGAATGAGTTTCGCGGCTTGCAGTCAGGGGACCGTGTGCTGGTTGCCTGGTGTGGCAATGAGCCTGTTGTGATATCTATAGTTGTTTCTAGTTAGGAGGGGTAAAAGATGCCAAATTTATTTCCTACAGGTTATCAAGATGAGGTAATCACGGTGGGGGAAACGGTGAGAGACCTTCCTATTGGATACCGCCCGGGTATCCTGTTCGATTACGAGGTGACAGGAGATTTTTCCAGAGACGGAAGAAATCGTGTTATTGAAGCGAATGGGATTGAAAGCTGGAAGTCGTGGGTGGTTAATTGCCTATCAACTGAGCGTTATAAGCATTTGGCTTACTCTACGGATTTTGGCATTGAGTATGACAAGATTTTTGGCGCATCGACAAAGGCTGAGGCAGAAAGCATTCTGGTTCGCCAAGTGACGGAGGCTATTTTGGCTGACCCGTATGGGCGTACAGAATATCTTGAGTTTACCAATATTGATTGGAGCGTGCCGGATGCGGTAATTGCGTCGTTCATCCTTCATGGCATAGAGGATGTCACTCTGGATATGACGGTATATTTGACAAGGGGGGAAAATCGTTAAATGGAATATTCAACCCCGTACTTTTTGCGCAATAAGAGCGTAAATGAAATTCACGAGCAGATGAAGGTAGAGCTTCCGCCAGATATTGACGTATCAGAAGGCAGTCATGAATGGAACATGACGCGACCGACGGCGCTCATTGTGGCTGAGGTTTGCCAGTTCATTCTGCCGGAAGTCATCAAGCTTATTTTCCCGTCGTGGTCGTATGGCGATTATGCGGATATGCATGGTCAAACGCGTGGCATTTATCGACGCGCGGCAACAGCGGCCACTGGGTATATTGAAGTAAGTGGGGAACCTGAAACGGTAATTCCACAAGGTAGTATATTTTCGACAGCATCCATCAATAACGTGCCCTCAGTGGATTATCTCACGCTGGAAGAAGCAGAGATATCACCGGAGGGCACTTGTCGTATAGAGGTGGAATGCACCAAAGATGGTACTGTTGGGAATACGCCTGCAAATACAGTGGTTTTTGTTGCAAGTAAGATCAATGGCGTTTCAGCGGTGAATAATCCAGAAGAGATCACTGGCGGTACCGAAAAGGAAACGGACGCTTCGTTGATTGAGCGCATTGAGGAATATGATGCGACGCAGGGTGAAAGTTTCATCGGCAACCTAAACGATTACAAGCGATGGGCACTGTCTGTTGATGGTGTTGGTGATGCTATTCCGATTGGCGCGCAAGATGATAGTGGTATTGTCACAATCATTCTGACGGATAGCAACGGTGATCCAGCCAATGAGACGCTAAGAGAAGCAGTTTACAATTACATTATGCGTCCAGATGCGCCTATTGAGCGTTTGGCACCTGTGAATGCACTTCTGAATGTCATTGCACCTGACACGGTTTCTATTGCCGTTAAAGCGATTGTAGAGCTTATAGAAGGGCATAATCTTGATGTCGTGACGGATACCATCTATCAAAACATCAAAGCCTATCTGAAAACGGCACTTGATGATCGCGAAGTGAAGTATACGCGTATTGCAAGAGAGGTCAGCCAATCGGTTGGTGTGAATGATTTCAAGGAATTACAGATTGGTGTAATTAGGGATGGTGCAATCACCTATGGTGTTGAAAACATTGATATTGCGATAGATGAGCTACCTGTTCTCGACGAAGGTAATTTAATTCTTACAAGTGGCGAAGTGTAAGGGAGGATTCAAGATGAGAAACCCGACAGAACTTATGCTTACCATTTTGAAAAGAAAAACGGCGCAGCGAATCATTGATTTTGTATCACCGATATATGGTGACAGTTACGTTGGGCTGTGGATTTACGAAGTTATCGGCGCGGTACTGGATGAGGTTGTGACGATTGCTGAAGCCTTGAAAGCGGAGGGCAATCCAGGGACATCGGTGCTGTTGCTGGATTACTGGGAAGATTATTACCAACTCCCCAGAGATCCAACGCTGACGACGGAGCAACGGCAGCTTCGCATTATAGCGAAGATACGAACACGCGGACCGATTAACCCGAAGAGATTGGAGAGCATCATTTCAGGGGTTATCGGCGGTATTGATGTAACAATCACGGAGAATGTAGCGAAGAATACGTTCCTTGTCACGATCCATGACGTCATTGATTCAATCAATCCGGTTGTTGCTGTTCTAGAACGGCTAAAACCAGCCCACTTGATTTATTGGATCAAGATTCAAACTGAGACGGTTTCGGAAGCAGACATTAAAACGGCTGTGGCTGTGGTGAACGCTGAAAATGAACGCTATACAGTCGAAGTAGAACAATACATGGACAAAATTCTGGCCGAAGCAGCCTTAAAAACTGCTATCGCAATAATGCAAGCAGATATGTACACAGTGGAGGTGGAACAATGAACATCTGGGAAAAAGGTGTCATTACATTCAAAGGTTTAGCGCTTCAGGCAAAACTGATCGCAGGGAACACGCTGGAGATCACGAAGGTGGAAATCGGTTCCGGTTATGTGGACCCGGAAACATTGAGAGACCAAACAGCGGTTACAGACACAAAGAAAACATTAACAGAGGTGGCAAGTATTACTTATCCGGAAGAGGGTAAATGCGCCATCAAAATCAAGATCACAAACGAAGATGTGGAGACAGAATACACTGCAAAGCAGGTTGGCTTTTACGCAAACGATCCAGACGATGGAGAAATCCTTTACTTCATCGCTCAGGCATCGAAAGGAACAGGGACCACAGTGCCTCCGTATTCGGAAATGTACGGTTACACCGCTGAATGGACTTTCTACTTCCAGTATGGGCAGGCCGACAATGTGACCGTCGTCGTTGACCCATCGAACAGCATCTCCTACGATGATATGGTGGGCTACATCGAAAATAATGTCGTCATGAACAAGGATAAAGGGAAGCCAAACGGTGTACCTTCTTTGGACGAGACAGGGAAAGTACCAGCGACACAACTGCCACCGATGGACTACGTGCCAAACTCGGAAAAAGGTGTGGCCGACGGCGTGGCTACGCTCGCGAGTGACGCGAAAGTGCCGTTGACACAGCTTGCGGGCAATGTGGTGTTGTATAAGGAAAGGCCTTTGCAGATTCTGGATTTGACCGAAATCTTTTCAATGGTTTATGCAGACAACATGTTTGTTTTGGCGCATGCAGGGGGGCTTGCGGTGGCGAAAAATGGTTTTAATTTTGAAAAAGCCGCCATTGAAGGTATAGCTAGCGTTTATTCGGTTACGTATGGTAATGGGCGTTTTGTGTGCGTGGATACGGATAGTAACGCGTATTACAGTACGGATGGCATTACATGGGAAAAAGGGTCGTTTGCGAGTACGATTAGTAACATATGGCGTGTGTGCTATGGCAGCGGACGTTTTGTGGCTGTTAGTGAGAATGATGAAGATAACATTTGCTACAGCGATGATGGCATGACGTGGAAATTGGCAGTACCTCCTGAGGAAAAGCCGGAAGCTGGTTATGCTTTGACTGCGCTTTGTTATGGTAATGGAAAATTTGTTGCAGTAGATGGAAAAAATGGAATGGCGCTTTACAGTGCAGATGGCGCTACATGGGAGTCGGTTGTCGTAGCTGAAGGAATTGAGAGACTGTATGGCGTGGCGTACGGAAGCGATGTATTTGTTGCGGTGACGCAGAGTAAGAGTGGAAAAGCGTATTACAGCGCAGATGGCACTAGCTGGACAGAAACAGCTATCCCGGCACATGCATATTTTAGTGTAACGTATTGCAAAGATCTGTTTATCGCGACAGACGCAGATGCAGGCTATATCGTTACAAGCAAGGATGGCGTCAGTTGGCAAGAGGTCTCTAGTGGTATTGATAGTCTGTTTTCTGCAGGTTATGGAAATGACCTTTATCTCGTCGCGGGGGGTGATGGCAGGTATGCGTATAGCACCGACGGTATCACGTGGACGAGCACAGAGGGGTATCTTGAAACGGTAGATGGGCGCGAAATAAAAGGGCTGAATGAAGCGATAAATAATTCTGTGTCCTCTGAGAAAGACGGCAAGAAGCTCACAGAGTGGTGGGTCTACCTAAAGGAAAACTATGACTACACCTGTGATATGCCAGCCGACACATCAACCAAGCCTTACAGCTATACGGAAACCGTGAAGGATGGCGAGACGGTCAAAGGAAAGCTCGTCACAACGATGAACGCAGATGACACATACACTGAGGTGTACACCATCGGCGAGACAACGCGGACACGGACATGGAGCAAAACGAACAACCAGTGGAAGGGAGTGTGGAGTTGATGGCGGATGTTATCGAAATAGATGGCGTTAACAAGGTAAAAAAAGATACCGAGCAGATTCTTGAGGATGTGGCAGAGGTAAAGGTGAGCGCGGATAAAGCAGCGAAAAATGAACCTTTCAATTTTATAAATAGCGATATCACAACTATCGGCGAACATTTTTCAGACGACCAACATATATGGTATACGGTTGATTTGGAAAACTGTGAAAGCATTGGCACAGCCGCATTTGAAGGTATGAAATCGATAACTTTAATAAAACTGCCTAAAGCTTTAACCATATCTAATAGTGCTTTTTCAAATTGTACATCATTAAAGGATGTTTATTTGCCTGTATTAACAGACATTGGGGTGAACGGCTTTTCAGGTTGTAAATCGTTGACGGAGCTCAACCTTCCATTAGCAACTAACTTTGGTTCATCCGCTTTTTCTGAATGTAGAGCGTTAAAAAAAGTTAATTTTCCATCGGCAAAATCGTTATCTGCAAGTCTTCTTCATAATTGTGAATCGTTGACGGATGTCAACATTCCGTTGGCAACAGATTTAGGTCAAAGTTGTTTTTATGGCTGTTCGTCGTTAAAGAGTGTCGATTTGCCGTCAGCAACAAAGTTAGGTGCTTATTGCTTTGGTCTTTGCACATCATTAAAAACGCTAATTATTCGTTCTGAAAGCGTATGTGTGGCAGATACACAAATTTTTAAAGATGTGGTTACGCCAACCATCTATGTTCCGGATAATCTTGTTTCGGAATATAAATCGGCAACAAATTGGTCAACGTATAAAAATAACATCAAGCCTTTGTCGTCGTATGAGGAGGTGTGACCTGTGATTATCAAAGAGCCAATAGAGAACAACCTTATACGCATTTACAGCGACAAGGGTGTGTATATTCATGGCGGGTTTCCAGAAGCGGACTACGCCGAAGTCATCGACCCAGCAGACAAGGAACGGGAATATACTGAAACGAATATCCCTATCGTACAACCAGAATCAGAGCCAGAACCAACGATAACCCTTGAAGTGTTGAAAGCGCAGATAGATGCCATGAGCAGAGTGCAGCGTGGTCGAACTGAGGTTACTGGGAAAACGATTAGTATTGCTATTGATTTGGTGAATCCGATGGTAGCAGCAGTGACTTTGGATGTGCAGGGGACGAGTGTAGCGTATGCGTATACGCTAACAGAAGATGCGCTCACAGTGTCGTTTGTAGAGTCGGTGCAGGCATGGATCAATTGGGAGGTACGAGGATAATGGATGTACAAGTAATGGACAAGCTCGAGAATATACTCTCTGCGATTGAATATAACGGGGGGGCATAAATGAGCTTAAGGGTAAAGGCGCTGTAAAAAGTGTTCAACGCGGAGAATTGCACATTCAGGTCGATACCTATACAAGCATTTCAAATATCCCGTTGTCAGAGATAGACCCTGCGCGAGCAGAGGTTATTTTATCTGCTACAGCTGATGGTTCTGTTAGTCATACGCCGGAAGTGTCTGTTTCAGGGTTGACCAATACAAATTTAGCTATTAGAACCAGAAGCGGTTATGGAACAAAAATTTGGATTTATGTCGGCTGGCAGGTAGTTGAATTTTACTAAGAGGAGGAACAGGCATGAGCGTTATGGAAATGAACGAGATTTTGAAAGAAATCAGATATAACGGGGGGTATTTTAGAAACAAAGAACGCCGTGACAGCGTTACAGGGTGATGTCACAACGCTGCTTAGTAAAAGTGTGATTAAGAGTGTGCAGCGGGGGTCTCTAGTCCATATTGAAGCTGGCCATGATATTCCATACAAGATACCAATATCAGATGTAGATTTGAATAAGGCACTGTTGGTTGCGAATTTATTAGGTGATAATGCTTATTATGTGAACATGACTTTAGCAAAAGATTCAATATTACTGCAATCTGACTGGGTCAACGATAATTATGTAACGATACACTGGCAAGTAATAGAATTTTATTGATAGGAGGTTATGCCTAATGAGCGAAGAAAAGAAAATATGGTATTACGCACAAATCAATCCAGACACCAAAATCTGTTGCGGCGTATCGCAGTTGTGTGGTGAGGTTATCAAGCCAAATATGGTTGAGCTTGAGAGTTATGATGCGTCATTAACCGGCAAAATGTGGACTGGCACATGGAACGAAGAAACGCAGTCGTGGGATGGCGGCGAGTGGATTGAGAACCCTAATCCACCAGAGCCACCGGAACCATCGCACGAACCAACCACGCAGGACATCATGGACGAACTCAAGGCGATGCAGGGAGATCAGGTGCCGGCTGCAACGTTGGATAGCGCATATAAGGAAGGAGTTAATAGCTATGTTTAATCAATAA
>CAUWHJ010000024.1:0-37045 GCA_963558655.1 uncultured Peptococcaceae bacterium
AGAAAACCCAGCTTCGGTTCTTAGACCAAAGCTGGGTTTTTCTACAGTCTGAAGCAAGCGTTTTCATTTTGGAAAACGCTTGCTTTTTTATTGTTGTAATTTAATTCGGATAAGTTAGTGATGGTGAGGCATTAATAATCATTCATTACATTTTTTCAGTTTTTTGAGAGCTTCTTCCATCGTGGTGACAAAGAAAACATCATGGCCTTGATTGGATTCAAAAATAAAATCGAGTAATGGCTTTGAAGAATATACGGAAAAATCACCAATAATAGCGATTTTGAACTGATAGTTGACAAGCTTTTGTAAAATTTCACCAGCAAGACCGCTAGAAAGAATGAAGAATTCGTTGCAAAAAATTTCTTTTTCGATAATAAAGCAACTAACGCCGGTTTCGTAACGTGCATTGATCATGAGGTCGAGCGCGCTGTCGGTGTCGGTGATGAGAGGTTTGTTGCCGGTGATGGATGCAATATATGCATTGATCTTTTCGATTGACATAATGATTTACTCCTTTCGAGGTGATCCTGGCGAGTGGAGAGTTACAATAACATAGATTAGATGTGTTGTCAAATTTGGCAAGGCAGAAAAAAGGTGATGGCGATTATTGGCAGCAGTTGCGTTCGTTCATGGTATATTTTATAATTAGGTATTGTAGTTAATGAATGATCCGGATTTGGGGGTATTTAATAATATGAGAATGAAACATGCTTTGATTCCAACGTTACGTGATGTGCCTGCAGAAGCACAGATTCCTAGCCATCAGCTGCTTTTGAAGGCTGGCTATATTCAGAAAGTGGCAGCTGGGATGTACACCTATTTGCCATTGGGCAAGCGTGTGCTGGCAAAGGTAGAAAAGATTGTGCGAGAAGAAATGGATGCTGCCGATGGGCAGGAAATTCTTATGCCAATCACTCAGCCAGCAGAATTGTGGCAGGAAAGCGGCCGTTGGGGTGCCTATGGTGATGAAATGATGCGCGTAGTGGATCGTCACGGACGTGAATTTTGCCTTGGGCCAACGCATGAAGAAGTGGTTACCGATATTTGCCGTCAGTTTATTCGCAGTTATAAGCAGCTGCCACTGCGTCTTTATCAGATTCAGAATAAATATCGCGACGAGCGTCGTCCACGTTTTGGGCTGATGCGTGGTCGTGAATTTGTCATGAAGGATCTCTATTCGTTTGATATGGATCAGGCTGGTTTGGATCAAGCCTATCAGGAAATGTATGATGCATATAGCCGTGTCTTTAGTCGCTGCGGGCTGACCTTCCGTCCTGTGCTTGCTGACAGTGGTCAAATTGGCGGTGGCTACACGCATGAATTTATGGTATTGGCAGAAAACGGCGAAGCAACTATTGCGTATTGCGACAACTGTGATTTTGCAGCGAACATTGAAATTGCTGAAGCGAAGCCTGTCGCTTGCGAAGATAAGCACGATGAAGCTCCTGTTGAAAAAATTGCAACGCCTGGTGTGGCGACCATCGAAGATATTTGCAATTTCCTTGGTGATACGCCAGAAAACTCCATCAAGAGTGTGTTGATGCGTGCAGATGATGAGCTGATTATGATTCTTGTGCGTGGAGATCGTGAAGTCAACGATGTGAAGGTCATGCACGTGCATCCTTGTGTGAGCGAAATCGAAATGGCTGATGAAGACTTTATCGTTGAAAAAATTGGTGCTCATCCGGGTTCCCTTGGCCCTGTTGGCTTAAAGGACATCAAGATTTATGCCGATTACGAATTGCAGGGACGCACAGGTCTTGCTTGCGGTGCAAATGAGGATGGTTATCATTTCATTCATGTTGATATGGCACGTGATTTGCCTGAAGTAACCTATCATGATTTGCGTATGCTTAATGAAGGTGAAAAATGCCCAATTTGCGGTGGCACGATTAAGACGGCACGTGGTATTGAAGTTGGTCAGGTTTTCAAACTTGGTACAAAGTATTCCGAAGCACTCGGTGCTACTGTGCTTGATGAGAATGGGAAGAGCGTTGTTCTTCAAATGGGGTGCTATGGCATCGGTGTCAGCCGTACCATTGCTGCTGCTGTGGAGCAGCACCATGATGACAAGGGCTTGATTTGGCCAAAAGCAATGGCGCCTTATCATGCCAGCTTGGTTGTGGTTAACGTTAAAGATGACGCACAGATGGCAGCTGGCGAAGCGCTCTATCAGCGTTTGCAGGAAGCTGGTTTTGATATTCTTTTGGACGATCGCAAGGAACGTGCTGGCGTGAAATTTAATGATGCTGATCTTATTGGTTTGCCAGTGCGTATTACCGTTGGCAAAAAAATCGGCGAAGGTATTGTTGAGTACAAACTGCGTACCAGCGAAGAAGCAGAAGAGTGCACGGTTGATGAAGCTGTTGAAAAATTGATGGCTTTTTATAATGAGTGATTTCAGGTGATGAATGGTGAGCACAGCTCAAGAACAACGACCATTGCATTTTGATTGCAATGATTATGCAAAACATTGTATTGTAAAGAAAATTGAGTTGTTTAAGGAACGCCATTTGCTTTCGGCGAGTATTCAGATGCCACAAATTGTTAATGTGGATGAATATGATCAGCTCACAGCGTATTACCGAGCACAAATGCAGCAGATATTGCCAGAAGCGGCCCAGTTGGAAATCCAGCTGGTGCCGCTTTATGGTGAATGCACCATGGCGGAAGTGCTTGGGGAAGCTGATGTGCTTTGGCGACTTTTGGGCGTTGAAAATTTCCGCGTTTTTTTGAAGATCAGAGAAACAGAAGAAAAAGATGTGGTTTTGATTTGTTGCTCTAATCAACTGGCTTTTCGTTCACGCATCAATACGCCAATGTTTTCGCATGAATGTGAAACGCTTTTGGCGCGTATGTGTCAAAAGCCAATCAAGGTGCAAACTTGTTTTGAGGAGGACCACACTTTGGCAGAAGTGCCCGATGATTATTTTGGGCCATCAAAAAAATGGGAGCAAATTCGAGCGGAACAAAGTCGTTCGATGAAAGGAAAAACAACATCGCAAGCCAAACAGGGCGGTGAACGTTCCGCGCAAAATGCGGCTGGTGGTGTGCTCAAGGGGAAACTTATTAAAGCACCGGTGCAGCTGGTATGCGACATTGAAGATGAAGAAAAAAGTGCGTGTCTGGCAGGGACAATCTTTAGTTTGGATGGTCGAGAGCTTAAAAGCGGGCGTTCACTTATCACGTTTTCGCTCACTGACCATACCGACTCTATCGACTGCAAAGTGTTTGCAGATAAGGATGAGGCAGATACCTTGAAAGCTGCGTTGAAAGAAGCCAAAGCCATTAAAGTGCGTGGCAAAGTGCAGTTTGACAGTTATTCCAATGAATTGAGCATGATTGTTAATGATATTAACCTGACCACGTTGGCGTGTCGTGTAGACAATGCAGCAGAAAAACGTGTTGAATTGCATTTGCATACGCAGATGAGCAGCATGGACGGCATGAACGATGTCAAAGATTTGGTGAAACTGGCGGCCCAGTTGGGGCACAAAGCCATTGCGGTTACCGATCACGGTGTTGTGCAGGCCTTCCCGGATGCGTATTCTGCTGGTCAGAAAAATGGTGTTAAGATCATCTATGGCATCGAAGCTTATATCATTGATGATGAAGAACCGGCGATCAACCTTCATGATAGAAAATCGTATCACTGTATTCTTTTGGCAAAAAATGCAACAGGGCTAAAAAATCTCTATCGCCTTGTGACAGAATCGCAGCTGCGCTACTATCACCGCAGACCGCGTATTCCGAAACGCCTTATCAACTATGCCCGTGAAGGGCTGGTGGTTGGCAGTGCCTGCGAAGCCGGAGAATTGATGCGCTATCTTGTGCAGAATCCGAACGACAGAGAAGGTTTAGAAAAACTTGCTGGTTTTTACGATTACATCGAAATTCAACCAATCGCCAACAATGCATTCATGGTTCGCAACGGTGTGATAAAGGACGATGAAGGGTTACGTGACCTTAATCGTGCCCTTTTTGATTTGGGCAAGCGCCTTGGCAAACCGGTTGTCGCCACCTGCGATGTTCATTTTGCCAATCAAGATGACGCTATTAACCGTGCGATTATCATGAAAAGCCGTGGATTCAAAGATGCGGAAGAACAGGCACCTTTGTATTATCGCACGACAGAAGAAATGTTGGCGGAATTTGACTACCTTGGCGAAGAGGAAGCCTATAATGTTGTTGTACGCAATCCCAATGCCATTATTGCCGATTTCGACGATATTGTTCCGGTGCCAACGGTGTTGCACGCGCCAAAAATTGAAGGTGCAGAAGAACAGATTGAACAATTAACCCTTGAAAAAGCGCATCGTATGTATGGTGATCCATTGCCTGAACTCATTCAAAAGCGCATTGACAAAGAGCTGAAATCCATCATTGGTAACGGCTATGCGGTGTTATACTTGATCGCTCATAAGCTTGTCAAAAATTCCAATGATAACGGTTATGTGGTTGGTTCGCGTGGTTCGGTAGGTTCTTCTGTGGTGGCTTATTTTACGAACATTACAGAAGTTAATGCCTTGCCGGCGCATTATCGGTGCCCACATTGTCAGTATAGTCAGTTTGATGAAACGGGGACTTATGGCGCCGGGGTAGATATGCCAGATGCAACCTGTCCGGTATGTGGCACGCCGCTTGAAAAAGATGGCTTTGATATTCCATTTGAAATTTTCTTAGGTTTCAAAGGTGATAAGATTCCTGATATTGACCTGAACTTTTCCGGGGATTACCAAAGCGGTGCCCATGCCTATACCGAAGAACTTTTCGGTAAAGACAATGTATTTCGTGCAGGAACGTTGGCAACGGTTGCTGAAAAAACAGCGTATGGTTATGTACGAAAGTTCTTCGATGAAATTCACGAAAAAAAGCGTGAAGCAGAAATTAACCGCCTTAAATTAGGCTGCACGGGTGTGAAACGTACCACCGGCCAGCATCCGGGCGGCTTGGTTGTTGTGCCAAAAGGTGTCGATGTTCACGATTTTACACCATTACAGCGACCTGCTGATGACGTAAAAACAGAAACGGTGACAACACATTTCGACTACCACAAAATCGACCAAGGATTGGTAAAATTGGACATTCTTGGTCACGATGATCCGACGGTTATTAAGATGCTTGGTGATCTTACTGGCATTGATCCAACAACAGTGCCGCTTGACGATCAGGCAACGTTATCCCTTTTTTCTTCAACAGATGCTTTGGGAGTTACGCCGGAACGCTTAAATTCACCGGTAGCCACCTACGGTATTCCGGAGTTTAATACGAGCTTTGTACGTAAGATGCTTGAAGACACCATGCCATCGTCGTTTTCTGATCTCTTGCGCATTTCCGGTTTTTCTCACGGGACAGACGTGTGGCTGAACAACGCACAAGACTTAATTGTCAATAAAATTGCGCCAGTCTCGCAAACCATTTCCACGCGTGACGACATTATGCTCTTTCTGATTCAACGAGGCATGGAAGAAAGCGTTTCTTTCAAAATCATGGAAGGTGTGCGTAAAGGACGTGGGCTTAAAGAGGAACAGGAGGAAGCCATGCACGCAGCCAATATTCCACAATGGTTTATTGATTCCTGTAAAAAGATTAAATATCTTTTTCCAAAAGCGCACGCAGTGGCTTATGTGATGATGGCTTTTCGTATTGCATGGTTCAAAATCAATCAACCACTTGCTTTCTATGCAAGCTATTTTTCTGTGCGCGGTATTGATGACTTTGACATTGGTATCATACAAGAGGGTGAGGAAGCTGTGCGTAAAGCCATTGAGGATCTTTATGCACAAGGTAATGCGTTGTCAGCAAAAGATAAAAGTAAAATCACTGTGTTGGAAGTAGCGTTGGAACTTTACACACGAGATTTCCGTGTGCTTCCTGTGAGCTTGGAAGAATCATCAGCAACGAAGTTTATTATCAAAAATGAGGAGCGCGCCTTATTGCCACCGCTCATTGCCATAGATGGTCTTGGTGCTGCACAGGCAGAAGAAATTGTGAAAGCACGTGAAGAAAAGCCATATTCGTCTCTTGAAGATATGAAAAAAAGAGGTAAAGTGGGCGACTCAATGGTTGAAAAGTTTAAACACTTGAGAATAGTTGAAAACTTGCCGGAACTCGATCAAATTGTATTATTCTGACATCCTTAATTTCTATAAGTTATACTGATGCATTGTCAACTTTTTATTAAACAAGTAAATTGAGTTCCCCTGGCAATTGTGCTAAAATAGTGGCATAGAGGTTTTTTAATTTTTGGGAGGAGGACTTAAATTGTCTACTAAAACCATGAAAACCATGGATGGGAACACAGCTGCTGCGCATGTGTCCTATTTATTCACTGATGTTGCAGCTATTTACCCAATCACGCCATCTTCTCCGATGGCAGAAAAAGTTGATGCTTGGAGTGCCGCAGGCAGAAAGAACCTGTTCAACCAAACCGTTAAGGTTGTTGAAATGGATTCCGAAGCTGGCGCTGCAGGTGCTGTACACGGTTCTTTGACCGCTGGTGCTTTGACTTCCACCTACACATCTTCCCAGGGCCTGCTCTTGATGGTCCCTGCTATGTACAAGATTGCCGGTGAATTGCTTCCTACTGTATTCCAGGTTGCAGCTCGCGCAATTGCTACCCATGCTCTGTCTATCTTCGGTGATCATTCCGATGTTATGCTCTGCCGTGGTATCGGTTTTGCTGAACTCGCTTCCTCCAGCGTACAGGAAGTTATGGATCTCGGTTGTGTAGCTCAGCTCGCTACTATCAAATCCCGTGTACCATTCATTCATTTCTTCGACGGTTTCAGAACTTCTCATGAAATTCAGAAGATCGAAGTGATGGATGAAGATTTCCTCAAGGAACAAATCGACATGGACGCTGTAAAAGCATTCCGTGAACGTGGTTTGAACCCAGAACATCCATCTACCAAGGGTACCAACCAGAACCCTGATATCTTCTTCCAGCAAAGAGAAGGTGCCAACAAGTACTATGAAGACGTTGTAGGCATCACCGAACAGTACATGGAAGCTGTTTCCAAGCAGACTGGTCGCGACTACAAGCTCTTCAATTACTATGGTGCTGAAGACGCTGAAAACATTGTTATCGCTATGGGTTCTGTTTGCGAAGCACTCGAAGAAGTTGTTGATTACCTCAACGCTAAAGGCGAAAAAGTTGGTCTCTTGAAGATTCGTCTCTTCAGACCATTCTCCACCAAGCACTTCCTCGCAGCTGTTCCTAAGACTGTTAAGAGAATTGCTGTTCTTGATCGTTCTAAAGAACCTGGTGCTATCGGTGAACCTGTATATGAAGATGTTATGGCAGCATTCTATGATGCTGATATGCATCCAATGATCATCGGTGGTCGCTATGGTCTTGGTTCTAAGGATGTCACCCCTGCACAGCTCATCGCTGTTTATGAAAACCTCAAGGCCGATGCTCCTAAGAACCACTTCACCGTTGGTATTGTTGATGACGTTACCAACACTTCCCTTGAAGTCGGTGCTCCTGTTGTTACTGCTCCAGAAGATTGCATCGCTTGCAAGTTCTGGGGTTACGGTTCCGATGGTACCGTTGGTGCTAACAAAGACGCCATCAAGATCATCGGTGATAACACCGACATGTATGCACAGGGTTACTTCTCCTATGACTCTAAGAAGAGCGGTGGTGTTACCATTTCTTCTCTGCGTTTTGGTAAGAGCAAGATCCGTTCTACTTACGAAGTTGACCAGGCTGACTACATTGCTTGCCATAAGTCCAGCTATGTAAAACTTTATGATGTACTCGAAGGTCTCAAGCCAGGTGGTACCTTCCTGCTCAACTGCACTTGGACCCCAGAAGAACTCGATGAACATCTGCCAGCAAGCATGAAGCGTTACATTGCTCAGAACAACATTAAGTTCTATACCATTGATGCTTCTAAGGTTGCTCAGGAAGTTGGTCTTGGTAACCGCACCAACATGGTTACTCAGACTGCATTCTTCAAACTGACCGGCGTTCTTCCTTTCGAAGAAGCTGTTGCTTTGTTGAAAGATGCTATTAAGAAGACCTATGGTCGCAAGGGCGATGCTGTCGTTAACATGAACTGGGCTGCAGTAGACAGAGCTATTGAAGTTCTGCATGAAGTTCAGGTTCCTGCTGAATGGGCTAACGCTCAGGATGAAGCTTCTGATGAAAAACGTTGCAGCTGCGAACCAGAATTCGTTAAGAAGGTTCTGCGTCCAATGGTTGCTATGCAGGGCAACAAGCTCCCTGTCAGCGCATTTGTTGGCATGGAAGATGGTCGTTATCCAGCTGGCACCACCAAATATGAAAAGCGTATGGCTGCACTCTTCGTTCCAGAATGGAATGTTGATAACTGCATCCAGTGCAACCAGTGCTCTTTGGTTTGCCCTCATGCAGCAATTCGCCCATTCCTCCTCAACGAAGAAGAAGTGGCAAATGCTCCTGAAAGCATGAAGACCAAGCCAGCTATTGGTAAAGAATTTGCTGGCCTTCAGTTCAGAATGCAGATCAGCCCTATGGACTGCCTTGGCTGCGGTAGCTGCGTAAACGTTTGCCCAGCTAAGAATAAAGCCTTGCAGATGGTTCCAGTTGAACAGTCCGTTGCTACTGAACGTGAAAACTGGACTTACATGACCCATAAGGTTACCAATAAAGCTGAACTTACTAACACCAACACTGTTAAGGGTAGCCAGTTCAAGCTTCCATTGCTTGAATTCTCCGGTGCTTGCGCTGGTTGCGGTGAAACCCCTTATGCTAAGCTCCTTACCCAGCTCTTTGGCGATCGTATGATGATTGCAAACACCACTGGTTGCTCCTCCATCTGGGGTGCTCCAGCTCCTGCAATGCCATATTGCACCAACGAAAGAGGTCAGGGTCCAGCTTGGCAGAACTCCCTGTTTGAAAACAACGCTCAGTTCGGTCTTGGTATGTACACTGCTGACCAGCAGATGAAAGCAAAGGTTGAATACCTCTGCGGTGTTATTGCTGAAGGCGATTACAGTGCTGCTATGAAAGATGCTGCTGCTAAATGGCTCGAAGGTTGGGCTGCACATGATGTGAAGACTGTTGCAGATGCCAGCGATGTTATCGTTGCTGAACTCGAAGCAGCTACTAAAGATGAATACCTCACCGATCTCGATGCTGTTAAAGGCTTCCTGAAGATTCGTTCTCAGTGGATCCTCGGTGGTGACGGTTGGGCATACGACATCGGTTACGGCGGTCTTGACCATGTTCTCGCTTCCGGCGAAAACATCAACATCTTCGTATTCGATACCGAAGTATACTCTAACACCGGTGGTCAGGCTTCTAAGTCTACCCCACTTGCAGCTATTGCTCAGTTCGCTGCTGATGGTAAGAAAACCAACAAGAAAGATCTTGGTATCATGCAGTCCATCTATGGCAACGTTTATGTTGCACAGATCGGTCTCGGTGCCAACATGAACCAGGCTGTCAAAGCCATCGAAGAAGCAGAAGCATATCAGGGTCCATCTCTCATCATTGCTTACGCTCCTTGCATCAACCACGGTATCCGCAAGGGTATGAGCATCGCTCAGTCCCACATCAAAGAAGCTGTGGATTGCGGCTACTGGCACCTCTGGAGATACAACCCAGAACTGGCTAAGGAAGGTAAGAACCCATTCATCCTCGATTCTAAGGAACCAGATTATGATAAGTTCGAAGACTTCCTCAAGGGTGAAACCCGTTACGCATCTCTCGCTAAGGCACATCCAGACACTGCCGAAGCGCTCTATGCGAAGACCAAGGAACTCAGCCAGGCTCGTTATGCACGTTACAAAGAAATGGCTAACAAGTAATTTCTCATAACCGCATACCATCTAAGGACTGTTGCCTATATGGCGACAGTCCTTTTTTTGCATTCTGGTGGCGACAAATGTGAGGTTGATAGCTCGCGAACAGAACACAATGAGATAAATAAGAAATACTAATGATGCAAGGGTGGCATGCTTGACAATCGTAACCCAATCCTTTACATTGCCTGTATAGACTTATCATTTGATATTTGGTATGATAATGAGAGATGAAATTTCAAAAAGAATGGAGAATGACCATGTTAACAGGCAATGAGATAAGAAAAAAATTCGTGGATTATTTTGTTCAGCATGGGCATACACATGTGAAGAGCTCTTCGTTGGTGCCATATAATGACCCAACATTGCTATTTACAAATGCTGGTATGAACCAGTTCAAAAATGTATTCCTTGGCTTGGAAAGCCGCGATTATACGCGTGCAACAACAGTACAAAAATGTGTGCGTGCAGGCGGTAAGCATAACGACCTTGAAACTGTTGGGAAAACGGCACGTCATCATACATTTTTTGAAATGCTTGGAAACTTTTCTTTTGGGGAATATTTCAAGGAAGATGCCATCAAATATTGCTGGGATTTTCTCACGAACGAATTAAAACTACCAAAAGAAAAACTCTGGATTACCATTTACAAAGACGATGATGAAGCCTATGAAATCTGGCATCGTGTGACAGGGTATGATGAAAATCGCATTCTGCGCCTTGGTGAGAAAGATAATTTCTGGCAGATGGGGGACGTTGGTCCATGTGGCCCTTGCAGTGAGGTGCATTATGATCGCGGCGAAGAATATGCTTGCGACTGTGAAGATGGTTGTGCATTGGGCGTGTGTGACTGTGATAGATGGCTGGAAATCTGGAACTTGGTCTTTATGCAGTATGATCGCGATGAAAATGGAAACTTAACGCCATTGCCAAAACCAAATATTGATACGGGGATGGGCTTGGAGCGTATCACCTCGATTATGCAGGGCGTGGATACGAACTTTGACACAGACTTGTTTGTGCCACTGCTTCAGTACGTGGAAGAACTTTCTGGCAAAGAATATCATCGTGATGAACGTGGATTTGCTTTCCGTGTTATTGCGGATCATGCGCGTGCGTGCTCTTTCCTGATTGCTGATGGGGTGCTCCCAAGCAATGAAGGTCGTGGCTATGTATTGCGTCGCATTTTACGCAGAGCTGTTCGTTTGGGAAAAACCATTGGTTTGGACGAACCATTTCTTTATAAGTTCGTTGCAAAAGTTGGCGAATTGATGGGTGAAGCCTATCCTGAACTGCTTGAGCATCAAGCGTTTATTGAGTCTATTATTCGCAATGAGGAAGAACGTTTCTTCCAAACCTTGCAGGATGGTATGAAAATTGTTGCGGAAACCGTTGATGCCATTAAGGCAAAGGGCGGCACTGTGATTGACGGCGCTAGTGCGTTCAAATTTTATGACACCTATGGTTTTCCTATTGATTTAACCAAAGACATTGCCGACGAAGAAGGTATGACTGTTGATATTGATGGCTTTGAAGCAGCAATGGCTGAACAGCGCCGCAAGGCGAAAGAAGCGCAAGATGTTGTCAATGCATGGGATCTTGCTCAGCATGTAACAGATGCTTATCCTGATATGCCTGCGACAACCTTTACAGGTTATGAAAAAGCGGAAGACGATTGCACTGTATTGGGGATTCTTATTAACGATAAGGGTGCAGATTTTGGGTATGATACCCATGCGATTGTTCTTCTGGACCACAGTCCGTTTTATGCTCAGGGCGGTGGCCAGGTTGGCGAACAAGGCCAGATGCTCGCCAAAGACGGTGTTTTTAATGTAGAAAACACCATCAAACTAGCTGATGGCAAATATGTGCATCAGGGATACATTGACGGACGCCTTAATTGCGGTGATGTTGTCCATGCAGTGGTTAATGTTGAACGTCGCAAAGCATCTGCACGTAACCATACAGCAACTCATTTGCTGCACTATGCTTTGCGTGAAGTGCTGGGTGACAATGTTCATCAGGCAGGTTCTCTTGTTGACTCGGAGCATCTGCGTTTTGACTTTTCGTTCTTGCGCGCCATGACCGGAGAAGAGATTGCGCGTGTTGAAGCCATTGTGAATGAAGAAATTATGACCGCAGCTGCGGTAAATACTTATCAGGCGTCTATCGATGAAGCAAAAGAAAGTGGCCATATGGCACTCTTTGGCGAAAAATACGGCGATACAGTACGTTGTGTAGACGCTGGGCTGCATAGTAAAGAACTTTGCGGTGGTGTTCATGTGACAAATGTTGGGGAAATAGGTCTTTTCAAAATCCTCGGTGAAAGTTCCGTCTCCGCAGGTGTGCGCCGCATTGAAGCAGTCACGGGGACTGCGGCTTATGAACGTACAGTAGCGCAAGATGCACTTATTGCGGATATTTGTAAACAAGCCAAGGTCAATAAAGAAGATGCCGTTGTTGGTAAAATTGCTGATCTTGAAGCGCAAATAAAAACGTTGCAAAAGCAAATTGATGACATGAAACTGGCGCAGATGAAGGAAGCAGCAGCCAGTGTAGAAGATGCCATGCGCGAGGTTAAAGGTTTACAAGTTGTGGCACAGCAAGTATCTGCTGCCAATATGGAAGACTTGCGTAATCAAGCAGACCTTTTCCGGAATAAGATGGATGATGGCGTTGTGCTTTTGGCAAGTGTTGACGGCGACCAGGTGCAGCTTGTATGTATGCTCACTCAAGGTGAAGCAAAAAAGCATTTACATGCTGGCAATTTGATTAAAGAAATGGCTGCTATGGTTGGCGGTAAAGGCGGTGGTCGTCCGGATATGGCACAGGCCGGCGGTAAAGACGTAGCCGCATTGTCTGGCGCACTCGATGCCTTTGCGTCGATTGTAGAAAAACAATATAAGGAGTGATCCATTCATGAGAGACGATCTCGATCAGACCATGTATTTTAACAAAGATAGCATGCAGCAGGAGATGGGCCCACGCGACGTGCTCCGCCAAGTATACAGTGCGTTGGAAGCAAAAGGGTATCAACCTCTCAATCAAATGGTTGGCTATATTCTTTCTGGTGATCCTGCTTACATTACCAGCTATAACAATGCGCGTGCGTTGATCAAGAAATTTGATAGAGATCAATACATCGAAGAAATGCTGATCAATTATTTGGATGAACGATAAGATGATCGGACGTCTCGTGTGTTTTGATGTGGGCGAACGGCGCATCGGTATTGCGGTCAGTGATCTTTTAGGAATTACAGCGCAACCGGTGGAGACCTATACGCGCACTGGAAAGTTGGAAGAAGATTACAGGTATTTGGCCAACCTTATCAAGGAGCAGGAAGCTGTTAAACTTGTTGTTGGTTTGCCGAAAAATATGAACAACACGTTGGGTTTCAAAGCTGAGGAAATTCAGCAATTTGTTGAAGGCTTGCGTGAGTATCTGCCGGAGGGATTTGCCGTTGATTGGATTGATGAGCGATTAACCACTGTGCAGGCGGAAAACGTGTTGTTAGAAGCCAATGTTTCACGCAAGAAACGTAAAAAAGTTATTGATAAGATTGCGGCTGTGTTTATGCTACAGGCATACATGGACGCACATTGAGGAGGAAAAACATGGACGAAAATAAAGAATTGGTACCAAATGATGGTGAATTAGAAGATGGTCTCGTTGTGTTGATTGACGAAGACAATCATGAACATACGTTCCAAGTGCTGGAACGTGTTCAATTGAATGACAATGATTATGCGATTCTTGTTCCTTGGGATGAAAAAGACGATGACAGTGCTATTCCATTGAAAATCGTTGTAGAAGACGGCGAAGAATTGCTGTATGACATCGACGATGACGATGAATGGGAAGCTATTGTTGAATTCTGGAATAACTATGTTGATGAACAAGACGACTAAGACTTTATGATTGGTTAGGCTCGGGAATTTTCCCGAGCCTTTTTAATGTTTGGTATAGAGCTCATACTTTTTTAAGTAAAATATAAGAAGGTGTCTGTTATGGTGCTAGGGGTTACCTATCATCTTTCGTGTGAGCAATTTACCGTGCTGAAAAAATAATGAAAAAAACTGTGAAAAATGATTGACGAATGGAAAGGTGCCTGCTATAATAAATATCGTTGTAGCGCAAGAGTGCACACGGCGACATAGCCAAGTGGTAAGGCAGAGGACTGCAAATCCTTCACCCCCAGTTCGAATCTGGGTGTCGCCTTCTCGCCGGAGTGGCGGAATTGGCAGACGCACAGGACTTAAAATCCTGCGAAGGTAACACTTCGTACCGGTTCGATCCCGGTCTCCGGCATTTCCGGCTTACGGTAAAAGGACTTTCTCGTTTGAGAAAGTCCTTTTTGTTTTACCGCTTCTTAACAGAAAATTGTCTTGCAATTTCATTATTAGGGTGATATCATAGCTCTAAGAACTGATTATTAAAACTAGATATGAAGTTGGGAAGTGTTTCAAATGAGCTATATGACAAAAGCGCGAGAACCGGTTAGTAGTTTTAGTCATTTTATTGGCGCAGTAGCGTTTGCTGTTGCGACGGTGTTTTTGATTGTAAAAACGTTTTTTGATGAAATTGGACAGCCGGAAATCATTACTGGTGTGTTGATATTTGGTTTGTCGTTGGTAGCGTTGTATTCGGCAAGTGCTATTTATCATTTTTCTAATGGATCTGCAAAAAAAATCCTTGTTTTACGCAAGTTGGATCATTCAATGATTTATGTGCTGATTGCCGGAAGTTATACGCCAATTTTATTGAAATATTTGCCACAGCATGAAAGCCTGATTTTTATGACGGCGATTTGGGGCTGTGCAGTCGTTGGTGTGATTATTAAGCTGTGCTGGTTTTCGGCACCGCGTTGGTTGCAAACAGTGCTTTATATTGCTATGGGTTGGGCAGTATTGTTTGATCTGTCGGTGTTTCAAAATATGAGCGGCGCGGCAATTTTCCTGTTAGCGGCTGGCGGTATTAGTTATACGGTTGGTGGCATTATTTATATTGTTAAGAAGCCTAATATTTCAGAAGCCTTTGGTTTTCATGAGTTGTTTCATATATTTATTTTGCTGGGCAGCGTATTTCACTATCTGATGGTGTTTCTTTATGTTGCTTGAAATGGATTGTTTGTTTCAATAAGATTCTGAATCTAAAGGGATTGACGCAGATTAGTAGAATTGCTACAATAAATATGTAAATTTAATACAGATCGGGAGCTTGGTGGGCAGGCTGAGAGGAGACCGTGGGTCTCGACCGTACCTGATGTGGGTAATGCCAACGTAGGGAATAACAAAATGGTTTTTATAGTGCCTACCGAGTGTAGGCATTTTTTTGTGCCCTCGATACATTGCTTTATAGTAGAAGGGAGTAAAAATCATGACTTATCATACGCAAATGGAGGCTGCTCGCCAGGGGATCATTACTCCAGAGATGGAGACGGTAGCTGCTAAAGAAAAAATTGACGTGAATGTTCTTCGCGAACGTGTTGCGAAAGGGACTGTTTGTATTCCTGCGAATGTTAATCATAAAGCGTTGTCTGCCGAGGGGATTGGCGAAGGACTTTGCACGAAGATCAATGTGAATCTTGGCGTGAGTGGTGACGCGCACGATTATACGGAAGAATGGAAAAAAGTAGAAACGGCGTTGGAATTTGGCGCTCATGCTATTATGGATTTATCCAATTATGGGAAAACAGTGGAATTTCGCACTAAGTTGGTTGAAGAATCAACAGCTATGATTGGCACCGTGCCGATGTATGATGCTATTGGCTATCTTGAAAAAGAATTGAAAGATATTACTGTTGATGATTTCTTTGAAGTGGTTGAGTACCATGCACAACAAGGTGTCGATTTTATGACCATTCATGCGGGGATTAACCGTCGTGCAGTCTCTGCATTTAAGGAAAGCGGACGTATCATGAATATTGTTTCCCGTGGCGGCAGCTTGCTTTTTGCCTGGATGGAAATGACAGGCAATGAAAATCCGTTCTATGAACATTACGATCGTTTGCTGGATCTTATGTATAAGTACGATGTCACCATCAGTCTTGGTGATGCGCTGCGTCCTGGTGCTACGCATGATGCGTCTGATGCGGCACAGATTTCTGAGCTTATCGAACTTGGTATTCTCACCAAACGTGCCTGGGAACACAATGTTCAGGTTATGATTGAAGGTCCTGGCCACATGGCACTGAATGAAATTCAAGCCAATATGCAGATGGAAAAACGCCTTTGCCATGGTGCTCCGTTCTATGTATTGGGGCCATTGGTGACGGATATTGCACCAGGGTATGATCACATCACTTCTGCTATTGGTGGTGCGATTGCTGCTACCTATGGTGCAGACTTCCTTTGTTATGTGACACCTGCTGAACATCTGCGCTTGCCAGATTTGCAGGATGTGCGCGATGGTGTTATCGCTTCTCGTATTGCTGCCCATGCAGCTGATATGGCCAAAGGCATTCCAGGCGCCCGTGATTGGGACGATGAAATGAGTCGTGCGCGTAAAGCGCTTGACTGGGAAGAAATGTTCCGATTGTCGCTTGATCCTGTTAAGGCACGCAATTATTTTGAAAGTAAGCCACCGGAAGATCGGCATAGCTGTTCTATATGTGGCAAGATGTGTGCGGTACGCACGACCAATGCCATCTTGGCAGGAAATGATATTCATTTGCATCCAGGTAACTGCTAACTCTTCTTGTGCCTCCGTTGCTCAGAGAATGTTCGTGTGAGAACATCCTCTGGGCAATTTTTTTTGCGTTGAAATGGCTGGCATTATGTAGTACCATATACGATAGAAAATTATCGACACATATCAATATAGAGGAATTAAGAACCATGACAATACTTCAAGCAAATGGCCTTGAAAAAATGTTCATTACCAATACTATTTTTACAAATGTGAGTTTTAACATCAATGCTGGTCAAAAGGTTGGGCTTGTGGGGCCAAATGGCGCAGGCAAGTCAACGCTTATGAAATGTATCGCTGGCTTGGAAGAGTTGGATGCTGGTACATTGTCCTTTGCAAAAGGGGCAACTTTCGGCTATTTGGCGCAGCAGGTGAATTTGGACCTGAATAAAACGTTGCGTGAAGTGATTCTCGAAGCATTTGCAGATGTTTTGGCGTTGTATCAGGACATTCGTTCTTTGGAAATAGCCATTTCTGAGGAAAAGAATGCTGATAAACAAGCGGCGCTTTTACACCAGTATCAGGAAAAACAGGCGGCGTATGAAAAATGCAATGGCTATGCCGTAGAAAGCCATGTGAAAGGGATTGTTCTTGGCTTAGGTTTTGCAGAGTCAGATTTAGAACGCAGAGTGGAGAGTTTCAGCGGCGGTGAACGCACCCGTGTGATGCTGGCAAGACAACTTGCTCGTAATCCGGATTTACTGCTCTTGGACGAACCAACGAACCATTTGGATTTGCCTGCGATTGAATGGCTGGAAGTGTTTTTGAAGAATTTCAAAGGCACGGTATTAGTGATTTCTCACGACGAATATTTTCTGGATGCTGTCGTTGATACAGTGATGGATCTGGAGAACAAGAGCCTGACGATTTATCCGATGGGCTTTTTTAAGTATAAGGAAGAAAAGAAAAAACAACGTGTTGTGCAGCACAAGCATTATCTTGAGCAGCAGAAGATGATTGCGAAGGAATTAGAATACATTCGCCGCAATCGTGCAGGGGTAAATTCCAAACAAGCACGTGGACGTGAGAAAAAGCTGATGCGCCAAACATTTTTGAGTGATGTTAGCGAAAATGACAACATTAAAATTGGTGCTTACGCAGTTGATGAAAGTGCGCGTTTTGTGCTGTCTGTGAATGATTTGGCGGTGAATGTAGCTGGTAAATCGCTGGCCGACCATCTCAGCTTTGATGTGCAGGCACGAGAAAAGGTGGCCATCATTGGCAGAAATGGGGTCGGAAAAAGTTCGCTGCTCAAGGCGATTGTGCATGATATTGAAGCTGGAGACAGTAAGCAGGTTAAGTTGGGCAATCGTGTGCGGTATGCGTATTTCGATCAACATCAAATGGCACTTGATGAATCTTTGACAGTGCTGGAGCAAACCCTGGCGAGTTGCGACCTTAAACTCAGTGAGGCGAAAACGTTGCTTGCACGTTATTTGTTCCGAGAAGACGACCTGGAACGTTCTATATCACGTCTTTCCGGTGGTGAGAAAGTACGTTTGGCATTTATGATTTTGTTGTTTGAAGAACCGAACTTCTTGATTCTTGATGAACCAACCAACCATCTTGATATGGAATCAAAAGAAATTATTGTGGGTTTTCTTAAAGCGTTTCAAGGCTCGATTCTTGTGGTATCTCACGACCGCGAATTGTTAAATGAAGTAACCGACCGTACGCTGGAAATGGCGGACGGCACATTAACGGCATATCTTGGGAATTATAATTATTATAAAGAGAAAAAGGCGCTGCAGGAAGCGATGGCAGCAGAACAACAGGCTGCTATCATACAGAAAACAAAAGAAACGCCGAAAAAGAAAACATCGGGACTGAGTAAAAGCAAGTTACGTAGTGAAATTGAGAAATTAGAGGCACGCATTGAAGAATTGGAAGAAAAGATAGATGCGCTTAATGAAGCATTGACGCAACCGGGTGCACGTTACAGTGAAATTGCTCAGGATTTGGACGAAAGTAATGCTGCATTAGAAGAAACAATGGAAGCGTGGCAGGAAAAATCGGAGCTTTTAGAGGAGGCGCTCAGCCAATGATGCAACGACCGGAACTGCTTTTGCCAGCTGGGGATTTGGAAACGGCAAAGCTGGCGATTGACCATGGTGCCGATGCTGTTTATGCTGGTTTACAACGTTTTAGTGCTCGCGCGAAGGCGAAAAATTTTACAGTGGCTGAGTTGTGTGAAGCCATTGATTATGCACATGCGCGTCATGCGAAAGTGTTTTGTGCGCTGAATATTTTGTTGTTTAACGATGAAATAGAAGCGGCGATTAAAGACATTGCAGCGTTGGTTGCTCATGGTATTGATGCGTTTATTGTTCAGGATTTTGGGTTGGCAACGTTATTGCTGACTTATTTTCCGGAAACGGAAGTGCATGCATCGACGCAAATGGCTGTGATGAATGTCAGCGGTGCACAGACAATGGAAGCGCTCGGGTTTGATCGCGTGGTGTTAGCGCGTGAAACATCGCTTGACATGATGCAGGCAATTCGAGAAAGTTCGGCCATTGATTTGGAAGTGTTTGTGCAAGGTGCCTTATGCGTATGTTATTCGGGGCTTTGTTATATGAGTAGCTTGCAAGGGGATCGCAGCGGCAACCGTGGTCAATGTGCACAGCCGTGTCGCCGTCGCTATGCTTTCTATGATGTGACAGCAAAGCAGCCAAAATTGATAGCGGACCAATACATATTGAGTCCTAAAGATATGAATTTGCTTCAAGACTTGCCGGCATTGCTGCAAGTGCCAGTGCAGTCGCTTAAAGTGGAAGGGCGCATGAAGCAGCCAGAATATGTGGCGTTAATGGCAGACGTTTATAGCAAACATCTGAGTCATCTGTATCAGGGTACGACTGTTTCTTGTGAAGAAACAGCGCGCGATTTGCGAAATATGGCAATTATTTTCAATAGAGAAGGTTTTTCGACGGCATATTTGCATGGCGTGCCGGGGCGTTCCATGATGAGTTTGAACACGCCGAAAAACACAGGTATCCCTCTGGGTGAGGTGGTATCGCTCAATAAAACAACTTGTGCAGTGCGTTTGAAAGAGCCGTTGAGCACTGGTGATGGTGTGGCCTTGTATGACGGCGCCTTGCAATCGCTATGGGGTGGCTATATCGACCAGTTGCAAAACGAACGAGGAGAAGCCGGTAAGGTGTTTCAGCCAGGCGAGATTGTGCGCTTCAAGCATGATTTGGCAGACAGCGTGCAACGTGAGAGCGTAGTCTATTGTTATAAAACATTTGATAAAAATTTATCGAAAAATCTATTGAAATTAAAACGAATGCCCGAGAAAAAAATTGAGCAAAAAGGCACCTTACATTTTTATGTGACAGCAGAGACTGGCGCACCGTTTGCGCTTTTGGTGCTTTTTCATAAAGCAGATGACCTTACAGAAAGCTATCAATGGACGTCTGACTTTATTGTTGAAGCTTCTCGCAACGGGCAATCCAGTCGTCATGTTATTGAAGAGGGGCTGCAAAAATTGGCCAATACAGGTTTTGTTGCGGGCACGATTGAGATTAGCGGTCCAGAACAGGCTTTTGTGCCAATGAGCGTGGTCACCAAAGGTCGCCGTGCTGCTGTGGACTATTTTGACAAGCTGATTCATGTGAATGAGGCATCGTCTGCTGCGGAAGAAACTGTGGTGCCATTTTCGGCAGATGAGCGGATAGAAGTGTGTTTATCCGTGCTGGATGAGATTCCACCACAGATTCGCATTGCCCATGAGCCGAAAATCAGCGTTCAGGTGCGTACACGTGCACAGGCAGATGCAGCGCTGGCTGCTGGTGCAGATGAATTGAATGTACTGCTTTTTGACAGCCGACGTGGCGATGGCCTTACAGACGATGAAATTATTGCGTTAGCAAAACAGATTTCTGTGATTATTTCGTTACCACCATTGATGAAAGAAGTGGAGGAAGAACGGTTTATCGCTGAACGCTGTGCCAAACTTCTCTCTGCTGGGCTAAATGATTTTATGGTTGCTCATTTGGGGCAGGTGAAGCTATTGGAAGATCTTGGGATTGAATATTATGCGTGCGATCATACGCTTAATGTTACCAATGATCTTACAGCAGCGGCGCTTTCGCAAATTGGCATTACACGCCAGACAGTATCGATTGAGTTGGATCAAGTGCGTATGCAAAATCTTTCTGCCATTGGAAACATTCCGTTGGAATTGATTGTATATGGGCGTTTGCCAGCCATGCATACACGTTATTGTCCTATGGGAAGTTTGGTTGGTAACCGTGAAGAAAGCCATGCTTGCTCACAACCTTGCAGACAGCACGATTATCTTCTTGAGCGCGACGGTAAACGTTATCCACTGACGTGCGACCAATTTTGCAACGTGCTTGTATTGAACGACAAAATGTATGATTTATTTCCACATATTGATGCGATTGCTGCACTTTGCTTTGAATATTGGCGTGTTTGTGGCGCATTTTTAACTGCTCAAGAGGTGGCGGATGCCGTGAAAACGTTGAGGGCTTTAAGAACGCAGCAATTTTCTGAATCAGCGCAGAAAACAAAACTGCTCCCTTTGTCTGGTCAAACCACACAAGGACATTTTCTCAAAGGAGTTCGATAAGTTGTCTTACTACAAGAACAGTCCTGTTTTAGATAAATTGGAATTTACAAAGATTCGCGAATTGCTCGCTGTCGAGTGCAGTGCCAGTTTAGGAAAAAAACGAGCAGCGATGTGCTTTCCAAGTGATGACTATGCACAAATTGTTGCTTGGCAGGAAGAAACGGCGGAAATAGTTTCTATGCTTGCCGTTGGGGAACAAATTCCACTGGGGGGTATTCGCGATTTAACGGATGTGCTTAAAAAATTACGCATTCATCAGGTGTTGGAGGCTGAAGAATTTTTAGATATTGAACGCTCTCTTTATGCAGCGAAAAATTTGCATCAATTTTTCCGCACTAAGACGGGCGGTTATCATTTGGTACACATGGCTGAATATGGTGATGCGCTTGTGGCTGATGACGCATTGCGTACAAAAATCAACCGCACCATTCGTGAAGATGGCTATGTATTAGACAGTGCTTCCGAAGAGCTTGCGCGTATTCGGCGGGAAATGGCATCATTGCGTCAAACCATACGACGCAAGATGGATCAGCTGGTTAAAAGCAGCGGTTTTAGTGATGCTCTGCAAGAACAGATTGTAACAGTGCGCGGGGAGCGGCTTGTGGTGCCGGTGAAGGTGGAATACAAAAGCCGTGTTCCTGGGATTATTCACGATCAGTCGGCGAGTGGTTCAACGCTTTATGTGGAACCCTCAGATGTGGTTCCGTTGAATAATAAGGTGAGCCAGCTTGAGCAGGAAGAACGCCATGAGGTGTATCAAATTCTTAAAGCGCTGTCAGAAGAATGTGCGGCGGATCAACAGCTGCTGAAGTCTAATATGTATCACTTGGGTATTATCGATTTTACTGTGGGCAAAGCACAGTTGGCCATTAAAATGGACGCACTGGCCCCTCGCACCTTAAAAAATACCTCTCTTCATCTTAAACGAGCGTATCATCCGCTTTTGCATCGTGAAACGGCGGTGCCAATTAGTTTGCATATGGACGATGAAACACGCATCATTGTTATTACTGGGCCTAATACGGGTGGGAAAACCGTTACATTAAAAACAGTTGGTCTTTTGGTGCTCATGCACCAGGCTGGACTTCATGTACCGGTGCATCCGGAAACGGAAATGGGCGTTTTTGACAAAGTTTTCGTTGATATTGGGGATGAGCAGAGTATAGAACAGTCGCTAAGTACATTTTCCTCGCATTTGGTTAATATTTGTGACATCATGGAAAATCTGGACGCAGCATCGTTGGCACTTTATGATGAATTGGGGGCAGGGACCGACCCTGGCGAAGGGGCGGCTTTGGCGACAGCCATTCTTGAGGCTAATATGAGCGCAGGCTGCAAGGCATTGGCAACGACCCATTATAGTGAGCTGAAAACTTATGCCTATCAAACGGAAGGCGTGCAGAACGCCAGCATGGCTTTTGATGTGGAAACACTGCGGCCAACGTATCGTCTTGTGATTGGAGTGTCTGGTGAAAGTAATGCGTTTGCTATTGCTGAGCGCATTGGTTTACCACAGATCATTATTGAAAATGCTAAAGAAATTCAAGAAGCCAATCAAAATGAACTCATCGACAAGGTGAAAAATTTAGAATCGTTGCAGCGACGTCTTAATGAACAAGAAGCGGCTTTTGATGATGAACGTCAAAAGATTGAAGAAGAAAAACAGACGCTTCGTCGTAAGATGGAAGAAGTAGAAGCTTATCGTGCACGCGTACAGCGTGAAGCCAACGATGAAGCCATCGTTTTACTGGAAAAAGCGCGCAAAGAGGTGCAAGAAGTTGGTGATGAGCTGAAAGCATTACGCAAGCAAGATTATTTGCAGGCGTCTGTGGGCTTGGCGGATATGCGTAAGCGTCTGAACAAATCGCTGGATAAAGCACAGCCACAGAAAAAAACGACTGTGCAAAGTCACGAACCGTTGAATATTGATAAAATTAAACCTGGCGATGACGTTTATTTGATTAACTATAATATGAATGCAACGGTGCTTGCGGTGCATCCTGCAAAAAAAACACTGGATGTACAGGCAGGGATTATGAAATCGACCGTTAAGCTCAGTGAAGTGAGCCGTGCAAGCAAAGCGCGTCAGCATAAACCAGTGACGAGCAAGCGCAGCGGCATGAAAGTAAAAACGGTACGTTCAGAGATTGATTTACGAGGTATGACTGTTGATGAAGCTCTTGTTGCAGTAGACCGTTTCATTGATGATGCGTATCTCAACAACCTCAATCAAATTCATATCATTCATGGCAAAGGCACAGGTGCTTTGCGGAAAGCCATTAAAGAAAAATTATCGGGCAGCAAATACATTAAACAATTTTACTATGCACCTGCAAATGAAGGCGGCGATGGTGCGACCATCGCAGAACTAAAATAATTTTTTTGATTATAGAAAGGACACATCATGCTTGGAACCACCCCAATGTTTGTTCAATACAAAGAGATCAAAGATCAGTATCAAAACATGATTCTCTTTTATCGTCTTGGCGACTTTTATGAAATGTTCGATGAAGATGCCAAAAAAGCCAGTGAGCTGCTAGGTCTCACCTTGACAGCACGCGATGGCGGTGACAACATCAAGGTGCCAATGTGTGGTGTGCCTTTTCATTCGGCAGAGGTGTACATAAAAAAACTCATTAGCCTTGGTGAAAAAGTGGCTATTTGTGAACAAACAGAAGACCCAAAGGCTGTTAAAGGACTGGTGAAACGAGAAGTCATTCGTATTGTTACCCCAGGAATGATTTTGGAAGATAACATTCTTGATGCAACAAGCAACTACATTATCTGCGTGGTTAGCAAAAAGGGCTATGGGCTATCTGTGGCCGACGTATCTACCGGGGAATTTCTGGTTACACAAGTGGCAGACCAGGAAGCCTTGTTGCGTGAAATAGCAAAATATCATCCGTCAGAATGTGTTTTTTCAGATGAAGATACCAGACTCTATCAATTTTTCAGCGAACGTGACGATGAACTGTATGGTATGAGCCTTTCGCCATATAATAGTTATCTGTTTAAGGAGAAGAACGCCGTAGAAAAATTGATGGATCATTTTCGTCTGAACGATCTTGCGGTGTTGAATTTCAACGAGCCTGCTAAAGAAGGCGCAGAAATTGTGGCTGCGGCGGTATTGCTGGGTTACATTCAGGAAATGTTACGCATCGAACCAAAGCATATGCTGCGGCTTAACCGTTATCGCACAGATAGCGTGATGCAGCTGGATCTTTTTACCAAGAAAAACCTTGAGTTGGTTTCCACGTTGAACGACCATTATGGTACATCGCTGTTTGAGATACTGAACAAAACGGAGACTTCTGCCGGCGGACGTTTATTGCGTCGATGGATTGAAGAACCGCTCATTGATCCTGTGCAGATTGCCCATCGCTTGGAAGCGACCGATGAGTTGTTTAAGAATTATTTGTTGCGTTCAAGTTTTGAAAATTTATTACATGATATTCAAGATATTGAGCGTATTGCATCTCGCATTTCTTGTGGCTCAGCCTCCCCGCGGGATCTTGTTTCGTTAAAAAATTCGCTTTTGTTATTGCCTGATATTCATCAAGCCCTGAAAAGTTGTGAAAATCCGCTGTTTCAAACGTTTGCTCAGAACTTTGATGAATTGACGGATGTCGCAGCGTTCATTGAGGCTAGTATTCTTGACGAACCTTCGTATCTTGCTCGTGACGGCGGTGTGATTCGGCCTTCTTTTAATGCCGATTTGGCAGAATTGAACGAATTGGTGGTTAATGGCAAAGGCTGGTTGGATCACTATCTGGAAGAAGAAAAGGCTGCTACGGGTATTAAAACGCTTAAAATTGGTTATAATAAGGTATTCGGTTATTATTTGGATGTGACCAAGTCTTACCAGGATCTGGTGCCGGAGAGCTATCAGCGTAAGCAGACGTTGGCCAATAGCGAGCGCTATATTACAGATGACTTGAAAGAGATGGAAAATAAACTTTTAACGGCTTCGGAACGCGCTAAGGCCTTAGAGGTTGAATTGTTCAAAAGCGTGATTGAAAAGTTGCAGCAATCCATCGAGCGCTTGCTTTCCGTTAGCCGTATTCTGGCGGCAGTAGATGTTTTTGTGGCGTTTGCTGTTGTATCAGTGGCTAATCAATACTGCAAACCGCAGCTAACGGCGGATTGCGTAGAGATACATGGCCTGCGTCATCCGGTGATTGAGCGTCAACATCAACTGGGTGCATTTACGCCAAATGATGTCTTTTTTGATGAAAATGAGCAACGTTTGATTATTATTACAGGGCCGAATATGTCTGGGAAGAGTACGTATTGCCGAAGCGTTGCGCTGGCTGCCATTATGGCACAAATTGGCTGCTTTGTACCAGCAAGTGATGCGAAAATGAAAGTGTTCGACCGTGTGTTTGCGCGCATTGGTGCCAGCGATCATTTAGCCGGCGGGCGTAGTACCTTTATGGTAGAGATGAACGAAGTGGCTACAATTACCAATAACGCAACAGCCAATAGCCTCATTATTCTTGATGAGGTGGGTCGTGGTACAAGCACCTATGATGGCTTGGCATTAGCGACTGCCATTACGAAATATATTAACGAAAAGATTCATGCCTACACCCTTTTTGCTACCCATTATCACGAATTAACGGCATTAGAGGCGGAGACAGGCATTAAAAATTATACGGTATCTGTCTATGAAGATGTACATGACATTGTGTTTTTACATAAAATCATTCCAGGTTCGGCAAGTAAGAGTTATGGTATTCATGTTGCAAAAAAAGCGGGGATTCCACAAGCCATTACGCAGTTGGCCAGCCAGGTGTTGAATGATTTAGAAAAACAGGAGTCGGCTGGTTTGTCCAGCGAAGGCTATGAGTTTGTAGAGCCTGTTGAAGCAACATTGCCAGCGTGGGTAGAAAAGGTTCGGACGCTGGACATTGAAAATATGACCATGCGTGAGATGGCTGGTGCGCTGATGGATATTGTAGAATTGGCGCAGAAGGAATCGTGATAGGAGGTGCCAGATGGGAATCATACATGTTCTGGACGCACGTGTTGCCAATCAAATTGCAGCGGGTGAAGTGATTGAGCGTCCGTCATCGGCGGTTAAAGAGTTGGTTGAAAATGCGCTTGATGCACACGCGCAGAATATCACTGTTGAAATTGAAAATGGTGGTGTTGATTTAATCAAGGTGACTGATGATGGTGACGGCTTTTACAAGGATGATCTGCCTCTGGCTATTTGCCGTCATGCGACAAGTAAAATTGTCGATTTTAACGATGTTTATCGTTTGGATACGTTTGGTTTTCGTGGAGAGGCGTTGGCTTCCATTGCTGTCATTAGCCGCTTGCGTATTACCAGTGGAAAAAATGAGAACGAGCCAGCCAATATTTTTACGTCTGATGCGGAAGGCAAGAACGCATTGACTGTTGCAGCACCACAAAAGGGAACTTGTATTGAGGTGCGCGATTTGTATTATAATGTGCCAGCGAGAAAGAAATTTGTCAAATCAAATAGCCATGAAAGTGCACTTATTTACGACTTGTTATGCAAATTTGCCTTGGGCTTTCCGGAAGTTAATTTTACCTTTGTCAATGGTGGTGAAGTGTTATTTTCCTCTAACCAATTAAATGAGGTGGATACCATATTAAGGTATCTTTATCATGAAGTTGGCGATGATGATATTATTCACATAAAAAATGAAGGTTTTTATCAGAAACAAGCGTTGGAAGCATGGTTTTTACCAACAACCATCACACGAAAAAACCGGAGCCATATGACATATTTTGTGAATGGGCGTCTTATAGAAAGCAGAGAGTTGGACCAAATCATAGATGAAGCTGTCTACACATTGGTGCCAAAAGGACGTTTTTTAGTCTGCGTACTCAAGTTGTCTGTGCCGGCTTTTAACATTGATGTGAATATCCATCCTTCTAAAAAGTTGATTAAATTCAAAAACATTGAGGAATGGAGAACGTCTCTGGTAACGTTGCTGAAAGAGGAGCTTTGGTTGTCGCGGCTTAGTGTGCCATTTCAGATGAATTCGCCAAAAGACGATGGTTTGGATGAAGAATTTCACTTGGAACAACAAGCGGTCAAGTCGCCGGTTATACCGCAAACCATCAATTTTCATGAGGAACCAAAAAGAGAAGCGGTTTTTGAGGAAGAGATGGTTGCAGAACCATCGTTAATGGAACAAATTATAGACAAAACAGATCGAGTAGAAAAAATTGTGCCACGATCACATAAAGTGGCAGAAATGCCGGCAACGTATGTTGCTGTGAAGCCACAGACTGGTGCTCAATCACAGGTACAGCCATCGCAGGTTATGGCACCGCCTACGCAGGCAACAACATCGTGTGAAAACAAGTCGGCCTTAAAAGCCAATGATTTGCAGGATCTTGTTTATATTGGTCAGCTGAACCAAACGTTTATTCTGGCGCAAGATAAAGAGAACCTGTATATTATTGACCAACACACCTTGCATGAACGCATTCTCTATGAGCGATTTATGAAGGCTTATAATCAACGGGAGGTTGTTAAGCAACCGCTCCTACATCCGGTGGCATTGCAAGTATCGCCGTTGCAAGAATCTGCTTTGGTACAGCATATTTTAACATTGGATGAATTAGGATTTACGGTTGAAAGCAAAGGGCCGCTGAATTATGCGCTTGTAACGGTACCGGTGGTTCTTAGCCAGGAAAGCGATTTGAAGATGCTTTTTACAGATATGCTTGATGAATTGCAAACAGGGACCTTACAGGGCGGCTTGGCAGCTTTGAATGAAGAACGCATTATCATGGCGTCTTGTAAGGCAGCGGTGAAAGCGCATTATAAGTTGACAGAATCAGAAGTTCGCTATCTTTTTGAGTCCTTGTCCTCGTTAGATAATCCGCACACATGTCCGCATGGCCGGCCAATCATTATGAATATTTCTATGAATGAGCTGTATTTATTTTTTAAGAGAGGATCCTATTGATGGAAGAAAAGAAGCAACCGCTTGTCGTTCTTGTTGGCCCGACTGCTGTTGGTAAAACTGCATTAAGCATCCATTTGGCTAAAACATTTGGCGCCGAAATTATTTCTGGTGATTCCATGCAGGTCTATCGTGGAATGGATATTGGGACAGCAAAAATTACACCAGCGGAAACTGAAGGGGTCCCACACCATATGATTGATATTCTTTCGCCGTCAGAGTCTTTTAATGCGCTCATTTTCAAAGAACGTGCTGAAACTGCTATCGCTGATATTGCTAAGCGTGGTCGCTTGCCAATGGTCGTTGGTGGAACAGGCCTTTATGTGAATGGCTTGATTTATAATTATGGTTTTCGTGGTGAGCGTGATGAGGCTTATCGTGTGCGAATTTTTGATGAAATGGTACATGATCCACAGAAAGCCAATATGTATTATGAAAAGTTGATGGCACTTCGTCCGGACCTTCAAGGTGTCATTTTTGAAAACGATTATTTTCGTATTTCACGTGCACTTGAGGTGGCTCACACAGAAGGAAAAGATGTGGTTAAAGATTTTGATATGCCACGCAACTATACATCACCGTACAATCTTTGCTTGATTGGTTTAACCATGAATCGCGCCGTGCTTTATGAACGCATCAACGCGCGTGTTGATATGATGATAGAAAATGGCTTGGTTGAAGAGGTTGAGATGCTCTTAAAACAAGGGTATAATAAAGAGACGCAAGCGTTAAAGGCGATTGGGTATAAAGAAATCATCGCTTATCTTGACGGGCAGCTATCGCTTGATGAAGCGGTGGCCTTGCTTAAGAAAAATACGCGTCATTTTGCTAAGCGTCAATTAACGTGGTTTCGTCGTGACCCAAATCTTACCTGGTTTGAAGTGGATCAGTTTGATGCAGCCACATTGCTTGCAGCAACAACGAAACATATACGTACAACACTCAATCAATAAAAGGAGGGAGAGAGGTTATGGCTTCAACATCAAAGCGGCGGCGAAAAACGTCAAAGAAATCGCAGACGATAGGCAATGCCTATATACGTTTAATTATTGGTGTGGCTTTATTAGCTTCTGCGCTGTATTTTGTCTTTATCATTCATCGAGGCGCTGCGGTGCACTCGTCGCAGATTACTAACGAACTTGGCTTTGTCGGTGCTTTGCTCTATAATACCATTCGCACATTAGCTGGACAGTGTGAGTATCTTATACCACTCTTATTTGCACTTATTGGGTTACGTTTTTGTGCGCCAAAGCTGGGCATTAACAATCGTATCGTTATTACCAGTGCAGTGATTGTTGTTTGCCTGCTTGCGTTCCGTCATTTGGGAATTGATCCTTCAGTGGCGATGGAGAAAGGGCTTGAAGGCATTGGCGGTGGTGTGATTGGTGCCGCCATTTCATTGATTCTTGTAAGTGCTATTTCAAAAATAGGTGCGATTATTGCTTTAGTGGCCATTATCATCATTGCATTGTTTATATGCACCAATGGGGCACTCATAGACTGGATTGTTTTGGGCCTAAGTCATATACATCCGATTTTTGCGCGCATGGGAACATCTGTGAAGAATTTCTTTACAAAATCACAAAGCACGCTGAAAGATGAAGGTGTGAGCATTAAGACCAAGGTGAAAAAAGCAAAACCGGAAAAAGCATTGCCTGTAAACAGTGAAAAAACGACGAAAAAGCGTGCAGGAACCAAAAAAGCACTTCAAGAATCAACCCTTGAAGTGCATGATGAGTTGGTGCCGGAGCGAGAAGAGGGCACTTTTATTGCTAAACTCGAAAAAATGAACACTGAAATTGTCAAAGAGGATGAAACGAACAAGGTTGAACAATATATGACCTCTGGTGAAAAAGACCGTTCCGATAAGTCGATTATGTTAAGAGGAGACGAATATATTTTGCCAGGTGATGAACTTTTAGACGAAGTTGAAAAGAAGGTTCAAACCAATAAAAAAGAAATTGAAGAAAATGCACAGCTCCTTAAGGACACGCTTAGCGACTTTGGCGTTAAAGGTGAGATTAACAATGTCAATGTTGGTCCAACCATTACGCAGTATGAGTTTAAGCCGGCAGCCGGGGTGCGTGTGACAAAAATTGTTAATCTTGCCGATGATTTGGCGTTAAGTTTGGCGGCCAGCGATATTCGTATTGAAGCACCAATTCCAAATAAAAGTGCTGTTGGTATTGAGGTGCCAAATACGCGACCTCGTACCGTTAAATTCAAAGAAGTGATTGCCAGCGATGCTTTTAAGAACGCAGAATCAAAACTTTCTTTTGCATTGGGAAAAGATATAAGCGGCCATCCGATGGTGGCGGATCTTGCGAAAATGCCGCATTTGTTAATTGCCGGTGCTACAGGTTCGGGGAAGAGTGTTTGCTTGAATGCGCTGATTACAAGTATCCTTTTCAAAGCAAAACCGAACGAAGTGAAGTTTATTCTTGTGGATCCGAAGAAAGTAGAGTTGTCCAATTACAGCAATATTCCACATCTTTTGGCACCAGTTGTTACTGATGTGAAGAAGGCTGCTGCCACCTTGAAATGGGTGGTAAAAGAAATGGAACGCCGTTATGATGTGTTTGCTGAGAGTGGTTCGCGCGATTTAGCGACGTATAATCAGAAATTCATCAAGGCAGAAGCGTTGAGTAATAACGAGCATGACTATGAATTTTTACCACAGATTGTGGTTATCATTGACGAGTTGGCAGATTTGATGATGGTGGCACCGGCAGATGTTGAAGATTCTATTTGCCGACTGGCTCAGTTAGCACGTGCGGCAGGTATTCATCTTGTGATTGCGACACAACGTCCGTCTGTGGACATTATTACGGGGCTGATTAAGGCAAACATTCCGTCGCGTATTGCTTTTGCCGTTTCTTCACAGATTGATTCGCGTACCATTCTCGATATGGGCGGCGCAGAAAAGCTTCTTGGTAATGGCGATATGCTTTATTTCCCACGTGGCTATGCAAAACCAGTGCGTATCCAAGGCGTTTATGTTACCGACGATGAGATTGAAGACGTGATTTCTTACGTTAAACGTCAAGCGGCGCCGGTGTATGACCGAGCGATGAACGAAGGCGTTGAAGCGTTAATGAGTGGTGATATACTGACAGACTTTGGCGATGAACGGCCGGAACACGACAAACTGCTTGGCGATGCGTGTCGGTTTTTTATTGAAAATGGCAATGCCAGCATTTCGATGTTACAACGCCACTTCCGTATTGGCTATACGCGCGCAGCACGAATCATTGATGAGTTGGAGAATTTAGGCTTTGTTGGCCCGTATGAAGGCAGCAAGGCACGCAAAATCAATATTGGTTTGGATGAATGTGAAGCCTATTTTAACGAGGACGAAGGGAAAGAATGAGTAAAAAATCAATTTGCTTTGTAACACTCGGTTGTGCCAAGAATACCGTGTATTCTGAGTATATGATGGGACTGGTAAAAAACAGTGACTATGAATTGGTCGAGGCACCAATTGATGCAGATGTCATTGTTGTCAATACCTGTGGATTTATTACAGCGGCAAAAGAAGAAACCATCAACACGATTCTTGAACTTGCGGCATTAAAAGAAGAGGGGCGGTGCGACTATCTCATCGCCATCGGCTGTATGGTTCAGAAATATGCGTCTGAAATGGAAGACGCTTTGCCGGAACTGGATTTGCTTTTGGGAAGCACTTCTTATGACGACATTCTTGCACATATCGATGGTTTATATGCCCATAGTGAGGCACAAAAAAGCGCTGTGGACACCGCCTGGCATTTGCCAACGGTTGCAGAACGTGAAGGACGTATACTTTCAACACCAAATTATTACGCTTATTTGACCATTGCTGAAGGCTGTGATAATCGGTGCACATTTTGCGCCATTCCTGAAATGCAGGGGCCATACCGCAGTCGCACCATGGAGGATATTCTTGCAGAGGCACAGATGTTGGCTGAGCGGGGCGTTAAAGAGCTGATCGTTATTGCTCAGGACATTACTTATTATGGTATGGACCTTTATGGGCGGTTAGCTTTGCCGGAGCTTCTCCATGCACTTTGTGAAATTGAAGGCATTGTTTGGGTGCGTTTGTTGTATGCTTATCCAAATAATTTCACGGACGAGCTGATTGACACCATTGCACAGGAAGATAAAATTTGTAAGTACATTGATATACCTCTTCAACACGCTGATGATGGTATTTTGAAAGCCATGAATCGCAAGATTGATCAGGCAAAAATTCGTAGTCTTGTTGAAAAATTACGCGCACGGGTTCCGGGGATGATGATTCGCTCAACGTTCATTGTGGGTTTTCCTGGTGAAACCGAAGAAGCGTACCATAACTTGCTGGACTTTTTAGAAGAGGTACGCTTGGACCGCGTTGGAGTTTTCCCTTATTCGCAGGAAGAAAATACACCGGCAGGTCGTATGGCGGAACAATTGGAAGAAGATGTCAAGGAAGAACGTGCAGAAAACTTGATGGATGCTCAATTTGAAATTATGGTTGAGAAGCATCGTTCACTCATTGGTGCAAAGCGTCATGTTGTTGTGGACGAGATCGAAGCAAATATGCTGCTTTGTCGCAGTTATGCAGAAGCGCCGGACATTGATCCATATGTGATTGTTCCTGTGAGTGATGCTGAGCAGTATGAACTTGGTCAGGAACTTGACGTGGTCATCAGCGATATTCACGAATATGATTTAATAGGGAGTTTTGAGTCATGAACATTCCAAATCAACTTACCACCTTACGTGTCATTTTGATACCGGTGTTTATGTTTTTCTTCACATCGGACATGACAGGTGGGCATATCATTGCAGTTCTGGTTTTCATTGCAGCGTCTTTGACCGATTTTCTTGATGGACATTTGGCGCGAAAATGGAACTTGGTAACCAACTTTGGTAAGATTATGGACCCATTTGCCGATAAATTGTTGGTACTTACCGCACTGATTTATTTAGCGATTGAAGGAACCATTCCGGGTTGGCCGGTGATTATCATTATTGGTCGTGAACTTCTGGTTACCAGTTTGCGTGCGTTAGCTGCTGACAATGGCATTATTTTGGCTGCACGTAATTTAGGCAAATTTAAGACTGTGTCACAGATGTTTGCCATTATCTTCTTAATTTTGGGTGTTCAGTTGATTGGCATGATTTTACTCTACATTGCCGTAGCGTTGACAATCATTTCTTTGGTTGATTATCTTATGCAGCTTTCTAAGAATATCTCGTTTAACTGAGGAGTAGGGCAATGCATGATGCAGAATTATTTGAACAGCAAGCATTTGGTGTAGTCAATGACTACACCAATCTTTTTCATCGCCCGATTCAAGATGAAGCATTGGCGCATTTATTAGATGTAGCGCAGGAAAATCATGTATCGGTGGTGACACCGAATGTAGCGCATCTTTTGGAAACGTTGGCTTGTTTGCGACAGCCGCGTTGCATTTTAGAATTGGGTACAGCTTACGGGGTATCTTCTTATCATATCCTTAAAGGATTGGAAGCACCGGCTAAATTTGTGACGATTGATTTGGTTGCCGAGCGGCAACAAGTGGCACGTGCTTTTCTTGAAGAAAAAGGTATGTGCAATCGTCATGATATTATTTTTTGTTGTGATGATTTCAGAGCAGAAGGTTACTTAGAAGCGCTGGCAAAACAATATGGACCTTTTGATTTTGTTTTTATGGATGCGGCAAAGGGGCAATATGCCCATCTGCTAACATTGCTTTTGCCATATTTGCAGGATCAGGGAACGCTTGTTTTTGATAATATTTTTTTGAACGGCTGGCTGATTGCTGATGCGTATCCCAACCATCGCCAAAAAACAGCATTTCTGCGTATGAAACAATTTTTGGCATCTATTCAAACAGACGAGCGTTTTAGTAATGTGTTATTGCCATTAGATGATGGGGTACTGGTACTTGTGAAGAGAGGAGCGCTATGACATGATGAAGGATATAGAATTGTTGGCACCGGCTGGCAATTTTGAAAAACTGAAGTTTGCCTTGCATTATGGTGCAGATGCGGTGTATTGCTCAGGCAAAGCCTTTGGCTTGCGTGCCTTTGCAGGTAATTTTTCAAATGAAGAGTTAGAAGCGGCTATTCGTTACACACACGAGCAGGGAAAAAAGATTTATATTACCTTAAATGCTTATCCGCATAATGAAGAATTAGAAGGGCTGGATGCGTATCTGCAATTTCTTGAACGCGTGCAGCCAGACGCCTTGCTCATTGCTGATCCAGGCATATATGGTATTGCTCAGGCGCTTGGCGTCACCATTCCGATTCATATTAGCACGCAGGCAACGGTGGTCAACTGGGCAGGTGTACATTTTTGGGAGATGCAGCCAAATGTAGAACGTGTGGTGTTGGCGCGCGAATTATCGCTTGAGGAAATTGACGGCATTGCAAAAAGAACGCAGACAGAGCTGGAAATTTTTGTGCATGGCGCTATGTGTATGTCCTATTCTGGACGCTGCCTGCTTTCAAATTACATGACAGGAAGAGATGCCAATAAAGGCGCTTGTGCTCAGCCATGCCGTTGGAACTATGCTATCGTAGAAGAAAAACGACCAGGCGTATATTATCCAATAGAAGAAGACGAGCACGGTTCTTATATCTTTAATTCTTTTGACCTTTGTACTTTAGAACGTTTGCCAGAGGTGTTGGCGGCAGAAAATGTACAAAGTTTGAAGATTGAAGGGCGCATGAAGAGTCTTTACTATGTTTCAACAATTATTCGCTGCTACCGTCATGTTATTGACTATTACAAGGCAGAAGGCAGGGTACCAGATGATGAACTGCAATACTGGTTGGACGAGCTTGAAAAAGTAAGCCACCGTCCGTATACCACGGGATTTCTTTTTGGACGGCCGGAAGATAATGCGGTTAACAATACATCTTCTGCGTACATTAAGCCTTATGATTTTGTTGGTGTGGTGCTTGCTTATGACCCCAAAACAGGGGAAGCCACGATTGAACAGCGCAATAAGATGGCGGTTGGTGATACCATTCAGTTTTTTGGCACAACGTATAAAGAGTATGACTACACCCTTGAAACAATGTATGATGAAAACGATTTGCCAATTGATGCTGCGCCACACGCTCAGCAGATTATAAAAATGACGCTGCCATTTGCAGTGGAGCCTATGGACCTTATTCGCAAGAAAATTTGAGGTGACGACCATGGATGGTATGCAAATTGGTAAAATGTTAATCATGCTTGGGCTTGTTTTGGTGGTACTTGGCGGCATTGTGATGTTTGTCAGCAAGTTTACAGGGTTGGGACACTTGCCAGGGGATATATTTATAAAAAGTGAGAATGGAAGCTTTTATTTTCCAATCGTCAGTTGCATTATAATCAGTGTCGTATTATCATTGATATTGAATTTGTTTAATCGCTAAATGATTTCATATTTCTGTTGCTTAGGAGGTTAAGATGTCTGAAAAGAAGAGAGAAAGATTTGGATCGCGACTAGGGTTTATCCTTGTCTCGGCAGGTTGTGCAATAGGCATCGGGAGCGTTTGGAAATTTCCATACTTGTGCGGTCAGTATGGTGGCGCTACCTTTATGCTGATTTTCTTGTTTTTCCTGCTTGTTTTAGGAATTCCGGTACTTGTCTGTGAGTTAGCGCTGGGGCGTGCAGCACAAAAAAGTGCGGCGAAAGCGTTGGATGTTTTGGAAAAACCACAGACGTCGTGGCATTATTTGAAATGGATTAGCCTTATTGGCTGCTATCTGTTGATGATGTTTTATACCACGGTAACGGGCTGGATTCTGGCTTATTGCTTTAAGCACATTACAGGGGAGTTTGTGGGCAATACGCCGGAGCAGGTCAGCGCTGTTTGGGGAGAAATGCTTAGTCAAACCGGACCAATGATGTTTTGGACGGTGCTTGTTTGTGTAATCGGTGTCATTGTTGTTGGCATTGGCATGGAAAACGGCTTGGAAAAAGTCAATAAATTCATGATGGTTAGCTTGCTCTTGCTGACATTCATTTTGGCAATCCGTTCTATCACACTTGATGGTGCTGGTGCTGGTTTGCGCTTCTATCTGATTCCTGACTTTGCAGCTTTACAGGAAATTGGTCTGGGGAACATCTTGTTTGCGGCTATGAGCCAGGCGTTCTTCACCTTATCCCTCGGGATTGGTGCCATGCTCATTTTCGGAAGTTACATTGACAAGAATCGCAGCCTTGCTGGTGAAGCCGTTACAATCACAGCGTTGAGCACTTTTGCCGGAATTATGAGTGGTTTTATTGTTATTCCTGCTTGCTTTGCTTTTGGTTTACAGCCAGATTCTGGTCCAAACCTTGTATTTGTAACGATTCCAAACTTGTTCACCCAAATGTCCGGCGGTCGTTTCTGGGGTGCTTTATTCTTCCTCTTTTTGAGCTTTGCTTCTATGACCACGATTACGGCGGTAATGGAAAATATTGCAGCCTTTACCAGTGAACAGTTTGGTTGGAGTAGAAAGAAAAGCGTTCTTATCAATGGAGTCTTGATTGCAATTTTGAGTATTCCTTGTGTGCTTGGTTATACGATGTGGTCAGATTTTCAACCACTTGGCGAGGGTACAGCAGTGCTTGACTTGGAAGACTTCATTGTTTCAAACAACTTATTACCACTTGGTAGCCTTGCTTTTGTGCTTTTCTGTACCCGTCGCTATGGATGGGGCTGGGCAAACTTTATCAAAGAAGCTAACAGTGGTAAAGGGTTGCGTTTCCCTTACAAATTAGGGGGCTACATGAGCTATGTTTTGCCACTCGTTATTGTATTCTTGTATCTCAAGGGATACTATGACAAATTTTCACCAATGGGCACGGGTGTGCTTGTTGGTTGGATGATTTTTGCCATTTTAATGATTGGCTTCGTTCTTTTCTGTGCAACGCATAAGAGAAAAACAAAAGATTGATTCAAAAGCCTGGAGTTGATCTCCAGGCTTCAGACTGTAGAAAAACCCAGCTTTAGTCTAAGAACCGAAGCTGGGTTTTCTTATTTGCTACCTGAAACTTACATAAAATA
>CAUWHJ010000025.1:0-35241 GCA_963558655.1 uncultured Peptococcaceae bacterium
CCGCAGGACGGTACGCTGCTTTTGGCCAGTGAGCTTGAAAAACTCGCATTGTATCTGGGGGACCGTGATGATGCCTTGATTACAGAAGAAGATGTTGCTGCTGTGGTTACGCCAACACCATCACGCACCATTTTTAATCTTACTGATGCGTTGGTGGAAGGGCGCACAGCGGTGGCACTGGCAGCCTATCGCGACTGCCTTTATCTTGGCAGCAAGGCGCCGCAGGTGCTGCGGCAAATGCTGGACACGGTGCGTCGCTTGCTGGAGGTGCAATCCATGCTGGCTGATGGAATGGGTCAGAGTGCGATACGCGGCGAGATTAAGCGTCATGAATATTATGTAAAAAAGCTCATCAATCAAGCACGGCGCCTTTCTACGGAAGCCTTATCGAACGTGTACTTATACCTCGTTGATTGCGATGTGAAGAGCAAGAGCACGGCTGGTCTTGAGATGGAGTCGTTTGTTGAAGAGGTCATCGTTAATTGCTGTACGACGATTGCTGTGCGTGGCCGCCGTGCTTATCGCTGAGTCTTTGGGCTTGATAGAATTTGTTGAAAATCGGCGCCGCCAAAGGGGATGCTTCTTCACAGAATTTTAACGCCAGGTTTCAAAACTCGTGTGAAAGCCGTTGCCTAAGCGGTTCGTATGTGGTATAGTAAATGCAAGGAATCATCCTGCTATGTTTGTAAGTGTATGTGATTCGTTTTGTTCCAACACATTTTTCAACGGGAACTGACTCTTCACTCGCGGCATTGCAGCTCTTAGCTGACGCTTTGCGTTGGCGATTATATTGCTACAGAAAGCGCGTGAGAAGTTCCCACCTGCTATCGCAGGTTCAAAACCTCACTCCTTACGGCGGTGCGGGAGCCTATATAAAAATGAGCGACAGATCAATGGTCTGTCGCTTTTTTGTATAGCGAACGGATCGAATGTCGGCTCTTGATGCTGGTGGTGAAGGTTCTTTTATTTTAGTGTAGTAATGTGATGAAAATGTAGTGAAACTTGTGCTGAAATATGCTATTCTATGTTAGTAAAATCATTACCAAATGCCGCTTCGGATTGTGTTTGATGTATTATTTTGAGGAAGCGGCATTACCATTGAAAAGAGGCCAGCGATGTACAAACCAAATATTGAAAACGACATGATTGACGGTTTATTTGAAGCGCTTGCGCTGGTACGTACGCGTGAAGAGTATTATCGTTTTTTTGAAGATATCTGCACAGTAGGGGAGCTGAATGCCATTGCACAGCGTTTGGAAGTGGCAAAGATGCTCGCTGATGAACAAACCTATACACACATTGCCGAGGAGACAGGCGCCAGCACGGCAACCATCAGCCGTGTGAAAAAATGTCTGAACTATGGTTCTGACGGCTACAAAATTGTATTAGAACGCTTAAAAGAAAAGGATGAAGAAAAAGCATGAACTATATTAGCACAAGAGACAATGCAGAAGCAGTACAGGCAGCAGAAGCCATTGTTCGAGGCATGGTGCCTCAAGGTGGTTTGTATGTGCCAGAAACCATTCCGCATCTGGACGCCGAAGCATTGGGCGCTATGGTGGATATGAGCTATCAGGCATTGGCAAAACAGATTCTGGCGCTGTATCTGGAAGATTTTACGGCAGAAGAAATCAGCAACATGGTAGACGCTGCTTACAGTGCCGAACGTTTTGATGACGTCGAGGTAGCACCGGTGGTGAAAATCCATGACCGCCTCTATGCTCTAGAACTTTGGCATGGGCCAACGGCTGCTTTTAAGGATATGGCTTTGCAGCTTTTGCCACATCTTTTGGTACAGTCCATGCGTAAAACAGGCGTAGACAAAGAAGTGGTTATTTTGGTAGCAACGTCTGGCGATACAGGGAAAGCGGCGCTTGAAGGTTTCAAAGATGTTCCGGGCACAGCCATTATTTGTTTCTATCCTGATGGCGGTGTTAGTGAAGTGCAGGAATTGCAGATGCTCACCACAGCCGGCGATAACACCTATACGTTTGCCGTAAAAGGCAACTTCGACGATTGCCAGCGTGCTGTTAAAGAAGCGTTTGCCAACAAAGCTCTATTGGCTGAGATTGATGCTTTGGGCTGCCAGTTTTCATCAGCCAATTCGATTAACTGGGGGCGTCTCCTGCCACAGATTGTATATTATTTTGCCGCCTATATGCAGTTGGTGCGTGCCGGCGAGATTAAGTTGGGCGAAGAGATTGATTTTACAGTGCCAACTGGTAATTTTGGCAACATCCTTGCTGGCTGGTTTGCGCGCGAAATGGGCTTACCAGTGGGCAGACTGGTGTGTGCATCTAATGCCAATGATGTGCTCGATGAGTTTATTCGCACCGGTACCTATGATGCCAACCGTGCGTTTGTGAAAACGAACAGCCCATCGATGGACATTCTTATTTCTTCCAATCTGGAACGTTTTCTATATTTCATGGGCGCAGAAAATGGCGCTGCTGTGGCAGCCGATATGCAGGCTTTAGCAGACAACGGGCGTTACAGTGTGAGTGAAACGGTGCGTGCGAATATGGCACAGGTGCTTCGCAGTGGCTCTGTGGATGAAGATAAGACCCTTTCCATCATTAACGAGGTGTTCGCGAAGGACGGTTATTTGCTGGATACGCATACAGCCGTGGCTGTTGGTGTGGCAGAAGCCAATGATGAAGGCCGTGTGATGGTGGTTGATTCGACCGCCAACCCTTATAAGTTTGTGGGGGCCGTTTGGGAAGCAGTGAACGGTGCTGCCGCCAAGGAAAGTGATTTGGCGCTTTTGACAGCGCTTGCACAAAAAACAAATGTGCCGATTCATCGTGCGCTGGCAACGCTTACCGATAAGCCTCGCCGTGAACGTCAGGTTATCACCACCGATACTATCAACGAAGCTGTGCTCGGCGTGATTAAAAGCCGTCGCTAAGTATGTGAAGGTGCGCTCTTCTGTGAGGGAAGGGCGCCTTTTTCATTTGCAGATGTTGGGATTTCCAGTATAATGAAGAGTATGAGTAAACAACATTTTGAACAAGCAACACGTGCGCGTTTTGTGCGGCGCGTGAATCGATTTATTGCAGAGATTGAACAATCCGATGGGCAAATTGTGCAGGCACATATCGCCAATACTGGCCGTATGCAGGAACTTTTGCGCCCTGGTGTGCCCTGTTTGATTCGGCCGGCGAGCAATCCGGCAAGAAAAACGGCATGGGATCTTTTGGCGGTTGATTACGAAGGGCATTGGGTGTGCCTGCTGGCGGCTTGGGCGAATGATTTTTTTGCCACTTGGCTGGCAGAAGGACGCATTGCTGGCTTTGAACACTGCACAGAAATACAACGTGAAAAGAAGATTGGGCACAGCCGCTTTGATTTTGCCTTCATGAATGAGGGCGAGCCGTGGCTTTTTGAGGTGAAAAGTGTGAACTATGTTCTTGATGGGCATGCCCTTTTCCCTGATGCTCCCACGACACGTGGCTTGCGCCATGTTGAAGAACTTTTGGCGCTGCGCCAGGACGGCTGGCAGGTGGGCGTGATTTTTGTCACCATGGGTCAGCCGGTGTTGGATGTGACCTTCAATGCAGCCAACGATCCGGCTTTTGCACAAACGATGCGTCAGGCGATGGCAGAGGGCCTTTTGGCGCGTGCGTTTGCTGCCGAGATTGTACCGCCGGAAGTGCGGTTTTGCGGGGAGCGTCCCATTGTATAGAGGAGGTTGAACGTGCATGAATATGGAGGTTTATGCGCTGGTTGGTCCCAGCGGCACAGGCAAGAGCCATCATGCCATTGAATTGGCAGATGAGTTGCAGATAAAATACATCATCGACGATGGATTGCTCATTTCTGGCGGAAGAAAACTGGCTGGTGTATCGGCTAAAAGCGAACCCACCATGGTTGCGGCGGTTAAACGTGCAATCTTTCTCGACCAGAATCACGCCGACACAGTGCGTAAGGCACTGGCGTTGCATCGTGTGAAAAAACTCCTGATTTTGGGCACTTCGGAGCACATGATCGACCGCATTGTGGGGGCTTTGGGTCTGCCGCCTGTTAAAGAAGTCATCTTTATTCAGGAGGTGGCTACGGAGGAAGAAATTGCCACTGCCAAAGAAATGCGGCGAGAAGGCAAGCACGTGATTCCGTTGCCGGCCATTGAAGTGCGTAAAGATTTACCGACCGCATGGATTGCACCGGTCATTGGCTTCTTTAAGCGCAAAAATAAAGATGAAACCGCTCGCACCAACGAAAAATCCATCGTGCGGCCGGCTTTTTCACAGCTGGGCAAAGTGGTGATTTCCGAGCACGTGTTCATCGGTTTGGCACGTCATTTAGCGGTGGAGACAGGGGCTTTTGGCCCCAATCCTCGTGTTACAGTGCGTATGACAGACCTTGGTGCTATTATTCAAATGGAGAGTCGTGTGCGTTATGGCCTTGCCATTCAGCAAGTGGTGATGGATTATCAGAAAACGGTGATGGAACGAGTAGAAGCCATTACAGGTGTTCCTGTGCGCCAGGTGAATGTGCGTGTATCTGGCGTTATTCAATAAATGTTGGAGTGGAATCATGGATACAAAATTTTTGAATTGGTTTTTAGCAGGCGGTTCGGTCGCGCTGCCGAAACGTTTTTTGGCGTATATGGCGCCCTTGGAGCTGAGTTTTGAAGAACTTGGAGAAATTGTATATCTGCTTTCCCTGGAAGGATGTGTGGCGCAAAGCGACGTGTATGGTAAGACAGCCGCTGCCGACCTTGTGAAAAAGCGGCTTATTACTTATAATGTTGACAGCGGTGAGGTGCAATTTACGCCGCTTTTCGATAAAATGCTTGGACAAACCACCGCCGAACAGGAATCGGCGGCGCAAGGAAATCCTGTGCGTCAGGAAGAAGTGGATACTCTTGTGGCAGTGGTTAAACGCTACGAAAAAGAAAAAGGCGTTATTTTATCGGCAAAAGTGCGTAATGACCTGAGTGAAATTATTTTGCGTTACGGCTGGGATCAGAATTTGGTTTATACCATCTATGACTACTATCAGGGCCATCAACGTCAACATTACAACTTTCTTTCTTTTGCACAGATGGCGCATAATGCTGGCGTGAATGATGTGCCATCGTTCAGAAACTTTGCCGAAAGTCTTAATTATGAAATCACCAAGGTGCGCGAAGTGCTGCAACTGCTTGGCAAGCGCAATATGCCTACCGAACCGCAGCGCAAGCTCTATGCAAAATGGACGCAAGAGTGGGAATTCAGCCATGAGCTGGTGCTGATGGCTATTGACGATACCACCGGTGCGGATAATCCGAGCATGAACTATCTGGACGCCATTCTTGAACAGTGGCGGCGCATGGGCATCAGCCGTCGCGAACAAGTGGAAGCCTATCGTGCAAAGCAAAAAAACGAACGCGCACAGCATCGTCCTGCACGTTCAGCTGCCAAAAAACGTGCTCAAACACGTTATGTGAGTCAGGAAGGTCCACGCGATTTTTCAAATTTGGAGGAATAAACCGTGGCACAATGGGAATCAAAAAGAGAACAGAAAAAACAGGAGCGCGATGAACGAGTGCAAGCACTGCATCGTACACATCCTGATATTGCTGATGTCGATGCACGCTTGTCGGCGCACGCTTTGGCGGTTGTAAAGCGAAGCCTTAAAGGTGAAACAGAAGGGCTGGACCAGGCAGATAGCACCTATCAAGCGTTGTTGGCTGAACGCCGCACCCTTTTAGAGAAGTATCATCTTACAGAGGACATTTATGAACCAACATGGGATTGCCCGATTTGTGAAGATCGCGGCTATGTGCGCCCCGGGGTGCTCTGCCAATGCCAACAGATGCGCCGCCGTGAAGCCACCTATCTGGCCAGTGGACTGCCGGAAAAATACCGCAATAAAACCTTTGCCAATTTCCGCACCGATGTTTATATGGACCCTGAGGACATGATGCGTAAACTCACGCGTATTCATCGTTTTATTGATGCGCTTGCAGAACATAAGCCTATGGGGAACCTTGTGTTGCGCGGCTATGTTGGCCGAGGTAAAACGCATCTCTCGGCTGCCATTGCCAATGCTTGCATTGAGCGTGGACTCAGCGTGGTTTATCGCCGCACTGATGACCTGCTTGATCTGATTCGTGTGTCAAAATTTGAACGTGGTCAGGACAGCGAAGAAACCACCCGTACCTTTGACTTGCTCTATGGCTGCGACCTCCTCATTCTTGACGACTTTGGCGCCGAACCACGCACAGAATTTGCCATCGACGAACTCACTCGTCTCATCGAAGAACGCAACTTACGCAATAAATCATGGGTGCTCAACACCAACCTTGAATTGAACGACATCGAAAAACTGTACGACCCACGTCTGATGGAACGCATCACCGAAAAAGCCACCATTTTCCGGCTGGAAACGCAGGAAAGCCTGCGTATGGGCGAAGCGAGACAGCATTTGGATGTGGAATTGATATGATATGTGCGGCTGCATTAAGCAGCCGTTTTTTTATTAGGCGCAGAAAAGCGTGTATTGTGCGGCTTGCTGCTGTGGGTTCTTTGCGTTACAATGGCGGTAACGGTGATGAAGGAGGTTGTATGATGCTGCATGAAATTGGCGAGAAGGATTATTGTTGCGCTTATCTTCCACGTGCGCCGCGTGTTGGCGAAGATGTGATTTTGGCTTATCGTGAAGATAGGGTGCTTTTTTGCGGGGCATCGCTGCCGAAGGTGGGGGACGTTGATGTAGATGAGGCGTTGCTGCAGTATTTATTCAGCATTTCTGGTGTGGCGTTTTTCTTGCCTGCTGAAGCACCGCTAGAAAATGGTGCGCTGCATTATGAGCGCACACGCAGTATGCGTCAGCTTTTGCCACAATGGCTGGCTTTTGCTGGCATGACAGGGCTGCATCTTAGTGTGTGGTATGAGAACAATCATTATTGCGGTCATTGTGCAACGCCGTTGGTGCATAAGGAGGACGAACGTGCGCTGGTGTGTCCGCATTGCGGACGGGTGATTTATCCGAATATTGCGGTGGCAGTGATTGTGGGGATTCTTGACGGCGAGCGACTGCTTTTATCGCGGTATGCGGCTGGCGGCTATCGCAATTATGCGCTGATTGCCGGTTATGTGGAGATTGGTGAGCCTTTGGAAGATGCGGTGCGCCGAGAGGTCATGGAGGAGGTTGGTTTGAATATCACCAACATTCGCTATTACACAAGCCAGCCGTGGGGATTTTCGCAAACGCTGTTGGTGGGATTTTTTGCTGATTTAGACGGTGCCAGCGGCGTGCAGGTGGAACGGCGAGAATTGTCTGAGGCAGTGTGGATGGCGCGTGATGAGATGCCGGAGAGCGATGCGCGAATCAGTATGACGGCGCAAATGATGGAGGCATTTCGTTTGGGTGCATCGTTATGAGGGAATGTCCACGGGTTGAAAATAAAATCAATGACAGTTATTTTTCCCTTGACGGTTGTTGGCCGCGTGCTATAATGGACATATATCCACAGATACTAGACAAATGATGAGACAACGCAATGATGGAGAAGCGACATATTGTAGGCTTTTCAGAGAGCTGCCGGTTGGTGAGAGGCAGCAGCTGGATATGTTTTTCCACTCCGGAGCGGCGGATGACGAATCCGACGGGGGCGCCCGATACAGCGTGCAAGAGTTGGCCGCTAAGGCACAATTTGGGTGGTACCGTGAGCAAGACGCTCGCCCCATAGTTGGGGCGGGCTTTTTTTATTTGTGGCAACTCTTGTGGACAATGAGAAGAGGAGTGTTGCAGACAATGACAAGAGCCTATAATTTTAACGCAGGGCCTTCGGCCATGCCGCTTTCTGTGCTCAAGGAAGCGCAGGAGGAATTTCTGGATTATCAGGGAACCGGCATGAATGTTATGGAAATCAGCCATCGCAGTGCAGAATATGCGGCACTGCATCAGGAAACGAAGGACCTTTTGCGGACACTGATGGAAATTCCTGAGGACTATGACATTCTTTTCTGTCAGGGCGGCGGCAGTACGCAGTTTCTCATGGTGGCAGCGAACTTTTTTACCAAAAAGCGTGCTGCTTATGTGAATACTGGCGTATGGGCAGGCAAGGCGTTGAAAGAAGCGCAGTTTTTTGGCGAAGCCTATGAGGCTGCTTCCAGTGCAGATAAGAACCATAGTTATATTCCGCAAACGTTTGAACTGCTTCCGGAAACGTCTTATGTGCATCTCACAGCCAACAATACGATTTACGGCACAGAGTATCCGGATTTTCCAACGTTTGATGTGCCTGTTGTCTGTGATATGTCCAGTGATATTCTCTCGCGTCGGGTGAAGGTGAGCGATTTCGATTTGATTTATGCCGGTGCACAAAAAAATCTTGGGCCAGCAGGTGTGACGTTGGTGATTCTGAAGAAAGATTTTCTGGCAACGGCACGCACGAATTTGCCAACCATGCTTAGATATCAAACCTTTGCAGATAAAGACAGCCTTTATAATACGCCGCCGGTGTATGCCATCTATATGGTGAATAAGACGCTGCATTGGATTCAGAATCAGGGTGGCGTTGATGTGATTGCACGTCGTAATGCTGAAAAAGCGGCACTTATTTACGATGTGATTGACGCAAGCGATGGTTTTTATGTTGGCCATGCTGAAAAACCTTACCGCAGCAACATGAATATTACTTTCAATTTGGCAACGCCGGAAATGGAAAAAGATTTCATTGCGAAGGGTAAAGCAGCTGGCTTTGTTGGCATCAATGGTCATCGTTCGGTGGGCGGCTGTCGTGCATCGGCTTATAACGCAGTGCCGGTGGAAGCCTGCCAGGCGTTGGCGGATTATATGAAACAATATCAAAAAGAGCATCAGTGATAGAGAACCAGAGGAGGAACTTATTATGAAAATTTTAGTCAGCGACGATGTCAGCGCAAAAGGCGTCGATATTTTACGAGAACATTTTGATGTTGATGTTAAAACCAATTTACCACCTGCCGAATTGATTGCCTGCATTGGTGAGTATGATGGGCTTATTACCCGCAGTCAGACACAGGTGACAGAAGAAGTCATTGCGGCTGCTACCAATCTTAAAGTCATTGGTCGTGCCGGTGTTGGTGTGGATAACATTAACATTCCTGCTGCCACAGCGCGCGGCATTGTTGTGTGCAATGCGCCGGAAGGCAACACCATTGCAGCGGTGGAACACACCATTGGCATGATGCTGGCTGTGACGCGTCATATTCCACAGGCGCATCAGTCCATTCAGGAGGGCAAGTGGGATCGCAAGAGCTTTACGGGCATTCAGCTGCAAGGCCGCACCCTTGGAGTGATTGGTGTTGGCCGTGTAGGGAGCCGTGTAGCTAAACGTATGCAGGCTTTTGAGATGAATGTTATCGGTTACGACCCATACATCACCGAAGAACGTGCTCATCAGATTGGTATTGAACTGGTGGATTTTGACACCCTTTTGGCGAAATCTGATTACATCACCATTCACACACCACTTACTAAAGAAACCCGCGATATGATTGACGCCGATGCCATCGCTAAAATGAAAGATGGCGTGCGTCTTGTCAACTGCGCGCGTGGAGAATGCTTTGACAACATTGCCATTGCTGAAGCACTCAAGAGCGGCAAGGTTGCCGGCGCAGCGATTGACGTTTATCCAAACGAGCCACTGACGCTTGAAAACAACCCATTCCTTGGTATGTTCAACGTTGTGCAGACGGCGCATCTCGGTGCTTCCACCATTGAAGCCCAGGAAGGGGTGGCTGTGGATGTGGCTTACGGCGTGATTGATGCCTTAAACGGCAAGCCAGTCATGAATGCTGTGAATATGGCGCCAATTCCTAAGAGCGTGGCTGCTGTGATTCAACCTTATTTTGGTTTGGCAGAACGCATGGGCACCATCGCCATCTATCTTGCCAGCGGTCCGGTTAAGAGCATCGAAATTGAATATAGCGGGGAACTTTCCGATACCGAAACTCAGCACATCACTACGGCTTTCCTAAAAGGTCTCTTAAACCCAATTCTTCAGGACAGCGTCAACTATGTCAACGCTCCTGGCTTGGCGAAAAAGCGTAATATTGATGTGAAAGAATCTAAGAGCCACAAAACAGGGTACTATACCACGTCCATTACCGCACACATTAAAACCACCAACGGCGAACATGAAATTGCCGGTACGCTCTTTGACGGCAAGATGCCTAAGATTGTGCAGATTGACCAATATCGTGTCGATTTTACACCAGAAGGCTATCTCTTGCTCGTGCCACACGTTGACCAGCCAAACATGATTGGTCAGATAGCCACCATTCTTGGCAAGGCGAAAATCAACATCAACGGGATGCAGGTTGGCAACACCACTGATGCCGGCACCAATATTATGGCGGTGGCTGTCAGCGAGGATATTCCAAACGATATTCTGTTGCAGATTTCCGGCATCGAAGGGATTCTCGATGTCAAACTCATTCATTGCGAAGCTTAAGTGAAGCATAAGAAAGGAAACCTATGACAAGAATCATTCTCGTTCGTCACGGCGAAACCACCTGGAATGTGGAAGGCCGTTATCAGGGGCAGGAAGACACGCCGCTTTCGGAGCGTGGCTTGGAACAAGGTCGGCTTCTTGCACAAGGATTAAAAAATATTCCGATTGATCGTGCCTTCTCAAGTCCGCTCAAGCGGTCTTTCCAAACCTGTCAGTTTTGTGCCGAGCTGCATGGCCTAGATGTGACTGCCGATGCACGCCTTTCGGAAATTAACCATGGCAGCTGGGAAGGGCGTTTGGCAGCGGATATTGAAGCCGCCTATCCAGAGACGTTTGCGCGCTGGCACACAACGCCTCATCTTGTGCAGATGCCAGATGGCGGCGAAAACCTGGAAGATGTACGCTGCCGTGTGCGCGCCGCCTTTGACGATTATGTGGCGCAGTATCCCGATGAAACGCTTCTTGTGGCAGCACATGACGCTGTCAATAAAGCCATCATCTGTGATCTCATGGGGATTGGCATGGAACATTTCTGGCAAATCAAACAAGACAACACTTGCGTCAACGTTCTTGAATATCAAGATGGTGTTTGGCGCATTGTAACCCTCAATAATACTGCTCACATGGGCTATTTGTTCAGTGGCATTGAACAGGCTGGGCTGTAAGTGTGAACCGCGCAGAGAAATAAGATGTTTCTTTGCGCGGCTTTTGTTTGCAACGGTCAAATTTCTGCGATGGTGTTTGGATTTTATGATAACCGCTGGGGGTGCGTTGATATTATACGCCCGCTGTGGTATGATTAATAAAGGTGCGCGAACAAGCCTGCGTACCGTTTACGGCTCAAATGGCAAAGCATTTGAGATTTTTTATTGTTTGTTGAAGAATACAATTCATTGATATGAGGTGAAGAACTATGCCAGGTATGGTACTGTTAGGCGCACAATGGGGCGATGAAGGGAAAGGAAAGATTACCGATTATCTCGCTGAACGTGCGGATTTTGTTGTTCGTTATCAAGGCGGCAACAACGCCGGTCACACGGTGGTTGTCAATGGTGAGGAGTTTAAGCTGCGCTTGATTCCTTCCGGTATCATTTCCGGTCATGCCGATTGCGTTATTGGCAATGGTGTGGTGGTCGATCTCAAGGTGCTTATTAAAGAAATGGAATACCTGCAGGCGAAGGGTGTAGACACAAGCCGCTTGCGTATCAGCGACCGCTGCCATCTCATCATGCCTTACCACATCAAGCAAGATGAATGTGAAGAAATGGCGAAGGGCGACGCAAAGATTGGCACCACAAAGAACGGCATTGGCCCGTGCTACATGGATAAGTGTGCACGCACCGGTTTGCGTATGGGTGATGTGATGGATGCCGATTATTTCCGTGCTCGTTTGGCCAACGCTGTGGCTTTGAAAAACGAACTTTTGACAAAGCTTTATGGTGCGGAACCATTTGATGCTGATGCTATTGCTGATGAATATTTGGCAATGGCTGAACGCATTAAAGGACAGATTTGTGATACATCTTATCTTTTGAATGAAGCCCTTAAAGAAGGCAAAAAAGTGTGCTTTGAAGGCGCTCAGGGAACGCTTTTAGATATTGACCACGGTACCTATCCGTTTGTTACGTCGTCCAATCCAAATGCTGGCGCTGCTTGTGTGGGTGCTGGCGTTGGCCCGCAGCATATTAACGAAGTGCTGGGCATCATCAAAAGCTACACCACCCGTGTTGGTGCAGGTCCATTCCCTACGGAACTGAACGATGCTATCGGTGAAGAAATGCAGCAGCGTGGCCACGAATATGGCACGGTTACCGGGCGTGCACGCCGCTGTGGCTGGCTGGATTTGGCGATTGTCAACTATGCAATCCGCTTAAACGGCATCACCGGTTTGGCACTGATGAAGCTGGATATTTTGGACACACTGCCGGAAATTAAAATCTGCACCGGCTATAAACTGCATGGGCAGGAAATTCCATACTTCCCAGGTCGTCTTGATGATTTGGAAGCGGTGGAACCTGTGTATGAAACGGTGCCGGGGTGGCAGTGTGACACCACCGCCTGCACAACGTTTGATGCACTGCCGGAAGCAGCGAAGGCATTTGTAAAACGTGTCGAAACACTGACTGGCGTGCCGGTGAAGATTGTTGCAGTTGGTCCTGGTCGCGAACAGACCATCATTCGCGAGCACGTGCTTTAAGCCGTGAGGATTTGTCATGACGACAAAACAAAAATCGTTTGTTAAGGGTGCCCTCATTCTCACCATCGCTGGTGTGTTGGGGAGAATGTTGGGTGCGCTTTATCGTATTCCATTTAACCGAATTGTCGGCGAAGAAGGGGCTGCACTTTACGGGCTTTCTTATTCGCTGTATTCGCTGCTTTTTGCCCTCTCAACGGCAGGGATTCCGCTGGCAGTGTCAAAGATGGTGGCGGTTTATGAAGAACGCGGCGCACACGGCGAAAGCGTGCGCCTGCTCAAGGCCGCTTTTCTGATGTTGGCTGGTGTGGGCGTGGTTGTGGCACTTTTCGTGTTTACGCAGGCAGAGTGGATTGCACGCACAGTGTTCAATGAACCGGCGGCGGCACTCAGTTTGCGTACCCTTTCGCCAGCGATGCTTTTTAGCTGCCTGATGGCCGTGCTACGTGGTTATTTCCAGGGGCATCAGCAAATGGTGCCAACGGCGATTTCGCAGATTTTGGAGCAGTTTTTCCGTGTTGGCGTTATCTTTATCGCGCTCTTCCTTTTAGCAGGGCAGGCGTTGCCAACCATCGTTGCTGGCGCGAGCTTTGGTTCCGCAGTAGGGACCATGGTGGGCTTTGCATTTTTGGCGGTATTTTTTGTGTACTATTACCGCCACAACCACCCTGCCAACGTGGTGGCACCGGCGCAGCAGGAAAGCACCGCTGCCATGCTCAAACAGCTTGTGGTTTATGCGATCCCAATTTCTATTGGTTCGCTGGTGCTTTCCATCACCCAGTTTGTGGATTCTTCGATGGATATTGGCTGTCTGGAAGCCTCTGGCATGGCTCATGCAGAAGCATTGGTGCAGTATGGCTATCTTGCCAGTTACGCCATGCCAATCATTAACCTGCTTTTCATTGTCACTTCGGCCATTTCTTCAAGCCTCGTGCCAACGATTGCCAATCTTTACGAATTAAAAGATGCAGAAGGTGTGCAGCACAATGTTCGCACCTCGCTTTTACTCACGGTCATCATTATGCTGCCGGCAGCGGCAGGTTTGGCAACATTGGGCACACCAATTTGCGATTTGCTCTATGACAATGCAGCGTCTGGGGCAGCGCTTTCCTATGTGGCGTTTGCTGTTGTTGGTATTGGTATTTATCAAGTTTCTTCCGGCGCCTTGCAGGGCATGGGGCGTGTGTATATCCCGATGGCGAGCCTGCTTATTGGTGCGCTGTTGAAAATTGGTCTCAACTATCTCTTGTTGTCACGCCCTGGTGCAGACATTCGTATGGCAGCACTTTCAACCGTCATTGCATTTGCGGTGGCAGCGCTGCATAACCTGTATCAGGTTGGACGCATTGTTGGCTGGAAATGGTTCTCGCTGAAACAGCTTGTGGTAAAACCGGTTATTTCTACCATAGCCATGGTTGTATGCGTGATGCTTGTTAAATTTGTCTTTTCCGACAGTGCCTTTTTGGCAACGGCTTGCGGCGTGCTCGTGGGTGTGATTGCTTATTTTGTGGTGCTCTTTGCCATTGGCGGCATTGACCGCGATACGTTGGAAAAGTTCCCGAAAATCGGGCCAAAATTGGCGCGTAAATGGGGCGGAAAATAAAATAGGAAAAAGCGTTTCTGCGGAAGCGCTTTTTCTTTTGAGGTTTTTAGATGTTTTGGACGCACTTTAGAAAGGAAGTGGGAAATTTGACACAAGTTGATATGCGTGTACTTTTAGACGTCATGGAGCGACTGCTTGCGCCGGACGGTTGTCCATGGGATAGGGCGCAAACTCATAGCAGTATGCGTAAGCACATGATTGAAGAAGCCTATGAAGTGTGCGATGCGATTGACCGCGGAGACGCTGCCAATTTGCGTGAGGAGCTGGGCGATGTGCTTTACCAGGTGGTGTTTCATGCTGCGCTTGCTGAGCGTGAGGGTCTGTTTTCTTTGCAGGACGTGATTGATGAAGTGGCAGAAAAAATGCGCCGCCGTCATCCTTTTATTTGGCCGGCGGAAGAGGGGGCTGCGACTGGCGACTGGGAAAGCATCAAACGTGCCGAAAAAGCGGCGCGTGGACAGAGCGCTGCTTTGCTGGCGTGTCTGCCGGTGACGCTCAAGCTGGAAAAATTGGTTGCAAAATGCAAAAAACATGGACTTTCACAAGAAGCGCTGCTCGCTTGCTGCGACGATGAGCGTCAGCGTGCGCTTTTAACCTTGGTGATGGCATATGCCGAAACGGACGACACCTTTGAGTTTTCAGCGCAGGCGTTGACGAAAAAATTGGAAAAATGCCTGGAAAACCTCTAAAAATGATGACGAACAGTTAAAAAACGTCTAAAGGCTTGAAAAAACTTGTTAAGATGGCGTTTTTGCGCTTTTCAAGCATGGGTGGATTGTGGTAAAATCCAAATAAGCTATGGAGTCATCAATTAAACATTACACAAACCATTAGGGAGGAAATTTCATTGAATAAATCCGAATTAGTTGCAAGCGTTGCTGAGAAGTCTGGCTTGACCAAGAAGGATGCTGAAAAAGCTGTCAACGCTGTTTTTGATGCTATCGAAGAAACGCTCGTTGCTGGCGAAAAAGTTCAGCTCGTTGGTTTTGGTACCTTTGAAGTAAGAGATCGTAAGGAACGTCAGGGTCAGAACCCACAAACCAAGCAGCCTATCACCATTCCTGCAACCAAAGTTCCTGCATTCAAAGCAGGTAAAGGTCTCAAGGATGCTGTCATCGGTAAATAATCAATATCGAAATTTTGCTCATGGCCCTAAGCTGTAAGCCGTTGGTTGGCAGCTTAGGGTTGTTTTTTGTGACTCTGTGGACTTTAGCATAGAAGGAGATTCATATGCGCGTTGATAAATTTTTGAAAGTGAGCCGCATTATCAAGCGCCGCACCGTGGCTAAAGAAGTGTGTGACGGCGGTAAGGTCAAAATCAATGGTCGTGTGGCAAAAGCCGGTAGCGATGTTGCGGCTGGCGATGAGTTGGAAATTCAGTTTGGCGAAAAAGTGTTCCGTGCCCGCATCAAAGAAGTGCGCGAAACCGTACCAGCCAAAGAAGCAGACAGCCTTTATGAGGTGCTGTCGTAAAGTTAAGATGATTGCTGAGAAACGTAGATGAAAGGGGTGTCCCAATGGCTAAAAAGAAAAGCAATCCTTTCACATCAAAGCTGCATCATCAAAACAGCAAAGAGCAGCCTTCCATTTTGCAGGAAGAAGAAAAAAAATGGAGCTGGACACAAATTCTCGTTTGTGGCATATTGCTATATGCTGGAATGATATTTATGAATGGGTGTTTTTCTATCATTGATCTGAAGGCACAGGAAAATGCGATTGTGGCGCAAACGCAGGAAGCCAAAGCGCAGCAGAGTGATTTGGAAAACGAAGTCAGCTATATGCAAACCCAGGAAGCGGTGGAAAAAACTGCGCGCGAGGACCTGAAAATGGTAAAACCTGGCGAGATTCTGCTCACGCAGCGTGAAAATGATGATGCTGAAACGACAAACAACGACACTCAAGAAAAAAATCAAGAGACAACACAAGAAACAACAGATGATGAAAATGCAGGGGCGTAAACCACTTGTTTTCACTTGACAGACGTTTCTACACATCGGTATAATAGGATCAGATTAAGAAATTTATGAAAAATCATGGGAGGCTAGCAAACGCATGTCCAATAATGTAGGGCAGATTTTATCAGGCAAAGTAACCGGAATTACCAACTTCGGTGCATTTGTTGAACTGGAATCGGGCGAAACCGGTTTGGTGCATATCTCGGAGATTGCGGATAGCTTTGTCAAAGATATTCATGACCATCTCGCTGTAAATGACGAAGTGAAGGTCAAGGTTCTCAATATTAACGATAATGGAAAGATCGGGCTGTCAATCAAGCAGGCGAAGGAACGCAAAAAACCACAGAAGCCATCGCCAAGTTTTGAAGATAAAATTGCGCGTTTTATGAAGGACAGCGACGAGAAGCTGGCATCTTTCAATAAGAATATGAATGCGAAACGCCGCAGTGGCAATCGCTACTAATGGATGACCGTTTAAGAGCTGTTGTTTGACAACGGCTCTATTTTTATGTCGGCCATAAAACTTTTAAGAAAGGAATGGATCGCATGAAAACAGGGATCATTGATATTGGCTCAAACAGTGTACGTATGGCATGGCTTGATGGTATGCCACATTATGGCACCTTGCCGGAAGAACGCTTGCGTTATAGCCGCTTTGCCGAGCAGGCAACTGTCAGCGGCTTGCTTTCTGAGGAACCTGTGGCACGCACAGTGAAGGCGGTGCAGGAACTTTTAGATGAAGCTGCTGAGAACGGTGTTGACGTGAAGCGCATCAGCGCCACATCGGCATTGCGCGAAGCTGGTAATCGTGCCTCTGTGCAGGCGCAGATGGAAGCGGCGTTGGGGCGTACCATCACCGTTTTGGCACCGGAAGAAGAGGCGCGTTACAGCTACGATGGTGCCATCTATGGCTTGCCAAAACAGGGGCGAAAAGTGGCGGTGTTGGACATTGGTGGTGGTTCCACAGAACTGTGTTGGGGCGAAAATACCGAACAAGCGGCTTCTGTACCGGTAGGTGCTGTGCGCCTTAAAGAAGCTGCAGAGCAGATTGGCGCACTTGACCAAGCCTTGGCACCGCTGAGTCAGGATGCACCGAAGGGCGACCATCTTTTGCTGGTTGGCGTTGGCGGCACACTGACAACAATGGCGGCATTGTTTGAAGGAATGCAAACCTATGAGCCACGCCTGATTCATCAGATGACTTATGGGGTGAATGCCATTTCTCAAATTAACGATATTCTTAAAGGTATGCCATTGGACAAACGCTTGGCGTTGCCGGCGCTTTCGGCAGGCAGAGCCGATATCATCACTCAAGGGCTGGACATTGCTCTGATTGTGATGCGTGCGCTTTCAGCGAGCACAATAACCATCAGCACCACCGACCTCTTGTTTGGCCAGCTTTTAGAGCTGGTGGGCGATTGAAGCAAAAATGAAACAAAACCTTGATGAAAAACTGCGCCGCTTTACCGCTCTTTTGAAAGCGCATATAAAGCCGGGTGAGCGCATTGTGGCGGCTGTTTCGGGTGGTGCCGATTCGATGGTCCTGCTGGCACTTTTGCATGAAGCGCAGGAAACGTGTGGCTATGAAATTTTGGTGGCGCATATACACCATCATCTGCGAGCGGCTTCTGATGCCGAGTGGCAGTTTGTAGAGAACTATTGTGCCACGCTTGGGGTGCCGTTTTACGGCTGCCATGTCGATGTAAAAGCGGCGTGTGCTGAAAGTCATCGCAGCATGGAGGCAGAGGCGCATCGTTTGCGGCATGAGGCTTTGCAAGCAGTGGTGCAGGCGCAGCAAGCGTCCTGGCTGCTCTTGGCGCATCATGCAGGTGATCGGGCTGAAACAGTGCTTATGAATCTTTTGCGTGGCGCCGGTTCAAGCGGTTTGGCGGCTATGCCGGTGCAAAATGGCAACATTTTACGTCCCATGCTGGTCTTTACACGTGCAGACATTGAAACGCTTTGCGCGCAACGCGGCATTTCCTTTGTGACCGACGAAAGCAATAGCGACACCACCATTTTGCGTAACCGCATTCGGCATGAGCTGCTGCCGTTGTTGGAAACTTACAATCCACAGGTGGTTCAAGCCCTGAATCGCCTTGCGGAAAGTGTGACCTGTGACCAGGCGTACCTACAAGCACAGGCAGAAGCCTTGCAAAATGCGTGCATCGTTTTTCAGGCGAAGCAGTGGTGTTTGTTTCAGCGCGACCCATTGACGCGTGCACATACGGCGGTTCAGCGTGCGCTGATTTATGCTTGTGTGCAGAATTTTTCCAGTGGCCGCAGTGCTTTGCGTTTTGAGATGGTGGAAGAGGCTGTGCGTCTGATTTCAGCCGGCAGAGGCCGTGTTGACTTTGGAAAAGGGTTTTTTTGCGAATGTACAAGACGTTTTGTCTATCTTGGTGCTGCGCCGCAAGGAGAATGGTGGCGTGATGACACAGGCAATTGGCGTCACAATTTCTTAGAAGCCACGCTTACAGCACCTGCGGAAATGTGTGTGCACACCTACCAGAGTGGTGAGACACTTGCTGTGAAAAACGTGGGGAGAAAATCCCTAAAAAAATTCTTTCAGGAGCAATCTGTACCGCCATGTTTGCGTAGCGTGTGGCCGCTTGTTTATGATACCAAAATAAAAGAAATAATTTGGGTTCCCTTTCTTGCATCAGGGCGGCAACTCATGTATTATAATAGTGTTACCTTTTTGAAGGTTAAACTGACAATTCGCATGGCACAAAATGAGACGTGCTGTGCATTTACAGCAGAAAGAGATAAGGAACAATAGGAGGACTTATGAAGCGTTCAGCATGGAAAAGCCTGGCGATTTACGCAGTAATTTTTCTTTTGTTCTTCTCCATGATTCAATTTTTTAGTTCGGGTAGACAGACTGAGGAACAAACCTATGTTTATGGTAAAAACTATACCGAGCTGATGAAAAACGTGGAGCAGGGCAATGTAGAGCAAGTAACCATTACAACTTATGACAACTACCAGACCATCGAAGGGACCACAAAAGATGGCGACGTTTTCAATATGCCGGTCTCTAAGACAGACGACAATTTTGTCGATCAGTTGGTGAAAGCGGGTGTTGATGTCACACAGGCAGAAACGCCGGAACCATCGCCATTGATGAGCTTGTTAGGCTCTCTGTTGCCGGTGTTGCTTTTGGTGGGATTGTTCTTCTTCTTTATGAGTTCCACCCAGGGTGGCGGCGGCAAAATGAACCAGTTTGGCAAAAGCAAGGCGCGTGTGACGGTGGACAATCAAAACCGAGTGACCTTTGCCGATGTTGCTGGTGCCGATGAAGTAAAAGAAGAATTGGCAGAAGTGGTAGACTTTCTCAAAAAACCACAAAAATTCAAATCCATTGGTGCGAAGATTCCAAAAGGGGTGCTCCTGTTTGGCCCTCCAGGGACAGGGAAAACCCTCTTGGCCCGTGCTGTGGCAGGGGAAGCTGGCGTGCCATTCTTCTCTATCAGCGGTTCGGACTTTGTTGAAATGTTTGTCGGGGTTGGTGCCAGCCGTGTTCGTGATTTGTTTGAACAGGCTAAAAAGAACAGCCCTTGCATCATCTTTATCGACGAAATTGATGCCGTTGGGCGTCAGCGTGGTGCTGGTGTCGGCGGTGGACACGACGAACGTGAACAAACCTTGAACCAGCTCCTCGTTGAGATGGATGGGTTTGATGCCAATGAAGGCATTATTATTCTCGCAGCAACCAACCGTCCGGATATTCTCGACCCAGCGCTTTTGCGTCCAGGTCGTTTTGACCGTCAGGTTACGGTTGGTCGTCCTGATGTGCGTGGACGTGAGGATATTCTCAAAGTACACACACGCAATAAGCCGTTGTCGGCAGAAGTGGATCTTTCTGTGATTGCTAAACAGACTGCAGGCTTTACCGGTGCAGACTTGGCCAACTTGGTCAATGAAGCAGCACTTTTGGCGGCTCGCGAAAACCTTACGAAGATTACGCAGGAACACCTGGAAAAATCCATTGAGCGTGTTGTGGCTGGCCCAGAAAAGAAAAATCGTGCCAAAATCAGCGATGCAGAACTCAATCTGGTTAGCTATCACGAAGGTGGTCACGCTGTTATTGGGCACTTCCTTGCCGGCTGTGATCCAATTCATAAGGTATCCATCATTCCTCGCGGCGGTGCCGGTGGTTACACCATGAGCCTGCCGGTGGAAGACCGCAACTACATGACACGCAGCCATCTCATGGACGAAGTGACGATGATGCTCGGTGGACGAGTTGCCGAAGAAATTGTTCTTGGTGAAATTTCCACCGGTGCTTCCAATGACATTGAGCGCGCGACAAAGACCATTCGCCAGATGGTGACTCGTTGGGGTATGAGCGATGAGCTTGGCACCATCACTTTTGGTGAAGATCAGGAGCAGGTTTTCCTTGGTCGTGATCTTGGTCATAATCGCAACTACTCAGAAGCCATTGCCTTCTCCATCGATAAAGAAGTGAAACGCATCATGGACGAATGTCATAAGCGTGCCCATGAATTGCTCACTGAGCATCGCGATAAACTGGATGCTGTGGCCAATGCTCTTAAAGAGCGTGAAGTGCTCAATGCCTTTGAATTCCAGGGCGTGATGGACGGCAAGCCATTGGATCAGATCGATCGAGAAGAAGCTGAATACCTCGCTAAACTGAACGAGGAAAAGCAACGGAAGATTGATGAGGCAGCCAGACTTGAAAAAGAAATGCCAAAGGTCAAAGCGCCTGTTGTTCATGAGGAAGAACCACCAGTGTCTACGCCTGATGAATCTTTCAATTTTGAACAGTGGGTGCGCGGTGATGCGCCGGTTGAGGACAAGCCAAAAGCACCTGGTGTGAAACCAAACGATCCAGCGCAATCAACTGATAAGGCGCCAACGCCATGGTGGGAAAAGAAAGAACATCAAGACTTACAGCGTCATCATGACGACGATGATACGAATCTCGGTTTGCCTTCTCAAGAAGACGACGAGGACGAAAAGAAATAAACAATGATAAAAGCCACTACCGATGAGTGTTCATTGGTAGTGGCTTTTCTTATTTATGTTTTCTCTGTGAAAGCGCGCGGGTCAGTGTAAGAGCGAAGAGGAAGATAAACATATAGCAAGCTTCGATCGGCGGCATGAAGATACTGTTCGTACCAAAGACTCGGTGACCATTGTGGTAGACAGGGAGACGCAGGCGAATGGATGCGTAAAAGGCGAGGAATGTGGCAAGCAGATAGACCAAAGCTGCGAAAAGATGGGCATATTTTTCTGCTGCCAGCCAACGGCTGGCGATGCCGCAGCAGAGCCATGGTGCAAGCATAAGAGCAAGATTACGCAAGAAATTGAAAGATGAAAAATGAACAGCGTTATCCATGCGTCCGAGCAATGCCAGATAACTGAAGCCTGTGAAGATTAGCCAGAAGAGTATGCTTGTGATAAGAGAAAAAAGCAAAGCACGTTTCATGGTAGACACCTCCGACTATGTGCAGAGCGGAAAAGCATACAGTGTAGCATATATTATAACTGAAGTATAGATGCAGAAAACAATAAATGCAAGAAAAAAGAAAATTTTCAATAGTTGTTGCAAAGTTTCTTTATAAATAATTCTGGCTGGTATATAATAAATATAGTTCGCTATAAGATTGTTAGAGAAAGAAGGTATGACAGTGTATAAAATTGTTGATTACAAGCACCTCGGCGGGCAGACCCACGAACTCGTCGTTGAAGCGCCTCAACTGGCGAAAAAGGCAAAAGCCGGCCAGTTTTTAATCGTGCGTATCGGCGAAGGTGATGAGCGTATTCCGCTGACCATTGCCGATCATGATGCCGAAGCAGGTACAGTGACGATTGTTATTCAGGCGGTTGGTCTTTCCACTAAGAAAATCGTTGCCATGCGTCCGGGCGATGCGTTTGCAGATGTAGTTGGCCCTCTTGGTCAGGCGAGCGAGATTGAAAACTATGGTACGGTTGTGATTGTTGGTGGCGGTGTTGGTATTGCACCAATCTATCCAATCGCACGTGATCTTAAACTTGCCGGTAACCGTGTTATTGCCATTATTGGCGCCAAAACCAAAGACCTGCTTTTCTGGGAAGAGAAGCTGGCGGCTGCTGTTGATGAAGTGCGTATCGCTACCGATGATGGCTCGGTTGGTCACAAGGGCTTTGTGACGGATCTTCTTGCTGAAGCCTGCGACACAGAAAAGGTGGACATTGTTTGGGCTATTGGGCCAATGATTATGATGTACAACTGTGTGAAGGTGACAAAAGAACGTGGTATTCGTTCCATTGTCAGCATGAACCCTGTGATGATTGATGGCACCGGTATGTGCGGCGGCTGCCGCGTGCGTGTGGGCAATGAAACAAAATTTGCCTGCGTTGATGGGCCAGAATTTGATGGCGATTTGATTGATTTTGATCTTGCCATGAAACGCAGCCGTTTTATGCGAGACAAAGAAGCAGAGGCTATGGAACACGATCATGAGTGCAATCTTGGGTTGCATCACAACGAAGGAGGCGCGAAATAATGGCAAGCAAAGCACCTAGACATGAGATGCCTGTTCAGGACGCAAAAGTGCGTGTGACGAACTTTAACGAAGTTGCCCTCGGTTATAGTGCAGAAACGGCTGTTGCCGAAGCAGAACGCTGCCTGCATTGCGCCAAACCACGCTGCGTGGAAGGTTGCCCGGTGCACGTTGATATTCCAGATTTCATCGAAGCAGTTGCTCAAAATGATTTTGCCGAAGCTGCACGCCGTTTGAAAAAACACACCAGCTTACCAGCCATCTGTGGTCGTGTTTGCCCACAGGAAAACCAGTGCGAAGGCAAATGCGTGCTGGGCATTAAGGGCGAATCGGTTGCTATTGGTCGTCTGGAACGTTTCGTGGCCGATTGGGACCGTGAACAAGCGCAGGAAGAAGTGGCACTGCCTGAAAAGAATGGCAAGAAAGTCGGCGTTGTTGGCGCAGGCCCTGCCGGCCTTGCTTGTGCAGGCGATTTGGCCAAGATGGGCTATGATGTGACGGTTTTTGAAGCGCTTCATACGCCGGGTGGCGTGCTGATGTATGGCATTCCGGAATTCCGTCTGCCAAAGGGCATTGTGCAGCATGAAATCAACAATATTCGTGCGCTCGGCGTTAAGTTTGAAGTAGATGCCATTGTTGGTAAGCTCTACGATATTGAAGAACTGCGTCAGGAATATGGCTTTGATGCTTTCTTCGTTGGTACCGGTGCAGGTTTGCCACATTTCATGAATCTGGAAGGCGAAAACCTCAACGGTATTTACAGTGCCAACGAATTTCTTACCCGTTCTAACCTCATGAAGGCCTACAACTTCCCTGAAAGCGATACGCCAATCAAAGTAGGTAAGCGTGCGGCCATCATCGGCGGCGGGAACGTGGCAATGGACGCTGCTCGTACGGCGCTGCGCTTGGGGGCAGAAGAAAGCTACATTGTTTATCGCCGCAGCAAAGAAGAAATTCCTGCGCGTGCCGAAGAGTTGGAACACGCTATTGAAGAAGGCGTGCAGCTCAAACTGCTCTCATCACCAATCAAGTATATCGGCGATGAAAACGATGTTGTCACCGGCATGGTGCTGCAAAAATATGAACTCGGCGAACCAGATGAAAGCGGTCGTCGTCGTCCGGTTGCTATTGAAGGCGAAACCGAGGAAATGGCCATTGATACGGTCATTGTGGCGATTGGTCAGGGGCCAAACCCAATTCTCACCAATGCGACCGAAGGTCTCGAACTGAACAAACGTGGCAATATCGTTGCTGACGAGAAGGGGCAGACCAGTTTGCCATACGTTTTTGCCGGTGGGGATATTGTTACCGGTGCTGCTACCGTTATTAAGGCTATGGGCGCTGGTAAAGATGCGGCAGTGGCTATTGATGAATATTTGAAAGCACAAGGTTAAATGTGTATGTAAAACGCTGATGCAACATTGCATCAGCGTTTTTTTATGGACTGTTCGGTCAATCTTGTGACAATAAAAGAAGATGTGCTAAAATAGAGTTAGCTAAATGAAACCTTTGTGAAAGGAGGCATTTGATGCAACATTATTCTCGAAGAGTCGTTGGAACAAACTTTGATGGTCGGCTGTACCCTGTGCCAGAGCGGCATAATAAAGTGGTCATTGTTTTAGGAGGCAGCGAAGGCGGTTTGTATTTAGCGAAAAAACAGGCACGTTGGCTGCAACAACAGGGTATGCCTGCATTAGCTGTGGGCTATTTTCGCACAGCGCACACAGATCGCACGCTTTCACTTGTGCCATTGGAAGGTGTAGAAGAAGCCGTTATGTTTTTGCAAGCGCAAGGTTATGTACATATTGGTATCCTTGGTATTTCAAAAGGAGCAGAATTGGCACTTGTTGCAGCTTCACAGCTGCCGGTTCTTAGTTGTGTTGTTGTCAAAACGCCTAGTTGGTATGTTGGTGAAGGCCTCACAAAAAAAGCGCCGTCAGGCACATCAAGTTGGGTTTATCACCGCATCCCTTTACCTTATACACCATATCGTTTGCGTATGTTTCATGCTGTGCGGCTTGTGTTACAAGCCGGTGAATATAACCTTCTCTCGCTTAATGTGGGCAAACGTATCGTTCCAGATTCTATTATTCCTGTAGAGCGTATTGCTGGCCCTATATTAGTACTTTCTACGCGTGCGGACACCATCTGGCCGTCGGAGGCCAGTGGCAATCAGCTTACTTTACGTTTGGCGCAATCTCATTATGCTTATTCTTTTCAACATAATTGTTATCTGCATATGGGACATTTTATGCTTGAGAGAACGGGACTCATCATGCGCCTGCTTTTTCGTTCGGAACGCCGCTGGCCACAGGCTTGTGCCAGTGAACGACAGCAAATGGCTGCAACGGTGATGGATTGGTTAGAGTATGTGTGGTGAATGAAAAAAAGAAGCCTTGGGGATTGGATGTTTTTAATCCTCAAGGCTTCTTTGTATTTTATTCTTCTACTACGAGCGGTGCAAACTGGAAGGTTCTGCAATCCACAAGGCCGCGGTTGGTGAGACGGAGGTCTGGCAGGCAAGCCAGCGGAATGAGCGCCATAGTCATGAATGGGGATGGCATATCGCAGCCGATGGTTTTCCAGGCTTCTTCAAGTTGAGCCACGTCAGCTGCCATGGATTCGGCAGATTTTTCATTCATAAGACCGGCGATTGGCAGTTCGGCAAGGCCGAGCACCTGACCATCGGCAACGGCCACCATGCCGCCACCGCAGTTGATGAGGGTGTTGGCAGCAAGGGCCATATCGGCGTCGTTGGTACCTACGACAAGAAGGTTGTGGGCATCATGGGCAACGGTGGAAGCCATGGCGCCACGCTTGATGCCAAATCCTTTGACGAAGCCGAAGCCTTTGGTGCCGGTTTCGTGGTGGCGTTCGAGGACAACGGTTTTGAGAATATCCTGTGTGGTGTCGCTTTCCAGATAGCCATTTTGTACATCTAATTCAACGAAGCGTTCAATGTCGCCGACGCGTGCAGGAATAACTTCGATGGCACGGACGGTAACGCGATTTTTTCCTTCCGGAGCTGCAATCTTGAAAGTGTCAGCGGTGACGCTGTCTTTAAGGTGCATACTGTGACGTGCCCAATCTGGATAGGTGTATGGCGCAAGTTCGTTGACCATTTTGCCGTTTAGGGCAACTGTTTCGCCGTCGATGATGGTGCGGACAACAGTGAAGGTTTCAAGGTCTTTGAGAAGGACAATATCAGCGCACTTACCAGGCGCAATGGCACCAAGGTCTTGGTCCATGCGGTAGCATTGAGCGGTGTTGATGGTGGCCATGCGAATGGCAGTGATTGGGTCGATGCCGCTTTCAACAGCCATGCGCAAGATATAGTCCATGTGGCCGTGGGCAACGAGGGTGTGTGGATGGGTGTCATCGGAGACGAGGCAGGCGAAACGACCGCCGATGTGGTGTTCGGTGAGCGCTTTCGCAATGACAGGAAGATCTTGCCAAGCGCTGCCCATACGCAGTTGAGCGTACATACCAAGGCGCATTTTCGCAATAACATCTTCTGGACGGGTGGATTCGTGGCAGCAACGGACACCGCTGGCGGCATAGGCGTTCAAACCGGCGCCGGTTTCTGGCAGGGAATAGTGACCGGTGACCACTTTATCTGCCTTCAGGGTTTCGTCAACGATGCCATGGGCGTGGTCGTCGGAGGCGAGAATTCCTGGAAAATTCATCATTTCGCCTAGGCCAACAATATCGTCCCATTGCATGGTGCGTGCCACGTCATCAGGGCCGACAAAGCTGCCGGTATCCTCAAAGCCTGGCACGGCAGGCACACAAGATGGCGTAACGAACATACATTTGAGCGGGGTGCGTTTGCTGTCTGCAATCATGCACTGAACCCCATCAAGACCGAGCACATTGCAGATTTCGTGTGGGTCGGGATAGATGCCTGTGGTGCCATGTGGCACAACGGCGTTGGCGTATTCGCCAACACTGAGCATGGACGATTCAATGTGAATGTGACCATCGAGAAAGCCAGGTGACACGTAAAGCCCTGTTGCATCAATAATTTCGGTGTTCGGCCCAATGCAGGCGGTGGCATCGCCCACTAAGGCGATACGTCCTTCTTTAATGGCGATGTCAATTCCTTCCTGGATTTCAGCCGTGCAGACATTGACGAGCTTACCGCCGCGAATGACGGTATCGGCTGCTTCTCGGCCTCCAGCAACAGCAGCGAGGGTTTGGCTGACTTCCCAGAGTGGGCGTTTACAGAAGTGGTTAATCATGGTGAAACTCCTTTCAAAATGTTAGTAAAGGTTAGTAGATGATATGCAATGCTAGTGATGAAGCGTGAAATGATTGCGTGCAAAATCAAGCAGCCCCTCATCACGCATTTTGGAAAGCTCGGCACTCATGGCGCTGCGATCGACAGCGAGATAGTCGGCAAGCTCCTGACGGTTGAAAGGAATCGAAAAACTTGCACTTTCAGCGCGTTTGCTTTCCAAAGAAAGATAGCTCGTGAGCTTGGCACGTGTTGTGCGCTTGGCGAGCAGGTCGAGCTTTTGCATCAGACTGCGGTTTTGGTCGGCAAGCACATAAAATAGATTTTGCACAACGCGGCTGTGGAAGGGGCAGGCATTGGAACACACACTGAGTACCTTGCGTGCAGCAAAAAGCGCAAGCTGACAATCGCTGGCGGCAACCATATCGGCTTGTAAGGCATCGCTTTTTGGTGTCACGTAGGCTTCACCGAAGAGTGCGCCTGGGGTAAGCACACCGACGATGCTGTGGTTTCCCCAATAATCGTCGCTTTGAATGTGGAGCTTGCCCTCCAACACCACAACAATGTGCGACAGATGTTCGCCTTCATGGAAAACAACCTCTCCTTTTTGATAGCTGCGTGTTTGTGTTTGCAGGCAGTCTAACATAGCGGCGAGGTCGTGTGCAGTGACGCCTTGAAAAAGAACGCTGTTCTGCAACAACGTGAGGTGCTCGTTGGTCATGAAAAAATCCCCTCCCTGGTGAGTCAGCTGTTGGAAATCCAACAGATTCTTCGCTTTCATCGTAGTATACTGAACGCAAGAAATCAAGAGAAGGTTCTTAAAAATGGAGGAGAAAACAATGATTAGACGCATTATTCATATTGATAAAGAAAAGTGTAATGGCTGTGGTGCCTGTGCAAAAGCGTGTCATGAAGGTGCCATTGGCATGGTTGATGGTAAAGCAGTGCTGACGCGTGAAGACTACTGTGACGGTCTGGGGGATTGCCTGCCAACGTGCCCAACCGGCGCCATCACGTTTGAGGAGCGTGAAGCGCTTGCTTATGACGAAGCTGCGGTGAAAGCGGCGCAGGCGTGCGCTTGTCAGGCAGAAAAGATGGCAAATTCTACGTCAGCGGCAGGAGCGCAAACGGCTTCGCAGTTGCGGCAGTGGCCGGTACAGCTCAAACTGGCGCCAGTGACGGCAGCGTATTTCAAAGATTGCGATTTGCTTATTGCCGCCGATTGTACCGCCTATGCTTATGGTAATTTTCATAACGACTTCATTCGTGGGCGCGTGACGCTCATTGGCTGTCCTAAACTTGATGCTGTGGATTACAGTGAAAAAATCGCCCAGATATTTGCCCAAAACAGCATCAAAAGCATCACCCTCACACGCATGGAAGTGCCTTGTTGCGGAGGCATGGCAATGGCGGTGCAGCGAGCATTGGCTGCCTGCGGCAAAACCATTCCGCTGCGCGTTGTGACACTGGCAGCCGATGGCCGCATTTTATCTGAGCAAACGATGTAATGAAGAAAGAACGAAAGGAGAAACGAAAATGTTTTGCTATCAATGTGAACAAACAGCCGGTGGTAAAGGATGCAACGGTCAAGTGGGTGTGTGCGGAAAGCGTGCTGCTACCGCTGACCTTCAAGATGCGCTGACAGGTGCGCTCGTTGGTCTTGCCCGTGCCGCAAAAATGTATCCCGAAACCATCACAAAGACAACCGACCGCCTGGTGTTGGACGGCCTTTTTACAACCATTACCAATGTAAACTTCGACGATGAAAGCATTGGCGTATTAAAAGAAAAGATAACGGCTGAAAAGGTGCGGATAGGTGGCAAGACTGTGCCGGACTATGATTTACGAGCACTTTGGCAAAGCGATGAAGACATTCGTTCGCTGAAATCACTGCTTCTTTTTGGCTTGCGCGGTATGGCTGCTTATGCACATCACGCACAGGTGCTGGGCTATACAGACGGCGACGCGCAGCGCTTTTTCTATAAAGCCCTGGCGGCGCTGGGCGATGAAGAACTCGGCATGGAACAGCTTTTGGCGCTTGTGCTTGAGGTGGGAGAAGTTAATCTGCGCGTGATGGCGTTGCTTGACCAAGCAAACACAGAAACCTACGGACAGCCGACCCCAACAGAAGTGACGCTTACGGTGGAAAAGGGGCCTTTTATTGTTGTGACAGGGCATGACCTTTGCGATCTTAAAAAGCTCCTGGAACAAACACAAGGGAAGGGCGTGAACATCTACACCCATGGCGAAATGCTGCCGGCACATGCGTATCCTGAGTTGAAAAAATATCCACATCTTAAAGGCAATTTTGGCACCGCATGGCAAAATCAGCAAAAGGAATTTGATGGCATTCCAGCGCCTATTCTCTACACCACCAATTGTCTTGTGCCGCCACGAACCAGTTACAGCGACCGCATTTTTACCACTGATGTGGTCTCTTATCCAACCCTTTGTCATATTGGTGACGATAAAGACTTTACCCCACTCATTGAAAAAGCCTTGGCGCTCGGTGGCTATGCTCAAGACCAACATTTTACCGGCATCAACGGTGGCGACCATGTGACCACAGGCTTTGCACATCATGCAGTGCTCTCTGTGGCAGACCAGGTGATTGATGCCGTGAAACGTGGCGACATTCGCCATTTCTTCCTTGTTGCAGGGTGTGACGGCGCACGTTCAGGGCGCAGCTATTACACCGAATTTGTCAAACAAACGCCTGCCGACAGCGTCGTTCTTACGCTTGCCTGCGGTAAATATCGCTTTAATGACCTTGACCTTGGCACAGTTGCCGGTTTGCCACGTTTGATGGATATGGGCCAGTGCAACGATGCGTATAGTGCCATTCAGGTGGTAGTTGCTTTAGCAGACGCCTTTGGTTGCAGTGTCAACGATCTGCCGCTTTCCATGGTGCTCTCATGGTATGAGCAAAAAGCTGTTTGCATCTTGTTGACCTTGCTTCATCTTGGCATTAAAAACATCTACCTTGGGCCAACACTACCGGCCTTTATCTCGCCAAATGTGCTGAATATCCTCGTGGAAAATTATGGCATTTCTCCGATTTCTACACCGGAGGAAGATTTGCGAAAAATTCTCGGTGAATAAACCAGTTTTTTAGGAATCCGCTATATATTTCATGCGTATAAAAACGCTCCTATTGTCATTCAATGTGAACGGCAATAGGAGCGTTTTTTATGATGTGGTAAACCGCGGTGGTTCGTAATAATCACGGGCAATGGTGTTATGGCAGAGCAAATCGGCAAGGTTTTGACGGTGGATGTCTGCTAAAAGCAATGCACGATCTTCCACAGAAAGTTGATATTGGTCGCGCCCCACGTTGACGATGAGGGGGACATTATTTGTACGCTTTTTGAGCAATGTGCGACCGCGCTTTGAAGCACCTAAGAGACGAATGTACGGTGGCGTGCTTGGTGCCTTAGGGAGCGGTGATACCAATTCAAGCAGAAGCCTGCGTATGCGGCTGCGGCTGTAATGACGGGTTTGCGCGCGGTTGATGAGGTCGTCATAGCTTGTGGCTTCGCGAATGGCAGTAAGGAGTCGTGGTGACCAGCCATCGCGAATGGAAAGGCGCACGGCAAGTGCATCTGCTTCAAGACTGGTAGCGAGCACCTTTAGGGCGGTGAGCAGAGACACTTCATCAGCAGCTTGCCAACCCTTTGCAAAAGCGCGTTGCATGATGGATAGACTGGTATCGGGCAGATAGGCTGCCATATCGTCCAATGCGTCGGGTAACTTGGCGCGAATGGCAGAAGCGCTCATCGTACCTTCTGCTGTTTCTAATGTATCATGTGCCACCGTCCGGCGCACAAGATGGATAGGAATGTTGTCGGGCAACGCCATACGATACCACAACGCCAGGCGGTCGTTCGGCGTGTTTTTGTCGCTTGTGAAGCCAGCTGAGCGAAGAAACTCCTGTGAAGCCTGAGCGTAGTTAAAGCCTTGCTCTCCAGCCTGACGCATCGCTTTGTCAAAAGCCTCCTGATGGCTGCGTAAATAATCGGCTTGCGCGGAAAGTGCCGCCTCATCACCCGATTCGCTGCCGCAGTAAAGCGCGTCCAAAGACGTGAACGCCAACAAACTCGCTACCCCGCCGCGCGCAAAGCCCTCTAAACTTGCTGTCGCATACACCTGCGCCAACTCCAACACCACATCTACCCCTGCCGCAAGCGCCATCTCAGCGCGTAACCACTTGTCAAAACAGGCCACCTCACCCCGCTGGCAAAAAGCACCGCTCATTACCGAAACAATGCAAGCCTCGGGATGAACCTGACGAATCTGCGTCAGTAATCGCTTGTGGCCATTATGGAAAGGATTCCATTCAGCCACGATACCAATGGTTGTCATGAGAAGGCCTCCTTGCAATTTTATAATTATAGTATAACAGAGAGAAGAATTTTTTTTCAAGGCATCAAGGCAGTCTTTTCGAAGTATACGAATAGTGAATCTGATGTAGTGATAAATTTAGTAATATAGTCCATTTAGTTTATTATGTCGTATTTTAAGGAAAAAAAGATATATGATTATAAATATAGATAAAACATTAAAATTCATTGTAAAAATATAGAAAATATGATCGCTTAAGATGGAAAAAGAATTAATATATAATGACTATTTTTTGTTGCAAAAAAATCTTGTTACTCTTGGTATTGCTCGTCAAACTATTTGTTATCTCAGATTGAAACGTTTCGTTACAATAAAAAACGATAAGTGTCTCAAGTATTAAAGTTGAGGAGGTTGTCTATGGAACCGAAAAAATTTATTCCTGAGATAATTATGGATAATCTTGAGTTTTTAAAAAACGACGGATTCCAACAATTGTTTGATCATGGCATAGAGATTCAAGAACAGGTATTGAAAGATATTATTGATTTGGGTAGCCGAAGCGATTATGCAAAAGACAATGGCTTTTGGGGAATATCTTCAAAGGCATCTTTTTTAAAACAAGTCCCTATTTCTGAGTACGAAGATTATGCATCTTACATTCAGGCGAATATGGTACATGATGATCAGCAGGTTTCAGCTTTAGACACAGAGCATTATCTGTTGTCAACAGGACGAACTCGACAGGGAAAATATTTTGTTGAGACATATTTAGGTTCCTTGGCGCGCCAATTGAGTATTATTCTTTGGAATCTAAATTTACAAAAATTAGAACCTGTCATGAGTGATTCGGATGTGAAGATGTTAGCTGTTACCAATTGTTCTCCATTGGAAAATGCACCTAATGGTAAGGCTGTGCGTCGTACTTCTGGCCAAGCTGCTAAAGAATTATGGGAAACGGCGCCAGAACGTTATGTTTTTCCGTTTGAATTTTTACAGGCTGAAATGAGTGAGCGAGACAGAGATTATCTTACAGCGTTATATTTATTAAAAGAGAAACATTTTAATATTCTATTTTGCAATAATTTAGCATATTTTGGTGTTTTATTAGAATGTATTGAAAAAGAGGCGGAGCAACTTATTTTGGACATTCGACAAGGCACGATGAGTGTATCACTTTTGCCTAAAGATAGGGAGGTATTAAGTCATACATTTATAGCTGATCCAGAGCGAGCTGATGAATTGCTAAGATTATTGGAAGAAAAAGGAAAATTGGTGGCAGAGGATCTCTGGCCGGAATTTGTTTTCACAGGAGCTTGGCTGGCAGGAAGTGTAGGAGATTTTTCTAAGGATGTTATGCGAAAGTTGCCGCGAACGATGCATTATTTGTCTGAAAGTTATGGTGCCAGTGAAGCGATGTTAACATTGCCGGTTGAATTTAATGTACCGTATGGCCCGCTTGCTATATATTCGTGTTATTTTGAGTTTTTACCACTACAAGGAAATACGCCTTTATCAATGAAGGAAGTGAAATCTGGGGAATACTATGAATTGATTGTTTCTACTTATTCTGGTTTGTATAGATATAATTTACATGATATCGTTCGTGTATGTGGATTTACTGGGAATACTGCAAATATTGAATTTTGTTGTCGTTCAACAGAAAAAGTTTTTGTTGCAGGTAAAAATGTGTATGGTTATGAACTTTCTGCACTTATAACTGAAGTAGAACGTGTGGGTGAATGTGCTATTGATTTTTATCAGATGAAAGAGGAAAAAGGGGGGGTAGTACTATTTGTACAATTTGGAGAAGAGCAATTAAACTTTATGGAAGTTTGTCGTATAATTCGTGATATTGCAGCGCAACGGCAGTTACCTTTAACTCAAATTTATTGGATAAAGGAAGATTACCGAGATCAATTATATCAATCTTTAATGGATCATGGGAGAACGATACAATGTATTAAATTGCCTATCCTTGCAAATGAAATTCCTTCTGCGCATTTCATTGAAGCGATTTGTGATGTTCAATGAGTACAGGAGAAAAGATGATGTTACATTATCAAGAAATGCTATCATTAACGGATAATATGAAAAGTATCCCAGAACGCTTACTTAGCTTGCCTAGTGAGATACTTTATATTGAGCGTGATGCTTTATTGCAGGATGGACCGAATTTACAACGTTTATTGTTTAAAGAAATAATCACGCGTGCTTTTGGTAGTTGTTATGGCAAGGCTCATGATATTCATCCGGATATGACTCTTTCAGAGTGGCAAGATATAGTACCAATTACTACATATGTAGATTATGCGCCTTATGTGCAAAAAGAATTGCATGGAGAATCTTTTCAGTTATACAACAATGAAACCGAAATGTACATAGCAACAACAGGAAGCACAGGGAAAATGAAATTATTCATGGAAAGTGCAGCTGGTAATGCGGCAAAGCTTTTGGTAATGGCAGTTCGTGGGATGATTATGGGCGATTTGTTACCGGTTACACGTGATATGGAAGCAAAAAATTTGACAATTTCAAATTATGCACAATTGGGAACAAGTGTTGATGGTAAACCAATTTTACGTGCATCTGGACAAACGGCACGTAACTTACGCAGAAAAACCGGAACAATGAATATATTATCGACGCAATTTTGGATGATTCCTAATTTGTTACCAGAAGAACGCGATTATATGATGGGCGTGTATGCTTTGGCGGAACGACGCTTAAGTAAAGTTTTTTGTAATAACTTATATGCTTTTGGACGTGTTTTGAAACAAATAGATCAGCATGCGGCGGATATGATTGAGGACATTCGCCGTGGACGCTTTTCTATTGGTAAGGATAACGTGTTGCCAAAAAGTTCGTTTCAAGCAAATTTTGAGCGCGCTCAAGAAATAGAAAATATATTTCAGGTAAAAGGTAATTTGTTGCAAGCTCCAGAAACCATACTTGCACTTTGGCCAAATTGTCAGATGGTAAGTTGTTGGCTTTCTGGATCTGTTGGACGGGATGCTAGAGAAGTATTACGATATATGCCGGCTAACGTGCAATGTTTTGATATGGGGTATGGTGCTAGTGAAGGAAAATTTAGCGTACCAACAAAATTAGCTTGTGCGTCAGGTGTCGCAGCACCATTTTCGGTGTTTTTTGAATTTCAACCACTTGATAGGAAAGAGAGACCTTTATACATGTGGGAAGTTCAAGATGGAGAATATTATGAACTTATTGTTACCACTTATTCAGGATTATATCGATATAATATGTTAGATGTGGTACATATTGAAGGCTTTTTTGGTGCGACCCCAAACATTGTTTTTTGTGGAAAGAGTACGGAATGGGTGCTTGTAGGGCAGAAAAAGATTTATGGCTTTGAAATATCAGATCTTTTCTATGAAATTGAACGTCGAAGAAAGGTTCATTTTGATGTTGTACAGGCTTACACAGAGGATGAAGCGTTATATTATGTATTGAGTAGTGAAGATGTTGTTGATTACCGCGAACTTAAAGGTGCATTGGATAGGTATTCATTGTTTCATTGGGGTGTGCAAAGTTCAGGAATTTGTGTGATGAAAAAGAGCTATAAACCATCAATGTTTAATGAACGTGTACGTATTGATCGTGGTGCATGCGGTATTAAGTTGCCAGTGATACTTTCTGAGTCACCTGAAAAAGAACATATTGCGTTGATAGTTAAAGAAGCATAAAAAGACGTAGTGCAATATTTGCACTACGTCTCAGCTTGTCGAAAAAGGTCGCCAATAGGTGGCCTTTTTCTCGCCATACCACCCCACATGCATTAAAATGTATGTGGGGTGATTCACATGTTAACTAAATATCCTAATAAACGTAACGTCATTGAATTTGTCAGCCTGGATGCCATGGTTCCGGAAGATCATCTTCTCCGTAAAATAGATGCTGCCATTAACTTCGACAGAATATATGATTTCGTAGAAGATCTTTACTGTGAAGA
>CAUWHJ010000026.1:0-33281 GCA_963558655.1 uncultured Peptococcaceae bacterium
CACGATTATCTTGGCACTGGCATTGGTCAATCAGCTTTTGAGCGTTACCGGCCATACTGTGCTGCCAATCGAGGATGCACAGATTGAGACACTGGTAAGCACCATCTGGACAATCGTAGCGGCCGTGGTTGCATGGTGGAAGAATAACAGCTTCACTGTGGCGGCCGTGGAAGCCGACACCGTGAAAACAGCGTTGAAAGCTGGTGTGTCGCTAGAAGATAACAAAGGTGTTGTTGAAATGCCAAGCGATAACAAGGGCGAGGTCATTGACAAGGTGGAGAAAAAGGAAGTGCGTAAGTAATGAGCCAAATGGTAGGAAGTAGGGGTACATACGAGTACCTAACTCAGTACGATAGCAGCGGCTATAATGGTTATGCCACCATTGATGCGTATGTTGTGCATTGGTGGGACGACCCAGCGAAGAAACCGACCTTCATCGGCACCGTGCAGAGCCTTTGCAACAATCCTAATGGCTCCGCGCATTATGTTGTAGAGGACGGCAAAGTAGCTTGCTTAATTGCGCCTGGCTTGCGTGCATGGCACGTTCGCAGCAACGATTTTCAGCGCGTTATGGTGGGCGTGTACGATGTCAATAGCCATACAGTGGGGATTGAGTGTAACCCGCGCATGACAGATGGTGATGTTGAGACACTTTGCCAGCTTTTAGCGGATTTGTGGATGGATTATGGAAAGAAGCCTATCTATGGGCATCTGGATTTCATGTCGACGCAATGCCCTGGGACGTACTATGACAAGCTCGATTATATCCGTGGACGTGTTGAAGAAATCTACAATGACATCTTAAACGGCGGTAACGGAACAACCACAGAGGAGGACGACAACATGGGGCTAACAGCAGAAGAAGTGGCATGGGTCAAACAGATGTACGCTAACAGCAAAGCATCTGAGCCGGATACATGGGCAGCACAGGCGGTGCAGAATGCCGTTACAAAGGGACTGACCGACGGTGAGCGACCAAGGGACGCGGCCAAGCGTGAAGAAGTGTGGATTATGATTGACCGCGCTTTGGCTGAGAAGAAACAACAGGCATAGTTGACCATATGGCAGAGATGCGTTATGATGGGTGTATGAGATAATGGGTTTTATCTCAAACCGTCAAAAGTGTTGCTTATGCAACGAAAAAGAGCAGGTGTGCCAACACCTGCTCTTTATTTCGTTTAATGGCGAGCATTGCCTTTCGGGGTATAATAGTGTATGATAAAGATAAGGTAAAGCCTCCACCGTGCTTACCGTGAAAGCTGCAAATCGGTGTACAAAAAAGGCAGGTGCGCCAACACCTGCCTTCAAATCCGTTTATTGACCGGAAAAACGCCGAGGCTTAGGTTGCTTTTATTTTCGGTTAAGCCATTTACAAATGCTTACAAATGCGGTCGATAATTGCGGAAAGTCTAAACGAAACCCCTAGCTGTAATGGCTAGGGGCTATTTTTTTGCGGTTATTTTCTTTTCTTTATCCTTCCGGTGCAAATTGGGCATCCGTAATGCTTTCGTGCTCTGTTGTTGATGATAGCTTCCCAAACATGGCCTTCGCTGCATATCCACCAGACTTTTTATTGTTTGCGAGAAAAACGACCCTCTATAATTCGATATTTGCCATGCCTATTGTTGTGCAGGATAAATAATATTAAGCGCGATTAAAAAGCGTTAAAACGAAGCACAGGACGTTTGACGGGATTTATAATTAAAAAGAGTATATTTGATTGCTTTTGTGCCGTTGGAGAATACAAAAAAATGTTGCAATCTATGAAAGAAAATCATTTACATAGATTGCAATATATGTTATAATTAAGTCATGAAAGGAGGTGAAACGGTGGATGATATAAAAATAGTCGCTCTTCTAAATCTTATCGTAGCAGCCTTGCAATTTGCAAGAGAGCTAATAGGTCTGGCCAGAGACCTAAAAAAAGATAAGAAGAACGACAACAACCAAAACGGGGGCGAATAAGCCCCCACCCCTTCGGGGGGGATAATTACAGTATATCATCAAGCCGAGCAAAATGCTATTACTAATATCTGTGTTGGCTTTAGTGCTAACAGTAGCTGCAATAGGAATTGCGATTTATCGAGAGAAGAGGTTTTGAACATGGCAGGAAAACGAAAAGCGGTCTATGACCCTGTTGCGCAAAAGAAGTGGGCAAGTAAAAATCGCGAGAACCGCAATGCGAACACCAGACGTTCCAATGCGAAGCGATACATCAGAGAAGATGCCAACTTGTATGAGCTGAACGAGCTGCAAAAGATGATTGAAGAACGGAGAGAATTTATTATGAACAATGTAGATTTTGCCAACGAAGAAACTATTATCGCTATCGCAAAGCATTGTGATTGGCGTGATGATGCCATTGAGCGCCAGATGAAAACTGATGGCATCGTGATTTACGATCCGGAAGAATGGGTGGAAGAGCAACAACGCTTTGCATCTGATAACTGGGATGAAGATGAACTTGAAAATTGGTTTGAGAACATAGGCGTGAAAAGCTGGGATGATTTACTTGAACAGCTTGGCAAAGGGAAGATGGGTGTTGTAGAAAATGGTATAGAGAACGGTGTCTATGAAGGCAGACCTTTCGTGATGGTGACGCCGATGTAATAATAAAACGCCTTGGTCAATTAAATGGCCAAGGCGTTTCTAGTGTAGCGATGTAGTGAAAATGTAGTGAAAGCTATGTAGATTTATTCTTCTTCATGTTTGTTAGAGAAGCGTAAAATATGTCTATGCTAGCTCTTGCTTTATTAGGATGTATAAGCTATCTTATTATATAAAAGCATCTTTCATGAGATCGAGAAGTGCTTGAGCAACGGGGCTGAACACTTGATATTTTTTCCAAATCACATGACCCTCGCTTTCTAATTGCGGAGTCAGCGGACGAAAACAGAGGCCAGAGCTGGCACTGGTGTCGATGAGATGATCGAAGCAAAGCATAATGCCAAGCCCGGCGCGCACAAGAACTGTACCATTATAAGGAAGGTTAAAGGTGGCAACAACATTGAGCCGTTCTTGCAGGTCGCCGAAAAATTTAGGGTAGTCATCGGTGATGCTTTGCACTGAGAGTACAAGCGGTTCACCGAGCAAATCGGTGGCACTGATGGCTTCTTTTTCAGCCAAAGGATGCTCTCTGGGGAGAATGGCGCCCCAACGGTCACGCGTTGGAATGGTAAGAAAGTTGTATTTGGTGAGATCCACAGGATTGGCGATGACAGCGAAATCGAGCAAGCCTTTGTCAAGGTCGCCGGCAATGTCGGCGGTATTGCCGCTCTTGAGGTGGTAATGGATACCGGGGTGGAGGTTGTGCAAATCAAAGAGAAGCGTTGCCAGGCGTTTGGTAGCTTCGCTTTCGGCGCAGCCGATGAAAATGTCGCCGCGCAAGTCGTTGTCGAGAGATTGAAATTCTTCCGTAGTTTTATCGACCATTTGTAAAATGTCTTCAGCACGCTTGCGGAGAAGATGGCCTTCCGGCGTGAGTTCAATGCGAAAACTGTGACGAATAAAGAGACGTTTGCCAAGTTCTTCTTCCAAACCTTTGATTTGACGAGACAGCGCAGATTGACTAACGTGGAGACGTTCGGCTGCTTTTGTCATGTTTTCTTCACGAGCGATCTCAAGAAAATAACGAAGTGTACGCAATTCCATGATGTGTTTCCTTTCTTAGAGAGATGAGTGTGACGCATATCACGATATTCATTTTAGCAATTAGCGCATAGTGCAGCAAGGGGGTAGAATACAATCGAAGGGAGGAGTGGAAGGTGATGGCTCATATTCATGATCGGGCGGCTATGCTGCAACAAAATCTTCTGGATGCTGGCTGTGGCCAACGCCTGACAGCCGATATTCTACGGTATTTGCTGTCGGGTACGGATCATGGTATCCACTGTGCGTTATGTTTGCTACGCAAGCAGAAACAAACCCTTTTGACACAGCTTCATAACAACGAGCGTCAAATTGACAGCTTAGATTATTTGGTTTATGTTATCTCTCAACAACAGAAAGGATGAGTTTTTATGGAAGAACTGACGTTGACTCAGGAATGGGATAAGGTGTTTCCACAAAGCGATAAGGTGACCCATAGTAAGGTGACTTTTCATAATCGGTATGGCATTACCTTGGCAGCGGATCTTTATGTGCCTAAGAATGCGGAAGGGAAGCTGGCTGCTATTGCTGTATGCGGGCCTTTTGGTGCGGTGAAAGAACAGGCTTCTGGTTTTTATGCACAAACCATGGCGGAATACGGCTTTTTAACCCTGGCTTTTGATCCTTCGTTTACGGGTGAAAGTGGTGGAACGCCACGTTACATGGCATCACCAGACATCAACACCGAAGATTTTCAGGCGGCAGTGGATTATCTGTCTTGCCGTGATGATGTGGACGCTGAACGTATTGGCATCATTGGCATTTGCGGCTGGGGTGGTCTGGCGCTGAACACCGCGGCACTCGACACCCGCATTAAAGCAACGGTGGCTTCTACCATGTATGATATGAGTCGCATTGGTGCCAAAGGCTATTTTGATGCCGATGATAGTGAAGAAAAACGTCATCTTATTCGCGAAGCATGGAATAAGCAGCGCACCGAAGATTATAAGAATGGCTCTTATGCACGCGGTGGTGGTGTGGTTGATCCATTGCCGGCAGATGCACCGTTTTTTGTTAAGGACTATTATGATTATTATAAGACCGATCGTGGCTATCATGCACGTTCGCTGAATTCCAATGATGGCTGGAACGTCACCGGTACAATGAGTTTTATGAATCAGCCAATCCTTACTTATACCAATGAAATTCGCAGTGCTGTGCTTATCATGCATGGTGAAAAAGCGCATTCCTGCTATATGAGTAAGGACGCTTATGATTCTATGATGGACGGCAACCCTGTTCCGGAAAATAAGGAACTGTTGATTATTCCGGATGCAGTGCATACGGATCTTTATGATGGCGGTAATAAAAATGCCATTCCATTTGGTAAGATAGTAAACTTTTTTAACACCTATCTGAAATAATAGTATTTGGATAAAAGCGGAGGTCTGCCTTCGCTTTTTGTTGCATCATGAAACGATATAAGGAGAGATATTTTATGAATATTCTCGTGTTGAATGGCAGTCCACGCCCACAAGGTAACACGAAACAAATGGTCAATGCTTTTCGAGAAGGGGCAGAATCTGTTGGACATCGTGTTGATGTTATCGATGTCTGCAAGAAAAACATTAAAGGTTGCCTGGCGTGTGAATATTGCCATACAAAAGGAAACGGCACCTGTATCCAGAAAGACGATATGCAGGAAGTGGTGGCTCTTTTGCATGAAGCAGATATGCTTGTGATTGCATCGCCGATTTACTATCATGGTTTGAGCGGGCAGCTTAAATGCGTCATCGACCGCTTCTATGCGCCGGCTTATCCAAGCGGTCCGGCACGGCTCAAAAAGGTAGCGATGATTTTAAGCTCCGGTGCAGATGGCGTATATGATGGCGCACGTTTCTCTTTTGATGGAGATTTTGTGGGTTGGCTTGGTTTGGAAAACATGGGATTTTTTACAGCGCATGGCAGCGAAAATGGATCACCTGAAAAGCTCGCAGAATTACGTGCGTTCGGTGCCTCTTTGCGGTAAAGAAAGGAATACGATGGAAACCATTCAATTGACAGGTGGCATTGTTATGCCGCTTCTTGGTCTTGGTACCTGGGATTTACGCGGGGAAGCCTGTGTACGCAGTGTTAGCGAAGCGTTGGCGTTGGGCTACCGTCTTATAGATACAGCACAGATGTATGATAACGAAGTCGAAGTGGGGCGAGGCATCAAAAAAAGTGGCGTGCCGCGAGAAGAACTCTTTTTGACAACGAAGATTTATCGGCCAAGCAACAGCTATGAGAAAGCCAGAGAAGCCATTGATGTTTCGTTGATGCGGCTTGACGTTGATTATGTTGATTTGCTGCTGTTGCATGAACCTTATCAGCAAGGAACGGAGATGTATCGTGCTATCGAAGATGCCTTTCATGCTGGAAAAGCACGTGCTATTGGCATTTCCAACTATGATTCACGTCATTATGACGCTTTTCTTACACAGTGCAACGTTGTGCCGGCGGTGAATCAGCTCGAATGTCATGTGTTTTTTCAGAAGAGAGCGTTTCAACAAAGGATGGCGAAATATGGCACTGTTCTGCAAGCTTGGGCACCACTCGCCAGTGGAGAAGGCGGTGTGCCAATAAATACTGTGCTGGCTGAAATTGGCGCCCATTATGGCAAAACGGCAGCGCAAGTTGCTTTGCGTTTTCTGGTGCAGCGTGGTATTTCTGTGATTCCAAAATCGAAGCATAGAGAACGGCTGCGGGAAAATGCTGCAATTTTTGATTTTACGCTGAACGATGAAGACATGAAAACCATTTATCAGCTTGATCGAAATAAAACCTTCTTCCCTTGGACAGAAGCCTTTTGATAAAAATGCATGGTCTCAGCAAATGTTGGACCATGCGTTTTTGTTGCTAGAAATTGCAAAGAAAACTTGGCGAAACAAGATTGACAAGTAAACTTGTCAATGATATGCTGTAAATGCAAAGAAAACTTGGCGGGTTTTAAGGAGATGGTGTTATGGATAAAGAACAAATTTTAGCGTTGAGTCGGAAAGAAAACAAAAATATGGACGAACGTGAAAAATTGGTCTACGACAAAGCCACTGTGAGCGGTTTTGCCTGTATGACGGTGGTGTTTTTGGTTTTGCTTGTTGTTGAGGTATTGATGCGGGGAAATAGCGGTTATGATTTGCTTGCTCTTTACAGCAGCGCGTTGATGGGCGTGAATTTCTATCAGTATAAGCACTTGAAGAAGAGAACCTATCTTTTCGGTAGCTGTTGTTGGACACTTTGCACAGTGATTTGGATCATCTTGACATTCTGGAAAGGGTGAGCTGATGGACGATGGACTCATACTCAAAAATCGCTTGAAAGAAGCGCGGCAAGAAAAGAAACTTTCACAGGCAGCGTTGGCTGACATGGTTGGTGTTTCTCGCAACACGATTAGTTCCATCGAAACTGGCCAATTCAATCCAACGGCGAAACTGGCATTGATTCTTTGCATTGCTTTGGATAAAAAATTTGAAGAATTGTTCTATTTTTAAAAAAGCGTGTCTTATATGGCTTGGGGGTTGAAAAAAGTTTTACGATTGAATGTGTGCCTGGTAGTGGCATCGTGCTTATTGGCTGTGAAAGATCATGAAACCGATGTGTAGTATCTGGTGCTTATAACGGGCGGGCCCTTACGCCGCTTTTGAATGCGGATGGCAAAGCTTATGTAGAAAAGTCAATCATGTGTGTGGCAGGTGTCGATAAAGGACGCCTGCATTTTTATTATCGAAATCAAATCTAAACAGAAGCCTGCTATACTATTGAACGAGGTGATGCTATGAGTGAAAGAATTTTACTTATAGAAGATGAGGTTGCGATTCGTGAGGTGTTGTTGACACTGCTTGTCACAGCAGGTTATGAGGTGATCGAAGCGGCGGATGGATTGGAAGGTATTGCGGCATTCCGTGCGCAAGAGGTTGACTTGGTGCTTTTAGATATTATGCTGCCGAAAATAGATGGGTATACAGTTTGTGAAGCATTGCGTTGCGAATCAGATGTTCCCATCATTATGTTAACAGCGTTGGACGCAGAGGATGCTCAGCTTAAAGCCTTTCAGTTAGAAGTGGATGATTATATCACAAAGCCGTTTTCGCTTTCACTGGTATTGGCACGTGTAGCTGCGGTTCTGCGTCGACGCGGTGCGCCAAAAACAACGGAGCTGCTTGAGTACGGACCACTGTGTTTGGATCTGGCAGCACATGTGCTTTATAAAAATGATGAACCAATAGCGTTGACGCAGCTTGAATATGGTTTATTGGCACTTTTTATGGCGCATCCGGGGCAAGTGTTTACGCGTGAAACCTTGCTTGAACAGGTTTGGGGATACGATTTTTGTGGCGATGAAAAAGCTGTGAATATTCATATCATGAATTTAAGGCGTAAATTGGGGGCCAATGTGGTGGAAACGATTAGAGGAGTGGGGTATCGCTTTGGCAAGGTTCAGTGAAAGTCTTGGAGCCAAAGTATTTTTGGCGCTTGTTATACTGCTTGTACTGACGAGTTTGCTGATCGTTGGCATGATGATGATATTGCTGCCAAAGAGCTATACGGTTGTTGAAAGTAGCCGTATATCAGATGAAATTGATGCTCTCGTGGCAGAGTTGGCACAGACAAAGGTGGAAGATGCTGGCGTATTGATTAATGACTTTTGTCGTGATAATCATGCGGTAGCCACGTTAAATGCACAGCGTTATGGTCACTTGGATAGTGGTAAGGAGACTTTAACGGCGGCATTAGAAGTGTCATTTGCAGATCGATCGGAGACAACGTTGTTGAGTGTTTCGGCGCCAGTGTCGGCAAGCCGGGAATTGGGGCAGGCTTTTCTTGAGCTTTTGCCGATGGTGCTTGTGGTCATTATAGTCGTGTCAGCCGGCGGCGCTTTTGTTTGTAGTCGCGCGTTGGTGCGGCCGGTGTTGGCACTCAATCGCACAGCCGGATGTATGGCTGCCTTAGATCTTGATGCACGCAGCGATTTGCATCGTCGTGATGAGCTGGGCGCATTGTCGGAACGGTTGAATACGATGGCGGCACGGTTACAGCAAACAATGCAACGCTTGGAAGATGACAAGGCGCAGCTTCGTGTTTTATCGGAGCAGCAACGGGCATTTTTTGCTGCGGCTTCTCATGAATTAAAGACACCGTTGACCATTTTACGTGGTCAATTAGAAAGTATGCAGCTTGGGCTTGGGCGTTACCAAGATCCTCAGGCGGTGCTCCCGGAAACTTTAGCAGAGGTGGCGCGTATGGAGGCTCTTGTGCAAGAGTCTTTGGCAATCACGAAACTGGACGTTGAGGGCAGCGGACAATTAGAAGAGGTGTTTTTGGCACCAATTTTGCGCGAGGTGCTGCAATCTTTGCGGCCATTGGCTGAAAGACGCGGGATAAAAGAGAGTTGTCGGCTTGATGCAACAGCTTCTGTTATGGGAAACCGTGCCTTGCTTGCAAAGGCATTACATAACATTTTAAATAATGCCATTCGACATGCACCATCAGGCGCAAGGGTGGATATTGTGCTTACTCCTGAGCAACTTGTGGTTACAAACAGTGATACCAACATACCGGAAACAGCGCTGCCTAAGCTCTTTACACCGTTTTATCGTGTTGATGCGTCGCGCAATCAGGCCAGTGGTGGCAGCGGTTTGGGGTTGTATTTAACGGCGATCATTTTAGATTTGCATGGATTGACCTATAGCCTTTCAAACAGCGACAATGGTGTGCGCTTTGTTATTGCTTTTTCAGAAAACCAAAATTAAATCGAATTAAAACGAAAATGAAACCATCCTTTTGTATGATGAAACCGATTCGTCAGAAAGGATGGTTTTTTTATGACATTTTTTAGGCGCGCGTGGCACTATGTTACGCATAAATGGATGCGTATGCTGTTACTTTTCGGCATCCTCTTTTTCTTAACGACGCTTTGCCTTTCTGGATTGGCAATTCGTAGTGGCTTGGAGACAGCGCAGCTTAATGTGCGGCAAGCGTTGGGCGGCGTTTTTACGCTGACGCAGAATATGGATGATCCGGATAAATGGGTAGAAGAGGAGATACCTGGTTATGGCACGCAAGCGTATTATGGTGGTACGCCACTATCTCTTAATCTGGCTGAAAAAATTGCTGGAGCCGTGTCGGGAATTCGCGGGTACAATGCCAGTTATCTCAGTTACACAGTGCCGCTTGGTATGAATGGAGAACCACTTACACTCATTGAAGGTGATGAAGAGAAAAGCTGGCTTGATAGTATGATCGCAAATACTGGAGATATGGCACAGACCGTTTCCACTTATGCCAGTACGGATAGTGCTTTCGACAGCAATTTTGCTGGTGGTTATTTAAAGCTTGTAGAGGGGAAACCAATACAGGGCGAGACAGCGCATGAGGTGCTTATGAGTCAGGCGTTGGCCGAGAAAAATGGCTTAGCAGTTGGCGATACATTGACGTTACGCACGTCTGAACAGTCTGCGGGAATGCGCGGATTAAACATGGACGATACGAAGGTGTCGGTTAAAATTGTTGGTTTATTTGCGCCGACAGCCAAGAGTACAGCGACGTTGTCAAACTGGTCTATGGACAATGCTATTTTTACAACGATGGACGTTCTCAAAATAGCGCGACCAGATATTGGTGATGAACAGTATGAAAAGATTAATTTCTATGTAGATGATCCCGCTGAAGTGGAAACGATTGTCGATCAGGTGCAACATCTTGATGGTGTTGATTCGTCAGATTTTATTGTAAGTGCTGATACAAGTGCGGTAGATGCTGTAATGAAGCCGTTGAATAATGTAGACCGGCTGGTGACTGTTTTGATCTTATTGGTGCTCAGTGGTGGCGCTGTGGTACTTTATCTTGTATTGGCAAGTCGCATTAAAGAACGCAACCGTGAAAGTGGCATATTACTTTCATTAGGGTTCAGCAAACGTAGTATTGTTTTACAATATTTAACTGAGATCCTTTTGGTGGCGTTGTTGGCGTTTCCTTGTGCGACGTTAGCTGCTGGTGGTGTAGCACAAGTGGCAGGCGAACAACTTTTGGCTTACGCAACAACAGAAAAGCAGCATACAGATCAGAGCGTGCCAGGGATTCATGGTGACGGTAATACGATTGTAAATTCGAGCGATTTTGCACCGAAATTTGAAGAAGCATCACACCTAACAAATATTGATCTTACAGTCTCCTGGTCAAATGTGTGCATTGTTTTTGGTATTGGTGTTGTGATTATTATAGGAGCAGTGCTCTTAGCTGCATTGCCGGTATTTCGCTTACAACCGCGCGAGATTACGGCGGCGTTAAGTTGATGGAGGAGAAATGTATGACGCTTTTACAAGTAGAAGACCTATACTACGCTTATGATAAAAAGAAGCCGTTATTAAAAGGGGTTAATCTTCAGCTGTCAAGTGGTCAGCTTGCTTGTATCCTTGGACCGAGTGGTAGTGGCAAGACCACCCTTTTATCGCTGCTCGGTGGGCTTGACAGTCCAGACGCTGGGCGCATCTTATTTGAAGGAGAGAACATTGCCGGCGCTTTGGCGGCGCATAGGCGAGATCATGTTTCTTTTATTTTTCAATCTTACAATTTAATTGATTATTTGACACCTATTGAAAACGTTGCACTTACCGCACGACAGTCACCATTGGAGATGCTTGAAAGGGTTGGCCTTCATTCAGATGAAATGCATCGACACATTGGCAAGCTTTCTGGTGGACAACAACAGCGTGTTGCTATTGCTCGTGCCTTGGCCAGTAATGCACCACTTATTCTTGCAGATGAGCCAACAGGAAATCTTGATGCCGATAATGCACAACGTATCATTGACTTGCTATTGGAAAGCGCTCATGAGATGAAGCGGGCGGTTGTGGTTGTTACCCATGCGCTTGCGTTTGCTGAGCGGGCTGATTGTACTTGGCGACTTAAGCGAGGCGTTTTGGTTGAAGATTAGCAAAAAGACCGATCATTGTGATCGGTCTTTTTGCGTTTGGACAATTTGGGATAGTTATCTTGACAAATAGTCGGCGATTATCTATATTGTGCTTGTGCAATAAGTACAATAGAAGGTGATGCAGTGGAACTTGTCATCAGCAGTAGTTCACATAGACCGATTTATGAGCAAATTACAGCGCAGATTAAGGCGCTGATTATGGGGGGAAAATTATCTGCGGGCGCTCATTTGCCCTCAATGCGGGCTTTGGCGCAGGAGCTTCATGTGAGCGTGATTACGGTACAGCACGCTTATGAAGAATTGCAGCGTGAGGGCTTCATTGAAACAAATGTTGGTCGCGGTAGTTTTGTAGCAGCTTATAACAAAATGCTTTGGCAAGCAGAGCAGGAGCGTTGTGCAGATGCACATTTGCAAGCTGCAGCGGAAATTGGTCGCACAAATGGGATGTCGCTTGACGTGCTGCAAAAAAAATTGGGACTTTTTTATAAAGGGGATGGTTGCAATGAGTGATGTTTTGACGCTCGAAGGCGTGAGTAAAACCTACGCTGGCTCAAATTTTTCTCTAAAAAATGTGTCGTTTTCGTTACCGGCTGGTTGCATTATGGGATTGATTGGTGCCAACGATTCTGGCAAGTCCACAACCATTGGCTGCATTCTTGGTGCCTTGCAGCCAGACCGCGGAAGTATCCAGGTGCTTGGTTGTGCTATGGATGATGGAGTCGCCAATCTTCGTGATGCCGTTGGCACCATTTACGACAGCGATCATTTTCCGGGGCATCTGACCGCGAGACAGATGGCGGTGATTTTGCGGGAGCTTTATAGCCGATGGGATGATGCGCTTTATGATGCGTTGTTAAAACAGTTTGCGATAGATCCGGAAGAGAAAATCAACACGTATTCTAAAAGCATGACAATGACCTTGGCAATCATCGTTGCTTTGGCCCATCGCCCAGAGCTGTTGATTTTTGACGAAGTGTTGAGTGAACTTGATACGCTGGCGCGTGAAAAAGCGATAGCCCTTTTTCAGGAGTTTGTCAAAGATGGGCGTCATGCCATCTTGCTTTCCTCGCATTTTATCGGCGATGTGGAACATATCGCTGATATATTGATTTTTCTCCATGAAGGACAGGTGCTGCTTTGCGAAGAAAAGGCTGTGCTGCATGAGCAATATGGCGTTTTGCGTTGTTGCGAGGAGCGATTTTCTGAGCTGGATACAGACGACATCATTGTCTATCGGCGTGAGGACAGTCAGATTCAAGTACTTGTTTCTGATGTGCAAATGGCGCAGGAACGTTATCCGGAAGCGACAATCGACCATATTGGGCTTGATGATATAATGAACCTGCTGATGCAGGGAGAGCGTTATCAAAAAGAGAGTGCCTAATCTTTTGGCGTTCTTATACTGCGTGGACGTATTGGTATCATGCGATGTTGGCGGATAAAAAAACAGCCACTCTCAACGGAGCGGCTGTTTGCTGGCATTATTTATTGAGCGCAACAAGGTCTTTTAACGTGGCATTGAGATTGCGGCCGTGCCAGGTATCATCAGCGCCATAGAGAAATTTTAGCCCATCATAGCTGAGAAGCGCAGAGCTGCGGAAGCCCATCAGTTCTTTTTGCTGGGTTGTAAGACGGATGGTATCATCAGAAGTGGTGATAGCAATGACGTAGTTGAGTCCGTCTTCCTCAACGCTGACAGATTGGATGTCGGTGTAAGGAAGCTCCAGAGCAACTTCACGTTTTAATGCCAATGAAAGCTGGCTGAATGGCAAAAGCACGATTTTGTCCTTGCACAGTTGGAGAATGTAAAATTCCATCGAGAAAAATTTGGCGATTTTTGCGCTCAGATTTTCTGGTGCAAATTTGACGATGATGGCGCGATCATCAAGGGGTTCCAAACCGAGTTCAGCAAGAACGTTAAGCAATGTTTTTTCGGATGCCATAAGCAAATCCTCCTTAAAATGAAATGGTTACTCTTTAATTATATACGAGGGGGGGTAAAATCAAGAGAAAAGTTATGTTTTTAAGAAAAAAGCGCTGTAATGATAAGGCCTATGGAATAGGCACAACAAAACATTTTCGTATAAAATAGAACGTTGGAGTTGCTTCTCTAGTGCAAGCGTTTTTGATTTTGTGTGCTGCATCTTGACAAGGCGGCGGTCATTCGCTAAGATAATATAGTCGAGGTGAGCCTATGGATCAAGAAATGATGAGGGAAGCCATTTGTGAGGCGCACAAAGCCTCAGCGCACGACGATGTGCCGATTGGTGCAGTGGTTGTGTTGGCAGGTCAAATCATTGGTCGTGGGCACAATACCCGTGAGCGTGATGCTGACCCATCGGGGCACGCTGAAATCAACGCTATGCGTGATGCGGCAAAAACCTTAGGGCATTGGCAGTTGGATGGAGCAACGCTTTATGTTACCCATGAACCTTGTCCAATGTGTGCAGGTGCGATGCTTCTGGCGCACGTGAAAACAGTGGTTTATGGTGCAGCGGAGCCTACATATGGCGTTTGTGGCAGCCAGATGAACCTTGTGCAGTTTCCTGGTTTTCCAAACAATGTACGAATCCGTGGGCCGATTGCCCAGGAAGTATGTAGTATGCTCACGCGTGACTTTTTTCGCAATTTGCGGAAGCAACATGAATAGGGAGATGTACCCAAGTGGCTGAAGGGTCCGCACTCGAAATGCGGTAGGCGCTTCACGGCGCGCGAGAGTTCAAATCTCTCCATCTCCGTTGGTAATCGGCGTTTGTTTGTATGCAGACGCCGATTGTATTTGTTGGGCGTGTAGAAAACGCTTGACATTTGTAAAATCTATGATATGATAGATAATGTCTTCGGGCGGTTAGCTCAGTTGGTTAGAGTATCTGCTTGACATGCAGGGGGTCGCTGGTTCAAGTCCAGTATCGCCCAGTCCGAGAAGAAAAACGCATTCTGTTTCAGAGTGCGTTTTTTTCTTTACTCGGGTATGGTATAATTTGTTATTGTATGGTAAATCAGTAGGAATGAAGATATTTTTAGAATTTTGAGAGGAGACCATTGTTCATGTTGGGTTTTAAGGAACTGGAATTGTCTGATCGTGATATTTTGAATCGTTTTTTCGCGGTTGGTCAAAATCAAAATACAGAGTGCTCCTTTACCAATCTGTTTATGTGGCGGCGTTGTTATGCGGTGCGTTGGGCTGTGACTGACAGTCACCTTATTGTCGAACCAAATGCTTTTGAAGAAAGCTGGATTTTACCGCCGCATGGTTTGGAAGAAAATGACGCGCTTTTCCGTGCAGCGATTGAACACGCTGCGGAAGATTATCGTGATCGCAACAAACAGCTTATGATTCGTGCGGTAACTGAAAAGGACAAGGAGCGGCTGGAACGCCTTTTCCCGGGACAGTTTGAATTTGAAGAAGAACCAGAGATAGAAGATTATATTTATGATGCAGAGAAAATGCGGACGCTGAAAGGACGTAAGCTTAGCAAGAAGCGCAATCATATCAATGCGTTCAAAGCAGAACATCCTGATTATGAATTGGTACCATTGACGCCTTATAATGCAGATTTGGCGTGGGATTTTGTAGAACACTGGTGCGGGGAACGCAACCGCGAAGAGGGCATCAACGATAGCTTGCTTTGTGAACGTGAAGCGATTGCCGATGCGCTGGACAATATGGGTTATTTGGGCTTTAAGGGCTTGATGGTGCGCCTTGACGGACGTATTGTGGCTATGACGTTTGGTGATATGGTGAATGATGACACGGTGCTGATTCATGTGGAAAAAGCCTTTGCAAATTACCGTGGTTTATATCCGTTGATCAATCAGGAATTTTTGAATTATTATTGGCAAGATGCAGTCTATGTGAACCGTGAAGAAGATATGGGGCTGGAAGGATTGCGTCATGCGAAAATGTCGTATTATCCTGTTTATCAGGTGAAAAAATACAAGGGTGTGTTAAACAATGACCGTCAGGCAAGTTCGACTGGCTGCTGATGCCGATCGTCCGGCGATTGAAGCATTGTGGGCCTATTGTTTTAATGATGGTGAGATGTTCCAGCGTTGGTATTTCAACCACTATTACAGCAAGGATGAATGTCTTGTTGCTTGTTTAGATGATGTGATTGTAGCTAGTCTGCAAATGATTGACTTGCCAACGCGCGTTGGTGGCAAAACTGTACGCGCTGCTTATATTGTTGGTGTGGATTGCTTGCCGGAGTATCGCGGCATGGGTTTTACACGTCAGCTCATGGAAGAGGCACTGTTGCATTATGCACCGGCGCATCATTTGCAGCTGCTGCATCTGATGCCTTTTGAGGCGGATTTTTATGAACCGTATGGTTTTTTTTTCAGTGACTATCATTTTCAGATGGCCCTCGATATGAACGAATTTTACCGTCCGTCCGACCGCGCGTTGGCACGCCGTTATTCTTGGCGGTCACTGAATTTGGAAGATGCAACGCTCGCACAAATGTTTCCTGCCTTGGAAGCATTGTATGAACGCAGTACCAAACGGTATGATATGGCTGTTGAACGCAAAGGCGAACGGCGGTGGCGCGCGTTGTTGGATGATTTGGCCATGGAAGGCGGCCATGTGAAATTATTGTATGACGATAAGGAAACGCTTGTCGGCTGCCTTGCTTATATAATGAAAGAAGATGCGTTTTTTGTTCGTGAAGCCTTGAGTGTTCATGCAGAAGCAAAAAGAGCCATCTATTATTTTATTGCCAGCCACAGGTCGCAAGTGAAGCGGGTTGAGTGGTCGGCGCCTTTGGATGAAGCCGTTGTATTTCAACGCCAGAAAGATAAAGATAATGTGCGCTTTCAACCATTTATGATGAACCTTATTCTTGATCCAACTATTCTGCCACTGTTCACCCAACGTGTGCCCGAAAAGGATTTGCTGTTTGCCGTGGAAGATTGTGGTTGTTATTGTTGGGAAAAAGGGCGCAAGAGCATTGAGAAAGTGGCGCAGGAAACAGCAGATGCGCCTGTTTTGGAAAAACGCCTTCTTACACAAATGGTGTTTGACAGAAGCTGGATGGCGGATGAAAAAGACACGGTACAATGCGAACTTGCAGCATTGTTTACCGAAAAACCACGTATTTTTAACAATGAGTACTTTTGAGGTCGGTTGATATTGCAATTCGCTCTAAAATTCGGTATCCTAGAAGCGAGTGCATTCGACTATGAATGCGAAGATCACAGTATTTTACTGTAGGGGGTCCACCGATGTCATTAGAGCCGACAATTCAAACCATTTCCGCAGAACAGTTTTTTAATATGGTTCTTGCGGGTGCCGATAATTTAGATTTACATAAAGAAAGCGTCAACCAGTTGAACGTTTTTCCTGTGCCAGATGGTGATACGGGAACCAATATGGCGATGACCATGCAATCGGCGGCTAAGTTTATTCGTCAAGTAGAAAAAACAGATATGGAAGAATACGCTAAACAGGCTGCGTTTGGTGCCGTTATGGGTGCACGTGGCAACTCTGGTGTCATTTTTTCACAGATTCTTACAGGCATCGCCAAAGGCGTGGCAGGGCATGAATGTATTGATGCAGCAACGTTGGTACAAGGTTTTAACAGCGGTGTGCAATCGGCGTATAAAGCCGTGAGTAATCCGATGGAAGGCACCATCTTGACGGTGGTGCGCGAAGCCAGCGAAGCATTGAGTGCGAAATACAAAAAAAACATGGACATTCTCGAATGTCTGCGTATCTATATTGCTGCCGGGCACGCTTCACTGGAACGCACGCCGGAACTCTTGCCAGTTCTTAAGCAGGCTGGCGTAGTGGATGCTGGCGGTGCTGGGTATCTTTACGTTGTTGAAGGGATGCTGGCCAGCTTAGAAGGAAAAACCATCGAAAAGCGTGAAATCGTAAAGGCTGAAAAAGACGACCTGAACGAACAATTTGATCATTTCTTTGGTTCTCCTGAGGAGATCATTTATCCATATTGCACAGAGTTCCTTGTACGCACAAAAAAGCCGGATGTAGAGGAAGATATTGATACATTAAAAGGAATGCTTTCTGATTTGGGCGATTGTATGTTGGTTGTTGGCGCAGGCAGCACCATCAAAGTGCACATTCACACAGATCGCTTAGCGCGCGTTATTGAATGTGGTGCATCGTTTGGTGAATTGGATGACATTAAAATCAACAATATGCGTTCCCAAAACCGTGCATTACAGGATAAGGGAAAAAATGTTACACCAAGTCCGGTTGTTTTCAAAGATGCAATCATCGTTGTCTGCAACGGTGAAGGTTTGGCAGACATCTTTAATGGCTTAGGGGCCACGCATATCATCAGTGGCGGTCAGACAATGAACCCAAGCACGCAGGATTTTCTTGACGTGATTGCACAAATAGAAGCGGAAAATATTTATATTCTGCCAAACAATAAGAACATTATTATGACAGCCAATCAAGCAGCCAGCATGGCAGAAAAAGATAATGTTCACGTTGTTGCTTCAAAATCTTTTCCGCAAGGCATTTCAGCATTGATGGGCTATATGCCAGACGCCACAGTGGAAGACAACATCAACAACATGGTTGCAGGGCTTTCTGCTGTTCAGAGCGGTGAAATTACACAAGCTGTGAGAGACACCAACATTGACGGTGTGGCCATTCATGAGCAGGAATATATGAGCATCATCGATGGAAAGCTTGTAGCTTCTTGCAGCACACTTGCAGAGGCTGTTCACGCCATGGTGCAAACCATGGTAGATGATGATGCCGAGCTTATCAGTTTACACTACGGCCTTGATGTAGACGCTGATGATGCCGAAACACTGCTTGAACAATTAGAAGAACAGTATGACGATATTGATTTTGAATTATATGACGGCGGACAAAACGTGTATCATTACATCGTGTCTGCTGAGTGAGTGAGGAAAGTTCATGAACGTTGCGATAGTTACAGATAGTACCGCAGATATTCCCCAGCATTTGGTAGATGCGCTGAACATTAAAGTGATTCCCTTGGCCGTGCATTTTGGCGGCAGAGCGTATTTGGACCGCATAGATATTTCGAATGACGCGTTTTATGAGTACATTGGCACTGCCAAAACCCTGCCAACAACTTCCCAGCCTTCGCCGGCTCAGTACATGGATGTGTACCGCGCCTGCAAAGCGGAGGGGGCAGAGAAAATTATTTCGATTCATCTGTCGTCAGAGATGAGCGGCACCTATCAAGGGGCATTGTTAGCGGCAGACATGGTTAAAGATGAAGTTGATGTCACCGTTATTGATAGCCGCACAGTGACCATTGGCTTAGGCTTAATGGTTGTGTTGTTGGCACAATACGTTCAAAATCATCAAGACGTGACGTGGGAAGCGCTCCGTGCTCACATTGATGACATGACTAAAAAGATGCGTATTTATTTTCTGTTGGACACCTTGGACAATTTACAAAAAGGTGGACGCATCGGCAAAGCCAGCTATCTTGTGGGATCTATTTTGAATATCAAGCCAATTTTGGTTGTTGAAGATGGTTTCATTGGCGCACATGAAAAAGTACGTGGGAAAAAGATTGAAAAAGCGATCGAGCATCTCAGTAATACCGTAGTGGCGATGATGGAACCGAACAAAAAATTGTATTACACACTTGGGACTAATAATGACGACTATTTACAGCTTTTTGAAAAAAGTCTGTTGCCGAAACTGGCAGCACATCAGCTGGGCGAAGTAGAACGACTGCCAAATTTTGAGCTGGGCTGTGTAGTAACAACGCATATTGGTCTTGGTGGATTTGGTATTGCTTTTTATCAAGAATGAAGAGGTGGCTTACATGGACAAATTGAAAAAAACTGAAAAACGTCTCGAAAAACTCTATCAGGTACAGAAGCAGCTTGAAAAGAAACGTAAAAAAATGAACAAGCTGGCAGCAAAAAATGCCAAGAAAGCAGTTGCAAATGGCAAACAATTGGTGGCTGAAAAACGTCCTGCTAAAAGCAAAAAGACTTTTGCGTTTTTGTTTGCAGTAAGTTTAGGTTTGTCTTTGCTAGGAACCGCTATTGCGGTGACGGTATCGGTCATTGTATCTAAACGCAAGGAACGTGCAGCCGTGCAGAGAAATGCTGCGAACAGAAATGCGGCTGAAGAAATTCTTAGCGTTGAACCAATCCATGCCAATGCCGATTACGAAAAAGCAAGCCTGGAAGAGCTTGAAGAAGCCCTACTTAAAGTGGAAAACCAGCTTGAGGAAGTTACTGCGGCTATTGAAAAAACGAAAAAATAAATGGTCGTCTGCTCTCGAAAAATGGGAGCAGACATTTTTGTTGTTCTTGACAAAAAATGCTTGCACAAGATGGGTAAAAATGATATACTCTTAACGTTGTAAAAAACACGGTTCTTTGTTCCGCGCCCTGGAGCTCACAAGGGTGAGAGGGACGTGTTAATAAAAGAGCCGGAAGAAAAATCCAAATAGAAGAGAGGAGGTGCCAAAATGTCCGTCGTATCTATGAAACAACTCTTAGAAGCTGGGGTACATTTTGGTCATCAAACGCGTCGTTGGAATCCTAAAATGGCGCCTTACATTTTTGCAGAAAGAAATCAGATCTACATTATTGACTTAGCAAAAACTGTTAAGCTCATCAATGAAGCTTATGATTTCGTCAAAGAAGTCGTTGCTGAAGGTAAGCCAGTGCTTTTCGTTGGCACCAAAAAGCAGGCTCAGGAATCCATCAAGGAAGAAGCTATTCGCGCTGGCGAATACTATGTCAATGAAAGATGGTTGGGTGGTATGCTTACCAACTACAAAACCATCGAAACTCGTATTAAACGTCTTTTTGAACTTGAAAAGATGGAAGAAAACGGGACCATGGAACTCCTGACCAAGAAGGAAAAAGCACTTCTTCTTGGCGAAAAAGAAAAACTGGAACGTTTCCTCGGCGGTATCAAGAATATGCCTGAACTTCCAGGTGCAATCTTTGTTGTAGACCCAAAGAAGGAAAAGATTGCTGTTCATGAAGCTCGTAAACTGGGTATTCCTGTGATCGGTGTGGTTGATACCAACTGCGATCCAGATGAAATCGACTATGTTATCCCAGGTAACGATGATGCTATTCGTGCTGTGAAGCTCTTGACTTCTGTTATTGCTGATGCTGTCGTTGAAGCAAAGCAGGGTGCTGCTGGCGCAGAAGAAGACGAAGCTGGCGAAGAAGTCGCTGACGCTGAATAATATTGTTTTAATAAGGTAGCCGAGTTGGTTTCAATGAGGTTACCTTTTTTAGAATGAAGCCATCGTACAAACATAAAATTTAGGAGGAATTACTGTGGCAAACATTACCGCTTCTTTAGTCAAAGAATTACGTGAAAAGACCGGTGCTGGCATGATGGATTGCAAAAAAGCACTCCAGGAATGCGACGGCAATATGGATAAGGCGATCGACTATTTGCGTGAAAAGGGTATCGCTGATTCCGCAAAGAAGAGCGGCCGCATCGCTGCAGAAGGTGTTGTTGCTTCTTACATCCACATGGGTGGTAAGATTGGTGTTATTGTTGAAGTCAACTGCGAAACTGACTTCGTAGCAAAGACCGACGCATTTAAGGAATTTGCTCAAAACATCGCTATGCACATTGCTGCTGAAAACCCAAAATATGTTACCCGTGATGAAGTGCCTCAGGCTGAACTCGATCACGAACGTGAAGTTCTGATTGCTCAGGCTAAGAACGAAGGCAAGCCAGACAATATCGTTGAAAAGATGGTAGAAGGCCGTCTTAAGAAATTCTATGGTGAAGTTTGCCTGATGGATCAGGTATACATTCGTGCTGAAAATAACGAAACCATCGAAACCTACGTTAAAGAAGGTATCGCTCAGTTTGGCGAAAACATCAAAGTTCGTCGTTTTGCTCGTTTTGAAATGGGCGAAGGCCTTGAAAAACGTGTTGATGATTTCGCTGCAGAAGTTGCTGCGCAGGCTGGTATGTAATTTTATACAATATTCTTTTAATCCCAAGCTCGTATCTTGTGATAGGAGCTTGGGATTTTTTTGTATAGCTATCTTTGTTATAATGAAGGCAATGAGTTTTAAAGGGGTAGATGAACATGACGCTTTTGGAAAATCTCAATGCTGCACAGCGCAAGGCGGTGACAACGACAGAGGGTGTGGTGCGAGTGATCGCTGGAGCAGGATCGGGAAAAACACGTGCGCTTTCGCATCGGTTCGCCTATCTTGTCAATGTTTTGGGGATTTTGCCGGGGAATATTCTATGTGTAACATTTACCAACAAATCGGCGGCGGAAATGCGTCAACGTATTCATTTACTTACAGGTGATAATGACACAGGCTATATCAATACGTTTCATGGTTTTTGTGATGCGATCTTGCGCGAGGATGGCTATGCTATCGGTTATCCGAAACGTTTTCTTGTACTGGATAATAATGATATTGACGCTATGCTCGCAATTATTTATGAGGAACGTGGTTTGACATTAAGTGATCGTACTTTTTCTGATGCGCGAGATATGATTGAAATTCAGAAACTGTTCAAACGACCGGATTATTATAAGGATATGCTTGCTTTACCGCTTGAGAAAGTAAAGGAAAAGTACGATGCGGCAACGACAACGGATGATGTCATTTTTTATGGCTATCTTTATCAGGAGAAGAAATGTTTTGGTGTGGATTACAATGATCTTATTAAATTTTCGTTGTATATTTTTGACAATCATGCCGATATTCGCTTAAAATGGCAGAAACGGTTGGAATATATCATGATTGATGAGTTTCAGGATATTGACAGTCTACAATATGAGTTGATGATGGTTTTGTGTGATTATCATAAAAACCTTTTTATTGTGGGAGATCCCGATCAAACCATCTATACATGGCGTGGCGCTAACGTGAAATATCTGCTTGATTTTGATAAGCAGTTTCCTCAAGTTGAAACGGTTATGATGATGCAGAACTATCGTTCGACGCCTGAGATTCTTTCGGTTGCCAATTCTTTGATTGCAAAAAATAAACATCGTTTAAAAAAAGAGTTGGTTCCTACGTTGGCATCTGGTCAGCCGGTACGTTGTCATTTTGCTGATGATCAGGAAGCAGAGGCAAGATGGATTAGTGGTGAAATGAAAAAACTTCATGCTGCAGGGGTTGCTTATTGTGATATGACGGTACTTTATCGAGCGCACTATGTAACGCGGGCTGTTGAGGAGGTGTTCTCTGACGAAAAGATCCCTTATACTATTTACAGTGGTGTGCAATTTTTTTCACGCAAGGAAATAAAAGATGCTCTCAGTTATTTGCGTATGATTGCTTATAAAGATGATCTTTCCTTCCGACGTATAGCCAATGTGCCAAAACGTAATCTTGGTAAGCGACGTATGGCTTTTCTTGAAACGTATGCACAACAGCAGTCGTGCAGCATGTATGAAGCTCTGAAAGAAAATCTTAACGAATCGTTGTTCAAAGGCACAGGAGCGCATGATTTTGTAGCGTTGATTGAGCGGTTTGCAGCCGACTATGAAGGGCAGGCTATTTCTGAAGTGTTGGCAGCACTTCTTAATGCCAGTGGGTATGAATGTATGCTACGTACAGAAGGCAGCCAGGAACGACTTGATAATCTCGCTGAGCTGAAACAATCTGTTTATCTTTATGAAACCACTTGTGGTGAAGAGGTCACATTGCCGCATTATCTTGCACATGTAGCCTTGTTTACGAATGCCGATCGTAATGAGGCTGAGGATAAGGTGAAGCTTATGACCATTCATGCTGCGAAGGGGCTGGAGTTTCCTTATGTATTCCTTTGTGGTATGAATGATGGTGTTTTTCCGTCGCGTCGTGTGCGTACGGTGCAAGCTATGGAGGAAGAGCGTCGCTTGGCTTTCGTAGCATTGACACGTGCCGAGAAAGGGTTATATCTTTCGGAAGCAGATGGGCGTAATTTTGATGGTACCTTACGCTATCCTTCTCGTTTTCTTTTAGATATTGATCCAGCTTTGTTGGCGTTTACACATATGCCAGCGGATGGTGTTATTCGCGCTGCAAAGGGGTACTATGCCCGTAGTGCAGAGCGGCTTGTTGATCGTAGTGAAGACGCTACTTTTGCAGTAGGAGCGCGTGTGCGTCATCCTGTGTTTGGCGAAGGCAGTGTGCTTGCTGTTGATTTGGAAAAGCAGGCAAATATCATTCAATTTGACACGATGCAAACCGCTCGGGCGATTTCGTTTCGTACTAAGCTTGAGAGGCTTTGAGTTGTATTCTATATCTGGTTGGTGCAGTATCTTTTACAATGTTTGTTTTGAAAAAAAGAGCTATAATGCAAAAAATCGTTAGGAGGATGAATGATGACAAATGTAGTGATTATTGGTGCCAACCAGGGGATTGGCTACTATATCGTTGAACGGTTATTGCTAAAAGGGCATTCAGTGACGGTGTTGGATATAGTAACAGATCAAGTTGCGAATTTGGCGAAGCATTATCCTGAGCGTTGTCAGGCATTTATCGCAGATGCTCGCGAGGAGGAGAGCATTGAGGAGGGGGTGCGTCAAGCGGTGGTTCGATTTGGACATATTGATGCGGCCATTCACAATGCGTGTATGTGCACCTTTGGTACGTTGGCGCAAACATCACTTGAGGTATATCATGAGGTATTGGACGTGAATATGCTTGGTGCGGTGCGTTTGACAAAAGCCGTATTGCCATTTATGCAAAAAGCTGGCGGTGGGCGCATTGTGTTTACAAGTTCCGGCGTTGGCGTGACAGGTTTTGATGGCATTTCGCCGTATGCTGCATCAAAAGGTGCTATTGAAGCTTTTGCTAAATGTATGCAAATTGAAAACGATGATACAGGTGTGAGTTTCCACCTTTTTCATCCGCCATTAACAGATACGGCATCAGCAAGTGGTTTGCCAATTCCGAAAGAATTTAAGGCTGATGCAAAAAAGGTTGGTTATGGCCTTGCGGATCATCTTTGGGATAAACAATTTGTCATCTGCCATTCGCGAATGCAAGCGCTACAAATGCGCGTTTCCTATCGTCATCCGCTTTTTATTGGCCGTTTGATGACGAAAATGACAAAGCGTGTAAAGAAGGAGCATGTATGAAACAACCTAACGATCGACATATTTTTGTATTTGAGCCATGTTTTTTCTGTTTTTCGGATTGTTTCATCTTCATCGTTTATGGGGGATTGTTGATAGAACGGCTTATGCCAACTTCTGGTTAGCTGTTATGAATGAGAAGGATGTTTTCTATTATGGGCTAATGGGGCTGTTGGCACTGTTTTGTATTTTGGGCGTAGTGACTTTTTTCAGGTATCGAAAGCATAATTTCTGGTGGCGTTGGATCTATCTTTTTGGCGGCGTTTATGTGTTGTTTGATCTTTTTGCTATAGCAACGGGGCTGACATTTTGGCAACGTTTGCTTTATTGGATGTTTGATGTCAATGCGCCTTATTGGAATGTGTTATGGGGTGGTTTTGTACTTCTGGGTATGTTTTCATTCATACTTGGTGTATACTTGTTGCAACAACGATGTAAAGAAAATAGAACTCTATCGTAGCGTTGTTTTTTGATTAAAATAACGCTTGTTGTGTGCGTTTTTTATTGGTGAAAATAGCGATTCTTAAAAGAGGCGTTTCAATTCTTAGTCATAGTATGCTATAATAGCAACAGTGTGAAAAACAGTCTTCAATGATGAACTTTGGGGGTATGACTATGGAAGCTAAATATAAACGTGTCATTATAAAATTAAGTGGGGAGGCACTTGCTGGCGAGATCGGCTATGGCTTAGAGAGCAATACGCTTAATTCTTTAGCGGATCAGATTGCTGAGATTTCTGCCATGGGCGTTGAAGTGGCGGCTGTTGTTGGTGGCGGCAATATTTGGCGTGGTGTGGCCGGTGCTAAACGTGGCATTGATCGTGCAACGGCAGATTATATGGGTATGCTGGCAACGGTCATCAATGCGTTGGCGTTGCAGGATGTGCTGGAAAAGCATAACGTGGATACGCGTGTGATGAGCGCTATTGAGATGCGTGAAGTGGCAGAACCTTATATTAAACGTCGTGCCATTCGCCATCTTGAAAAGGGCCGTGTTGTTATTTTTGCAGCCGGTACAGGGAATCCGTTCTTCTCCACGGATACTACCGCAGCGTTGCGTGCGGCAGAAATTGAAGCGGAAGCCATTCTCATGGCAAAGAAGGTGGACGGGGTTTATGACGCTGATCCAAAGACCAATCCGGATGCAAAACGTTTTGAAACGCTGACGTTCTTGGAAGTGCTTAACCGTGGGCTTAAAGTGATGGACTCCACAGCCATTTCATTGTGCATGGATAACAACATTCCAATTCAGGTGTTTAATATTACCGAAAAAGGCAACATGATGAAGGCTGTTTTAGGTGAAAATATCGGAACTTTAGTAGGAACAGGGGAATAAACATGATTGAAGAAATTTTATTAGACACAGAAGAACGCATGGAGAAATCCATTAACAAGTATCGTGAAGAACTTTCTCATATTCGTACAGGGAAGGCGAATGTCTCTTTGCTCAATGGTATCACAGTGGAATATTATGGCAGCCCAACGCCAATCAATCAGGTGGCCAATGTTAGTGCGCCAGCACCAGACCTCATTACCATTCAGCCATGGGATAAAGGTATCATTAAAGATATTGAAAAAGCCATTCAAAAATCGGATCTTGGTATCAATCCTAACAATGATGGTGTCATCATCCGTCTGCCATTGCCACAACTGACCAAAGAAACGCGTCAGGAATTGGCAAAACAGGCGCATAAAAAGGCAGAAGATGCGAAGGTGTATATTAGAAACATCCGTCGCGATGCTAACGATCAAATTAAGAAACTTGAAAAGAACAAAGAAATCACCGAAGACGATTCTAAGGGCGGTCAGGACGATGTGCAGAAACAGACTGATGCAGCCATCGCTAAGATCGAAAAGATTTACGCTGAAAAAGAAAAAGACATTATGAGCATTTAACAACAAAGGGGACTGCAGCAGCGGTCCCTTTTTTACACAATTCTCTCTGTAAGCGGTGTAATTTTTGTTTGGGTATGGTACAATAAAGTTGATTGTCCTCTTTGCCCATTATGGGTATATGAGTAATGAGGTGACTCAAATGGAAAAACAACATCATACATTAGATGATATTAAAGGTGGTACAATCCCGAAACATATTGCTGTTATTATGGACGGCAATGGTCGCTGGGCAACGGCGAAAGGATTGGCGCGCTTGGCAGGTCATACGGCTGGTGTGGAAGCCATTGATGAGGTTCTGGAAACAGTCAAGGCGATTGGTACGAAATATTTCACGGTCTATGCCTTTTCCACAGAAAACTGGCGGCGGCCAGCCGATGAGGTGGATGGCCTGATGAATCTGCTGGTGGAATATCTTGACAAAAAAATTGATAAGCTCCATGCAGAAGGCGTTTGTGTGCGTACCATCGGCGATCCTGAGCGTTTGAGCCGGCGTGTGCGGGAAAAAATTGATAATGCTTATGCGTTGACAAAAGACAATAAAGAGGTCATTTTTAACATTGCGCTCAATTACGGGGGCCGACAAGAACTTGTTCATGCCTGTCAGGCGATTGCCAAAGCGTGCGAACAGGGAGAAATGCATTGGCAAGATATTGATGAACAAATGGTTGCCAATCATCTCTACACAGCGGGGCAGCCGGATCCTGATTTGTTGATTCGCTCTTCCGGTGAATTGCGACTGAGCAATTTTTTGCTCTGGCAAGTGGCCTACACAGAATTTTGGGTGACAGACACATACTGGCCAGATTTCCGAGCAGGCGATTTATACGATGCAGTGTATGCTTTTCAAAAACGTGACCGACGCTATGGCGGTTTGAAAAAGTAGGTGAATAGCGTGAAAACAAGAATATTGACAGGGGTTGTTGGGATTCCAATAGTGCTTTTATGTATTTTTGGTCCAACACCACTCATTTATCTGCTGGGCTTTGTCATGATGGCAGCGCTTAATTATGAACTGGCGAATATGCGGGGAGAGCGGCTGGAACGCTATTTTTTATTGTTTGCGTTCTTTAATATGTTGGTTGCGTTTGGCTGCTATGTTTTTGTGACACAAGAGCTGGGCTTTATTTTTGCATTGGTTAATGTGTTGGTCATGGCAGAAACGGTTTTTTCCTATCCAAAAGTGGCACTCTCCGAGATGCTGTATCTGGCATTTATGAACATTTACTGCACATGGTTACCATTGCATATGATTTCCTTGCGATTGTTAGATGATGGTGCGTGGCTTTTGATGAGCGTATTCATCATGGTATGGATTTGTGATTCAGGTGCTTATTTTTCGGGGCGTGCTTTTGGTCGTCACAAGATGGCACCGCATCTTTCGCCAAAAAAGACTGTTGAAGGTGCGGTTGGCGGTGTACTTTTGACGGTGGTGGCTGCGCTTGTGATTGAACAGTTTTTGCCACTGGCGACCAGTTTGCTGCATACTTGTGTGATTGGTCTTTTGGTGGCGTTTGGTGCGATTGTTGGCGATCTCTTTGAAAGCTATCTTAAACGCTCTTTTGGTGTTAAAGACAGCGGTAATATTTTGCCGGGGCATGGTGGCTTTGCAGATCGGTTTGACAGTTTCATTATGGTGGCACCTTTGTGCTTCTATTATTTTAGTATCATGCAAGGGTGAAGTGGAAAGGAATGACTATGAAACATCTTGCAATTTTAGGCTCGACAGGTTCTATTGGTACGCAAACGCTTGATGTGGTTGATGCGCTTGGTACCTATCAGGTTGATATTCTTTCGGCACATCGCAATAAGACGTTGTTGTTTGAACAGATTAAAAAATATCAACCAAAGCACGTTTTTATTACAGATAGAATGACATACGATTATTTCAAAGGCGTTCAACAGGAAACGCCTTTTTGTCAGTATCATTATTTGTGGGACGATTATGCAGACTGCTTGGAAGGTATCGATTGTGTCATCGGCGCTATTACTGGGGCGGCTGGTATTGCGCCGGTATTGGACTCCTTGCGTGCCGGATTACGCATCGGCTTAGCCAATAAGGAAACCATGGTGGAAGCCGGAGATATTGTTCTTGCGCTGCTTGAACAATATGGCGGCGAAATCATTCCTGTGGATAGTGAACATTCGGCCATTTTCCAATGTTTGGAAGGTCGACCAGAGGAAGTGGCGAAGATTATTCTCACTGCTTCAGGCGGCCCTTTCCGTACTTGGGAAAAAGAACGCTTTGCATCTATTACGAAAGCTGATGCGCTTAAACATCCGAACTGGTCGATGGGTGCTAAGATTACCATTGATTCGGCAACGATGGTCAACAAAGGTCTTGAGATTATCGAAGCGCACTACCTGTTCAACTGTGATTATGACCGTATTCAGGTGGTGGTGCATCCGGAAAGTATTGTCCATTCGATGGTGCAGTTTGCCGATGGTGCCATTAAAGCGCAATTAGGTTTGCCGGATATGCGTTTGCCAATTCAGTTAGCAATGACCTATCCTGAGCGCGTCTCAACAGGGTTTGAAGCGCTTGATGCTTGGGAAATGGGTACGTTGCATTTTGAAAAACCACGTTTCGATGTTTTCCCGGGCATTACCATGGCGTATGATTGCGGCAAGCGGGGAGGGTCGGCGCCTATTGTTATGAATGCGGCGAACGAAGTGGTGGTGGCTGCTTTTTTAGCCGACCAGCTGCGCTTTGTTGAAATTGTGCCAACGGTGATGGCGTGTGTTGAAAAAATTCCATGGCAGAAGGTAGAATCTCTTGAACAGATCTATGACATTGATGCACAAGCACGTGCCATGGCTGCGGAGATGATGAAGCGATGACCATTATAATTGCTATTATCATCTTAGGTTTTCTTGTGGCTATTCATGAGTTTGGTCATTTTATTGTTGCGAAGATCAGCGGAATGTATGTTACGACCTTTAGCATTGGCATGGGGCCAAAAATTGCATCGTTTCAAAAAGGCGAAACGGAGTATGTGATTAGTGCTATTCCGGCAGGTGGCTTTGTGAGTGTTAAGGGCATTACTGGAGATCCAGAGATTGACAATGATCCGGATGATCCGCGCCTTTTCCAAAATAGACCTATTCTGCATCGTATGCTGTTTACTGTGGCTGGACCGTTTATGAATTTTGTCACGGCAGTGGTGGCGTTGATGGCTTTGTATATGCTTTTGGGCGTTAGCGTGATCGACAATGATAGTCCACCGGTTATTGCTGAAGTGACAGCGGATTCGGCGGCGGAAGCGGCTGGTATTGAAGCTGGTGATAAGATTCTTACAGTTGATGGTCAGCCGATTTCTACATGGGCAGATATGGATCAGTATATGAATGACTATCAGCAAGGTGCCATCACTATCGCTTATGAGCGCGATGGCGTGCGTGCGGAAACGCAGCTGACTCCTTTTTATAATGAAGATTTGCAGCGTTATGCGTTGGGCGTGACCAAGCAAGTTGAAACAAATCAAGAAACACTTGGCTTGGGTGATGCGTTCAGGCAATCTTTGTATATGACAGCAGGTATGAGCACAATTATCTTTGATGCCGTTATTGATTTGGTTACGGGTGAAACCTCTGTTACCGATGAAGAGGGCGGTTTATCCGGACCAGTTGGCATTGTCAATGCCATTGGCGATTCTGTCAGCCAGGGCATTTGGAGCGTGGTTAGCCTGATTGCCGTTCTTTCTGTGAACTTTGGTTTGCTTAATATGTTGCCAGTGCCTGTTTTAGACGGCAGCCGTTTTCTGTTTTTATTGATTGAAGCTGTGCGCGGGATTCCTGTTAGCCAAAACAAAGAAATGTTGGTCAATCTTGTTGGCATGATGGCGCTTTTTGCGCTGATGATCTATGTGACCTATAATGATATTGTGAACCTTATCAATTAGCGAGGTGATAAGATGAGACGCAAAACAATTTCGTTTTTAGTGCGCGATGTGGGCATGGGTTCGGATTACCCTGTAACGGTGCAGTCAATGACCAATACCGACTCACACGATGTGACGGCAACGCTGGCGCAAGTGGAACAGCTTGCTGGCTTGGGGGCTGCGATTGTACGTGTGGCAGCGCCGGATATGGATGCAGTGTCAGCTGTGGCGGAAGTGGCACGGCGTTCCAGTGTGCCGATTGTGGCAGATGTGCATTTTGATTATCGCATTGCTATCGCCTGCCTGGAACAAGGCGTGGACGCTGTGCGTATCAATCCTGGAAACATTGGTGGGCTGGAAAAATTGGCACTTGTTGTAGAGGTAGCAAAGGCGCACGATGCCGCCATTCGTATTGGTGTCAACTCGGGATCAGTCGAGAAGGAGTTTCTTGAAAAATATGGCCATCCTTGCGCGGAAGCCATGGTTGAGAGCCTGGAAAAATATGTACGTTTTTGCGAATCACTTGGCTTTCAAAAACTGGTGCTTTCAGTCAAAAGTTCCGATGTATCTGAAATGATTCGTGTCAATGAGATGGCGGCTGAACGCTTTCCCTATCCGTTGCATCTTGGCGTAACAGAAGCAGGTACTGTGCGTAGTGGTACCATTAAATCATCAGTAGGTATTGGTGCGCTTTTGTCACATGGTATTGGTGATACGATTCGCGTTTCACTGACAGGCGATCCTGCCAATGAAATTCCAGTGGCTATTGGTATTCTTAAAGCACTTGGTCTCAAAAAGAATGGTGTGGACATTATCAGCTGTCCAACGTGTGGACGTACACAAATCGATCTTGCAAGTCTTGCTGAAGCTGTTGAAGCGTTTTGTCAGCCGATTGAGCGTCCTCTAAAGGTTGCCGTCATGGGTTGTATTGTCAACGGCCCTGGCGAGGCCAAAGAAGCCGATATTGGTATTGCTGGTGGTAAGGGCGCAGGGATCATTTTCAGAAAAGGTGAGATTGTGCGCAAATGCCATGAGGAAGAATTGCTTGATGCGTTTAAGGAAGAATTGGAAAAAATATTAGTTGAATAATAATATGGACCTTTTGCAAGATGTTTGCAAAAGGTCCGTGTTTTTTTGCCAGAAGAAATGTTTTTTTCAAAAAAGAATACGATAGGGGGGCATGAATGTGAAAAGAGGCTTGTTTTGATTGATTTTTTTATTTATTGATCGTTATTAAAGTGATTGACCCAGCGCATAGGCTTGTTCAAGTTCGGGTTTTCCTTCAATATCTCCTGTGTTCATATTACCACCGGAAAGAATATGACCTAGATTATGCCAGTTCAGATGTTCTGTGAGATGGTTGTAATATTGAAGTACATCATCGAAATTATAGCCTTCAGCCGACATGAGTAAGGCGCAGGCGCGATTGTGACCACGCAGAAGGTTGTCGTCCCCTTCTTCAAGCGCGAAAAGGCGATCTATACAAGTACGTAATTGACCGCTTAAATTCCAGTAATAAAGCGGGGAAGCTAAAATAATAACGTCGCTGGTTTTGATAGCTGAATAGATTTGCTTCATATCATCATTTTGAATGCAAGGATAATCTTTGCTGCTGTGTCCGCAAAAACAACCAAGGCAACCGTGAATATTCATGTCATTGAGATTAAAAATGATGACATTGTTACCAGTTTTTTCGGCACCTTTTGTGAAGGCGTTGATAAGAGCTGACGTATTACCGTTTTTTCGTGGACTACCATTTAAAACAACAATATTATTAGACATAATATTTTCCTCCTTAAAGTTCGTTAGCCAAGGCTGCGGCTTTCTTGCAACCATCGGTTTTAGTGATGTCACCAATGTTGAGCACGCCGGGAATAAGCACTTCACCTATCATGTTCCATTGCATCAGCGCTGCTGAACGTTCGATAGGCTGGCGTATTCCGTCGAATACGCTCATATCTTCTTCTTCACAACAAGCGATAATTCCACAACTTTTGCCTGCAATATTTTTACCGGCAACATTGAAGGAAAACATTTTATCAATTACTGCTTTGATTTGTGATGGGATTGAATACCAGTAGACAGGCATAGAGAAGATAATAACATCGGCTTCTAATATTGCTGGTGCGATGGTATTAAAGTCATCATCAAAAGAGCAGGCTTTTCCCGTTTTATAACAGGTTTCGCAGGCATGACACCCATTAAGATTCATTGTCGCTGCGTCAAAACGAGTAACGGTGTGGCCTTTGGCTTTGGCGGCAGTAACGAAGGCATCTGTCATAACTTGACTATTACCATTTTTGCGTGGGCTACCAGTGATAACAACAATTTTTTTCATAGTTTTGGTTCCTCCAGATAAAATGTGATTGTAATGAGTGATTGACATCCTCAGCAATTGACACTACAATCGTATCATGAGTGAGCTAAAAAACAAGTACGCACCTTTAAGTACAATACTTACCAAAAGGAAAGTGAATAAAATGGGGATTCGTTGTATTGCTGATGAAGAATTATGTAACACAGGGTTTAGTTATACTTTATCGTTGATTAATGGAAAATATAAAATGACCATACTTTATACACTTATGGAGTTTGGTGTTGTTCGTTTTAATGAAATGAAGAAGTATATTGGAAGTATTTCTTATAAAACGCTTAGTACAAATTTGAAAGAATTGGAAGCAGATCAGTTGGTTCATCGTGAAGAATATCCGCAGATTCCGCCTAAAGTGGAATATAGTCTCACAGAACGCGGAAAATCATTAATTCCTATTCTTGATGGCATGTGTGAGTGGGGAGATAAAAACAGACTTTAAGATAAAAAAGCAAGCGTTTTCATTTTGGAAAACGCTTGCTTCAGCTTGTCGAAAAAGGTCGCCAATAGGTGGCCTTTTTCTCGCCATACCAC
>CAUWHJ010000027.1:0-32388 GCA_963558655.1 uncultured Peptococcaceae bacterium
TTATTGATTAAACATAGCTATTAACTCCTTCCTTATATGCGCTATCCAACGTTGCTGCTGGCACCTGATCTCCCTGCATCGCCTTGAGTTCGTCCATGATGTCCTGCATCGTTGGTTCCGTAGATGGCGCTGGCGGTTCCACGCTCGCGGGATCGCTTTTAATATGTATATCAATGGTTCCATTGCTATACACGGTTTTGATATATGTATAGCCGTTTTCTTCATATTCCGTTTGCTCTACAATGGTTAATGCCATATCGTTCACTCCTTTTCATACCAACAATAAATAAGATACATTTGCCTTTGTATAAGCACCCCCGTCTGTCACACCATGATCTTTTTCTTCACCACGAGCAATCTCTACCTTAAACCCGTTTTCAAAATAAATCGGACCATAAGTGCTAATGTTATAGCTGGTGTTATAATCACGCTCCTCATAGTTCTTATTTTCTAAGCGGGTATTCTGCGATGAATGAGCAATCAGCTCCGAATCTGTCATTATATTAAAGCTTTTGTTATGATAACTTTTCGGCGATATTGAGCGATACTCATACGTTTGCCCTTCTTTCACAGTCAAACGTACATATGCTGCGCCTTTTCTATCTTTTGTCGGTTCCAGACTCACAGAAAGTCCGTACAACAAGACCGGTCCGGACACATCTGTTACCGTCTGCCATTTAATAACAGGATCATCAAAGTCAGGGATGCTCCCTGGTTCGTAGTAAAAAGCCTCTGCGCTATCTCTCTCGACACTCAGATTCGCAACTGTCATTCTGTCTATTTTCAAATCTATCTCTGTACTATAGACTTCCCTGTTTGTTCTCAACAACAGCTCGTTTATACCCCACCGTTATATCTGATTTCTTTCAAAATTTCGTTCATTTCCATAACGCTCATTTTTATACCTCCATTAGCTGGTATTTCAACGACGTTTCAATTTGAGTGACTATGGCAGTTTCAAACCCTGTACGTCGTCCCAGAGAAACTTCATACTTTATGTGATTTGCAAATATAGCATTAGACAACTTCAACGAAACATTTTCACCTTTATCTAAATAACCTTCATTTTCCAATCCGGAAGTGCTTGCATCAGCAATATCGTTATTAGTCGTAATGCTTACGTTAGATTGATGTTGACTGGTGGTTGTATATCCGAATCTATAAGCAAATACTCTATCGTTTAACGTAAGCCGCCAATAAATTTTAATCGTAGGCTTTCCTGTGCTATCTGCTCCACGGTAATTAGTGGTCATCGACAACGAATGCAACAATACCGGTCCTGTTATTTCTGCAACTGTTCTCCATACGACATCAGGACTATCAATATCGGGTGGCGTATCTGTGAAGAAAAAGTGCTGTCTTTCTTCGTCTGCAAGCATCGTGTATGAAGCACTTCTCACACCAGGATCGCCAACCATTTCAGGAGAATAATATCTATTCGGCGCGAGAAGTTCTTCTATTGTAGAAATTTTCCCCCCCGATATTTATACATTCATTTTTCACTTCGCCGACAGCTCTTAAAATCTCGTTCATTTCCATGATGCTCATTGTCTTCTACTCCCTTACTGGTACTCGTTTACACCTTCACGATAGGCGGCATCAAGACTTGCTTTGCTCATCTGTTCGCCGCTCATGTCGTTCAGCTTATTCATAAGGTCCTCGTTGGTGACTGGCGGCGGTGTTGGCTCTGGTTCAGGAAGTACTACGTTTGGGTCTGGCTTCGGGTATTGCTCAGTGTATCCATTATCGAACGTGTTTTTAATGTATGTAACACCTTCAATTACCAATTCTTCTGTTTTAATAATTTTCATTTGAAACCACCACCTATTCAAGCAAATCATACATTATATTAAAGCCAACAGAATCACCAGACTCTTTCGTTAATGCTCTCACAACTAATGATTTTTCAAATTTTATAGGTTCTTTCGACAACAAAATAATATCATAGCTTCCCACCGGAACCTCTTCTATATTCATAGATATATCTTCTGATGGAGGTTGCCAAAGATAGTTATAATTATCAAATAGATTCATAATAAGACTGCGGCTTCCACTTAAAGGTACAGATATCTTTTGAGGAACGATATTACTTGTAACTTTCCTAGGATGTATAAAATATAAATCATTCGTTTCCGATAACAGCATTTTACTTTTTGCAGCATAATGAATACTTGAACTATCTGATGCAGAATATTTTTTTGTAAATTTCATAACCTTATCATCAACAATAATTACATAATAGGAATCTATAGCTTTAAAACTGTCTGTTTTAAAATAATGTATGCTCCCTTTTCCTGTTAGTGTTAGTAGATTGACTTCCACGTTAGATTGATTATTATATATTTGTTTGTAAAAAACGTTATTTCCAATTTCTGACATACCATTTTTAGAATCATCTATGGATTTGATAATACTTTGCGTATCACCTTTAACCTCTGCAACGTCGGTTCTCACTGCGCCTACATCCGTTTTAACTCCGGCGATATCCTTAATAATTTGCTCGGTATCTTTTTTTACCTTATTAACGCCATCTATTTCGATAACATCAGCCATCAACTCCACACTCCTCTCCACTGGTTGTCCATCTTGCTCCACGTCCTCGTGCGCGTTGTCTCGCCGATGGTGTACACCTCCGTATAGGTGTCATCTGCGTTCATCGTTGTTACTAGGGTGCCTTTGACCGTCTCGCCATCTTTGACTGTCTCGGTGTACGCATAAGGCTTGGTCGAGGTGTCCGCTGGCATATCACAGGTGTAGTCATAGTTTTCCTTTAGGTAGACCCACCAACTGGCTAACTGCTTTCCCTGATTTGTAACCGTTGTTTTAAGTGTATTGATATCGTTTGCCATCGTATCAATATTCTGCGACAGCTGTTCAGTAGGTACTTTTCCGTTGTCCCCCAACGTTGCAACGCCATTAGCAACACCTTTTTCAGAAATAGGGATGTAGTCCATATCCGGCAACTGCGTAAATGGGACTTTACCACTATCGTCGAGAGAAGCAATTCCGTTTGGTTTCCCAATCAAATCATTAAGGACGTTATGTACTTCCGCCCTAAGCTGCTCCATAGTGACATACACACCATCAGCAATAGTAAGATCTACTTGTGTATCGTTACCAACATAGATAGACAAATCGATCTGTCGTTGTACAGGTGTTCCAGATGAATAGGCCGGCATATAGTCAGCTGTCTCCCCAGCGTTGCCATAAGAAAAGAGCACTTCTTCTCCGTCCTCACCGGCTTTAGCATAAAGAGCCAGTTCGCGGAAGTAAAAATCTTCCTCTATACTTTCATTGCTGTAAACGCCGCCAAAAATTACCGTGCCATCTTCCGACTTCTGTTTTTTACTAATATCCAGGTCAACAATAGGTGACACAACATCAGTAATGGTTCTTGTGGTTGTTCCTGTTGGCAATCGCCCTGAGCCAATAACAATTCTCGTTGGTATAAGGATTTTACCCATCTGGACATCGCCAAACATAACACGTCCAACATCAGTTATTACATTATCTGCAAAATTTGCCATGCGTCAGCCTCCTTCCTGTGGATTCATATTGACCGTATAAACCTCTTTGGTTACTTCGCGGTACGCAACGCCAGCTGACAAAGGTGTTTCACCCGTCAGCGTGATATAGATACCATCAAGTTTTGCGGTGAAGCGCTTGACTATGTTTAAGATATTCATAAATTCTTGCAAACGCTCATTAGTCACACTAGGGTTCGTGGAATATACTCTAAATCTTCCTGGCAACCCTTCATACTCGAACCACTCTTTAATATATCCATCACCAAAATAAGCAGTAATTACGTTCTCCACTGCCCACTTTGTTCCTAGTTTGCTCCACACATTAAGTCCGTTGCGTATGAGATCACGTTTGGTTTGTATGCCCGCACTTTTGTCGTACCAGAGCAAATTAAACTCCCACGCCAACTCATCAAGTAATTCTTCAGGAAGTTCATCAATACGGTCCCATATAGGCAAGTCTTTCATTGCGTCTACTAATGGCTTGCTAACATCGTCAATCCCTTTTGCTAGGCCCTGAATAGCAAGATCATCTCGCATCCAATTTGGTAAAAGCCGAATAAATTGCAAATCAAGTAGTCTCATATCACAACACCTCATGTGTTACTGTAACTGGACCAGATAAACGAGCTACCTGTGCTTTGCCAACATCGGCAATGGTTGGCGAGATGATGTCAACACGATATGCACCGGTCTTGCCATCCCCTGGGGCTAACATAAGTTTACGCAAATAATCAGGGTTAATATCCCGATCAAGCGCTCCCTGTTGCCACTCATTGTATTGATCTATTGCGCCACCGTCGCCCTCAATAGCCGCAATAGCATCCGCCTCTTCATCAATTAGCGTATAATATTTTACGTTTACACTATATTCGACCGTCTCAGGTGCAAGAGCAATAACTTTATCAGTCATCGGTCTAACATCATCAGCACTGCATACATCGGCAACAGCCTTAAGGACATCCTCATCCGGCAGTTGTCCTCCGGTCATTAGCGGATAAATTTTGACCACATTGGGCTCATCTTCTGGGGCATCCAAAGCAACGTCGATAATATCCGGATCGGCAGACATCGCAAAATAACGATAGCTGGATTCTGGCCCGGCTGTCGTAAATTGGGCCGGTGCCATGCGGATGCGTTCACGAAAGCGATTATCGCCCTCCGTAGTATATGCTTCACCGTCGTCGCCACCATTGGTGATTGTGATATTCTGTACACTTGATATATACGGGATCATATCAACCAACGTAGCGACAGTGCCAACAGAAAGGCCGTTATATTGACTACCAGTCTCAGTACAAGTGGCTGCGATATCAACATAAGTTTCTCCTGCTTGTAATACATCAAGCACATCGGTAGCAAAATAGATACTTCCATCTGTTGTAATGCGCGTACCTTGTGGGATGATGATGTTCTCCGTCTGCGCGGCATCGACAGAAAATCGAAACGTAGCATAAGCTGGTTGTGGCTCTAAGCGTATAGCGCCTACTAGCTCACCAATGCCATCCAGCACAGCGCCACGCGCATAACGGAGCATACGTTGCCGGGCTGCATCGTCAAATTGCGCGTACATCGAGGCAAATAAACTAACAACCCCCTCACCAAAAATGCGCCGCTCATCCCCTGGATATAGAGGAGCTTTGCAGTAAGCGATAAGGCTGCCAATTACCGTGTTATAAATATCCTCAGAATTGTAATTAACAAAGTTATAATCAGACATAAATGCATCACCTCAACCATCCATCTCTACTGTGCCGACCGCATCGCCAACAGTTGCGGATACCGTAAAATCACCATACACGCTATCAAGTGCAGCTGTTGTCACGTCTTGTGCATCAACACGCGGCTCATAAGTATCAATCACCCAAATTGCATCAGCGATCACAGCTGGGCTTGCAATGGTCTCCGGCACATCGATATTGCGTCCATCGATCCCCTTGAGACGTGCAAAGGGCACGTCACCACGCACCGTTCGTAATAGATTTTGCACACACACTTGCGGGTCTCCATTACCTTGTGCCCTCATAACCGCTCACCTCCTGATTGTCTCTTTAAGAATTTCTTTTTCCTTTTCTGTCGGCCCAACATTTATGGCAGATGCTGTTCCAGTCCACGCATCAAAGGTCTTTTGACTAATTGTCCTAGCATCGCCTGTATATTCAACCAGCGTAATTCCTACATCTAAGCCAAGAATTTTCCCTGTCGGGGCAAGAATAAAGTTTGGTAAGTCTACGCTCTGCAGTTGTAATAGGGGTGGTCCATACTGGACACCCCCTATATATAGTGGGTATGTCATGCCAATGAGATCATACCATTGGCGCATTTGATTACGAGGATCAACACCAGCTGCAAAGTAGTAACTAGTTGTAAATGTGATCGTTTGCGGTGCGCGCCCACGCACATAAATAGGATCATTACCGCTAGTATCGACGCGATACTCTGAATTAAGTGCAAATGCAGTGGCCAGATCAGCATAAGGCACGATTTTTTCAGCTGATACGAGAAACCCTTTAGGTCCCCATTGCACCATATAATTTGCCATCATTTCTCACATCCTATCTTTTGTTTAAGCAAGGGGTATATTATTCATCCAACCCCAACGCCAAGGCGATGTATAGTAAGTGCTACGCAGATAGTCCAATGTTGATTCATTCACGATAGACAATTCATTATGTCTAAACTTACCATCGCCAACATAAATGGCAATGTGTCCGCACGTCTGAATATATGCATCCCCGTATGGCGTACTTCGTGTTACTGCAATCATTCCTACTTTCAAATCAGCTTCATTGGAACTTATACAATACTGGTCATACATACTTGCCTTTTCCATCCGTGCTGATGCCCAACCCAGGCCTGCATTGTCGATAGCATCACAAACCCATTTAGCGCACATATTATTTCCGGCAGGTCCTGTCCAATAAGCTGAGTTATACACTTTCTGCTGCTTATCCGTTAGTCCAGTAACACCTTGAGGGCCGCCACCGCTTCCCCCAGTGGAAACAATGGTGGATGGTACCTGCACGTAGTTTTTATATTTGTTGTAATACATATTTGCGGCATTAAGACGAACATCAAACGCAACTGTCGAATTACGAACAGTGCACCCTTCGTAATAAGTCAAGAACCTGTCAGTCGCGGTCCAAACATCATTATCATTGATTGTCTTAAAAGATGCACCAAGATTTTGTGAATAATAAGGCTGGCTAAACTCATAGAGGAAGAAATTTAACTGGCCTTCCAGCGACCAGAAGTCGTAGCCGTTACTATTACACCAGTTAATAAGGTTTGTCTTTCTGGCAGCACTTCCGCTTCCGGTATTGGTCCATTGCGCCAAGCCATAACCGCCATAGCCACCTACTTCTGTAACATCCGGATGGTTACCTGACTCTCGCTCCCAATTACCCATGACCCCCGCGGCTGCCGCGGCGCTGAAGCCGTTCATACGGAGGAAAGACCATATAATGTCCTGATCGCTTGCCCCGCTGGAAAAAATATCGCCACCTGATATCAGCAAACCACTGTTATCTGTTTGCGGTGGCGTGTACCACCCCATATCGAGTTCAATGCCTTCATACCACTCGCGTAACGTAATAGCGGCATCAACAGAAAGCAAACGACCTGTTGGGTCAATAACATGATTGGTCCATTGAACGTCTTGCAGCTGCAAAAGTGGAGGGCCAAACTGTTGACCGCCAACATAAAACGGCCATACGTCCTCAGCAAGGTCATACCACTCGTGTATCTGTGCCTTTGGATCAGTACCAAGATAAGTTGCATAGCGCGTGTTAAATGAGATGACTTGTGCATCACGTCCCGTGGTATTAGTCGGCTCTGTTCCGCTGGTGTCAAGATTATTACCTTCTTTCATGGCATAACCTGTTTTTAATCCCCAGATAGGCACGGTTTTGGTCTGGCTATTGAGGAAACCTTTAGGCCCCCATTTTGCCGCGTAATCCATATAATCTTTAACAACGTGGTCATCATAACGCCCCACACGCTCACCTCCTACATCTTAGCCAAAACAACGCCGGTACCATCCTCAAACATAGCAAAGGCCACCGCATCACCTACTGCAAGAGCAGGCAATGGGCAGCCATTAAAATCAATATGTGCACACTGCGGCGCATTGCCGCAAGCTCTATGTCCATCTACCAAAGGAGGCGTTAAAGCATCTCCTGATCCATAAGGCCTAACAACCGGCATACCATTTGTAAAATGAGTTATCACACCTTTTTGTACCATCTTGCACCCCCTAATAAGCCAACGGCTTACGGAAAAATATTTTGCTCGAACAATCCCCGTAATCATTACGGACGTGGGTCAAGAAAATAAATCCATCCCATGTTGAAGATGACGCATTTTCAATTCGTGCACAACTACCAGGGGCGTATCCGGTCATAACCTGTCCCCTAACATAGCCGGACATACATCTTTTGTTTGCATTGCGTAAAAGATTTTTCGCAAAGCGCTCTGCTTCACTGTTGCTTGTAAGATAGATGGGATCAGTTGGACGAAAAACCGCAGATTGTCCATTGTTAGCGTTGTAAGTACCTGTGTAAGCACCACGTTCAACAACACAAGAGCCATACATATCCGCTGAACGGTCTCTATACTCATAATCAGCCTGTGCGGAAAGACTTAGCACTTCACTACTATCAAAATTTTCCATAACAACTTGTGAATACATAATGACTTTGCCATCACAGACAATGACGGCATTACCCTCCAACGTAGCCCGCCACGAAAGAAACGAGAAATCATCCTGATTATTTTGCAAGATGTAATCATACGTGTAGTCGCTAACACCATAGCTAACAAATTCCAAACCGTGTCTCGATGCTACCTCTTGGCCAATCTGCAAAAGCCTGACTTTTTGCCACGCTTTATTGTGTTTTTCTGCATAGGTTGGTGGTAAAGCTATTGCCTTAATGAGATATCGCCCATTGTGTGGCTTGCATTCGTAAATGTACATTTTCCCAGTACCAATAGCACCGTAGATAGCAGCGATGGTCTCGCCCTTTTGCGGCTGTCGTTGGCTCCAAACACCGCTAAGATCATTAACCCACAAATATAGGCTATCGGCACGTTCTTCTGCATACATATCGTGCACACACTTGTTAATAGACACATATTTAGTAATGTCCTCGCCCTGATACGTCAGCTTAATCATTCGCCTCGCCTCCAAGGTGGCAACGTACTGGATGGTGTAGGACTAGAAAAAACAGGAAGTTGTAGTTCTACGCAAGCATCAAAAATAAGTACGTCACAATAATCAGGGTTGGCAGTAATAATATGATGCGCCATTTTTTCGTCGTTATATTGCATAAGGGCAATCAAATCAAATGTGTCACCCTCGACTGTACGATAAGTGGTATAACCGGAAATCGTTGGACTAGGCATACAAACCAACCCTCCTATCCTCAAGAACTTCATCAATCAGATCCATAAATTCTGGGTACGTGGCACGAATAGCATCAATAATGTCTTGCTTTTTAGCATCTCCGGTAATGTTAATGTTTGGCGCAAAGGTAATGCTGCCAACGCTAGTGGAAGATGTCGTGCCACCACTCAGGCTAAGGTGGTCATAATCAACACCAAGTAACTTGCCTGCCTGCTGCCAATATCGAAGGTTATCGGTACGATAGCGGGGATCAAAGCTAATAACCGCCTCCATTCCAGCCTCGCCAGCAATGGAAGGGCCGTTGGTAAAACCACCGCTTGCATAAGCTCGCATAGATGACCTTGCCGAACTTCCGGTACTTGCAGCCTTATTTGCCAAGCTGGACAATTTTCCGGACAAATTATCAATAAGACCGCTAACCGCTCTAAACGGCGCACTCAAAATATCGGTCAAAGCTGACCATTTGCTGGAAATAGCATCAACGACATCACGTGCAAAACTCTTAGCCTTACTCACAATGCCATCCCATAAATTTTGTACAGTGTCCTTAAAGCCACCCCACAAATCATTGGCAACCCCTCTAAGATCAGCCCACGCATTCCGTACACCCTTAACTGTTCCGTTGGCTGCGGTAGAAACAATAGATTTAATGTTCTCCCACTTTTCCAACAACCATGCTTGTAACTCCGATGCTTTTGTTTTAAGCCAATCCCAATTTGCAGCAAGCGCAGCCCCAATAGCAATAAGCACGCCAATTGCTGCTGCCACTGCGGCAACAACGCCAATAATTGGTAGCATACCTGCACTAGCAATAGCTGAGGCCGCTCCGACCACAACCATAGCTGTTGCAACAGCAGTTAGAACACCCGCTAAGGTACCAGCAACAACCGCAAGCGTTTTAGCTACGCCCGGATGCTGACCCAGCCATTCAAGCGCATCTTGTGCTTTATCTGCGACTTTTTGGAGAGCCGGCGCTACTCCGTTTAGCAATGTAGTCTTTAGATTTGTCCATGTAGTCATGAGCGGTTCAAGAATTTCTCCCAAATCTGCTTGAGCCCGCTGTGCATCCCATGTTGCCTCATTGGCCTCCATAAGACTGCCTGCTGTAATTTCGTATTGGTCGGCTGCGTCTCCGTAGAGCTTTAGCAATGTATCTGTAATGAGTTGCTGACGTTCTTGTTCGGTGTTGCACTCAGACAGCGCAACGTTAAAGGCGTCTTCGGCGGTTACAACATCTCCACCCATGTACTGAGAAAACATTTCAGCCGCCTCAGAACTCCAATTAAGAGCATCGGCCAACCCGCCAACAACGGTACCGGTTTTTGCAGTTTCTCCAGCTGCTTCGGCAAGATTTTCAACAGGCAAAGCATCTTGAAATGTAGCCCATGCACCTGTAGATATTCGCGTCCACTCATCCAAATCTTTTTGACTTTTTGCCATACGAGCGATATTGTTGGCAGCCTCTACAGCACGGTCACTTTCACCAAATGCCGCAAAAAGACTACGCGCTGTAGCATTTGCTTGACTAGCGCTAAAATCGTTTTGCTGATAAGCAGCATCAAGTGAGGCAAGATCTTGTCGTAATTCTCTTGTTTCTTCTGCCAAACTTGCCAGCGATGAAACAGCTTGTGCAGCCCCGCTTACCAGCGCTTGGAAACCATCGGCGGCAAGATTAGCAAGAGCACCTTTAAGTACAGTAAAGCCCTCTGCATTTTTAGCTGCATTATTAAGCGCCTTAACACGATCAGTCGCATCCGTTAATGCTTTTCGCAGGCTACTATCTACATCACCAGAGACAGTTAATTTTGCATCTAATTTTTTCTCTTTCGCCATGGCTTACCACCTCTTTTGCGACTTATTCTTACGCCTCATTTCCTTCTCTCGCCGTTTTCTTTCTTTTTCTGCATCTTCGGCAGCCTCTCGATACTCTGTCAGAAAAGTAACAAGAGGCCATTTATCAAGTTCCGTTATGCTTGTGTTGTAGGCTCTTGCGTATTCTCGGATGAGCCGTCGGAGCTGTTTGGCGCTGATTCGACCCGTCCTAAAGTAAAATTTCGGCCAATACCAACGATATGCACCAAATCAACGCCCTGCACGCGTTCTAAATCCATAAAATCAATTTCGTTATTATTGGCTGCAACAACGGCCGCAAAACCCAGATACAGGTGCATAGAATAATCAAACTCCATACCAAGTGTCGCTGTCGGTCTTGTCAGATCCATATTCTGTTGGCGTAATGTGTCCGCTCTGGCAAACAGTTCAGCGTTAATGGCATCCGCGTCATATTTCAGCGACTTAACTGACGTGCCATTGATCATAATTGGTTTCAAAAGTTTCAATGTGTGTTCCATTGTGTTCCTCCTAAAAAATAAAAGCCCCATGCACTTGCACAGGGCTTATAGAATTGTTACAGCATCGGTTGAATTGATTTGAAATAATCTACACCATCAATACGCAATACATTAGCAAATTTGTCAATGGCCCACGCTTCCTCGCCATCAACAACCAAACGATAGCCTGTGACAGAATAGGTCGTTTCTGTCTCGCTAACCTCGCCAGGCGTGATACCAATTTCTGGAATACCTTTTGGCAAACAGTGTAAATACGCCTTGCAACCAACATTTCGCGTCTTGCCATTGGTTGGATCTGTCACCAACTGCACCCATCTGATTTCAAGGTCAGCAGGGTCAGCTTTGGACATCCGCGCAAGTTTGCTGTCTGCGCCAATCTTAGCAATAGTCAAATCCATTGCATTGATAATTTGTGGCACCGGAATTTCAATAGTGCCACCGTTTTGGATCTCAGCAAGCATAAATTCCACAGAAGGGAGTGTCACCGTGCAATCCTTAGCAACCAATTCTCGCTCATGATAGATGGTATTAGACAGAATCGGTCCAGTTATGTCTAAAAACGGCATACTTACTCACCTCCAAAATAGCTATCAAAGCCTTCGTCCGTATAAGCAGTTTTGAGTGTTCCACTCTTAAACGGCGGTGTTGGCGTACCTGCGGAACCCCAAACAAAATTGCCTTCTACCAGCTCGTCAGTACTGTTTTCACTTTCTTCAAAAGAAACAACAGGCGTTCCAATAAGTGCTCCCCGTGCCGCAAGCGCATCTGCCTTGGTCTGCTCTTTATTAAGGATGGTGTCCTTAAGTGCTCGCGTCATAGGCCCATCAATCGTCAAGGCGTGCTCTTGCTGGAAACTATTAGAAACGTACATCATCATACGTAGGCTATTATCAAAAATATTACGTTTATCAGTCACAGCACCAAACTCATACGCAGCCGTATGTGGCCCCCAAAGTGCCCATCGTCCACCCCAATAAGTAATAGTGGTAATGCCTTTAGCGTTAAGATCGTTAGCCCGTGTTTGGTTGAAACCTCGGTTATTACTATTTGCGCCAAAATACTGTTTGACAACAAAGACCGCTTTATTGGAAGGCGTTTCCATTGGGATTCCCCCGTTATTGGCATCAGTCAATAACATGGCCCAGACACATACCGTTGACAGATGATAAACGTTTCCATACGCATCCATACCCTGTGGCCAGCATACTTTAGAGCGCTCGTTAGAATAATGATTCGTATCTTTCCAGCTAATAGCGGCCGCGATGGTATCGGCATCTTTAAGCGCCAAATCGGCAATTACAAACGCATCCCAATGACCATCGATCTTTGTCGCGGCGGAAATCATTGCCTCATACACCTCTGGAATTTCACTCCACCCAGGCGCAGCAATGAGATTAGGAATTAAATTAAGTTCCTGATAAATAAGGTTCACACAACCAAGTCCGCTGTAAACACCGCTATCCGTCACGCCACCAATAATCGTATCTTTGTCAATAGTAGACGCGTCAATTTCGTTGTAAGTGGCCTGCACCGCCTCTGTGATACCAGCTTCGCTAATATCAGTGATGACGGTCTGCTTCTTATTCCAATCATACTCAATGGTGTAATCTGTACCTTCCACTTTATCAGCCAGTGCAAAAGTATCCAAAATAATACTTTCGCCAGCAATGACGGCGCGTTTATTAACAAAAGTCAATTGTGTCGTTGTCGCCTCTGCCTTTTTGTGTACCGCTGGGTCCAACACGTTAATGACGATAATTGGTCCTACATTGGTAACTGGATTATCAAAATGAGCTTTGAACACCTCACACAAAGTATAAGTTTTCCAATCATCCGAATAACCAAAGTACCGTCTAGTTGTGTTGAAATCAGTCAAATATACCGGCGCATTAACATACGCGCCATAATCTCGTACTAAATTGACAGGAGCAGTACCGACGTAAACGGCTACGGTGCTAGATTGCGTACTTGCGCGTGCAATCGTATCAGCGAACTCACCATAAGTACCGTGCTTATATACAGTTGGCAATGTAATCACTCCTTTTATAGAAATTTTGTAAAGTCCCTCACGTTACGCGCGAGAGGATATTTTAATGTAAAGTTAACCCAGCAAAACCAGAGAGGATAGAAGTCATTAGTTCCGTCCTGGTCTTCCAGTGGTCCAAAATGAATGCCCGAATTCACATCAATTTCATAGCCAGCCACATTAGTTGTACTTTCCAACACACGTCTGGTTACATCAAGAAAATTCCAGGCATCACGCCATCCATCAACGTTACGTTGAAAAATAGGTGCTTTGCCGTCATTACGAATAAACCGTGTAGGCACATCTGTTTGATAAAACAAATCAAAATTATGTGTGCCTAAATCCCACGTAGACAGCATAAATTGAACACCCACACTACCGCCGCTGCCATCAAGCATATCCTCTCCCTCAACAAAGCGAACGCATAGTGAAGGAACTGGTGAAGCAACCTTTGGTGGCAACTTATCTTTAGTTGGCGTAAAAAGAGCGAAAGCAGTTGGTGTTACAAGAGCATACTCATAGTTTTCATCAACTGCTTTCTTATCATCATCCGGTGGTAACTTGAGTTGAACTTTGTTGCATATATTTTCCTGCGCCCAAGCAGTCACATCATCAATAATTTGCACAATGTCCATACTGCGACCTCCCACTAAGCAATGATGTTCTCTCGCAAAGCAACCGTGGCAATGCCCATATCAACCTGCCAATCATCAATAAGGTATTCCCGCCCATTAACATTAAGGTTTTCTCCGGGCGCCCGCCGAGATGGCAGATCTTCCTCGCGCGCATAAAACAGTGTGGCGCTCTCAGCGATTGCTAAATCTTGACCTTCCTGACGCTCTTTCAATTCATCGTTATCTACAACAATTGGTATCTCTTTTCCTTCGATGCGATATGTTTCACCAAAGAAATCATCGTCCAGAAAGACACTCAAGCGATCATCTGCCACGGCATCTTTGAAGCCGCTCATTGCACGACCTCATCGAGGTCAAAAGATGGCAAATCCTCACCATCTACCGTATGTGCATCAATGTAAGCGTCCATCTGCTCAACCATTTCCGCTTTGGTGGTGCCTACCGCAAAGGTTAGGCCCATGTGCTCCTTAGCAATGTCACGCAACTCAGATGCTTTCATATTGGCGTTATACTCTGGCACCATACCGACAACAACGCCACCTGTCTCATCGTCAATCAGTGGCTCATCGCCAACATCACCAACATAGACAGCAACACCATCACGCACAAGTTCTGCGGCCCTCTTGTCGTTAAGCTCAAAAGCCCCATCTTTAGCAGTCTTTGGCTTAATCATGCCGTTATGGTCAACGTAGCCGTAGGTGCCTTTAACGATTTTGATTTCTGCCATTCAGTCCACCTCCTAAGCCAAAACCTTAGAAACGATGAATGGATTCTGCGCTTTAGGCATGACCAGTGGGCGGGAAGTCAATGTAATGGTGCGCGTATTGCCTTCCGCATTAGGGATAAACTTAGGAATGCGTTTACCTGTGTAGGTGTGGAACTCGCCATCGCTATATTCAAGCTGCGTCACCGCACCATAAGCGATGCGGCCAGCACCAGGCGCTGTCAAAATCACATTCTTTGGATCAATGAATGGTTTTGTTTCTTTTGTAGCATAGTCGGTGTATTCTTCTTCATAACAGAAAATGTCAACCATACGACCGTTGATATTTAACGTCATAATTCGCGCAACACCTTGTGGCAGCGTAACCGGACGAACTTCACCAAGTTCATAGCGACGATTATCCAGCAAAGTTTGAATGGTCTTGTTGTTAATCAGCACATCCGCAACATCAGTACCAACAATAAGATCAGTAGCGCCAAGACCGCGCTCAGTCAGCATACGGATCATGGCGGCAATATCTTTAAGGATTGTGACACTGTCAGCAGACCAATTGCTTGCAGGTGTATAGGTTGCTGGGTTGGAAGAGCCGTTGTAGAACTGCATAACCATCTCATCACCAATGGTGACATCATCGGCAATATGCTTCATGGTCAGCTTATTTTCCTGCATAACCTCCGCGCACATCAGCTCTTCGCGGCGCGTAATCATTTCATCAAGTTCTTGCATATCTTTGGTTGTAATAGCAAACTGCCGCTGTGCATCGGTCAGCGTTGGCAAAATTGCTTCGCCAAAACCGCGCTTTTTCAAGTCATCAAGCGTGAGAGCGCGACGTGGGGCGATGCGTGGTGGCTCATACTGCTTCACTTCGTAGCCGTCACGCAACATGGTCACGCCGCCTTTACGTTCAGCAACAAACGGCGCCACTACTTTGGTACCATCGCGGTATTCAACCAAGACGCTGTGCGTGGAGAAAATATCGCCAGCCCCAGTTGGGAAGTATCGGTCACGCAGAAAGGTAGAAACTTTAGGGATGCGTTCAACAGCATCTAGCAGCAAAGTTGTGTCATAGAAATTAAATGCCATGTTTATTCCTCCTCATAAGCTGGGATATAGTCAACAGCATCAGAAAGCAAAATGCCTGCATTACGCAAGGCTTCTTCATCAGCATCAGTAAAGGTATATTCCTCAGCAAACAGCAATGCGTTGCGATTGAAATGTCCTGTACGATATGCGATGGCAAAGGTATCACCGGAATCAAGGGTCACATCTTCTGCAAGAATGCAGTTTGGCGTGAGTGTTTCATTTTCCGCCGCTTCCGTGCCCAGGATAACCAACTTGTTATCACCTACTGTCCCGGAAGAAAACGCAAGCACCGTACCGCGTTTATAGGTTGGTTTAGCTGCCAGACCTCTAATTTTTGCGGTAAACACGTCTGCAACCGGTACATTGGAATTGATCAGATTGTCGTAGCCAACAGTACCCAAGGATTCAATAAGATTCTTTGGCATATTACTCGCCCTCCTTTTTTCCAAACAAAAAGTCAAGTGCGGCATCTGCATCTGCTTTGTTTTGCGCGGCTCGTTTCTCAGCTTCAGTCATTTCCGGCTGTGCTGGAGTAGCTTTCACATCATCGACACCAGATTTTTTGGTATCGTCTGCGAGATTATCAAGCATGGTGTGCCCGATAGCCGCCTGAGACTGCATGGCTTTAAGCGCCAACTGTTCTGCGGTGAGTGGATGTTCCCCAAACTTTGCATCATCAAGCATTGTCTTATCTGCCACAGCAGACTGGATGCTTTCAATGCTTTGGATTCTTGCGCGTTCATCGGCAGCACCCTGGGTTCTGCCAGCATCGAACGCTTCTGCTCTTGCCTGTTCCATCAAATCCGGATAGGCTTCTTTGAGATCATTTAGATTTTTGATGTCCATTTGATCATCCCTTTCATTAGATTGTTTATCGTCAGTGGCAGGAGCCACGTTCGACCGAATAGAGTTTGCTGGCATGATTGGCAAGCCAGCAGGAATGTTGTGCATCCCTTTGGTTGATAACTGCACGCCATTGACAATGATGTGTTTGCCGTCGTTCGTCAGGCTCATGGAGATATCCTCATCACCAATAACCTCATCTGCTAAACCAGCCTCAACAGCCTCTTGGCCAGTAAGCCATGTCTCTGCATCTACCATGCGCTTGATTTCATCGGCATCTCTGCCGCTGGCCTCTGCATAGACATTGACGGCGGTCTTATTGGCCGCGCGTAATTGCTTGCTCACTTGGTTCAAGTCATTAAGCTGATAGTAGCCAAACAAAAACCCCATGGCCTGATGGACCATGAGGTTGGAACCGGCGTTGACCTTGCGGGTGTCGCCAGCTTGAAAGATGAGTGATGCGGCAGATGCTGCCAGACCATCGTTAATGGTTGTGATATTTGCGGGTAGCGATTTTAAGCGATTATAAATCGCAAGCCCTGCATAGAGGTCACCGCCCACACTGTTGATATGCAGCGTAATGTTATCTTTTGTCTTTAATGTGTCGAGATCCGCCAGCAATTCGCTGGCAACGATATAAGCCTCTTCTGTTGGCTCTCCGGTCCACAAATCTATAGGACGGTCAGTCACGACCTCTCCATACAAATCCAACTCAGCATCATTGGTGCCAATCATCTTGATGTCATACGCTTTATTCATCGGTTTGTTCACCTTCTTCACTTTGTTCATTCTGTTCACCGCCAGATTGTTCTTCCGGAGAGGGTTCTTCTATCTGTGATACAGCCTGTTGGGCACTTCCGTTGGCCTCTCTTAACAGTTCATTCTCTGTCGCTAGTTTAGCGGCGTTACTTTGATAGTCGCTGCCATTGAGTTTAATGGCCTCTGCCTCCCTTGTGGTAAGGCCCGCTTCAATAGCCATGGTTGCAGCCTGTACCTCTTTTGTTGGATCAAGCTGCCCTTGCGATGGTCCTATCCAATCGGCTTGCAAGTACGCACGGCGCACCAACGGGTCTGTCAAAAATCCTGGTGCAGAGATACGCCCAAGTGCTACGGCCTCAGTGAGCCACAGTTCGTATGCTGGTTCACAAAAATCTTTAACCAACCACTCCCGACGCATCCGGAAAGCCTTCCATGCTTCAAGCAAAGCAGCACGGCTGGCGCTGTAAGAGCTGTTGAAACTCATAAGCAGCAATTCCGCTGGAATTTCTAACGCCGCACCCACCTGCTCACACATCGACCGCATAAAAACATCAAAGCCTGTCTGCGGATGTGTCGGTGCGCCAAAAGTGACATCTTCCCCGGGGTCCAGCATATTGATGGTTCCTGGTCCCATCTCGTACTCATTAGGGTCGCGAGAAATATCGTCCATTGGCACCTCGTTGAACGGAATGGCATCGCTACCGGCATCGGTCTTGACGAAAGCCGTGAAAAACGACTGTACCAACGCGGCCATAAGCTCTGATTCTGTGTATCGCCGCATCTGCAATAGCGGTTCCATGACCTGTGCCAGATAAGGGACTCCGCGGTACTGCTCAGGTCGCTCGGAATCCATCACATGGAGGATGTTCGGTAGACCTGTGCGCCTGCCATACGCCTCGATGCGCCGGAACTCTGTGGGCTGCAAAGTGGCTTGATACGGATATGTGTTAGCAATGTGATAGGCGGCAATGCGCCCATTCGGCTGCACCTCTACCCCGTCATAGATGGCATTGCCATTGCTCGCTTTGCCTGTTGTGTTGATCGCAACAATAGCGCCGCTTTCGACCGGCGTCCTTACACGATCAGCCTCGATAAGCTGCAGGCGTAAACTGTATGGCTGCCGCCCCGTTGCGGCAAAGCGCTTAACCAATGCAAACACATCACCGCTCATGAGCCACGATAAAAGCGCCAACTGCTGCAAACCGTAAAAGTCGTTGATGCCAGTAGCATCACACGCATCTTTGCTGCCTGCCCATAAAGCAAACTCAGCCTCGGTATGTTTCTGCCATTCCTCGACTTGTTCCTGGGTCAAACCCAGCACATCACGATTGATGGTTGACTTAAGCCGTAAGCCACTACCAACGACATTGGTACGCACTCTCCGTAATGCACCAGTAGCGATTGGTGCACCCATGTAGAGCATTCTGCTACGTTGCCGCAACGTCCAGTTATTAAGGTCAATGTCTTCCGCCGGATGACCACTGTCAGCACGGAAGCCCTTAAGTGATTTACGCGTATAACTGGCACCGGCATCACTGTATCCACGGTTGACAATCTGATTGGTAAAGGCTTTCGTTCTGCTAAATCTTTTTGTCACTGTCTCACCCCTTTCCGCGGGCATTAAAAAAGCCACCTTCTCAGGTAGCGTCTATAAAATTAAATATCACGGGGCACAACCCCAACGGCTTTTCGGCGTTTTCCACCGGCAAGTACGGCCTCTAACTCATCAATTTCTTTCTCAAGCTGTTGAATCATGTCCCACAACTCACTCAAATCAAAGCGCGTTAGCGACCGGCTTCCGATGGTGTACTGTTTGACTTCGCCCTGCATGAGTTTCATTTCAGCTTTATAGCACTCTTCTAGCATCGCTTTTCGATGTTCAAGCCTCATTTTGATAACACTTTTACTGGCCATTTCGTACCTCCTATGACACTAATTGGCTGGTTGACACTACTTTCACACCGTTTTACCACGCATCCTGGAACGCATTTTGCCGTTTGGCCTTGGCTTTACGCCGTGGAGGTTCCGGTGGCTTCTTCCATTCACCATTTTGTTCTTTGATTTTTCGCTCGATAGCGTCCATATCCGGGTCTAAAATATACAGCGCCGCCGTGGCGTAGTTACGACAGTCAAGCGCCTCGTTGCGCTCATGGCCGGGCAGCTTAACCCACACATACTTTGTACGACCGTTGGTCACTTGCAGCTCTTGCCGCTCCGACAAAAGCCCTGCAAAATAAGTGTAATCATAACCGGCATCCTCTCTGCGAGGGAAATGGCAATATTTTGGCCCGGGTTCAACCACTCGCAACGCCCCATTAAGTATTGCTGTTTTACCAGCATCTACACCGATGGTGTAGAGATAGGTCTTAGCGATGGCACGGCCATTAACCACAATATCCACTTTGCTTGGCGGCTTGGTATATGGCACGCCCTCACCACCTTTGCCTTTGACTGCAAAGACGCGCTTGCCAAGTCGTGCCCGACACTGCTTATACACCTCTTGTGTTTTGTGCCCGCCAGAGTCAACAAGGGTAAGTGCAATTTTTAAACCTCGGCCATTTGCAAACTTATAAACGTGGTCAAGATAACCATCCAACCTTAACCACGGTGCATCGTCGGACGGGTCGCCCTGAATGACAAATTTCTTGATGCCCCAGCTCTCTTGGTAATGCCCCCAGCCGACAACCTCGCCCTCTAGGCGGTCGTCCTGCACGTCAACACCGCAAGTTAGCACAAGCACGCCCTCTGGTAGCTCAATTGGCGTACCATCATCACGCGTACCGTAGTCCTCGCGCCGCGCCAGCATAGTATCCTCATCGGCCAGGTCGCCGCGGTCCTCCCACAGCTCGCCCAGCATGGTGTTGTACACAACCTTTAGACGCTGTGGATCTTTGCGAGCCACAAGGAAAGAGTAGATCACTTTCTCCCATGACTGCCACGGGCTGCTGAAAGCATTCAGCCAAAATGACCTGTGCCCGCGTTCCAATGCCGCGGGATTTTCTGCAATCCATTTCGCAGGCTGCTTACGCATTTCTGGCTCCGAAAACTCAAAGCCGCATTGCGGGCAGCGCCAACCGATGTGCGTGATTTTGTAATCCTTTTTGCGACCGCTGCCGATGGTATCAAAGTCAAAAACGATATTATCAAACACAATGTTGCTATATTCCCCACAATTGGGGCATTGATGACACCAGCGTTCACGCGTACCCTCAAGAAAAGATTTCTCGATAGGTGATTCACCTTTGTTTGTCGGTGTGGAAACATCTACCATTTTGGCGTTGTAAAATGTTGTGGTACGCGCCTCAGCAAGCGCCCATGGATCGCCCTCAGTACCAGCCGATAACGCCCAGCGGTCACGCTCATCACCCAACACATACTTTGCTGGTGTAGACGCTAACCCGCTGGCGCTGTTACTACCGACAATCGTTAGCATTCCGCCGGGGAATGATTTTTGCAGCATGGTGTTGCCGCTATCCCTCGATTTTATATCGGCGACTTTGCGCCGCAAGGTGTGACTGTCGCGTATCATTGGTGCAATGCGGAGGCGGCTGAACTTTTTAGCATCGTCAATAGTCGGTTGTATGTAGAGTATAGAGCCAGGGTCTTGGTCGATGATGTAACCAATGATGTTAAGCTCAAGCTCAGATTTGCCAACCTGCGACGATGCAACAAGTGAGATTTTCTTAATCCGCGGATCTGTAAATGCATCCATGATTTCAACAAGATAGGGCGTTCTGGCATTACGCCACGGACCAGCCTCCGCACTGTTTTCGCGAGAAAGTACGCGATACTGTTCCGCCCATTCGCTAACCGTGAGATCGGCAGGCGGGCGATAATTTTTGAACGCATGGGCAAATGTCGTTGTTACTTTAGGCATCGCCATCATCCCTGTCTTTCCACCCTTGCCGCTCTCTTACGCGGCGGGCGTACTCATCAGGATCATATTTATAGTCCGCAAGGCTATCCAATACAAAATTGATTTCTTTCTTCACGCGTGCCGCCTGCTCCGCTGCCGTGTGCGTACCAGCTAGATCCACAGCCAGTTTCCCGGGCAAGGCCATAAGCATCGAACGAAAATAGAGGACGTGGTCTGTGGTAATAGCTTCAACATCCTCGGCGCGATGGAGCTCACCTTGCATTTCTCTAAGCTCAAGTTCTGCCATCTCTGCTTTAGCCTGCTTAATGCGTGCCTCCCCATCGAGCTTATCTTTTTCAAGTTCCGGATTGTCTTTTTGTTTTTTCCCGTTTGCCTTAGAACTGAGATGCTTGATATAGCTTTGGACAGTTTCGATAAGATCGTATTTGCCTGGACTGCCTTCACTGCGAATCACGCCATCTTCGCGGAGTTGTCGTATGCGCCGAGTGGTAAGCCCAAACAGTTGAGCAACATCTTTACCTGATAATTTCTGTGTCTCCAAAGCCTCACCTCCAATGGAACGGAAATATACTTAAAAAAATTTTCTAAAACTAGATGATTTTTGGGCTCACGAGCACCGCAGATACTAATCTGTATAGAAGAACCTACTAAATTTATAAAGCACCGTGGCATTACTTTAAAATTTGATCTGTGTGGTGATTAAATCTTTTCTCAATACCCTCATTAAATTTCTCTGCAACACCAGGCTTAAGATTGCCGTCTCCATCCTTAATCATCTGAGGCACGGACAAAGTCTTAATAACATGATCCATTGGCCCACCACTTGTGCTGCCCCCATATCTTGTACGCTGAAAAGGAATGTGCGTTGTGGCATCTACTCTCTTTGCCCCTGTGGTTTGTAGCATTGGTGGAGAGGATGGGCTTGTGCGCCTCCCCTTCCCCTGAAAGTTTTGGCCCAATTGCTTACGTTGTCGTTTGTTAATCTTTTTAACACGGCCTATCGTTGCACGCTTACCACGTTTAATGGTTGCCTTAATGGTATAAGCCCCTGGCTTAGGTTTATCCGGCGACATTTTAAAGTTTGATGGTGATAGCAATCCGCCGCTGTACTTAAGTTCAAGCGTTCCAAGGTTACTACCTGTAATTGTTAACTTTGCCTTGTCTTTTACCTGAGATGATGATAACCCGTAGTCTTTAGCTATACCTTTAGCAATCCAACCAGGCGCACGGCTCTTAATGTCGCTGACGGTTCGCGTCATAGCCTTCTCAGACTTTTTTGCTATTTTCTGTAATTCTTTGACTGCTGCTGCATCATCCAGCGTTACCTTTACAGCCATATCCTCACCTCCTAAAATTAGATATAAAAATACCGCGTCCTGCTCGTGAACGCGGTATGTCGAAAGGAGGGAATCCAGAAAAACAGATACTTAGAAAAAAGGGGAGATTTTTAATAAATGAGTGAATGATTTGTCTACCAATTTCCCTCAATCTTCCTAGTTTATATTGTATCAGCTTTTCGACTGACATTTACTGACACTTACTGACATTTACTGACAACTTTTTCAAACTCTTTTAACGCCTCACCATGAAGCCTAAATATCGTTCTAGGATTGTACTGTAATTTATTTGCTATATCGTCCCAATCTTTACACTGAATGTATCGTAACAACAATACATTTCTAAGTTCACTACCATCAATGCTCATGATATAGTCAATCGCATTCTGCTTTTTATCTACCAATTCCGAAACATATTGCGCACATTTTAGCTGCATATTGGCAAGCTCTGCGACATAATCAGCCATGTTTTTTCCTTGCGCTCCGCGCGGCATATCAGATAGCTCCATAGATTTTAAGCCTTCTGCTGCGTGCCTTAGTTGCACGATTTGGTCGTTCAAAGTCTTTATTTCTAAATCCATTTTTCGGATGTCTTTCAAAAACTCCTTAGCCGTCACTCTAACACCTCCATCATTTCATACATTTTGTGCCCGCACGCAGGGCATTCGGCATAATCAGCCTTTGCTAAACACCCACAGTATTTGCATTAGAAAACAACACTTTCTGTATGCCATCCCTGTAACTTCAAATAATTCCATGCGGAATTGACGTGCTCCCTATGCTCAGGTTCTTGTTCAAAATCTTTTTCATAGTGTGTCATTCTATCTCCTCCAATTTCATCCCTGTGTAGTCTTCAAACCACTCCAGTGCGTCCTCAATCTCAAAAAGCCCTGCATCCCAATCACGGAATTTCTGCAACATATTAACCACAAACCGTTCGATCCTTGCAGGTCCAAAATCATATACATCATGCAAGCTCATTGCTGCAAAAACAATAGCTGCAATGCTCAAATCTTTAGACGCCTTTGCCATGGCCTCACGTATGCTTTTCTGCACGTCAGCCATTGTGGCAGGCACACGCCGTGGATTAGTCTTTTTCTTCTTTGCCATGTTCTTTCCTCCGTGATGCAAACCAATGACACTCTGCGCCTTCGGCACTCGTATCCTCACCACATTGGGTGCAGTAACCCATTTCTCCATTGTGCTTTGGGGGATCAAATCTCAAACAGTCATTACATCTTTTTTTGCTCATTGTTCGTCCTCCGCCTTTTGTGCATCCTCGAATGTATCGGCGTATTTCCGGCAAACGGCGATGACTTGCAGTAGTTCACAAATCGCTGTAACAGCAAAGCCCTCTACATTCCGTAACTGACATCGCGTAGGTACGACGCCTACATCAATACCAACATCACGACAATATGTGTCAAAACTCCGAATGGCGTCACAGGATTCATGAATTTCCTCGTTCAAGATACCCACGCCGTCATCTGCATCTCCTATTGGCCATATATTAGCTTTTTCATATTGAGCGGCAAACAGATTTTCATATAATCTTTTAACATCAAGGACGTAATCCACTTTAATAAGTCCCATATTTATTCAGCCCCTTGTCTATACTTGTCTATTCTCGCTTTCAAACTTTCCAGCACATAATCTTGTGCCTTTTCTTTCTTACCTAACGCTTTCATCACATCCTCATCGCGGCTATCCTGCACAACAAGATGGTGCACAATGACTTTCTCTTTCTGCCCTTGCCTGTGCAAGCGTTTATTGGCTTGCACATACAGCTCGTAGTTCCATGGCAGGCCAAACCACACAATGTGATTGCCGCCCTCTTGCAAATTAAGTCCATACGCACAACTGGCTGGATGCGCCAACAACACATCAACCTCGCCAGCATTCCATGCATCTTGGTCTTTGACATCAGCTAAAAACCGAACCCGCAATTTTGTCTTTGACAACGCTTTTTGCAACCGCCACTTATCGTGCTGGAAACTGTAAAACACCAGCACAGGTTTCCCCATTAAGCTCTCAAGCAGCTCCATAAAGGCGTCAATTTTAGCATTGTGTATCTCATACCATTCTCCGTTGTCATCGTAGATAGCACCATTGGCCAACTGCAACAATTTATTGCTCAAGGCCGCAGCGGAAGTTACCGTAATGTCCTCATCTTCGACAGCCAATACCATCTGACGTTCCATGGTGTTATATGCCTTGCGTGCTTTAGCGTCTAAGACAACTGGCACCTCATCTTCAATGCAGTCTGGCAACGTGAGATAATCTTCGGCTTTCATAGAAATACAAATATCGCTGATTTTCGACAAAATCGCTTGTTCTGCGCCTTTCCGTGGCTTATACTCATACACCACATAACCATTTCTGGCACCTGGCCTAAAATACCGCTCTCGAAATCCGCCAAAACGCTTTTCCAAACGCTCGCCGCCATCCAGCAAATATACTTGGGCCCACAAGTCCATCAAGCTGTTTGGCGATGGTGTGCCGGTCAGCCCTACAAAGCGGTTAATGTGCGGACGCACAGCTGCCAACGACTTGAAGCGCTTAGCGCTATGATTCTTGAAACTGGAAAATTCATCAACCACCACCATGTCAAATGGCCACTGGTCACGGTAGAGGTCCACCAACCATGGCACGTTTTCTCGATTGATGATGTAGATATCCGCCGTGGCGTTGAGTGCTGTCATGCGTTGCTTTTCCGACCCCAACACGGTAGACACTCTCAGGTGTTGCAAGTGATCCCACTTTTGGCACTCTTTCTGCCACGTTCCTTCTGCCACCTTCTTCGGTGCGATGACCAGGACCTTGCTCACCTGGAAGCGGTAGAACCTTAACTCATTGATCGCGGATAGCGTTATCACACTTTTTCCCAAACCCATATCGAGGAATAAGCCAACAGACGGCATCGCGACAACGCGATCGATACAGTACCGCTGATAGTCATGTGGCTGGAATTGCATCGGCATCACCTCCCATCACTCACAACACGCTTCATGTCCTAGCCAGCTCATCAATGAATTGCTCTACGTCGCTTAGTCCGTACAGCACACGGACATCCTGCCCCATCCCTTCCAGATATCCGATTTGAGCTTTTTGTACCGGCGTCAATCTGCCAACCTCGGTTTTAAGCTCAACAAAGATCACCTGCCTACCAGGCATGATGACAATCCGATCCGGCACCCCAACATTGCCAGGGCTGATAAATTTATATGCTCTTCCGCCCATGCTTTTAACAGCGTCTCTTAATTTCTGTTCAATTTCTTGTTCTCTCATTTTGCATAACCTCCCATCATTTCATGTTCAGGTGTCAACAAACTTCTATAGGGCCTATAGAGTATATTGAAATATAGGCGTTATAGAATTGATATTATGCCTTATAGGTACTTATATTCTATATATTCTATACTTTTACTATTTATATATAAAAACTTTGTTGACTTGTTGACACTTACTCTATTTTTGGCTTAACCATGCTGATTTTAGGCGTCAACAAACCCGTCAACATTGCGTCAACATTCCTATACTTTGTTGACACTACCTGTTTTTTATCCGTCAACAAACTTTTATAATGTTGACGCTTTGTTGACACAATATTGATACTCGTTTGTTTAACTTTTTATTCTCTCATATCCTCTCTGTGTTCCACAGTACCCGTACCTTCTCGATGAGTTGTTTCTCTGCCATTCAGGCAAAACGCTCAACACATTGTTGATTTCAATGCTGTCCTGGCGGCGCATACGCCGGGCATCGCCGCCCAAGCACTCGCACCACACCTCTAAAGCACATATCTTGTCACGCTTTATCAGCCGGCCTTCCGCCAAAAGATTTCCGTTGAGATACTGGCGGCGCTGCCCCAAATCCATCTGGTCCCAATTTTCCGGCACTGGTCGGTCTAAAAATTCCTGAATAAGACCTTCCTTGTCGTTGACCTCTCGATACATTTCTTGTGCTTCCAGCGTCAACCGTTTTTCCTCATCGGACATCATGTCTAAGTCCTCGCCAAGCGTAAAACGCATTTTCGCTTCTGCCCATATCTGGTCAATCTCATCATCCAGATCATCCCACACGGACTTGGTAGGCTCATGAACGGCAATGGTCACAGGCCAGAAACGTCGGTTACCTGTAACGTCCTTAAGGAAAGCCGTTTCGTTTGATGTGCCAAAGAACACACAACGTCTAGGATAGCGTTCGGCATGTCTGCCATAAGCAGCTCGGTACACATCATCCTTCTTACTGAGGAACTGCTTGATGGCCGCTGATTCTGCTTTGCTCATTGCTGTTAATTCGCCAACTTCCACGATCCATTGGCCCTGGATGATTTCAGCCGCATCTTTGCCACTAAAATCTTCCAGACTATCGCAAAACCAATCTTTGCCCAGTTTGCCAAGAAACGTTGACTTTCCTTTACCTTGTGGGCCAACAAGGATGGGCATGTAATCATACTTAACAGCACCTTTAATGGCACGCGCCACCGCAGCGGCAAGCGACTTACGCATTACAGCAGCGGTGTAAACGTTCTGTTCTGCACCAAGATAATCATGCAATAAGGTGTTAAGGCGTGGTTTGCCGTCCCATCTTAGCTTATTAAGATAATCCGCCACTTGATTGATACGATGCTTAAAGGCAATCAGTGACAAGGCATCATCAATTTTTGCTACCCCAGTAATGCCATAGTGGTTTTCCAAATAATCGCGCATACCAGCACTGTCAACATCCGTCCACATACGTGGCTCCGTCTCACCGTTCCATGGTAATGCTCCCATAGCCATGCCGCGTGATGCAAACTCATCAAGCACAATCTTGTTCTTTAGTTCCTTGTCGTTTTCCATGATGAGCATAATGTTGGACGTTGTTTTGCGTATGATACCGTTTTGTGTGCGGTCCAACTCACCCATCCAGCTATTATCGACCTCTAGGCCCTCGTTGATATCCACAGGTTTTGAAAAGATATCCACAGCATTTTCCAAACGTTCCTTATCCAATGCCGCCATAACTCGTTTATCCTGTCGTGCCAACTCAGCCATTGCCTGCCAGCTTGGTAACTTAGATACCGGCGTTCCTGGCGTAGCCTCATCGTCCATATCAGCAAATTTATGTAGTCGAACAAGGTCCCAGGCGTTGACCAACTGACCGGAGCATGGGTCTGTGGCATGGTGACTGTAAAGGAATTTGCCATCCTCATACACCACTGCCCCACCTGTTGTGGAACCACCCAGATAGGTATAACGGTTATCATCGGCTGTAGTGTCGTATGCTTGTGGAATAAATGTTTCCATTGCTGAGAAAATGTCATACGTCCGACAGAACGCCCCTACAAGCCCGTGCTTGTTGAGTGGGTCCTCCTGCTTGCTGGCAAGACGACGCGGCGTCAGCTCATCCCCAGGCACCTGTGGCCATAACTGAATATCATGCCAGTCAGCGTACATACCTAGAATGGTGTCTACACTGGCAAACGGCGCATCGTAGACTTGATAAACATACTCACTATCTGATGAACATGAAGGCCAATACATTAGGCGCGACACCTCAAACGTTGTCGGATCGGCATACTCAATACCGATTAGCTCAGCCACCTTACGCGCCGTAGGCTCATATTCATCTGGCGTCATCGTCCTGTCTGTTGGGATAATAACGCGCAAACGTGGCTTGTTGGTACAATGCTTGCGTGTCGAATAGACTGCCGCCGCGCAACGCAACTGCGATAACTTAGCTAGTATGTCATCTGTGCTATTAGCTGGTAGGCTATCTAAGTCTAATGTAATCAGGTCACGCCCTGCGACATTGCCTGGCTTACGCCGTGGGTGGGATAGCGCCCCACCCACGAAACCGCCTACATCTTTGAGATTGTCTTGCTCCGCCTTTGATAAGGCCATAAACGCCTTGTAAGTCTCAGTCGTGCGTTGTGGTATCTGTAAGCGACTGGTGAACTCTGACCATGTGAGCTGTTGGTTGCTCCAATTGGTCGACTTACGCGAGTTGCCTACGGATACACTTATTTGTCTGTCATATTGCAAGGTCTCACCTCCTTAGGTGACAAAACACTCCTTGTTATAGGCCAAAAATTTCGCGGAAATATGGCAGCGTCTCACACCAATCGCAGAACGTATACCACTCGTCTAACTTGTGATTTTTCCTAGATTCATGCATCCGATGCGCCACCTGGTAATTAAGCTGTACCGTGCGGCGCTGGTTGTAACTGGCCGGTAGGAGTTGGATCATCTGCCACCACCAATTTTTATCTTTTGTCTCCAGATATCTTTCTCGACAATAATTAAGGTCTTTGACAGTTCGGCGCAAACTGTTGATCATTCCGCTATGCAAATCTCCGCCGTTTTCACTTTTCCATGCATTCAAATGCTCATGACTAAAATCGTCTAAAGTAAACTCTTTAGCGTGAATCTTATGCATTGTGCTGCAACTGTTGGCGACAGTGCCTACCTTGTATGTGTCAAACTCTTTCCACCAATACAAAGGTGCTAGGATGTCACAAGTCACAGTGATCATGCGAAGGAACTTGCTATGGTCGGTGCCAGCAGCTGCTAGCTTCTGCATCAAGGCCATGTCATTTGGACCGACGACAAATGCATAGCCGAGGCCGTAAATTTCTTTCGTGCCACTGTCGCTTTTATCCCAGCTGTTCAAGGGATTTCTCATCCCTCTGATAGCCGCCTCCCATCCATAGGTGTCCGTATTCTTAATCAAAATCACTCTTCATCACCGTCCAATCGTGCGCCGCACCAGTTACAATAGTTCGCATAAATATGATTTGTACATTTACAATTACTACAAGTTTTCCACAGACAATATACCTCATTCCAATATTCGTTAGATGTTGTTGCATGTACCACTTCCACAACGTCGGCAGGATGTTCGTCCTCCAACTTAGACAGCATCCGTGCCAATCTGGTACTGTTGCCAGATGATGCAGCAACAATCAAATCTTTCGCGCGTTCTTTCGTGATGTATTCAGCCATTTACTTCACCATCTTCCCCCTCTAAAATAACGGTGTTTATTCTGCCAAACATCCCACAATCCCCGCTCACATACGCTGCACACTTATTTCCAATGCATTCCAACATATACGATTGCGTGTATGATTCACCATGGATCGTCATCGATGGACTTGTGTGAGACTGTATCAACAGAGGACATCCCTTCATTTTCATTCTTTTTCACCATCCATTCTTGCGCCGCATTCCGGGCAATAATCCCACACAGGTTCTCCGTCTGAATGATGCACGCAGCCACAGTTAGAGCATTCAAATTCTTCGTATACGATTTCCACGCTGCCGTCATCTGTTTCTGCGTATCCGTCGCCCCATATTCCAATCCATTTTCCATGAACCACCGGCGCAACGTCGGCGGACGGTAAAGCTCTTAATTTTTGCGTGCAATATGCCCAAGCATCTTCCATGTAATTAGTACCCTCAAACGCTGTATAAATGATTCTGAGCGCCTGCTCTTTCGCAATATATTCAGTCATCATCATCTTCCTCTAAATCTTCATCTTCCAAGTAGGTATCAAGAATTTGATAGTCAATATCTTCATAATATTCACTATAAAATAGAGATTCTGCTTCCTTTTCATTGTGTGCATTAACTACTGCCGTCCCAGAAAATTCAATAATATATCTACTCATTTCTTAATTATCCTCTCTATTTCTTCCATGATTGCAAAAATCGTTTAATCCAACAAACATACGGTGAAAATCACACCAATTAGGCATTGTCATTCTCCTTTATAATTACGTCCTTAAGTTCAACTAAATGCTCGCATATTCCATGCGTTTCACAATCTGGAGTTTCTTCATAATGATGTATCCAACAAAACTCATCATAAAAAGGACAGTCTCTAGGAGTTTCTGGTATTTTATCGACTATAATTCTCATTCTAACTCACCATCCTCCGGTAGTCTGGCTTGTCTGAAACGATCAATCTTCTCTATCCAACCGTCAGGTTCAATTTTTCTAGCATAAAACCACCCGTCAAAGTATGCGAGGAATTGTCGAGGTTCCCAAACATGATCTTCATTAAGCCTCACCATAATCCAGTCTCCAACTTTTAGATTATCACCATTTTTCAAAAGTGAAGGTTTATACTCAGAAAACAACCAATTCAACATTTCATCATATAAAAGACAAGAAGTAGAACCAGTAGCATCTCTATAAACACGGTCTAATGCTATACATGGTGTTATCATCGGTTCATCTAAAACTCTGTCAATTTCTTTACGGTATTTATCAATATTTAACATATTATTCCCCTTCCTTCGGAAGTTCCGGTAACGGCATCCAATGTGTAACAACTGGCTCTTCAAGATATCCCCAGCCCCACACAGTCCAGTCACTTCCATGTAATGGCACTCCCCATAAATTTTTAGAGCCGTCCTTATCTGGTTCAATTTTTCGTAATTTCCCGATGTAAACACCGTGCTGACTTACGCCGTCTCTCTTCGGAATGTATACAAGCACACTGTATTTGCGAGTATTTTCTCCATCGGTTTCCGGAAGTCTATCTTTAACACTTATCCATTCCATGTCGCTTTACCTCCTCAGGCATATCTGGTAACGGAATCCAATGAGTTATGCTGTAAACCATTCCCCATGATGTATATATTCTGGTGTTCCTCATCACTAACGTGTCAGCAGCGTCATCTACATATATCAGAAATCTATTGTTGTTGTATCTTGCAAAGAAAACTCCAGCTTCTTCACGCATACCTTCACTGTCAACTCCAACGACAGCAACAAGGATTCTCCCGCCGTCAATCGGAAGTCGATCATTAACGCTTATCCAGCCCATTTCATTCTCCCTTATCTGGCATCCGAGCTTGTCGCCAGTCAACATATTCACCGTTTTCGCTAATGACAGTATCTTTAGGAGCTGCGAAGAACAAACCATCGTAAAAAAACAAGAATTGCCGCTTCCGCCATTCCCCTCCCTCTCCCTCACGCACCATTATCCAATCGCCAGCTTTTAAATTATCGCCATTCTTCAAAAGTGGTGTTTCATATTCTTCGCTGAGCCAATTTTCAACAGATTCATTATCTTGGAAACAACATGAATCACAACCAGAACCGTAACATACTTCTCCATCGTGTGTTAATTTATATAACACTTTACAATTATAAGAAAGAGCAATCGCCAGCAACTTATTACCATAAAATTCTTGATTAGTCATCGTTTATTCGCCCTCCATTGGTAAACGAGCTTGCGACCAACCAATAATCGTTACATCACCAGAAATTTTTTCATCAAAATATGCACAATAAAAAATATGGTCGTAGTAAAACAAAAATTGTCTTTTTTTCCAATCGGTTGCTTCACTATTTCGTACCATAAGCCAATCGCCAGTTTTGAGATTATCCCCGTTCTTAAGCAAAGGTGGTTCATATTTAGAAAATAACCACTTAATAGAAGTTTCTGTACAAGTTTCACATATGCGGTTACAACCTATACCACTTACTTTGGCTATAATACAAGGTTTTGGTTTTGTCTCTACATCACCATTGCACATTTCATTTTTAATATCTTCAGGATATTTTTCTACATTTAACATTCCTTATTCACCCCTATTGGTAATCTAGCATACACCCATCTCTGAACAACACAGACGTGATTATCAAGTTCGTGTCCTTTTGAGATACAATAAAAATGATTCTGGTAATAGAATAAGAATTGTCTCTCTTTCCAATCGTCGGCTTCATCGTCTCGTACCATAATATATTCGCCAACAATCAGTGCGTCGCCGTTCTCAAGCAATTCCGGCTCTGGTTCCTTGTATTCTTCGAGCAACCATTCAGCGATT
>CAUWHJ010000028.1:0-23871 GCA_963558655.1 uncultured Peptococcaceae bacterium
ATCGGGATTTTACGAGCTCATCTAATAATTTCAACTGATATTTTTTCTTTTCTATCAATTCATCAACACTAATTAAATGAGCTGCCATCTTTTTTTGAGTTTCCAACGAATACATCTGAATTGGAATTTCTTCTAAAATATCATATTTTAAATTATCACGTACACTTCCTGTAGCGTAAGCTTTAATATATGCTCGTGCTACATCACTTTTCAAATAACTTAACAGAAAATCTGGATCGATTTCTTCATTCACACTAAACACAACATACAATGGGCTAACGATTACTTTATCCTCACATTTTTGATAATCGATCGATCCAACGTTGATTCTGGACGGATTGTATGCAAAATATCCTTGCGGAACAATTTTATACGTCGTTTTGTTTTTGCTGGCCACATCTTTACTAAAATATCCTGTGCAAAAGCCCTTGTCATTTGTCACGCTATAGACAGGAATATCTTCATCATTTTTGTTTTTAACGGCATATTCTTTGATATAGTTCCCCAATTTCACCTTCATAACATCGCCTCCAGTTCATCCAATCCCCTGTCGATCTCTTCCTCCAGCGCACGCAGCTCTGCGAGAATCTCACTGGTTGGCGGATATTCCACGGGCACGTACTCGATCTTTTTATATTTATTGATCGAGAGATCATAGCCATTTTCCACAATTTCCTGCTTTGGCACCATAAAGCTCTGCTCGGTGCGCTCGCGCTGAGCTTCGGCATCGAGATTCTTGAAACGGGCGATGATGTCTGGAATATCGTTGTCGTCGATTTCCGAGCGTTTGTCGTCGAGGCTGCGTCCGTCGGCTTTCATATCGTAGAACCAGACGTTTTCTGTGCCGCCAGCGCCGGTTTTCGTAAACACGAGCACCGCGGTGGAAACACCGGCGTAGGGCTTAAACACACCACTTGGCATAGAGATGACGGCGCGCAGCTGATGATTTTCCACCAGCTCTTTGCGAATAGATTTATGTGCTTTAGAAGAGCCAAAGAGCACACCATCAGGAACGATGCAGGCGCATTGCCCGCCCTTTTTGAGCATGCGCAGAAAAAGCGCAAGGAAAAGCAGCTCGGTTTTCTTAGTATTGGTGACAGCTTTGAGGTCGTCGTTGATGCTCTCGGCGTCGATCGTGCCTTTGAATGGCGGATTGGCGAGACAAATCGTGAAGCGTTCACTGATCTGGTTCTGCTTGGAGACGCTATCACGATAGTCGATGTTTGGATGGCTGATGGAGTGCAGCATCAGATTCATCGCAGAGATACGCAGCATGGTACGGTCGGTGTCAAAACCGGTGAACATCGGCCCTTCAAAATGATCCCATTGCTCGCTGGTCATGGAATCTTCGTGGTGTTCGCGCACATATTCCGCAGCAGCAACGAGAAAACCCGCAGTGCCACAAGCTGGATCGCAGATCTCATCATCCGGCGTTGGCGCTAGAAGCTCCACCATCATTTTGATAATATGCGATGGCGTGCGGAACTGGCCATTTTGCCCGGCGGTGGAGAGCTTACCGAGCATGTACTCGTAGAGATCGCCCTGCATGTCTTCCGTTTGCAGATCGTTGGTGTAGATGTCTTCCAGTCCGGTGATAATCTTCTGCAGCACCTGCGGCGTTGGGATGAGAAACATGGCATCGCTCATATAGCGCGCAAATGCCGTCTGTTCTTCGGCTGTTTCAAAACCGTCACCCTCCGCCACGATCATCTCGCCATGCGCATCAAAATCCGGCAGCTGACCGCCGTGGATATTTTTAATCGCCGGGAACACGCGCTGTGAAATGATATCATAAATCTCTCGAGGGTCACGGTCCTTAAACTTACTCCAGCGCATCGCTTGTCCAGCAACGGACTGTGGGAAAATCTTTGGCAGAGATTCGCCAGTCATTGCCTCAAATTCTTCGGTTTCCAGTTCTTTTTCATCCAACGAGCGGATAAACATCAGATAAGTAAGCTGCTCAATGACGGTCAGAGGATTGGTGATGCCGCCCGCCCAAATATCCGTCCATATTTTATCCACTTTATTTTTAATCGTTCCAGTGATCATAACGATCCTCCATTATATCTTTTTACGCGACGATTCTTCATCATAGAATCTGTCCATGGTTTTATTCACTCACCAGTATATCATAAATGCGCTAAAATTGTTATTCTTTGACAGCGCTGTTGCAGCTTTCTTCAAAAACAAACAGCCCCAGCCACAATCCCCAAGCCTTGAGAAAATCGCCATTTAATGCTATAATTCAAGCATTGTAACTGAAATCAATCATTAAATCCAAAGGAGTTGTCATATAAATGAAATTAGGCATCGTTGGGCTTCCTAACGTTGGGAAAAGTACGCTGTTTAACAGCATCACAAAGGCAGGTGCAGAATCGGCCAACTATCCATTCTGCACGATTGATCCAAACGTCGGCGTTGTTGCTGTGCCTGACAAACGCCTTGGCGTTTTAGCAGAAATCTCCAAAAGTCAGAAAGTGATTCCGGCCTCCATCGAATTCGTGGATATTGCCGGTTTGGTCAAAGGGGCATCTCACGGCGAAGGGTTGGGCAATCAGTTTCTCTCCAACATTCGCGAATGTGATGCCATTGTCCATGTTGTGCGCTGTTTTGAGGACACCAACGTCATCCATGTAGACGGCAGCATTGATCCTATCCGTGACATCGAAACCATCAATCTGGAATTGATTTTCGCAGATATGGAAGTGGTGGAACGCCGTATGCAAAAAACCGCCAAAGGTGCAAAAACCAATGATAAAAAGTTGCTCTGCGAAGACAATATGCTCAAGCGTCTCTACCCACATCTTGAAGCAGGCAACAGCGCGCGCACCTTTGTCTGCAAAGACGAAGAAGAGCAGTTCTATTTCAATCAAATGAATCTGCTCACCGCTAAGCCAATCCTTTATGCAGCCAATGTTAACGAAGACGATGCCGCTGAAGGCAATGCCATGGTGGACGCGGTACGCGATTTTGCTGCTAAAGAAGGCTCCGAAGTGTTCGTGATTTGCGCTGAAATTGAAAATGAAATTGCACAGCTCGACCCTGAGGAAGCCGCTGAATTTCTTGAATCTCTGGGGCTTGCCGAAAGCGGGCTTGACCGTTTGGTGGCAGCATCTTATAAGCTTTTAGGGCTTATCAGCTATCTCACCACCGGCGAAAAAGAAACGCGTGCCTGGACGATCACCAATGGCACCAAGGCACCTCAAGCTGCTGGTAAAATCCACTCCGATTTTGAACGTGGCTTCATTCGTGCCGAAGTGGTCAGCTATGATGACTTTGTCACTTGTGGCAACTATGCAGCTGCCCGCGAAGCAGGCAAGATTCGTCTCGAAGGGAAAGAATACGTCGTTAAAGATGGCGACATCATTGAATTTCTTTTTAATGTATAATAATATAATAAAAAAACCGAGAGCATCTCTAAAAAGATGTCTTTCGGCTTTTTTTTATGTTCTCATTGCTTATTATTACTTATTACATAAGAAAACAGCGACTTTTGAAAAGCCGCTGTTTTTTTATTTACTTATTCTGCTGATTGTAAGCCAACTGCTTGGCTGCCTGTTGCTTGAGCCAGGCATTGATAAATTCATCAATTTCGCCATCCATAACAGCGCCCACATTCCCTTTTTCAAAGTTGGTACGATGGTCTTTAACAAGGGTGTATGGATGGAACACATAGGAGCGAATCTGAGAACCCCAGCCGATTTCCTGCTGTTCACCCTGCAAGCGCGCAATTTCCGCTTCCTGTTGTTTGATTTTTTCTTCAACCAAACGAGAGGTCAACATCTTCATAGCCGTTGCACGGTTTTGAATCTGAGAACGCTCGTTCTGGCACTGCACAACAATGCCCGTTGGAATATGCGTAATACGCACCGCAGATTCTGTCTTATTAACGTGCTGACCACCGGCACCACTGGAACGATAAGTGTCCACCTTGAGGTCTTTATCGTCAATTTCAATGGTTGTATCGTTTTCTACTTCCGGCATCACTTCCACCGCAGAGAAAGACGTGTGGCGGCGACCAGACGCATCAAATGGAGAAATACGCACCATACGATGCACACCTTTTTCGCTCTTCAAGTAGCCGTAAGCATTTTCGCCGCTAATCTGCAAGGTGACGCTCTTAATCCCTGCTTCATCGCCATCAAGATAATCCAGCACATCAGCCTTGTAGCCATGGCGTTCTGCCCAACGCACATACATACGATAGAGCATTTCCGCCCAGTCCTGACTTTCCGTGCCACCGGCACCGGGATGGATCGAGAGAATGGCGTTGTTATCATCGTATTCACCATTAAGAATGGTTTCTAACTCGAAAGCGTCCAATTCAGTGCCAATTTCTTCTAAGGTAGCAACAATATCCTGCTCAAGGTCGGCATCGCTTTCTTCTTTGGCCAGTTCAATCATCACTTCCAAATCGTCCATCTTACCGGCCAAACGGTTGTAATGATCCACCTTGCTTTCCAGACGCTTCTTTTCTTGCATGATGGTTTGTCCGGCTTCTGGATCGTTCCAAAAATCCGGCGCAGAGATAATATCGTCAATCTCTGCAATGCGCTTTTTGCGCCCTTCAAGATCCAGGGATTCACTCAAATCTTTCAATGTTTCCTTTGCCTCTTCAAAGGCTTTGTGTGTTTCATAGTCCATATTCCTACTCCTTTGTTTTATCAAAAAGACAAAGCCGGCCACACCAGCTTTGTCTCATTATTCTTCATTACGCGTTTTTACCGCAGCAATGTTTGTACTTCTTGCCACTACCACATGGGCAAGGGTCGTTACGACCAACTTTCTTTACGGTAATCGGTTTCTTTTTTGCCGGTTCTTCATCGCCGTGGCGTGCATTCAGAATATCGGTACGTTCTTCCTTCGTTTCTTCCTGTTGAACCTCTTCCTGACGGCGAATCGTCACTGCAAAGAGCATACGAATCGTGTCATACTGAATGTTATAGGTCATTTCATTGAACATATCGAAGGATTCATTACGATATTCGTCAATCGGCTTATGCTGACCATAAGCACGCAAACCAATCCCCTGACGCATTTGGTCCATCGCATCAAGGTGATTCATCCAGTTCAAATCAACATTGCGTAAAAGAATGTTACGTTCAAAATCATGGAAGATGGCTTCGCCGATTTCCGCTTCTTTTTCCGCATAGCGTGCATGAGCTTTTTCCTTGAGTTGGTCACGCACTTCTTCGCTCGCCATATTCGGGAAGTTTGAAGTGTCCACCCCACCTGGGAAATTGAAAATTTCCATCAGGCGCAAGGTCAGCTGGTCAAGATTCCACGCTTCCGGATACGTTTCGCCGTGAGCCGCTTCATCGCACACCGTATCCACCAAGCGGTCAATCATAGCGCCGATACTTTCCGCCATATTGCGCCCCTCAAGAACCTGGCGACGTTGAGCATAAATAATCTCACGCTGACGATTCATAACATCATCATATTCAAGAATGTTTTTACGCGCTTCAAAGTTGCGTGCTTCAACACGTTTCTGAGCATTTTCAATGGTGCGGCTGACCATGCGGTTTTCAATCGGCATCTCATCATTCATGCCCACTTTATCCATAATAGCAGGCAACGTTTCAGCACCGAAACGACGCATCAAATCATCTTCCAGTGAGATGTAGAACTGCGTATAACCAGGGTCCCCCTGACGGCCGCTTCGACCACGCAGCTGGTTATCAATACGACGTGCCTCATGGCGTTCTGTACCGATGATGTAAAGACCGCCTTCGTCAACCACACGCTGATGGTCGTCTTCGCACATAGCCTTGGCGGTTTCCATAGCTTCGCGGTGCATCTCCGGTGTGATGTCCTCTTCATTCTTGTGCTCTTTATGAAGAATCTCATCGGCTAAAAGCGACGGATTGCCGCCAAGGATAATGTCGGTACCACGGCCAGCCATGTTGGTGGCAATGGTTACGCTCTTTTCTTTACCAGCCTGAGCAACAATCATGGCTTCCTGTTCATGATATTTTGCATTCAATACCTTATGTGGCACGCCACGCTTGTTAAGAATGTCGGAAAGACGTTCACTCTTTTCAATGGATACCGTCCCAACCAGCACAGGCTGCCCTTTAGCGTAGAGTTCTGCAACCTTATCAGCCACAGCTTCAAATTTACCGTTTTCGGTACGATAGATGATGTCTGGTGCATCCACACGCGCAACAGGCTTATTCGTTGGCACAATAACAACGTCCATGCCATAAATGGCACGAAATTCGTCTTCTTCCGTCTTTGCTGTACCAGTCATACCAGCCAGTTTTTTATACATACGGAAATAGTTCTGGAAGGTGATGGTTGCCAACGTTTGGCTTTCCTTTTCAATGTTGACGCCTTCCTTCGCCTCAATGGCTTGATGCAACCCTTCGCTGTAACGACGGCCATACATGAGACGACCGGTAAATTCATCGACAATGATAACTTCGCCATTCTGCACCACATAGTCACGGTCGCGCTTCATCAAAACCTGTGCTTTCAGTGCCTGGTTCACGTGATGCGCCAATTCCATGTTGGCTTCATCGGTCAGATTGTCGATGCCAAGAAGTTTTTCAACGTGCTTTGTACCTTCTTCTGTCAAAGCAACAGTCTTCAATTTTTCATCGAAGGTATAATCTTCTTCGTTCTTTAACTGACGAACAACCCCCACCATTGGTGTGTAGAGGTCCTTTGCTTTGGCAGCAGGGCCAGAAATAATCAGCGGCGTACGCGCCTCATCAATGAGGATCGAGTCCACTTCATCGACAATGGCAAAATTTAATGGACGCTGCACCATGTTGCGTTCGTGCATCACCATGTTGTCACGCAAATAGTCAAAGCCAAATTCATTATTGGTGCCATAGGTGATGTCGCAGTTGTAGGCATCTTTACGCTGCACATAGTCCAAACCATGCACAATCAGCCCCACACTCATTCCCAGGAAATTGTACAATGGCGAAAGCTGTTCAGCGTCACGGCGTGCCAAATAATCGTTGACAGTGACAACGTGCACACCTTTGCCTTCCAATGCGTTCAAATAAACAGGGCAAGTAGCAACCAGTGTTTTCCCTTCACCAGTTTTCATCTCGGCAATACGCCCTTCATGAAGCACATGACCACCCATGATCTGCACATCGAAATGACGCAGCCCCAGTACACGGTCAGACGCTTCGCGCACAACCGCAAACGCTTCTGCCATGATGTCATTGAGGGTTTCACCCTTAGCCAAACGCTCCTTAAACTCCTGCGTTTTAGCCGCCAATGCTTCGTCGGAAAGCTCTCTGAACGGCTTGTCATACTGATTAACCTGAGCGGCAAATTTTTCCAGTTTTTTAACGTCTTTCTTATTGTCATCCAATACTTTTTTCAACCAAGTATCAATACCCAATCTATTCACTCTTTTCTGTTTGATTCGTTCATCTTGCTTATCAGGTACTCTGTTTTTCAAATTTATACTTTTTCACATCATGAACCATACGCTCATGATGGAACGGTCCATTCAACCAATTTATTATACCACATGGCAATGAAAACTCAAATAAATATCAGCGTCTTCACACATCGTCATCAATTCTCCATGAGCTTGTTAATAATTTTTTAGTAAATCGTTTAATATTCTTAAAAACAAATATTGTATTTTTCTAAAAAGTCGTTTATAATAAAAATAGTTATAGGAGCTATAAGTCAAGTTTGCTCCAGCGCGCTTGACGAAGGAGGTATTCACAATGTCCACCAATGATACCAATGCGATCCAATCCCTATTGGCTGAAAGCGAACGCTTTACCAAAACTGCATCCATGCTGAAATTGCTCAGCAATCCCAATCGTCTCATGATCCTCTATATTTTGTCAGATGCGCCGCGTTCCGTCAACGAAATCCACGATATCCTCATTCAGACTTCCAATATTTCTCATAGTTCGCTGTCTCAGCATCTCGCATTGTTGCGGGCACATAAAATTGTCTCCTTCAAAAAAACCGGTCAAATGTCCATTTATTCGATTTCTGATGAACGGTTTGTGGAACTTTTGAAAATGCTTCGAGAAATAAATGTCTGAATCCCCTTGCAATATAAAATTATGAGAATATAATAAATGTATGGTTTCACATGACCTTCATGTGAGAGAATGTATCAGTTGAAAGGATGGTCTTTATGAACATCACCATTAAAGGACGTAACACTGAAGTTACCAATGCACTGAAAGATTATGTAGAAAAACGTTTTTCTAAGCTGGAAAAATATTTCTACAACGAAATGACCGGGACTGTTACCCTGATTGTTGAAAAGGGTGACCACAGAGCAGAAGCAACGATCCCACTGGGACGCTATATTCTCCGTGCTGAAGAATCTTCCAACGATATGTACGCATCCATTGATGCCATCGTTGACAAAATCGAACGCCAGATTCGTAAGTACAAAACCCGCATGAACCGCAAGGGCAAACAAGCAAAGGCAGAACCAATGTTCACCCCTGCTGCTGATGAAATCGCCCATGCTGAAGAAACGCCAGAAATCGTCACGAAGAAAAAATCCTTCGTTGTCAAAACCATGGATATTGAAGAAGCCATCATGCAGATGGAACTTCTCGACCACGACTTCTTCATCTTCCTCAATGCGGACACCGATGACATCGGCGTTGTTTACCGCCGTAAAGATGGCACCTATGGTCTCATCGACCCACAACGCTAAATCGCATAACAAAAAGCAGCTTCGAAATACGAAGCTGCTTTTTTATTTAATACCGAGGAAAGTTCTTCATCCATAGTCTTGCAGCGCGTTTCACCAATCTCTTTACTAAGAGCACATGAAAAGGACGTATTCCGCCAAAATACAATCTGCCCATGATGTTATGATATTTAACATAGGTGCTCACGCGAATATCCTGCCATGAGCCCATCGGAGTGGAACATTCCAAAACCACATAAAAATCCAAGTGTTTATCTTCTTGGCCCAACACAATCCTTTGTGCCGTTTCAGAAAGCATCATCTTTTCAAAATGATTGCCCGTTTTCAGCCCAAACGATTTTACCAAACGATCCCTAAATGCTAAAAGCCATGCCGCCGGCTTAGGATAGCAAACAAAAATCAACTCAAACAGTGCACGCGCTGTCATACGCTGAGAATGTCTCAATGTCTCTGTCACATGATCGGCATAATCAAAGGCATTGTTCGCATCATTTCTCATCTTAATCACTCCCGTCCAAGCAAATATCATGGTCATCACTTTCATCATACCATTGATTTTTGTCTTTCTTGCACAAAACTTCTCTATGAATACAAAAAGAACCTTGCTCCGTTTGGAACAAGGTTCTTTGTATGTATTGACCAAATCAGTCGTTGGTGTATGGCAGCAGGGCCATGGTTCTTGCACGCTTAATAGCAACGGTGAGCGCACGCTGATGCTTAGCGCAGTTACCGGTGATGCGGCGTGGAAGAATTTTACCACGTTCAGTCATGTACTTTTTCAGACGGTTCGTGTCTTTGTAGTCGATGTGTTCAACTTTATCGACACAGAACTGGCAAACTTTCTTGCGTGAACGTCTGTTACGTTCTCTTCTTGCCATGGTTAAACTCCTTTCTCACTTAAAACGGCAGATCTTCGTCGCTGAAGCTCACTTCAGTGCCGAAAGAGCCAAGGCTATTATCGCCTGGCATACCTTGCGTGAATGGTTCGTTTTGATGTTGATAGTTGTTTTGTGGTTGACCACCGTAATTGCCACCATAGTTACCGCCACCAGCATTGCTATTACCGCCGCCAAGGAACTCGACACGGTCAGCAACAACTTCGGTGACCCAACGGCGCTGGCCATCGTTGCCATCGTAGCTACGAATCTGCAAACGACCTTCTACGGCGATCTGACGGCCTTTGCTCATATACTTGGCGGTGTTTTCAGCAGCCTTGTTCCACACAACAATGTTGATGAAATCGGCTTCGCGTTCCCCACCTTGTGACGTGAACGGACGGTCAACAGCAATGCGGAAACTGCACACAGCAGCGCCATTTGGCGTATAACGCAGTTCAGGGTCCGCAGTCAGGCGACCGATCAAAATAACTTTGTTCATGCTTTAGGCCCTCTTTCTCTGGACGAAAAATTAGTCGTCTACACGGGTGATCATGTGGCGAAGAAGATTTTCGTCGATCTTCATCAAACGATCCACTTCGTCAACGGCGTTGGCTTCGCCTTTGAAGTTCACTAAAACGTAGAAACCATCGGTGTACTTCTTATCGATGGTGTAAGCGAGCTTTCTTTTACCCCACTTATCAACCTTTTCTACGGTAGCACCTTCGCCTTCGAGGATGCCATTGTAACGGTCGATCACAGCCTGGGTCTGTTCTTCGCCTACTTCAGTTTTAATGATGTAAAGAAGTTCATAATCGCGCATATCTTTGCACCTCCTCCCCCCGGACTAGCGGCTCTGCTTTACAGAGCAGGGATTACAGCAATATATTCTATCAGAAGACAAGACGTTTGGCAAGCGTTTTTTTTAATTTATCGCAATGCTTCCAATGCAGCACGCTCCGCATGAATCAAAGCTGTATCAAACAGCGGCATCGTGCTATCGTCTTGTTGCACGAGAAGGCCAATCTCTGTACAACCTAAAATAATTCCTTGCACGCCTCGTTGTGCAAGACCTTCAATGATGTCTAAAAAGTCTTGTTTTGAATCTGCTGAAATCACGCCTTTGCACAATTCATCATAGATCACATGATTGACCAGTTCCATCTGTTTCTCCTCTGGAATCAAAACATCAATGCCCTGCTCCTGCAATACCGACTTGTAAAAATCCTGTTGCATCGTATATTTCGTTCCTAAAAGACCTACACGATGTATATGTTGATCGTCAAGTGCCTGCGCTGTCATTTCGGCAATGTGTAAAATAGGAATGGTGAGCGTTTTACGCATTTCCGGAACAACCTTATGCATCGTGTTCGTACAAATAACGATAAAATCGGCACCAGCACGCTCCAATGCCAAACCTGCTTCAGTGAGAATCTCAGCACTTCGTTGCCAATCACCAACCGCTTGACAATGTTCGATTTCTGCAAAGTCTACACTGTAAAGAATACATTGCGCGCTATGCAAACCACCCAATTTTTTCTTTACTGTTTCGTTGATGACTTGATAATAAGTAACCGTACTTTCCCAACTCATACCACCAATTAAACCAATAGTTTTCATCATTATCACCTCTAAAGGTATCATACCATTGCCACCTTCTCCGTACAATGATAGTATTGTACGGAAGACAATATTGTTGAAAGGAGTTTACCATGCCAGTCAATTCTTTTGATGATTACCCAATGAATTGGACACCAATTCTTACCAAGCATACAGGAACGATTTATACTGTGCTTGCTGATCAACTCACCAATGACATTCGCTGCGGTCGCCTAAAACCTGGGGATAAATTGCCTCCTCAGCGCGAACTGGCCGATTATTTAGATGTTCACCTCAGCACGATTACACGTGCCTATAAGCTCTGCGAAGAACGTGGTTTGATTTGTGCAAAAGTCGGTCAGGGCACTTTTGTTGCTTCAGATGTCAATACCAGCGACATATTACTTTACCCACAAGAAAACAACCCGCTTATTCAAATGGGGACAATACTACCGCCTTATGATGACAACGAAAAAGTGATCGCCTTCATACGCACCCTTCTTTTGCAACCAGACATAAAAAAATTTCTGGAATATGGTTCACCAACCGGCACCTTTGCTCAACGCCAAAACGCCGCTCATTTTCTAAAACACTATCAGGTTACCGCCCAGCCACACGCCATACTCTTTGCCACTGGTGCACAAAACGCACTCTGTGCCACGCTGCTCGCGCTCTTTCACCCTGGCGACCGTATTGGTGCCAGCGCATTATGCTTTTCCGGACTGAAAGCTATTGCTAAAATGATCGGCATTCATCTTATTCCTCTGCCCGAAAAAAACGGAAAACTCGATCTCGACACCCTCAGCCATTTCTGCCGTTCCGAACATCTCAAAGGGATTTATCTCATCCCCGATCACCACAACCCTACCACCTATACCTTAACGCTTGATGAACGACAGACAATCGCAAAAATCGCCCATTCACAACACCTCATCCTCATCGAAGACGCGATCAATCTTCTTTTCGCCGAAACATTACAAAAGCCCTTACAAGCTTACGCACCTGAACAAACGATTTTTATTTTCAGCACCGCTAAATTTTTAAGTCCAGGTCTACGTACCGCCATGCTTATTGCTCCAGAACAATTCCGCAACACGCTGGAAGCCGCACTTTATAACATGAACCTTATGGTATCACCACTTAATCTGGAAATTGTCTGCCGACTCATGACGACACCTTTATTAACCGAATTGATTGATGCCAGACGCAAAGCCCTTTATCAACGCAATCAATTGGTTCAAGAATACCTTCATGGGTTCGATATTTCCGGCGAAGCCACTTGTCTCTTCCGCTGGCTTCAACTGCCCTCTTCGATCGACTGTCATACATTAGAGCAACGTGCAAAAGAAAATGGTCTGCAACTTTTCGCCGCAGACCGTTTTGCGCTGGGAAAAACACAACCACCTAACGCAGTTCGTCTTGCCATCTCTTCGCCCAAAACCACCAAAGAACTGGAGCAAGGGCTAACACGATTAAGAACCCTATTAACCTAAAAAAAGCACCATATCATCTCGTGATGATACGGTGCTTTTCATAAAACAATTCTTATTCAGCGACTGCCTGAGCAGCGGTGATGATGGCGAGTTTGTAGGCGTCTTCTTCATCGCAACCACGGGAGAGGTCGTTGATTGGTTTAGCAAGACCCTGCAGGATTGGCCCAATGGCTTCAAAACCACCGAAACGCTGTGCAATCTTGTAGCCAATATTGCCGGCTTCCAGGCTTGGGAAGATGAAGGTGTTGGCATGACCCGCAACCTTAGAACCTGGTGCTTTACGTTCACCAACGCTGGCAACAAAAGCTGCATCGAACTGCAATTCGCCGTCGATTGGCAGTTCTGGAGCAAGTTCCTGAGCAATCTTGGTTGCTTCGGCAACCTTTTCGCTTTCTGGGGATACCGCAGAACCTTTGGTAGAGAAGCTCAGGAGGGCAACCTTAGGGTCAATGTCGAAGGTTTTTGCTGTTTTTGCGCTTTCCACAGCAATTTCACCCATAGCCTGTGCATCCACAGTGATGTTGATGGCGATGTCGCTGAACAGATAGCGTTCGTCACCTTTGAGCATAACCATAGCGCCGCTGACACGGGAGCATCCTGGTTTCATCTTAACAATCTGCAATGCTGGACGCACGGTGTCACCGGTGGAATGGCAAGCACCGCTGACCATACCGTCGGCTTTACCCATGTAGATGAGCATGGTGCCAAAATAGTTAGGGTCGAGCAGCTGTACGCGAGCCTTTTCTTCGGTGGTTTTTCCTTTGCGGCGTTCCACAAACTTAGCCACCATGTCGTCATATTCTGCATAATTGTTAGGGTCAATGATTTGAACGCCGTCAATATCGATGCCAGCTTCTTTTGCCACGGCCTGTACTTTTTCAGGTGCTCCCAAAAGAATTGGTACGATCAAACCATCTTTATGATGGCGGCTGACAGCGCCAAGGATACGAACATCTTCACCTTCTGGAAATACGATGGTGATGTTTTTGCCTTTGATGCGGCTTTCAAGTGTTTCCCAAATGTCACTCATTGATTGATTCTCTCCTTTGAAGTGGTAGTATCTAACATACTTTAGATACTTTCTTCTAAAAGCATACTACAACTTCTCACATTATTCAAATCGAATTGTTCAACAAATCCATAGTCGGAATAGTTGCGCTATTTCAGCGTCAAAAATTAGTCTTCGAGGCGTTCTTCGATGAATTCAACGACGTCACCGACGGTCTTCAAATCTCGTGCATCATCGTCAGAGATCGTAATGTCATAAGTCTCTTCTACTGCCATGATGAGTTCGACGGTGTCGATAGAGTCCACGCCAAGGTCGCGAACGAGATCGGTTTCCATGTCGATTTTTTCTACATCACAGCTCATGATGTCTGCCAGACTTTCTTTTACCTGATCAAAAACCATTGCTTTACCCCTCCATCCTGTTGAAATAGTGCTTTCGCTGTCTAGTATAGCTGAAATTCCGGCTATGTCAATAAAGTTTTAACAAAATCACTATATAAACTACACTTTCAGACTGGTTTTTCAGAAACCACTTCAATGACTGTGGCAATGCCATCGGCCACACGAAAACGTATGTCAAAGCCACCAAAAAGCACACCATACACCCGTTCCGGATCTTTTTGATAATGCGGTGTAGGATTTTGTGCAAGCATCGCACAAGCCCCTTTTTGCAGATGTTTTGGCAATTTTGCCAAAAGGGTCTGGGGAAACTCAACACTCAGTTGATCGCCCAATACGGTTTGTGCAAAGCCTGCACGGGCATCCGGATGACTGTCGGTGAAGGGCAGGTAAGGCTTTATGTCGTAAATGGGCGTGCCATTCATCATGTCTGCACCATCAACCACAAGCACTGGTCCATCATGTGGGTCCTCTTCAACTGCCAGCAGGCGCACCGAAGAAAGTGCCAACGGATTTGGTCTGAATGGAGAACGTGTGGCAAAAACGCCCTGACGCACATTGCCACCCAAACGTGGTGGGCGTACTGTTGGCGACCATTCGGCTCTAATTGCCTCTGAAAAGGACCAAATCAGCCACAGATAGTCATACCCCTCGATGCCCCTTAACGCGTCTTTATTGCGAAATTCTGGCGCAAATACAATGCGACAGGCAAGCTCGTCTACCACGCCACTTTGTCTTGGCACGCCAAACTTACTTTCATAAGGTGTCTGAATGGTTGCAATGGCTTTAAGCGTCACTGCAAACGCTTCCGGATTGATGGTTGATGTGTCCATAATGGCTCCTTTCTACTCATAAAAATCGACATTGACCCCAGGGGATCAATGTCGATCACAAGATTCTATAATCAAACGTTTAGTTTTCATCGTTTGCTGCTTTGTAATCAGCAATAATCGATTCTGCCAGTTTAACCGGCACCTCTTCGTAACTGTCAAACGCCATATTAAAGTTGCCACGACCCTGGGTCATTGCACGCAGCTGCACCCCATAGTCGAGCATTTCTGCGTATGGCACCCGTGCTTTAACGGTGGTAATGCCATCTTCGCCCGGTTCCATACCCAATACGCGGCCACGCTTAGAGCTGATGTCACCAATGATGTCGCCCATGTACTCTTCCGGCACCATCACGTCAACTGCATAAATTGGTTCAAGAAGCACTGGTTTGGCTTCCGGAATACCCTTCTTAAGTGCCAAAGACGCCGCTACCTTGAATGCCATTTCTGAGGAGTCAACGCTATGGAACGAGCCATCTTTCAGCGTGATTTTCACGTTGATTAACGGATAGCCGGCAATAACACCTTTCGCTAAGGTTTCAACGGCACCTTTTTCCACGGCAGGAATAAACTGACGTGGAATAGCACCGCCGACAATCGCATCAACAAATTCAAACTCCTGACCATCGTTGGTTGGCTCAATATCAATAACAACGTGACCATATTGACCATGCCCACCGCTCTGCTTTTTATGTTTGCCTTCTGCAGTAGCCTTACCACGAATGGTTTCACGATATGGAATATATACCTTATCAATGATGGCTTTCACACCATACTTGCGTTCCATCTTACTCATAATGTGGTCAAGATGTACTTCGCCCATGGTTGAAAGCTGAAGCTGACCACTTTCAACATCTTTACGCAGCACGCAGGTTGGGTCCTCTTCGGCCACCTTATTCAGTGCCGTACCCAGCTTATCTTCTTCGCCTTTGTTCTCCGCACGCACACAAACGGTATAAAGCGATGGCTGGAAGTCAATCGCAGGATATTTCACAGGGAATTCCTTGCTGGCTAAGGTGTCACCGGTACGCACATCGTCCAGTTTAGGAATAACGATGATGTCCCCCGCCGATGCGCTGGCAAGTGGTTCCTGACGTTTTCCGACAAGCGTAAACATCTTAGAAATCTTACCTTCGCTTTCGTTGGTGGTATCATAGAATGCCATGCCTTCAGTGGCTTTGCCACTGATGATGCGGGCATAGCTCAACTTGCCAGAATATGGATCTAAGGTGGTCTTAAATACAAAGGCAGAGAATGGGTCATCATGGTTTACAAGCAATTCTTCGCCTGTGTCAATATTCACCGCTTCATTGATGCGCTGTGTGGTATCCGGCATAAATTTAACCATGCAATCCAAAAGCAAACGAGAACCAATATGAGAGACAGCACTGCCTAAAAGCACCGGACATACACGACCGCTCTTCATCCCTTGATAAAGCCCTTCGTACATTTCATCAAGCGTAAGAGGTTCGCCTTCGAGGTATTTTTCCAAAAGCTCATCGCTGCCTTCTGCAGCCGCTTCCATGCACATTTCCTGCACTTCATCGACACGGTCTTTCAAATCGTCTGGAATAGCACATTCCTGACGCTCGCCATTGACCCATTCATACGCTTTCATCGTTGGTACATCAATAATGCCGCGGAAAGCATTGCCTTCTCCGATTGGTACCTGAAGTGGCATCACAGACTTACCGAAAAGTTCGCGCATACGTTCCAACGAACCAAAGAAATCGGCATTTTCCATGTCCATTTTATTCACATAAATCAGCCGTGGCAAGTGCAAATCCTTACCATATTGCCAAGCACGAATCGTATCCACCTGAATACCGGATTCAGCCGAAACAACGAGCATTAAGCCATCGGCTGCACGCAAGGCTTCGCTAACTTCGCCACTAAATTCAGAATACCCCGGTGTGTCAATAAAGTTCAGCTTATAGCCATTCCATTCGCATGGCGCCATGCCGAGCTGAATCGTCACATTACGCGTAATTTCTTCCGGTTCAAAGTCCAGAATATGCTTATTGTCCTTGCCTCGACCAACAGCGTCAACACCTTTGCACATCAAAAGCATTGATTCAACGAGTGCAGTTTTGCCGGCACCATCGTGGGACAATACCGCAATATTACGGATGATGTTACTGTCATAATCTTTCATAACTGGTCCTCCTTACTGCCAAATTGGCATTACGATCATAGGTATAAATATATGTTAAATGTTCCAGCGTCATTTGACAATACTTTTCACAAAATTTGTAATAATTTGCACTCTTTTTCTTTCAAAGGGTCAAATTAGCGCAGCGCTCAAACGTCCGTTTCACTGATGAACGTTGCCAACTGTTCTTGATGCATACGCTTTGTTTCTTCCATCTCAACCACCAACTGCATGACGGTTGTATCGCACACATTCAAATCATCAGCCACCACCATCAGCTCATGTTCGGCTTTTTCACGCGCAATCGCCGCCACAGCCTGAGATTCTTTATTGAAAAACAAATCCAGCGTGTTGATGGTCAGCTTATCACTAAAGCTCATAGTTTCAGCTTCCAGCGCATCAACACCGCCAAGCGCTTGCTCCAGCTGATGCAGCTGAATCCGCAATTCTGAAAGTGCGGAAATAATGGCCACCTGTGCTTTATCCATCTCGTCCTCGCCACGAATGGTTTCCAAGGCTTTCAAATCTGCGTCCAGCTGCTTCACTTTACGCACAGCCAGCTGCGCCAAATGCCGCACTTCTGCAAGCAACCGTAGCTGCTGCTCATCATGGTTGATTTTTTCTTGCATACGCAGAATTTCTTCACGATGAATCGAATACCCCAGGTGCTCCACATGCAACGCAAAGGCTTTTTCGTAAGCCTCTTCAACACCACCAAGCGATTCCAGCTCACGCTCTACCTCTTCTTTTTCCTTGGTAATATCGAAAACATGACTTTTTGCATCGTTTAAGGCACGCATGGCTTCCGTTGCTTTCTCATTGTTTTCCAGCATACGTGCTTCGTACTGGCCACGCAACTTAAACCAAAACTGACGAAAATCGCTGCCTTCAAACTTGCGAATATCAAGATTTTCACGTTCGCAGCGCATTTGCGCTTCCTGTTCCACTTGCTCGGCGTGTTTTGCTTCTTCTTTCAGCACTTCCAGTCGCTGTTCGAGCTGTTTTTTGTGCTCATAAACCGCACTGACGTCGCTCAAACTTTCCATGGAATCACCTCCATTGATCGTCATTATTGCAATAGATTTACTTTTCTCAATTATACCACGAATGAATAAAAAAGTCACCGACAACTTTAACAAGTCGCCAGTGACCTTTACCTATTTTACGAAAAACAAATGGCATGGACTATTTAATGGTTGTTTTGATGGCAGCTGCAATTCCCGCCATTTTTGCTCATGGCGCAAGCACCGCCATCTGGACAACCAATACATTTTTTGCCACTCTTTTTTGCTTTATAAATATAGCGCAGCGCAGCAAAAAGCATTGCCGCAATAAGAAGAACAACAATCAAATTTGCCATCATCAATTCGCCCCACTTAACGCATATTCACTTGCCAAATTTCTATCCGATTTTTTGCACAGATAAACAAGAACGGCTACAAAGATAAGTACTGCGATCAAGCCAGGTACAAACCCTGCGCCGATAGAGCCGGTCGTAATGAGTGTGCCCACCTGATACACAAGAAAACCAACCGTATAACCTGTACCCAACTGCAAACCAATGCCGCCCCACAACCATTTCTTATTGCCGATTTCAGAGTTCATCGCACCAATAGCTGCAAAGCATGGTGGCGTGTAAAGGTTGAACATCAGATAAGCCAGCGCAGCCACTTTCGTAATAGCGAGCACGCCTGCCACTTCCGCACCAGAACCTTCCATGATAGCCAGTTCTTCTGTATCAATCAAGTTTTCCAAACCTACAAAGCAAACAGCCAATGTTCCAACTACGTTTTCTTTCGCAATGAAACCAGTTACCGCCGCTGCTGCCAACTGCCAGCTCAACACGCCGGTAATTGGTACCAACAGGTAGGCAAACGGATGAGCAATCGATGCCAAAATGGACGCATCAGCTGTTTCAGCTACCTGGAAGTTCCAGGTGAACGTCTGCATAATCTGAACCACCGTATTGCAAACAAGAATAATGGTTGCAGCCTTCACAATATACGCCCAGCCGCGTGCACACATTGCCTTAAATGCAAACAGCAGAGACGGTGCTTTGTATTCAGGCATTTCCATTACAAAATAGGATTTGCGATTTTTGAAGCCGGTGATTTTTTTCACCAGAAGTGCGCCAAAGAAAATCAACACAATCCCCGACACATACATAAAGAAACTCACCCAGCCGGAACCACCGAAGAACGCCCCTGCAAAAAGTGCAATCAAAGGAATCTTTGCACCGCATGGCATAAACGGCGTCAGCATTGCCGTGGCACGACGTTCACGTTCATTACGAATGGTACGGCTCGCCATGACCCCTGGAATCGCACAACCAACACCAATCACAAATGGAATCACCGACTTACCAGAAAGGCCCACTTTCTTAAAGATCGGGTCCAACACCACAGAGGCGCGGGACATATACCCACAATCTTCCAAAAGCGCAATCAGGAAATACATCACCATCACCAATGGCAGGAAGCCAACGACCGCCCCAACACCACCAATGATACCATCAACCAAAAGTGCAGACAACAGTGGATTGGCATTAGCCAGCAAATCGCCGACATAGCCCTGGAACGTTTCAATCCAAGCCACCAACGTATCGGCAATTAGTGGACCCACCCACGATTGAGAAATCTGAAAGACCAACCACATGACCACGCCGAAAATAGGAATCCCCAGCCATTTATTGGTCAAAACCGCATCAATAGAATCGCTGCGTCCTGTTTCGCGTGTCAACACCTTACGTTTTTCAACCTTTGCAACAATGTCATTGACAAACTTGAAACGCTCACGGTCAGCTTCTTCCACAGCATGTTTATCGGTTAAATCAACAGCACCTTCGCTGTAAGGCGCCTTTTGCCCACTGCCCTTTGCAGCCACCGCTGCCTTCACAACTGCATCCAAGCCTTCAACAGCCGTAGATACCGTCTTAAACACCGGACATCCCAGTTTTTCCGACAAGGCCTTCACGTTAATCGTTGTTTGTTTTTTGTCGTTGATGTCGCTTTTGTTGAGCGCCACCACCACAGGAATCCCCAGCTCTAACAGCTGCGTGGTGAAAAACAAACTTCGACTGAGATTCGTCGCATCCACGATGTTAATAATCACATCCGGATGTTCATTCTTCACATACGAGCTTGTGATGCTTTCTTCCGACGTAAACGGCGACATCGAATACGCGCCCGGCAAATCGACAATCGTCACTTCTTCCGAACCCGTTTCATAGGATTTTTTGATTGGATGTTCTTTCTTGGCAACAGTAACACCGGCCCAGTTCCCAACCTTCTCATTGCGCCCCGTCAGCGCATTATATATGGTGGTTTTACCGGAATTTGGGTTGCCCGCTAAGGCAATACGCATAACTAAATCCTCCCTTGTTTGAATTATCTATTATCATGCCAGAAAAGTTGTTCCAAGCTAACCTTGAGGCATAATGAACACTTTCAGTGCGGACGACACCCGCTATATGCGAATGGCGCCTGCAAGATCTTTATCAATACTGTAACGACCATCTTTAATGGAGACAACACAGCCCGCTTTGCGGCGAGAAACCACAGTCACAGGCTCCCCTGCATAGCAGCCAAGTGAAAACAAAAATGCGTTTAATTCTTCATCATCGGTTTCAATATCTTTGATAATGTATTCTTGACCTTCATTTGCATCTATCAACGTCATAGTATTCACCTTTTCAACATTTATCATCACGATTATGTGCAATTCCGTCATAATTTTTAGAGTTTTAGATTAGTTAGCCGAAGCTCATTGTTTCAATACAATAATATATCGCTAACTTTAGTTTGTCAACCCTAATTCTGATTTCCAAGGAAGAAAAAAGCCAGATGCTTTCACACCTGGCTAGAATTCTATATTGAGTTTTTCAAAAAACGCCTGTCACCCAAATTTCAATGCCAATAAAGATGAGAATACAGCCACCAAAGATGGTTGCTTTGTTGGAAAATTTGTTCCCCACCGTTTTGCCAATTTGCAATCCTGCCAGGCAAATAAAGAATGTCGTCACAGCAATAAGCAGTGCACAAACCACGGCTTGCAGCGCATTATAAGCAGCAATCGTAAAACCAACCGACAAGGCATCAATAGACGTTGCCACGCCCTGCATCAAAAGAGCGGCCACACCAACGCCCACAGCCTGCTCATCATCCTCACCGCCATGCACGGCTTCCCAAATCATTTTGCCGCCGATAAAAAGCAACAGCACCAATGCAATCCAGGGAATGGCTTTTTCAAACGCCTGAAACATCTGCACAATCGTGTGTACACACACCCAGCCCACCAGCGGCATAAAGCACTGGAAAAAAGCAAAAGTTCCTGCAATCACCGCCATACGCCCGCCGCGCATATGCGGTTCATTCAACCCATTGGCCACCGACACCGAAAAGGCGTCCATTGCCAAGCCCACTCCCAAAAGGATGCTGTTAGCAAAAAACATCAAACTCCAATCCATCAAACGTTCTCCTTCATTTTTAACGCATCATCGTTCACAAAAAGCGGCCCAAATGTGGCGCTGACCACACTTGGGCCGTTGTTCATAAAGCAAATGTTACTCATCCTCAGAAGGTTCAGCAGATTGCTGTTCTTTTTCCTTCTTAGAACGGTGAAGAAAATAATTGTATCTAAACAAAATCACCACATCGACAAGCAGGCATATAATTGCCATTACGCCCGGCACTGTTTGCCCGGTAAGAATATAGCCAGCATAAAAGAGCGCAGCCATGACCAAAAACGGAAAGGTCAGAATAAACAGTCTCAGCATGGATTCATTCTCCTTCAGCGATCACTTCAACAATAATTCGTCAAAATATTTTACCGTATCAACGAACTTAAATCAACGTTTCTGACGCTTTTCTTTCTCTTTCTTCAAAAGTTTGCGCGTTTTCTTTAAGTCATGACGTTTTTTATAGAGCTGCAAACGTTCTGCCACACCGCCAAGACCATCGGTGACGTCTTCAATCACATTACCAATCTGAGCGCTCATGGAAACAATCACATCGCCAGCCATGTGATTGATGTCCTTAAGCGAAGAAGGGTGCGATTTGCAGCGCAGGGCGTAATCTTCATCATGCGGCAGCACATTCGCCGCATTGCCCATACTAGCGCCAATAGAAGCAAACAAAGGATCATCGTCAATGTCATCTTTTTCCTGTGCGGGTACTTTCTCAACCGCATCTGCTTCAAGCACCGTTTCTCCTTCGTTTGGCAGCGTTTCGCTTTCAAGAACAGGTGCTTCTGTTTCTTTGAGCACATCTGTCAACACTTCGGCTGCATCGGCAAGTGCCTCTTCCAGCTCAGTCACCTCTTCTTGTGCTTCTTCAACGTTTTCTGCCACAGCTTCTACATTCTCTGTCACCTGCACGGTTTCTTCTGCAACATTTTCATCTGCGCCTACCGTTTTTTCCTCAACCACATCAGCCACAGGCGAAGCCGCTTCTTCCGCTTCGTTAATCCAACGGCGCAGCGTGCTGTAACCAATCTCAAGGTCTGCAGCACATTCCTTCATCGTTTTTTCAGGATGCTCCTTTGGATAGGCTACCGCCTTTTCCTTAAAGCCTTCCGGAAAAGTTCTCTTTGCCATAAAACCGCCTCCTTCCTCTTGCGTTTTATTTTTTGTAAACGTGTGCAATATCCTCAGCCACAATCGGGAAGCCCGGATTAAACATAGCAATTCCCTGGAACTTAAAACGGCTCCCCCGATGCAGGCTGTCAATGCGTGCGCGCAAAGATTCTGGCACCTCACCAGTGCGAATATAGGTATTGAGCATTTCATAAGTAAATCCGAGCACATCTTCATCGGTCTTACCTGTCAGCCCGTCAGACGGTGGCTTCACAACAAGACGTTCTGGCAAGCCCAGCGCACGCCCCAGCTGAATCACCTCATCGGTGGTCAGCATGGCCAGCGGCGAAAATGCACCCGCCGTGTCGCCATACATCGTTGCATAGCCCACCCAATCTTCCGAAAGATTGGACGTATTCACCACCACAGCATCTAAGCTCTGCGCCACCGCATAGAGCAGTGTCATACGCACGCGCGGTGGCAGATTAAGCCGTGTCTGACGGCTCACCTCATCAAAAAAGCTACATTCAGAAAGTACATTGTAAAATGCCGTCGTCATGCCGGAAATATTGAGCGTTTCATGTGGAATCTCCAACGCCTCGCACAACTCCTGGGCATACTCAATATCGCTCTGTGCGCCGTCCGGCATCAGCACGCCGTACACGTGCTCACGCCCATACGCCGCCACGCAAAGCGCCGCCACCGTCGCACTGTCCTTCCCACCGGAAATACCAACCACCGCATTTTTTGCGCCGATCGCCTGCAAACGCTCCTGCATCCAACGGATCAAATCGCTCTTTAATTGTTCAAGCTGAGTTTCAGATAATTTCATTGGGCGCTCCCCCTGTTTTGAAGTCATATAGCTATTGTAGACCAAAGTGCTCGTAAACGCAAGCCACGCCCCTGCGAAGTGCTCTTATAAAATAACCTATAAAAAGAAATGAATAAAAAACGACACAGCACCAAGCGTAAGCGCTGTGTCGTTTGTCACATTTTAGCGATCTTCCCAATCGTTATCCAGCATGATTTTTGTCCATTCTTCCACCTTGTTGCCGTCTTCCTTAATCCACTCGTACTCATGGCCGTTCGTGGCTTCCTGCATATCTGCATAGAACCAATCGCTTGGTTTGTTATCTGGCCAGGTTTTCATTTCGTCCGTTGGCAGGAGATGGTCTGCATCTGGCACGCGGCCCAAGGTGCGGTTGACGATGGCGCAGGCTTCGGCGCGCGTGATGTTGTTGTTTGGTCGCACGCTGCCGTCTTCATAGCCACCAATTAAGC
>CAUWHJ010000029.1:0-23275 GCA_963558655.1 uncultured Peptococcaceae bacterium
ACACATCGGTGGTGTTATCGTCACGCACCTCATCTTCTAACAAGCGATAGAAGATAGAAGAAACTTCGGCGCGGGTGATGTTGCGCTGTGGTTTCACCATGCCATCTTCATAGCCAACCACATAGGAGAAGTGGTCTTCGGTGTTGAGAGCCGGTGGGTTGTCGCCGCCACCAGGTTCGCCTGGATCTACTGGAGGTGGCGTTACGCCGCCGTTTTCTTTGTCATAGATAAGGGCGAATGGCGAGAAACCACTTTCTCCAACCTGGAACCAAATACCTGCATCGGTCTTTTCAATCTTAACATTTTCTACTTCAGAAGCATTGATTTGGTCGTTAATATTTTCTTCTCCCGGCATACTGTATTCACGGTGTAAACCTTTGAAATGCAAAAACTGAAATTCATCGTTCTTGTCGGTGCCTTCCGGATATGGCCAGAATACTTCGCTGCCTTGGCTGGAGCTGACCCACGCATTGGAGTTGTTGCTGTCTACCAGATCAAGGTATTTGAAGTCGGTGTCTTTGCCGTTCAGGTCAAAGCCTTTATCTTCGGCGTGGTCGATCAATGCATCAATATAGCCTTGGTTGCTGCCGCCACCGGTGCGTGGCAGGAGTTCGTCAAAGAGCAACGAAATGTTGTAAGCATCCGTATTCTCCTTTGGATATGGATACGCTTTATTGCCGTTCAAATAAATCGTTGTGGTTTCCGGTAAAATGATAGTAGGTTCACTTTCTGCCTTGTTTTCCACTTCTTGACGCACTGTGTTTTTGTTCTCATCGGTATAGAACTGCGCTTCACTGGTCAGTTCATTGCCACTTGCTTCTGTTGCATTGGATACATAGCGAATACGCAAGGTGCCTGATGCAAAGTTCACCTTCGCACCGTCTTTTGTTGTGATGTTGGCCAACTCAACGCCATCAACAGGAACAATGCGCGCTTCATAATCCCCAAAGTGGGCATCATCGGTCAGTTCTTGGCCAGCATTGTCGCCGGTCTTATAATAATACTTCACCGTAAATGGATATGGATTTTCCTCTGTTGCCTGCCATTCTTTGCCATCTACCAGGAAAACTTCGTCATCACTCACTGTGGTGCCATCGTCTTTTTTCACATAGATTGGATGTGGGAAACTATCACCAGCACCTTCCCCATCAGTACCACCGGTGTAGATGGTCTGGGTCTCCGGCGTAATGACCATCTGGGCTGCATCGGCGATGCCGTCACCGTTGTCATCATACCCCCACACAGCATACACCCTGGTCGAACCGCTGCCAACATTCACCGTTGTCGCAAGCGATGGTAGCGAAGCGTTTTTCTCATAAATCTGTTCCACTGTGTTATCATCTTCTGTCCAACCAATCATTGCAACACCACGTCCGTCCTTCTTGACATGGGTTGGCCAAGTGCTTTGCCCGTCCGGACGTTCTCCTTGCCCATCTTTTGTCCAAAGTTGATACAGTTTCGGGAGCAAATGTTCCTTACTTAAAGCTGTTTCACCAGCAGCAAACGTACCGCCATTGGCATCATAAATCAGGCTGCCTTTAGCCGCCAGGCTGTAATAATAATGGTTCAATGTATGCGCACCGGCAGTCACAGGCACCATTACATGATCTTCGGACACAGCGTTTTCGTCGTAGGTGCTATTAAAATAAGTATACGTTGTGTCATTCTGTGAGATTGTCGCGCCAATTTCCGGTAAAGTTAGCGTCATCCCATTGTTTTCCCAAGCAATATCATAGTTGACTTCCGGCTCACCATAAGGTTGCCCATCCAAATAGGTATTCGTGGTCAGTTGGCTAATGTCCAATCGATCAGTTGGAACCGGAAAAGCCTTTTGATGCGTTCCATCGTTCTTTCCTTCAACAATATAATTTAACTCCGCATCCCCATTCAACGGTGTAACACCGCCTTGCTCATAAAGTGCAGCCAGCGCATCGTCTTTAAGTTGAACAGTATAGGTAATCGTCAACGTTTGCCCAGGTGTCAATGTTTGACCATCGTTTAGTGACCAGGTCACATGACTGCCATCGGTTTTCGCAAAAGGATAAGACTTATCAACCGTTCCATCCGCATCGGTCACTTCTGTTGAAGTCACATCAGTACATTCAACATAGTCACTCATTGGGTCACTAACCGTTGCAAGAATACGCGTAACAATGTCTTCAAAATGTTGCTGCAACCCGTCGTAGTCTTCTGCGGTAAAGAAATTAGCATCATTACCAACCACGCTTTTTAACGTAGCTGACCCGTGTGCGTCATTACCAAAAAATATACCATAGAAATCTGGTGCTATTTTTTTTGTATCTTCTACTGTCTTATCCAGTTTTTCTTTTCTCTCTCCACCTTCTCTAATCTCTGAAAGCTCACCATCCGTTAATACAATCACTGCACGTCTTGTATTCTCAGCATTCTCAGATGTATTAAAAATATCCTGCGCAAGTTCTAAGCCCTGAGTAAGAAATGTGCCACCTAATAATTTAAACGTTGTATCGACATCCCGCTTAAATTTCTCAACATCCTTAGCGTTATTCAAATCATAAAACTGACCTTCATTAAATGCCGTTGCCCTAGCGTCACCTGTATCTGCTGAAAAACGTACAGCACCAAGTTTTACACGAGCAGCCGCCAGAATATCCACCAGCCCCTCTTTGTCATCTTTCCCTTTCAATACGTTTTTTAACGCTTCGATCTTAGATTGACCATTCTTTGTTACTGGCTCTTTCATCGACTCTGAATCATCCATCACCAGCACCACTTCCGATGGCACCGGTTTGAGGGTTTCCTTCGGCCTCACCTTTAAGGTCACTTTCCAGGTATCTTTTCCGGTGCGTTCAGCGGTTTTAGACAGGATAACATTATCATCTTCCACACCTGCCGGTTTCAACGTGTTTTCTGTTGCATCAGACGGCGTATCCGGTGTTGCGGTGTCATCCGCCATGCCTGCCACTGGGAAAAGACCGACCAGCAGCGCCAGCGTTAAAACAAGCGCCATACTTTTTCGTAAAATACGTTTCAAAAATTTACCTCCTTATCACTTTCAGGCACAAACACAACCGCTGCCCGACGCTTTGCAGCACCCGCGCCTGTGCTAAAGAATGGACAAAATTCATAGATTGTCCATAACGTCTTCCAATTCATCGGTTTTTTCTCACAAAAAATCCCCGCCACATGGCTAAAAATGCAACGGGGATCAAAAAATGTGCACACAAAGTCAGGCTGCGGACAATGCTTAATGCCACAGCCTGCTTTCCTGCGCGCAAAAATGGGAGTATTCTCTTGTGTGGGGCAAAGGAATATGCTACACTATTCTTAATGATCGTTGACCAGTCCGCTTAATCGGATAAAACGGTCATTTTTTCAGGACAATCTATGAATGTTGTCCTGTTTTTTTATTCCTGCTGCACCAGACCAAGGCGGTCGAGGCAGCGCCGGTGTTCAGCGCCGCTGGCGATGAGGTAGATGCGGGTGGTGTCGATGGAGGCATGGCCGAGCACGTCGGCAAGCTGAGTGACGTTTTTCGTGGCGCTGTAAAAAACTCGGGCGAAGAGATGGCGCAGGTTGTGGGGAAAGACTTTGCTTTCAGCCACACCGGCGCGCGGGCAGAGGGCTTTCATTTCTGCCCAGATTTGTTTACGCGAAAGGGCACAACCGTTTCTGGTGCGAAAGAGCACGCCTGAAACAGTTTTATTTTTTTGTGCGAAGCGGCAGAGTTTTTTGCAAAGGGGGCGTGGCAGGAGAATGACGCGGGTTTTGCCTTTGAGTGTGATGGCTGCGCGGCCTTTGGTGGCGGCTTCAACGGTGATGTAACGTAATTCGCTGACACGAAGGCCACAGGCACAGAGGGTTTCCATGACGAAAGCGAGCCGCTCTTTGCCGCTTTGGCGTGCCGCGGCAAGCAGGCGTTCATAGTCGGCACGCGAGAGTTCGCGACTGACATCACAAAAGAGGCGCCGCTGCACACGCAGGAGCCTAACGCGCAGATGATTCATCTGCAAAAAGCCAAGCAAACGGTTGAGGGCAACGAGTTTGCCGTTGATGCTGGCAGGAGCAAGCCCTTTGGCAAGCAAGGTTTCTTTCCATGCCTGCACGTTTTCGCGGGAAAGGGCACGCTCCGCCAGCCAGGCTGCAAAGGCGCGCACATGGCGCAGGTAGTTATCAATGGTGCCGGGGCTGCGTTCTTCTTGTTGTAAGGTGCGTCTAAAGGCATCGAGCTGTTCGGGGGTGATGGTCATTGATGAGCCTCCATTCTGTGTAAGATGACATCAGTGTACCGCACTTCCACGACAAACAAAAATACCGCCGCAGGTTTGAGAACCTATGGCGGTTATAAAAAACGGGCTGTCGTACAAACGAAAAATCGTTTGCACGGCAGCCCATTTGCGTTTATATATATTGTTGAAAGATCGAGCTGAAACTGTCGATCAGGCGACGTTGTTCACGGTTGGCGTCTTTGTTATGAACCATATATAGCTCAAAGAAGATGTTTTTGGTGTGCAGCGGAATGTGCACACATTCCGGGAAAGCGCCGCGGGTAACGTATGGCGGATAGGAATACATCAGGGCATTGCCTTCGTTTAAGAGTTCTTTGGTCATGTTGGTGTTGTTGGTGCTGAGCAAAATGTGCATATCCACTTCTGTTTGCAGTGCGTGTTCCCCCTGAATACCGCCTGCTTCATAAATGATGAGTGGATAGTCCTTGATGGATTGCAGCGACAAGGTGTGTTGACGCGCCAATGGGTGGCGTGGCGACATGGCCATATAAATAGGATAGGTATTTAAGAGCGATAGTTCAACGTTGTCTGGAATGTTGTTAAAGAAATGTTTGAGTGTGTTGGCAACGAGTACATAGCCAACATCGCCGGGATGTTCGCTCACTTCTTTGACGATGTCGTCCTGGTAACGTTCCTGGCAGAAAAGCTGCACTTTTGGGAAATTGTGTTTATAGTCAACATATACCACCGGCAAAATGCACACACTAATCATTGGTGACGTATGCACGTTCATTTTGCCGCTGATGATTTCTGTGCCATCGTCTTTCAAGGCAGAAATTTGTTTGAGCATTTGATCGTAGCGAGCAACAATGGCCTGCGCTGCGCTGAACACTTCGCGTCCACGTTCGGTTAATGTAACCCCTTTTTTCGTACGATTGAGCAATGGAAAACCAATTTCATCTTCCAGATTGCGTAAGGATTGGTTCAAGCTTTGTTGTGAAATAAAGATCTTTTTGCTAGCCGCGTTAATAGAACCTGCTTTAACGACCTCAATAAGAAATTCTAACTGTTCTACTTTCATTCTGACACCTCAATTCTAGCAATGTGATATGACCTCCTGTCTTCCCCTCGTTTTCTTGATACAGTATGTCCATTTTAGCATAGACGTTCCATTTTATCTATACTTAATCTTTTACGAAACCCTGGCATTTTTCTTTAGATGGTCAATCATTTGCGCCAGAAGCGCTGTCCTAGTCCTATATAAAGAAGATAAACGAGCGCTGCACAGCCACTAAACGCCATGCTCAGCTTTTTACCCGGTGGTGTGAAGCATACCTCGATTCTATGGTGCCCTGGCACAAGCGCAGCCCCCGCGAAGGTGTCATTAACGCGAAGAAGGGGCACGGTTTTACCATCAATGCGAATAGTCAGGCCATCTGTTAAAGGAATGGTGGTAGCAAAAATGGCTTTGTCATGCACGTTCGCCCAGCCACTTACAATGGTATCTTTGCGCTGTGAAGGTGAAAGTTGGAGCGGTGTCAGCGATTTTTCGGCAAAATGCGCCATATCATAGCTGTACCAGCGGAAGGCGCTGAGCTGATAATGTCCGGCAGATAAGCGTATGTGAAGCTGCTTGGCAGATGAGCATTTCACATGAAACGTGGTGTTCCCGTTTGGATACGGCGCCGAAGCGTTGGAGAGCTTATTAGGAACGCCATTCACTTCAATCACCACCGCCTGCCGTGTCTGATTGTCCACTTTACATTCTCCCAAAAGCAGGTGGCCATCGGGAACACCTCCTACTTGCAGGGTCAGCATGACATCATTGTTGGCTGCCACTTCCCAACCTGTGGCATGGCGCGTGAAGTGCACGCCTTCTGGTAAATTGCCTACAAGCGAAAAATGCGGCGTACAAGGCTGCATCCCCGTTGCGTTTCCTGTGCCTGCGTCCACGCCATCTACCACGGTATATCTCGCCAAGGCATCGAGCTTAGCGTAGGGCGACAGCGCATCGAACCAATCTTGCGCCACAATGTCGGTGGTGACATAACACGTTGGTAAAACGTGTGGATTTTCAGCCAATACCACATCGCCTTCTTCTGCAATGACATGATAGCCGACCGGCAGGCTCTCTTTGTACGTTTCCAGATAACGGCTTCCGAGCAAATGCAGCAAAAAGGGATCGTTGGCAGTCAGCATGGCAACACGGTTGTTCGCCTGAATGGGGGTCATCAGCGTGTCATAGTAGAAGGTGTTGTAGCCCTGGTTCGTGAGCGACGCATACATACTGCTGCGCCAATGATGTTTCGGTAAGCGATTAGCAGCTTCCAACGGCTGCAGGAGGCTATCCAGATGATAACGTGCATCCATCTCTATATTAAGCCAACGCTTTTCATCGCTAAGGTGCAGTTGCTCTTGCGACACCCACGTTTCATGAGCAGCTGTGGTGCCGTAAATGCCAATAGGTGCAATCAATAATAACGCCAGAAATGCCCTGCCTCGACGCCGCAATAGCAGAACAAAACAAAGCAAAAGCAGCCATTCTCCCAAAAGCCAAGCACCTACACGCGCATCATGCCAAAGCCACACCATGGCGAGCAGTATAGCAAATGGCCAGAGCGGTGCCTTGCGCTGGCGCAAAAGGTCGCACAACACCGAAACCACCAGCAAAATCACCAGCGGCATAAAAGGTATGAGGCTTTTTGGTCTGGCGTAAAGGGTACCATTCAACACATAGCTTGCCAGTGGAAACAACCCCATAGCCAACAAGAGCACACTGTCAGCACGTGTTTTTCGTTGTGTAAGCCCCACTAAAAGTGCATAAAGTGCCAAAAGTGTCAAACCCATGCCGTACGCATCAACCAATAGACTGTTCAAATCCCAGTTTGGTGTCAAAAGCTCGTGCAGAGTAACGCCACCGCTATCAGAGCTACGCTGCGCGAGAAGAACACAGGCTACCGGCAACAATAGCATGGCAGCCATTCCGGCGCCAAGCGTGCAGGCGCCCAGCCACTTAAGAAAAAAGCGACGCCCCTCCTTACGCCACCAATACCAGCCTACTGCCAAAAAGCACGCCGGTGCAAAGTAAAAACTGCTCACACAGATAAAAAAGAGCCACAGGGGCAGCAACCGTCTGCGGCCGTTACATATACACAGAAGGGCCAGAAACAAAAATGGAAAGGCATTAACAAACATGATTTGCCGGTGAAGATGAAAAAGACAACCTGCCGTCATAAAAAGCACACTACCAAACCATGCCACATCTCTGCGCCCACACTCTCGGTACAGCCAAATATAACACAAGGACGTGCTTGCCAGCCCCACAATGAGCGCATACCCCATAAAAATCGGCGTCATGGATACATTCGGCAACAAGCAGCCCAGGAGCACATCGGGCCGCAAAAAACCGTAGTAAGCAAATTGATACCCATTTGCCCCGCCGCCCAAGCCAATCCAGTTCGGCAAAAGCGTATGCTGGGCAACACAAGCATCACGAATGGTTTCCGCCAAAACTACGTGCTGACAAAGCCAGTCTGTCTCAGAACCGAATACCTTCCCCTCGGGCACCACCCAAGCCATCAAAATCACTTGCAGCACCACAAGCGTCAAATAAGGAAACACACGTTTTACAAATTGCATCACATCATCCTCCTTGCCCTCAGCTTAACGGCTGATTCTTAAGGAGGAGCGAAAGCGTTTCTAAAGAATTCTTAAAACGAACACGTACCATCGCTGTTTTGCGTTATAATAAAGAGACTTTTCAATCAGGAGGTTTCATCATGACCGATCACACCGAACCATCGACACCACACGTGCTCATTGTCGATGATAACGCCGAAATCCGCGAAATTCTCCACATTCTACTTACAGGCGAGGGCTTTGCAGTGAGCGAAGCAGCTGATGGCACCAGTGCGCTGAACCTTATCACCCAAACCAGCTTCGACTGTATCATTCTTGATGTCATGATGCCCGGGCTTGACGGCTATCATACTTGTTTGGCCATTCGAGAGCGCACCAATGCGCCGATCCTTTTTCTGAGCGCGAAAACACAAGAGCGTGATAAAGTGCTCGGATTCGCCAGCGGCGGTGATGACTATCTGGCCAAGCCCTTCTCTTACAACGAACTCATGAGCCGTGTGAAAGCGCTCATACGCCGCTATCACGTTTATCAGGGCAATGCTGCGCCACTGCCCCACCCCATCTACCAAATTGGCAATATTGTTATTGACGAGCAGCACCACCATGTAAAAAAAGGAGAGCAGACACTCACCCTCACCGATTTGGAATACGCCATTCTTCTCTTGCTTGTCAAACATCGCGGGCAAATTTTCTCTGCCAGTCATCTTTATGAAATAGTTTGGCAAGAACCCTACTACCATGGTGCCAACAACACGGTGATGGTCCACATCCGCAACCTGCGCCGCAAAATCGAAGAAGATCCCGCCAATCCAACCATCATTCGCACAGTTTGGGGAAGGGGGTATTGTTGTGACTAAAGCACACAACTGGCGGATTCGCAGCAAGCTGCTCCTGCTTATTCTGGGCACAGCGGCAGCGTGTGTGCTGCTATTTATCGGTCTTTGGCACCAACAGAACACCGTCTGTACGCTGCTTGAACGGTCGGTATCGTTGATTGGTTCGATGAAGAAGCATTTGAGGAACGTGCACGCGCTTTGGCAAAAAATTACACCGTTCCTCCCTTCTATGAAGAAGGTGACGGCGAAAACGATCCGGCTGTCATTGCCTTTCAACCTTACTGTGACAGCCTCGCCGATGAATTGACAAGCGTTGCTATCTATGGTGATGATGGGCTTTATCGCGCAGGTAAGGCAGCCGACATTGTCCAGCGTTCCTGGTTCAACACGATATGGACGCTCAGTTTCAAAATGCTCGGAGAAGAGATCTGCGAATTTCCTATTGAATTCACCAATGGCACACACAGCGTCATCGTCTATTCTTATCACCGTGTACTCTTTACCTACCCCTATCTTTTTTTCTGTTTATTCGTCAGCATTGCTGTATTTTTAGGCAGTATGATACTCTTTGTACAACGCATGACACGCCGTATTCATCACATTGAAAACGCTATCCTGCAAATGGCTGGCGGCGACCTTGCTACACCGGTGCCAAACTGCGGCAGCGATGAAATTGGTGTTGTTGCGCGCGAACTTGACACGCTACGCACCACCCTGACAGACAACATACAACACGAGCTTGACGCCCAGCGTGCCAACCGCGACCTCATCATGGCCCTTTCTCACGATTTACGCACACCTCTCACAGTATTGATTGGCTATCTGGAAGTGCTCAAACACAGTACTGGCCAAAGTACCACACGCTATACCGAGCGCTGCTTACAAAAAGCCGATGAACTGCGCGTGCTAACCGACCATCTCTTTAATGCTGCACGCACCGAAGAAACACCTGCGGCACCAACATTGCAACAACTCCCCGTGTCGCTTTTTGTTGATATTGTGAACAGCAGCGTTGATTTTCTGCAAACTTGCGGCTTTCATATTGAAACGTCACCCATATCCTGCAATGGCACCTTGCTCGGGGATCCTACCACATTGCGGCGCATCTGCGATAATTTGTTTTTCAATATTGTCAAGTATGGCGATAAAACACTGCCCGTTCGTGTACAACTGGAGACTGATGACACCACCCTGCATCTCCATCTTAGCAACGCCAACAAAGCAAACACCAGCGAAGGCAGCCAGATTGGCTTAAAAAATGTGCGTCATTTGCTCGAAAATCTCGGCGGCACCCTTGAGACTAGCGAATCTGCCACACATTTCAACGTGCATCTTTCACTGCCGCTCGTTTTGTAAAAACCTCCGCAAAATAGAAAGCGGCGCTCCCTATACAGGAGTGCCGTTTTCTATTTCATAAGATAACCACGAAAAAAGCTCAGAGCGTGATGCTCTGAGCTTTTGTATCGCTTTGTGACAAGCTAAGATTATTCAAAGATCTTAGCAACGGTACCAGCACCTACGGTGTGGCCACCTTCACGAATTGCGAACTGAAGACCTTCTTCCATTGCGATTGGGTGGATCAGTTCTACGGTCATGGTGACGTGGTCACCAGGCATTACCATTTCTACGCCTTCTGGCAGGGTGATGGTACCGGTTACGTCGGTGGTACGGAAGTAGAACTGTGGACGATAGCCATCGAAGAATGGTTTATGACGGCCACCTTCTTCTTTCGTCAGGACGTATACCTGTGCTTCGAACTTGGTATGTGGGGTGATGGTGTTTGGATGCGCCAGTACCTGTCCACGTTCGATTTCTTTCTTATCTACGCCGCGCAGCAGTACGCCGATGTTGTCCCCTGCTTCTGCATGATCGAGGATCTTACGGAACATTTCTACGCCGGTGCAGACGGTCTTCTTGATTTCTGGCTTGATACCTACGATCTGCAGTTCGTCGCCGACTTTCAGCTGGCCACGTTCTACACGACCGGTTGCTACGGTACCACGACCGGTGATGGAGAATACGTCTTCGACTGGCATCAGGAATGGCTTGTCGATGTCACGGGTTGGGGTTGGGATGTATTCGTCGACGGCCTTCATCAGTTCTTTGATGCCGTCTGCCCATGGACCGGTTGGATCCTGCAGTGCCTGATAAGCGGAGCCACGGATGACTGGGATGTCATCGCCTGGATATTCATATTCGCTGAGGAGTTCGCGGATTTCCATTTCAACGAGGTCGAGGAGTTCTTCGTCGTCGACGAGGTCGCACTTGTTCATGAATACGACGATGTAAGGAACGCCTACCTGACGAGCGAGCAGGATGTGTTCGCGGGTCTGTGGCATTGGACCGTCAGCTGCAGATACAACGAGGATTGCACCGTCCATCTGAGCAGCACCGGTGATCATGTTCTTAACGTAGTCGGCGTGCCCTGGGCAGTCTACGTGTGCATAGTGACGGGTGTCGGTTTCATATTCAACGTGCGCGGTGTTGATGGTAATACCGCGTTCTCTTTCTTCTGGCGCCTTGTCGATATCTTCGAACTTGGTGCTGGCTGCTTTACCTTCGAGTGCGAGCACTGCGGTGATTGCAGCGGTGGTGGTGGTTTTACCATGGTCAACGTGACCGATGGTACCAATGTTTACGTGTGGTTTTGTACGCTGAAATTGTTCTTTTGCCATTGTTAAATTCCTCCTAAAATCGGATGATTATTACTTACCATTGCGTTTTGCGATGATTTCATCGGCAATGGATTTTGGAACTTCTTCAAAGTGGTCAGACTGCATGGTGTACACACCGCGACCCTGAGTACGGGAACGCAGGTCGGTTGCATAACCGAACATCTCAGAAAGTGGAACGAAACCACGAATAATCTGAGTGTTGTCAACAGCTTCCATACCTTCGATACGGCCACGACGGGAGTTCAAGTCACCCATAACATCGCCCATGTATTCTTCTGGAACAGTGATTTCAATCTTCATCACAGGTTCGAGCAGAACTGGGTTAGCCTTGAGTGCACAGTTCTTGAATGCCATGGAACCAGCAACCTTAAATGCCATTTCAGAAGAGTCGACATCGTGGTAGGAACCATCAACGAGGGTTGCCTTCACGTCAACAACTTCATAACCGGCAAGGACACCGTTTTCCATTGCTTCTTTGATACCGGCTTCGATAGGCCCAATGTATTCTTTTGGTACAGCACCGCCGACGATCTTGCTTTCAAACTGGAAGCCGGAACCTGGTTCCAGTGGTTCAAGGTCGATGACTGCGTGACCATACTGACCGCGACCACCGGACTGACGAACGAATTTACCTTCGCCATGTACAGCGCTGCGGATGGTTTCTTTATAGGAAACGCGTGGTTTACCAACGTTTGCTTCAACGTTGAATTCTCTCTTGAGACGGTCAACGATGATGTCAAGGTGAAGTTCACCCATACCAGCAATGATGGTCTGTCCCGTTTCTTCATCGGTCCAAGCCTTGAAGGTTGGGTCTTCTTCTGCGAGTTTTGCAAGCGCAATACCCATCTTATCCTGGTCGCCCTTAGAAGCTGGTTCAATAGCAATATTGATAACAGGATCTGGGAATTCCATGGATTCGAGGATGATTGGCTGATCTTCTGCACAGAGGGAGTCACCGGTACCAACATCTTTCAAACCAACAGCGGCTGCGATGTCGCCGGCATATACCTTATCAACTTCCTTACGATGGTTAGCGTGCATCATAACGATACGGCTGATACGTTCACGTTTGCCCTTGGTAGCGTTGTACACATAGCTGCCGCTTTCAAGAGTACCGGAATATACGCGGAAGAAGGTGAGCTTTCCTACGTATGGGTCGGTCATAACTTTGAAAGCCAAAGCAGAGAATGGTTCGCTATCGCTAGGATGACGTTCAGCTTCTTCACCATCTGGCAGAGTGCCCTTGATGGAAGGAACATCAACTGGGGATGGGCAGTAGTCTACGACAGCGTCGAGGAGGAACTGTACCCCTTTGTTTTTGAAGGCGGAACCGCAGAGCACTGGAACAGTGTCGTTTGCGATGGTAGCCTTACGAATGGCTTTCTTGATGTCTTTCACATCGAGGTCGCCAGTTTCGAAGAATTTTTCCATCAGATCTTCATCGAGTTCTGCAACATCTTCGATAAGTTTCTGACGATATTCATCAACAGTATCCTGAAGGTCTGCTGGAATGTCGATTTCTTCGTAGTTGACAAGTTCGGTGCCTTCGAGGAACTTGTAGGCTTTCATTTCTACAAGGTCAACAACGCCGGAGAAGTCTGCTTCGGCACCGATTGGCACCTGCATAATGAGGGCGTGTGCACCGAGACGTTCCTTAATCTGGCGGCAAACATTGAAGTAGTTTGCGCCGGTACGGTCCATCTTGTTGACGAACGCAATACGTGGAACGTTGTAACGTACGGCCTGACGCCATACGGTTTCGGATTGTGGCTGTACACCAGCAACAGCGCAGAATACAGCAACAGAGCTGTCCAATACGCGCAGTGAACGTTCAACTTCTACGGTAAAGTCGACGTGCCCTGGGGTGTCAATGATGTTGATACGTTTACCTTTCCAGGTTGCAGTCGTCGCTGCAGAAGTAATGGTGATACCACGTTCCTGTTCCTGTTCCATCCAGTCCATGGTAGCTGCGCCATCATGAACTTCACCGATCTTATGGGAACGGCCAGTGTAGTACAGAATACGTTCGGTCGTGGTGGTTTTACCTGCGTCGATATGCGCCATAATACCAATGTTACGGGTATTTTCGAGCGAATATTCTCTTGCCACTGATTATCCTCCTTTATATTGATAGTTGTGTAAGTATGAAGTAATGATTACCAACGATAATGTGCGAAAGCCTTGTTGGCTTCTGCCATTCTGTGGGTTTCTTCTTTCTTCTTCACAGCGCCGCCGGTATTGTTAGCAGCATCCATGATTTCGTTAGCCAAACGCAAATCCATGGTCTTTTCACCACGTTTGCGAGCGAAGGTTACCAACCAACGCAAGCCGAGGGTCTGACGACGGTCAGCGCGTACTTCGATTGGTACCTGATAGTTAGCACCACCAACGCGGCGTGCCTTAACTTCGAGTACAGGCATGATGTTCTTCAGTGCTTCTTCAAAAACATCAATGGCTTCATTTCCGGTTTTTTCAGCGACGATGTCAAATGCGCTGTATACGATATGTTCAGCTACACCCTTTTTACCATCAAGCATGATGTGATTGATGAGCTTGGTCACTTGCTTGCTGTTGTAAATTGGGTCAGCGAGTACTTCTCTCTTTGGAGCTCTAGCTTTTCTGGACATGAGGGCCTCCTTTCACTATTTTACATCCATTAAAGTGTATTGAGTCGTCTTAAATTACTTAGGACGTTTGGTGCCGTATTTAGAACGAGACTGTCTACGGTCGTTAACGCCTGCAGCGTCCAAGGTACCACGAACGAGATGATAACGTACCCCTGGAAGGTCACGTACTCTCCCGCCGCGAACGAGAACAACGCTGTGTTCCTGTAAGTTGTGGCCGATCCCTGGGATGTAAACAGTTACTTCGGTGCCGTTGGTCAAGCGAACACGGGCTACTTTACGAAGTGCAGAGTTTGGTTTCTTAGGGGTCGTGGTGTACACTCTGGTGCAGAGACCTCTCTTCTGTGGGTTGCTCTGCAGAGCAGGAGTGGTGGATTTTTTGCGACTGGACTGTCTCCCTTTGTTAACCAGCTGATTGATTGTTGGCATACTGCCACCTCCTTGTTAAAATATCATTTTCGTCAGGACTGACTGCACCAGATGCATGATCGTAGTGGCAGCAGCATTTGGTTTGTCTGACGACGCCGATGCTTGCGGACGGTTGTTGTCCCACACGGGTCCCGCCGACAAACACAATTAAGAATATATCACGCACACTTCTTCTTGTCAACGCTTTTTGCAAAATTTTATATCCACGTTTCCTTGCGTGTCCATTTTGCATAATCACTGTAAAAACGGCATTTCCATCTTGTATATCATCAATAAGTACACGTCTAAATTAAAAGGACACGATTAAAATTATCGTGTCCTTTTTACGGTTGTTTTTCTATTCAATTCAATGAAATCTTAAATGAAAACCGGACGATCGTCCTTGACCTGTTCTTTCATGGTCGATTCCACAAATTCACTGTTTTCGTCACCATCAACACCATCAATGACTGCATTGACTTCATCATAAGCACCGCCATAGGCTTCGCCTTCCAGTTCAATGCGACGATAATGACGCATCCCTGTACCTGCTGGGATAAGTTTCCCGAGAATAACGTTTTCTTTAAGACCAATGAGGTAGTCGTTCTTCCCTTTAATCGCAGAATCGGTGAGTACCTTGGTGGTTTCCTGGAAGGAAGCCGCCGACAGGAAGGAGTCGGTAGCCAGTGCTGCTTTGGTAATCCCAAGCAGCTGCGTTTCGCCAACAGCCGGACGCAAACCTTCTGCTTCGAGGCGTTCGTTTTCTTCGTCAAAATCAATGATGTCAACTTGACTTCCGGCAAGGAAGTTGCTGTCGCCCACTTCTTCGATTTTCACTTTACGCATCATCTGGCGCACCATAACCTCAATGTGCTTGTCGTTGATGTCAACCCCTTGCAGACGGTAAACTTGCTGCACTCCACGCAGCAAGTATTCCTGTACGCCAAGCGGACCCTTGATAAGCAGGAGATCCTGTGGGTTGATGGAACCTTCGGTGAGTTCTTGGCCAGCTTCAACGGTCTGTCCTTCCATAACTGCAAGGTGAGCAGCAAATGGAATGACATAAGCATGTGCTTCGCCATTGTCAGTGATAACAGTTACTTCAGTGCGGCCTTTGTTTTCGCCAATGCTTACGCGGCCGTCCACTTCGGTAATAACAGCCTGCCCTTTAGGACGGCGTGCTTCAAACAATTCCTCGACACGAGGAAGACCCTGTGTGATGTCGCCACCGGCGATACCGCCTGTGTGGAAGGTACGCATGGTGAGCTGTGTCCCCGGTTCCCCGATGGACTGTGCAGCAACGGTCCCAACGGCTTCACCAACGTCAACAAGAACGCCGGTAGCCAAGTTGCGCCCATAGCACTTACTGCACACACCATGACGGCTGCGGCAGGTCAGCGCGCTGCGAATACGTACTTCTTTAACACCAGCCGCTTCGATGGCTTTGGCTTCTTCATCACTGATATAATCGTTGCGATGAGCGAGCACTTCACCGGTTTCCGGATGCAGTACATCGGAGGCCAGATAACGACCGGCAACACGTTCCCAAAGTGGTTCGATGGTTTCAGTGCCGTTCATGATGGCACGAACAGTCAGACCAGATTCCGTACCGCAATCAAGTTCACGCACAATAACATCTTGTGCAACGTCAACAAGACGGCGGGTAAGGTAACCGGAGTCGGCTGTACGGAGTGCGGTATCGGCCAACCCTTTACGTGCACCGTGAGAAGAAATGAAGTATTCCAACACGGTCAGACCTTCACGGAAGTTTGCCTTGATTGGCATTTCGATGGTTTTACCAGATGGGTCAGCCATAAGACCGCGCATACCGGCAAGCTGACGAATCTGCTGGTTGTTACCACGGGCCCCAGAAGTCGCCATCATGTTGATAGAATTGAATTTGCCGAGGTTTTCCAACAGCGCGTTCCCAATATCATCGGTGCATTTTGTCCACACATCAATAACCAGTTTATAGCGTTCATCGTCGGTAATAAGACCACGGCGGAATTTGGTTTCAATTCGGTCAACTTTGGCTTCTGCCTCGTCAAGCAAGGTTTGTTTACTTTCCGGAATAACCATGTCCATGTAGCCAATGGAAATCCCCGATTGCGTGGAGTATTTGAAGCCCTGTGCTTTAATCCCATCCAACATATTTGCAGTGCCGCTTGCACCATAGATGCGGAAGCAAGCATCAACAATGTTGCCAAGTTTTTTCTTACCAACAACTTCGTTGACAAATGGTACTTTTTCCGGAATTGGATTATTGAAAATGATACGGCCAACGGTGGTTTCAATGATGTTGCCATCATTCATACGCACATGAATTGGCGCTTGCAGATGAATCGCACCAGCATCATAGGCAAGCTGCGCTTCGGTTGGCGAGCAGAAATACTTGCCTGCGCCAAGCGCATCTTCACGTTCAATGGTCATATAATAGCTGCCCAAAACCATGTCCTGCGTTGGTACAGTAACAGGACGGCCATCTTTAGGGTTCAAGATGTTGTTTGCAGCCAGCATGAGAATACGTGCTTCTGCCTGTGCTTCGGTGGACAATGGCACGTGAACAGCCATCTGGTCACCGTCAAAGTCTGCATTATAAGCGGTGCAGGCCAATGGATGCAGTTTCAGCGCACGGCCTTCAACAAGCACCGGTTCAAAAGCCTGAATCCCCAATCTGTGCAGGGTCGGTGCACGGTTTAAGAGCACTGGATGATCTTTGATAACGTCTTCCAGCACATCCCAGATGGCGTTGTCAAAACGTTCAACCATACGTTTTGCACTCTTAATGTTATGAGCAGTGCCGTCTTCCAAGAGCTTACGCATAACAAATGGCTTAAAGAGCTCAACAGCCATTTCTTTTGGCAGACCGCACTGGTGCATTTTCAGTTCAGGCCCTACGACGATAACGGAACGGCCAGAGTAGTCAACACGTTTACCGAGCAGGTTCTGACGGAAACGCCCTTGTTTCCCTTTGAGCATATCAGAAAGGCTCTTGAGAGCACGGTTGCCAGGGCCGGTAACCGGACGGCCACGACGGCCGTTGTCGATGAGTGCATCGACAGCTTCCTGCAACATACGTTTTTCGTTGCGAACGATGATGTCCGGTGCACCGAGATCCAGCAAACGTTTAAGACGGTTATTGCGGTTAAGCACACGGCGATAGAGGTCGTTCAAATCGCTGGTTGCAAAACGCCCGCCATCGAGTTGCACCATTGGGCGAATGTCCGGTGGAATAACTGGCAGTACGTCCAGCACCATCCATGCAGGATTATTGCCAGAAGCACGCATACCTTCCACCACTTCAAAGCGGCGAACCGCTTTCAAATGACGCTGACCGCTGCTGTTACGAATTTCTTCCTGTAATTCAGCACTAAGCTTATCGAGATCAATTTCCTCAAGCAGCTCCTTGGCAGCTTCCGCACCGATGCCGGCGCGGAAACGATTGCCATACTGAGCACGCATATCGCGGTATTCACTTTCGCTGAGGATTTGATATTTACTAAGTTCATCGACATCGCCTGGATCGATGACAATGTAAGATACAAAGTAGATGACGCGTTCCAGCTGACGTGGGCTCATATTGAGAATAAGACCCATGCGGCTTGGAATGCCCTTAAAATACCAAATGTGGGTGCAAGGCGCTGCCAGTTCAATGTGGCCCATGCGTTCACGGCGCACTTTAGAACGGGTAACCTCTACCCCGCAACGGTCACAAATAACCCCTTTGAAACGCACACGTTTGTATTTACCGCAACTACATTCCCAGTCTTTTGTTGGCCCGAAAATGCGTTCACAGAACAAACCGTCACGTTCTGGTTTCAGGGTTCTATAATTGATGGTTTCTGGTTTTTTTACTTCACCGCTGCTCCAGCTACGGATCGCTTCCGCACTGGCCAGATTGATTGAAATATGATCGACTTTATTGATGTTTCCCAAAAGAGACGCTCCCTTCTACATCGAATGGCATCAGTCGTCTAAACTATCATCGGCAATGACGAAAAGATCATCATCGTCATCCAAGTCTCCCTCTTCAAAGAGAGAAAAATCTTCATCAGCAGCCAACTCATCATCGAGGTCTTCATCATCGGTGTTCACATCAATGATTTCGTCCCCGCGATGTTCGTCGTCGCTGTCAGAATCATGCAAATGCTGATGAGCAGCAAAATCTTTTGGCTGTTCTTCAAGATCCTCATCATCGTCAGACATATCAATTTCGTTGTTGTCTTCATCGAGGATACGAATATCCAAGCAAAGGGACTGCAATTCTTTCATCAATACCTTGAAGGCTTCTGGCACGCCAGCTTCCGGCAAGTTTTCCCCTTTGACAATAGCTTCGTAGGTTTTCACGCGGCCAACAACATCGTCACTCTTAACAGTGAGCATTTCTTGCAGCGTATGAGAAGCACCGTACGCTTCAAGCGCCCATACTTCCATTTCCCCGAAACGCTGACCGCCAAACTGTGCTTTACCACCAAGTGGCTGCTGCGTAACCAAAGAATATGGCCCAATAGAACGTGCGTGAATCTTATCATCAACCAAGTGCATCAGTTTCAGATAATACATATAACCCACGGTAACAGGGTTATCAAATGGACGACCGGTGCGGCCATCGCGCAACACGAACTTCCCACTGCGGTCGTAACCAGCTTTTTCAAGCATATCGCCAATATCTTTTTCGCTGGCCCCATCAAAGACGCTGGTAGCAAAGTGCAAGCCCAGAGCCTTAGCAGCCATACCAAGATGCACTTCCAATACCTGCCCGATATTCATACGGCTAGGTACGCCCAGAGGATTCAATACAATATCCACAGGGGTGCCATCTGGCAGGAATGGCATATCGCATTCAGGCAACACGCGGGAAACAACCCCCTTGTTACCGTGACGACCAGCCATTTTGTCCCCTTGAGAAATCTTACGTTTCTGAGCAATGTAAACACGAACAACCTCGTTGACACCAGGAGGCAGTTCATCACCATCTTTACGCGTAAAGACTTTCACATCGACAACAATACCGCTACCGCCATGAGGTACGCGCAGAGAGGTATCACGCACTTCACGTGCTTTTTCACCAAAGATGGCACGCAACAGACGTTCTTCTGCCGTCAGTTCAGTTTCGCCCTTTGGCGTTACCTTACCAACGAGAATATCCCCTGCACGAATTTCTGCACCAACACGGATGATACCGCGGTTGTCCAAATTCTTCAGCACGTCTTCGCCAACGTTTGGAATATCGCGTGTAATTTCTTCCGGCCCAAGTTTGGTATCACGAGAATCACATTCAAATTCATCAATATGAATAGACGTGTACACGTCCTCTTTTACCAAACGTTCACTAATCAGAACAGCGTCCTCGTAGTTGTAACCTTCCCAGTTCATGAAGGCAATGAGTGCATTGCGCCCCAAAGAAAGTTCACCATTCGAGGTTGCCGGACCATCGGCCAAAATATCCCCAGCATTCACGTGCTGACCCTTGCTGACCAGAACGTGCTGGTTGATGCAGCTCCCTTGGTTGGAGCCTTTGAACTTCGTTAATTTATAAACATCGCGTTCGCCGCCATCGCCGCGCACATGAATTTCATCAGCAGACACATAGCTGACAATCCCGCTGTGTTTTGCAATCGCAAATACGCAAGAGTCATAACCGGCACGGTATTCCATCCCCGTACCAACAAATGGCGCTTCCGTAACAAGCAGAGGCACAGCCTGACGCTGCATGTTTGTCCCCATGAGCGCACGGTTCGCATCGTCATGTTCCAAGAATGGAATCAACGCCGTAGCAATAGAAACCACCTGCTTTGGCGAAACGTCCATGTATTCAACTTTTTCTTTTTCAACAACGATGTTTTCTTCACCGCAGCGTGCATCGACCTTTTCGGCGATAATCATGTTGTTTTCATCAAGCTCAGTATTCGCCTGAGCAATGGTAAACTTATCTTCTACATCGGCTGTCAGGTATTCGATTTCATCTGTAACATGGCAATCATTAACCTTGCGATATGGTGTTTCAATGAAACCATACTCATTCACGCGACCATACGTTGCCAAAGAGTTAATCAAACCAATGTTTGGACCTTCAGGCGTTTCAATAGGGCACATACGGCCATAGTGAGAGTGGTGAACGTCACGCACTTCAAAGCCTGCACGTTCACGGCTCAAGCCCCCAGGCCCCAATGCAGAAAGACGACGCTTATGTGTCAGTTCAGCCAATGGGTTGATCTGATCCATAAACTGAGACAACTGTGAACTACCAAAAAATTCCTTAATGCTGGCAACAACCGGACGAATGTTGATTAAGCTCTGTGGGGTCACCTCATTAGGGTCCTGAGTTGTCATACGTTCACGCACATTGCGTTCCATACGCGTTAAACCAATGCGGAACTGATTCTGCAAAAGCTCACCCACACGGCGAATACGGCGGTTCCCCAGATGGTCAATATCATCTACCGTATAGCCTTCTGCACCATGCATCAGAGAAAGCATATAACGATAAGTTGCCAAAATGTCTTCAAGCGTCAGATTCTTTACGCTCTTATCCACATCAAGGCCCAACTTCTTATTGATCTTATAACGCCCAACCTTTGCCAGGTCATAACGCTTATGATCGAAAAACAGCGCATTGATTAAGTTTTTCGCACTTTCCACCGTTGGTGGGTCACCAGGACGCAAACGCTTGTAAATTTCAATCAACGCCTCAGGCTCATTAGAAGTGGTATCCTTTTCGATGGTTGGCTGAATCAATTCATCATTATTGAAAAGTGCCAAAATATCATCGTTGTGGCTATACCCCAACGCGCGCAACAGCACAGTAGCAGGGAGCTTTCTCGTGCGGTCCAAACGCACATACATGACATCGTTGGCGTCAGATTCCAGTTCCAACCAGGCGCCACGGTTAGGAATCACCGTGCAGCCATATAGCGCCTTACCAGAAGTATCAATTTCGCGGTGATAATACACACCCGGGCTACGCACCAACTGGCTGACAATAACACGTTCAGCCCCATTGATGACAAACGTCCCCTGCTCAGTCATCAGCGGGAAGTCCCCCATGAACACTTCCTGCTCTTTAATTTCACCGCTTTCCTTATTCAGCAAACGCACCTTAATACGCAACGGTGCTGCAAACGTTGCGTCACGATCCTTACATTCTTCCACACTATACTTTGGTTCGCCAAAGCTCGATGATAAAAATTCAAGCTGAAGCGTATCGGAGAAATCTGTAATAGGAGAAATTTCATCAAAAGTCTCCTTCAAACCCTCCTCAAGAAACGAATCATAGGAATTGCGCTGAATCGCAATCAGATTAGGCATCTCCATGATTTCTTTGATCTTCGAAAAGTTATGTCGCTCTGTTAATGCATGGCTGCTCAATTCAACCAAAGCGTTCACCCCTTACTAAATCTTTAGACGAAGCTGCGTACGACAAACAAAATAGTATAAAATGATGGTTATCGCTAAGGATACCATCTTAGTAATAGCCTATCAATTTTAAGGCAAATAAGAACCAAAGTCAATACCTCTCACGCATTTTCTCATGATTTTCGCTCACATTTTTCACTATTGCTCTTTTTCGTGCGGCACCATGCAAAATTTCTCCGCAAAAAAAGAGCGATAGAACTCGTCTATCGCCCGCAAAATCATTCGTCCAAAAACTATCGCCTCATCAGCCGCCAATATTTATAGCCAAAGCGCGCAAAAAGCAGCACACAAGTGATAAGCACTGCGCCAAACACTACGTTAACCACCCAGAACATATTTGCCCATGGCACAATCCCTAAAAGCTACGGCACATACAAAGCTAATGAAAGAACGACCAATATAAAAAAGATAACAAGCAAGGGAATCATTTGCCCACGCTAAACACGTTGCACCATCTCTAAGCGTGACGCATCACTGCAAAAGATGCCTTTCTCATTTTCTGCCAAACAGGCTGCCGGTTTGCGAAAGTAAGCATAACCGTTGTAAGTTTGCACATATTCCCAGCCACAATCTACAAACATCTGAATATATGTCGCATAGTCTCACTGCGCCTCCTGATTATAGTCCAGCTAATAAACCACATCTTCCGGTTTGTAGCGTTCAAACGTGTAAATCATGCCGCCATGCTAGAGTTTCCACCCCTTCGCGTGCATTAGTTCGCCTCATTCTCCCAATTTGCCACCACAAAAAATCTAAAGGTTTTCTTCGTCATTTTCACGATCTCTCACCTCCACCATATTCCGATATAAACGCTCGATTCGTTTCATCTCAGTAGCCAACACTTCCTGGCCAAGAGCCGTTATCTCATAGTTTTTCCGTTTCTGTTCCTCGCAAAGAAACTGAATCAATCCATCTTTTTCTATCTTTGATAAACTCTCATATAGCGTTCCAGGCGTCAACACAAGCGCGCCCTCCGTCAACGCTTCCACCTCCTTCACAATGTGATACCCATGCGCCGGTCGGCGAAAACACAACAAAATATAAAAACTCGTCTCTGTCATTTCAATCTATTGTGGCAAAAAAATATGCACATCTTTCTAATTAAAAGAAAGATGTGCATATTATCTGGGCGATACTGGACTCGAACCAGCGACCCCCTGCATGTGAGGCAGATACTCTAACCAACTGAGCTAATCACCCTTGTCCGTATAAAACCTTACTACTATTTTTTCAATTTGTCAACCCCTTCTCACCTTGTTCTCCACCCACTTGACATCACACAAGAAGATAGTCTGCATATGAAAATAGAGAAACAGTATGCAACCATTTCCCCACCACTTTGATAAATGCATCATCGCCTTGTTACAGCTTGCAATATTCTCACATACACAAAATCTATCCCAACACAACAAAACCCCCACCCTGCATCAGCAAGGTGGGGGTTCCACTTTATCCTGGCAATGACCTAT
>CAUWHJ010000030.1:0-18983 GCA_963558655.1 uncultured Peptococcaceae bacterium
AACAAAATATTGATTTTGTTAAAAGGAGGCGCTTGAGACTAAAACATCATTTTCATTGACTTGGTGAGCAGAATTTGTCAAAAATTGTGCATAATTCAATGAAAATTCATTAAATTGTGGCGGTATAATAGTTATAGCGTCATGATTGCACATTACACTGAACAAGTGATAAGGAGGAGTTAAAAATGAATATATGGGAGCATCACTCATTAAAAAAACGGGGGCTGGCGCTCTTGTTGGCGCTCGCCATGATGGTTGGTCTGCTGCCAATCATGCCAACAACAGCGCAGGCGGCAGACATTCCAGGAACAGTTCCAGGGCTTACTAATCCGGAAGGGATTTCGATTGATCTTTTCGATTATTGGCTTGACGGACAAACTGAGCCTGATGATGCGGTAGAAGGCATAGTAGACGCGGGCATCAATGTTGGTAAAAGTTTGAAGTTTGGTAATGGAATGGACTCCATTACACCTGCGGAAGATGATCCGGAGAATCCGGATGGCAATAAAGAAGCCGTTGAAGAAGCTGCAAGTAAGGGTGAAATCAATAAATATACAAATGGTGCGCGTCCAATGGCTGGAATGGTGAAGCCGTTGCTTGATGAGAGCGGTTATCCAAGATTGGAAAATTTTGACGAATCCCTGTCTTATCTTTTTGATGCCAGCCAACCTGATGGAAAAGCTGCTTATCTCGATACAAAAGGCTTACTCTTACAGGATAAAAAGGAAGGCTATTATTATTACGACAGCAAAAAGAACTTTGCGTCCTTTGATGACACAAATGATAATACGTTTACGCTTTATGATGGATCTGCGGTTAACAGTGGTGGTGGCTCAGGCGAATCGGGACAATTCTTTCCTTTTAACACGGCGGAGCAAGTGTTTGGAAATGGCGATATAAAGTCTACTGATTCTGTACTCAATCACTATTTTGGACTGCATATGAATGCGGTTTTCCAGCAAACGCCGGACGGTCTTTCACCGATAGACAACAAAACACCTGTCACCTTCTCTTTCTCCGGGGACGATGATGTGTGGATTTTCATTGACGATGTCCTCGTTGCCGATCTTGGCGGTATTCACGATGCTTGCTCGGTAGAGATTAACTTTGCTACTGGCTCGGTTAAAGTGTTCCGTGATGATAATGAGAACGGAACATACGATGAAGAAACAGAAAAAGCACATCTTTATAGTGAGACAACATTGTACGCGGCTTATGATTATGCCGAAAAAGAGAATTCAACAGAATGGTCTGGGAATACCTTTGCTGATGAAACCTACCATAGCCTCGATTTCTTTTATTTGGAACGCGGCAACGTCGATTCCAACATGAACATGAAGTTTAATATGCGTACGGTGCCGGAAAGCGATTTGTACAAAGTCGACCAGGATAATGAGGCGGTTCCTAATGTTGAGTTTAATTTGTATGCTGCAAATGAGAACTATGAGCCTCAGGGTGAACCAATAGCAACCGGTACAACGGATGATACTGGTGCATTAACTTTTAGAGAGCCAAATGGCAAACTTATGCGAATGGATAAGTTGCAAGCGGATGGTCACTATCTATTGAAAGAAACGGTTCCACCTGATGGATACCGTAAGAGTGAAGAACCGATTCGTCTTAGAGCAGAGGAGAACCATGACAAAATTGTGTTGCTTTCTGAATAATGCATGGGAGACAGGCGCTTATGCCATGCCAAAGGTGCGTGTAACGGCACAAACCGAAGGTATGGATGAAGGACGAACTGTTAAAGATGCAAAAAGTGGTACCACCTATAAAGTTTCTGATGGGTTAATCGTTGCGGCAATTTATACCGGCGATAATTTGTCGTATAATGCAGACTCAGTAGAGGACTATCAAATTGTTTACGGCGATCCATTGCATGGTTGGACGGTTGGTGGTTCTGGTACAGCAGGTATCATTGATGCTGCGCAGAAGATTGAAGAGAGTATAATATTGAATCCAGATGAGCCTTTGCAAGGGCTTTATAGGTTTTCAATGGACAGTTGCGGTGCGTTCACTGCGAACATAGAAAACCTTCCTGGTTCCATCCAAAATTACACATGGTGGAGTCAGGGCACTGGCGGCAAATTCATGGGTGCTTATTTCTTTGTCGAGGGTGCGACGTCCATTACAGATATTGCAAAAGCAAGCACAGATCAGATTCATCTGTTAGATTCAAGTGAGTTTATGCGTGACTTTTCAACAGTCATCTATGCGCCAAACATTCAAAACCGTTTGTTGGTGCAGAAAGTAGATGCTGAAACAGGTGAACCTCTGGCGGGTGCTACCTTTGAGTTGTATAAACAGGAAGATGTAACCATTCAGGGTGATGGTTACGAAATTAAGGAGGGTGCAAAATCAGTTGATAGGTGTACAACGGAAGAATCTTTTGAAATCAGCGATTCAGCCACAATAGAAGGGGCTGCTGCCATGGCGGGGATTCCAAATAATGAGACGGAGGTTTCAAATGGGACGGGGATTCCTAAAGGTAAGTATTATCTGATTGAAACAGCGGCGCCGGAAGGTTATGAAAAGAATCCAAAGCCGGTGGAAGTTGTTGTTGATGACAGCGGCATCTATATCAATGCCGGTGATGAGAAGGATAACATCGAGGCGAGTATCGGTGTTGGTAAGATTGTGAAGAGCATGGTGCAGTTTGCGACCGATGATGGCATTGATGCTACTTTGCATGATATTACTGCCACCTTGCAGGTTGCTGAAAGCTATGATTATGATGAAGGTAACACAGATTGGAAGAACGCCGAGCAATCAATGACTCTTTCCTATGAGACAAACAATGCGCCATTGGAATATGGCCCTGTTAAGGAAGGTGGACCAACAACGTTAAGCTATGACAGTGGCTGGGGACGTTTGAACGTTACCCAGGCCGAAAGCACAGCGTCTGAGGGAAATACCGTTCAAAATTTAGGCGAGCAATCGTTGAACAATCTCTATTCGTTTACCAAGATGGTGACTGTTGGTGATACCAAGACGGACGATCCAAATCCACCAACACCAAGCACAACGGCAAACCTCGAGATCACCAAGACGGTGACGGGCGATGGCTGGCCGGAGGGTGCGTCTTTTGATTTCACGTTGAGCGGTAAAGGTGGGGCGCCAATGCCTGCTGACACCACGCTGACGGTGGAACAGCCGGCTTCGGGCGATACAGCCACGGCATCGTTTGACACCATCACGTTTGAAGAGCCTGGCAGCTATGTGTACACCATCACAGAAACCGCAGGCAATGTGGAAGGCATGACCTATGACGATCAAACGCTGACGGCGACTGTGGATGTAAAAGACACTGACGGTAAGCTTTCGGCAAAAGTGACTTATACAAGTGACGATGGAGACAACGGCGAGAAAGCACAAACCTTTGTCAATGATTATGACGAACCAAGCACGCCACCAACGCCACCGGATGGCGGTGATGAGGACAAGCCAACCCCTCCGGATTTGAACACGGTGGACCACTACCTGTACATTGAAGGTTATCCTGAAAACTACTGGACGGGCGAACCTTCCTGGGATGAATCGGTGTGGCCGGTGAAACCTCAGGGCGACATCACCCGTGCCGAAGTGGCAACGATTTTCTATCGTTTGCTGAAAGAAGATGTGCGTGACGACATTGAAACAACGGTGAATGATTTTACCGATGTGAACGCAGACGACTGGTTTAATGTAACGGTGTCGTCGCTTGCCAATATGGGCGTGGTGAAAGGGTATGAGGACGGTTCTTTCCGACCAAATGAACCAATCACCCGTGCTGAGTTTGCGGCGATTGCGGTGCGTTTCTTTGATGCTTTTGAAGCCAAGTATGAGCCGGGCACCTTCACCGATGTGACAGGCGATGAATGGTTTGCCGATGCCATTGCGGCAGCCGAAGAGCTGGGGCTGATTGGCGGCTATGAAGATGGCAGCGTGCGACCAAACAACAACATCACCCGCGCGGAAACCTGCGCGATTGTGAACCGTGTGCTGCACCGTCAGCCACATGAAGACCATCTGGGCAGCACAAGTGAAATGCGTACCTGGCCAGACAATCAGCCCGGCGCATGGTACTATGCCGATATGCAGGAAGCCACCAACGGCCATGAGTATGAGTGGATTGAAGAAAACGGCCAGAAGTTTGAAGACTGGACCGAAGTGCTTCCTGATTACGACTGGACAGGGCGCTGAGTGTGAATAAAAAAACGCGAGACGAACAGGTCTCGCGTTTTTTTGTCGGAAAATGATAGTGGGGTGTGTTATACTGGTGGTGGAAGATGATGATGGCGTCGATGGGCACAAAGAAAGGACGTGTTTATCATGAAAAGAAAAACATGGCTGCTTACCGCGGCGGCGTTGGCGCTGGGGTGTTGGTTGCCAACGGCAGCAATGGCAGAGAGCACCGATGTGGAACTTTATGTCAATTATGGCGAGGTGTATGCGTCAGAAACGATGGGTATGCCGTTCATCAATGACAATGGTAGAACAATGGTGCCATTGCGTGTGGTGAATGAAAATCTGGATTATATCACCGAGTGGACAAACGATGGACGAATTCACATTACGGGTAAAGATGGCTTGGTTGATGTTATCTTGCAGGCAGGAAGCACGGAATATATCGCCAATGGCAAAGTAGGGCAGTTTGATACGGCACCTGTTATTCGCGAAAATGGACGCACCTATCTTCCGGCGCGAGATTTTGGTGAGTTGTATGGTAAGGTGTACTGGGATAATGAGGAACGTACTGTATGGATCAATGACAGAGAAGGCCCTGCGTATGCTTTTAGCGGTGACCACATGATCCGTTATGATGAAAATAGCGAGCAAGTTGTGACCATGCCGAAAAAATATGAAGTGGATATGACAGATGTGCCGGAATTTGTTTGCCAACAAAAAGAATTAGATGGCAAGCAGTATCTTATTATTGTTTACAATAGAGATGTCCTAATGAACGGAGAACTTTTCCGTGATGAAGGGGATCACATGATACATTTGGGCGGCATCAACTGCACCACGGATTTTACCGTTGATGGCAACACGCTGTATAGTACAATGGGAACCAGTGCTGGTCATGCAACGAGCGTGATTGATCCCAATGAGCTTTACGCATCATCAATAGGAGATGGTGGAAAAAGTGCGATTTATACTTTAGATTTTGCTGTTAATGAATGTGCGCTTACTATGGAAGATGGCAATCTTATTGCCACCTCACCAGATGGCACACGCCATATTATAGATTTCAGCACCTTGACACCGGATGAAGAATGGTAAAAGGGTGTTCCATTGAGGATGAGAAAAGCCACGCAGCATTTGAAGTGTTGCGTGGCTTTTTTGGTGCAGGAATGAAAGGAGCCGAGCGTGTGTGGCGCTCGGCTCTTTCCGTTTTTTAGTTGTCTTTTTCTTGCTCAGCTTTTTCAGCGGCTTGTTGTTTTTCCTGGGCGAAATGTTCGCGGAAGACGTTGACCACATCTGGGTTGTTGTCCATGTAGTAGTCACGGGCGATTTGGTCGGTGGCAGGGTCTTTATCGGCGCCGTCCCACCAGATGGCCACTTTGATGCGTGGGTGGTTGTCGAGGGAGGCGAACATATCTTCTACCCAGGCGGCTTTGTCACCGCCGACGGTGGCACAGGAGAATTCGGTAATCATCAGCGGTTGCTGATACTGTGGTTCAATCTGTGCCAGTATAGGTTCGTAGATGTCGCTGAAGCTGCGCCAGGTTTCCCCTTCGTAGTAGCTGCCGGTGTTGTAGCCGGTGATGCCGACAATGTCCACGTATTCGTCGCCAGGGTAGTAGTTATCGGCGTAGTTCCAGGCGAAGTTCGGGAAGGATTTTTCGTTCGGGTTCCAAATCCAGAGGGTGTTTTTGTTGGCGCCTTCTTCTTCAAAGATGTTGTAGATGTAGCGGTAGAGTTCCACATAGGTGTCGGCGTCGCGGCAAGCCCAGTAAGCGGAGTAGTTGCACCAGTCGCCGTTCATTTCGTTGAACGGACGGAAGAGCACAGGATGACCGAAGCGGGCAATGTCGGCGGCGTAGGAACGAATGAAGTCGTCGTATTCGCCGTTTAGAATGTCGTAGACGGCGTTGCGGTTGGAGGCGGCATCGTAGTTCACCGTTTGCAAGGTGAGCTCGGCGACGGTGTCGTTTTCCCAGAGATGGGTGAGGGTGTCGTAGATGGTGTTTTCGGTGTAGGTGTCTTGAATGCCGGTGTAATAGAGGGCAAATTTGAAGTGGTAGTCAAAGGTGTCCTCCATGGCGACGAGGTCATCGGCGCTATCTGGCCCAACGAGGGGCGCAAACACGCCCCAGGTGAGGTCGGCGTCATCGGCAAAGTAGGTGTTGTAGAGCTCTTTGGTTTCGTCGGTGAGGTTATCGCGCACGTTGGCGAAGCGTGGGTAGTCCTTGGCTTCGTGGTCGAGCAGTGGGTCGATGGTGTCAAAGCTTTCGGCAATGGCACGCAGGGTGTCTTCGCTGATGGCTTTGGTGCTGCTCATCTGGAAGCAGTAGACGTTTTTGCCATCGACAATATCCACGATGCCATAGTGGTTGCGGTCTTGCTCGACACCGCTGACAGGTGTGCGGTTCCAGGCGAGAAGATGCACCGTGCGTTCGTTGATGGTTTCGGTTTTATCCAGGGTTTTTGTGAAGTCACCGGTGTTTTCAAGGAAACGGTTGGAGTAACCGAGGTAGGTGTCGGTGCTGACATCGTCGGTGAGGGTTTGGGTGTAGATGTTGAGGCGGGTATTGTCCGATGCCAGTGTGCTGCGATAGGTGGCGTCGGCCATATCCACCACGGTCATGTCATCAGGAACGGTGACACGGTAGCCGGCGGATTTATTGGTGAAGCTGTGCTTCTTTTCATCGAAGGTAAAGACGCCTTCTTCTTTTGCCACAGCCACGCTGTCGGCGCTGGAGGCGTTCAAGCCGTTGCCAACGTCCTGATAGTTGGCGGCTTCTACATCGTAAACGGCCAACGGGGTGGTTGGGTCGGTGGTGTCGCTTTCACTGCCGCTGCTGCAAGCGGTGAGGGTGAGGGCGCTCGCGAGCATGAGGGTGGCGAGCAGATGTTTTTTATTCATGAGGAGAAACCTCCTTAAATGGTGTATTTAACTCCATTGTAGTGGATGTGGGGATGGGCGTCAATCATTATCCGCGGCGGCTTGCATCTTGTCATTTTTCTGTGTACACTAGGAAAAAAGATGATTCCAAGGAGGCAGAACCATGCGACTGATTGTTGGCGCTACGGCAACGGCTGTGCGCGAAAAAATATTGTCAGAACTGGAGGAGATTGTGTCGCGCCGTGGGCGGGCGTATCTTCTGGTGCCGGAGCAGTTTACCATGCAGACGGATATGACGCTGCTTTTGCGCTTGCAGGTGCCGGTGATGATGGATATGAAGGTAAAGAGCTTTGGCTCGCTTTCGCGCGAGGTGCTGGGGCGCGTGGGCGGCGCAAAGCTACCTTATGTGAACGAAGGCGGACGGCGGATGCTGGCGCAGTATCTGCTTGGCGCGCAGCGGGAAACGCTGGGCATTTTGGGCAAAGGCTGGGACAAGAGTGGCGTGGCAACAAAGCTGGTGGAAACGCTGAGCGAATTTCGCAGCCTGAGTATGACGGCAGACGATGTGGCGGCACTGGCTGATAACGAGGAGGTGCCGCCGCTTTTGGCGCAAAAACTGGCAGACGTGCAGATGCTTTTGGCAGCGTATGAAGAAGCCTTGGGTGACAAACGCCTGGACAACGAAGCGCGCTTGACACTTTTGGCAGAGAAGGTGCAAGAAGCCGACTGGCTGGACGGGCTGCCGATTTATATGGACGCCTTTCATTCTCTGAGCCAGCCGGAGCTGGCAGTGCTGGCAGCCTTGGAAGCGCGCGGTGCAAAGTTGGCGATGGGGCTTGTGATGCCGCCAGAGATGCTGACCGATCAGCTTGGCTGGTGGAGCACGCACAGTGCCTGCCAGGCATCGCGCCGTTTCTATGACACGCTGGTGCGTACGGGTATGCCGCTGCACGTGGAAGCGGTGCAGGAACAGGCGGCGATGATTGACGGCGTGTGGCCGCTGGCGACACAGCTTTTTGGCTATGATGTGACGCCGTGCAGCGGTGGCGCAGCGGTGAGTATTTACAAGGCGACGCAACCGGAAATGGAAATCACCTATCTGGCGGGGCAGATACGCCGCCTTGTTGCTGAGGAAGGGTATCGCTATCGCGATGTACACATTACCACCAACCAGCCGCAGGTGTATTTTCCACTGATTGAGCGTGTGTTTAAGCAGTACGAGATTCCGGTGTTTATTGACGAGCGTAAGGCCTTGTCGGCGCATTATCTGGTGCGCTATGTACTTAACGCTTTGGATATGGTACAGTACCGTTTTCCGTATGCGATGGTGTTTGCCTGCCTGCAAACGGGGCTTTCCGGTCTTGATGAGGAGGCGGTGGTGGCGCTTGATGTGTATGCACGCGCCAAGCATTTGCGCGGCACCATGTATTTCGATGCGCGCTACTTTGCGCCGCCGGATGAAGCCGTGACCTCGCGCAAAAGTGAGGTGCTGCGTATGCGTCAGGAAGCAGCCATGCGCGCACACGAGCTGTTTACGGCACGCTTTCAGCCGTTGTACGAGGATTTGCAAACGGCGAAAACAGTGCGTGACTTTTCCACAGTTGTGTATTATTTTTTGACGGCGCCAGAGCTTTTGGAGGCTTTTCATGCAGCCGATGAGAGCAAGACACCAACCCAGCTGGAAACCGATGCACAAATCGTGGAAGCGCTTGTGACGCTGTTGGATCAGCTGGTGGCAACGATTGGCGATATGCCCGTGACGTTGGAACAGTACACGCGCATTTTCTCGGAAGGCATTGCAGAGGCGAGCCTTGGCATTGTGCCGCCGGCGCAGGACGAGGTGCAGGTGATGGAGTTGGGCCGTGCACGCACGGGCCGCTCGAAGATGCAGGTGGTTGTAGGGATGAGCGATGCCTGGCTGCCTTCTCAGAGTGTGTCGCGCACGGTGTTCATCAAAGAAGAAAAACGCTGGTTGGAGCGTGCCGGTGTGGAATTGCGTTTCGCCGAAAGCCGTATTCTTGAGGACGAAGCCCTTTGTCTTTATGAGACGATGACTAAGCCAACGGAACGGCTGGTGTTCTCTTATCCGCTCAGCGGAGCCGATGGTGCGGCAATGAATGAGAGCGTGTTTATCACGCGCGCCAGGGAAATTTTGCCGGAGGTGGAGGAAAAGAGCCTGCTCGCCGCCATGGACGAGGTGCGCCCGTATTTGCAATGGGAGAGCTTAAAAGTGGCTTGTGATTGGCTGCGCCGTTATGCGAATCATCCGGAGAGTGCCGCGGAGGACGAGCAGGGCGTGCGCTGGGTGGCCAGTTTCTACCATTATGTGGAAAACGCCCAGCCACAACTGGCGGCGTTTTTGCGTGACGGGCTTGCTTATACCAACTTGCGCGATAAGCTGCCGCCAGATGTGGCGCAAAAGCTCTATCCGGCTTTGGCAGAAGGGCGTGTTTCCATCAGTGAATTGGAGAGCTGGCAGGGATGCCCGTATAAACACTTTTTGCGCTATGGGATTCGGCCGGAGGAATCTATTGATTATACGCTGGCGGTTGACGAGATTGGCAATGTGCTGCACGGCACCCTCGATCAGCTGACGCGCGATTTGCGCGAGCATCCGGAATGGCTGGAATGGGATGATGCAGCGATTTGCGCGCAAATGGATGCTTATCTGGACGAAGAAGCCGAACGGCAGATTGACGGTGCGCGCAGCCATGAAGCACAAAATGCTGCCATTTTGGAAAAAGTGCGGCGGCAGGGCCGCAAGGCAGGGCGGTTTATCATTCGCCAGCTGCGTGAAAGCGACTTTGCCCCACGTTTCAACGAGGTGCGCTTTGCGGAAGATGCGCCGATTTTACCGCCGATTTATTTGGATTTGGGCGGGCAAATCATGCGTATAGAGGGGCGCATTGACCGCATCGACACCTGGCGGCAGGGAAATCAGGTGTATGCGCGCGTGATTGACTATAAATCCGGCTTTACAAGTTTTGACATCAGCCGTGTGTGGGCGGGGCTGGATTTGCAGCTCATGCTTTATCTGCGTGCGGCGATGGGGTGGCGGCAGGCGCCGCTGCCGGCGGGGGTGTTTTATCTGAGCTTGAAGAAACCGTTTGTGGACACAACCAGCCTGAACGACGAAGAGATTGAACAGCTCATCACCAAAGACCTGCTGATGGACGGAGTGTTCATTGACGATCCGGAGGTGATGGCGGCGCTTGACCGCGGCACGCGCGATGGCAAGGCGCAAGTGATCAATCTGCGGGGACGTAGCAAAGTGCCGGACAATGGATTGCCCCCTGCGCTTTTGGAGAAACTGTTGGCGCGCACGGTGGCGGTGGCGCAAGATGCTGTGCGCGCGGTGATGGCTGGGGATATTCGTGTGTGGCCGCTGGAGGATACGGAAAAAGGCGGCTGCACCTACTGCGACTATACCGCCATCTGCCGCTTTGAAAATCATCGCAGCGGCAATCAAACGCACGAAGTGGCGCGCGTTAATTGGAAAACCGTGAAAGAAGCCCTGGCAAAGGAGGAAAACGCATGAACTACACCGCTCATCAGGAAGAAGCCATCAAGGCACGCGGCGAGGATTTGCTCATATCTGCTGCCGCCGGTTCCGGCAAAACACGCGTGCTGGTAGACCGCATTGTGCGCCTGCTGGCAGAGGACCATGTGCCGCTTGAGCAAATGCTCATCGTGACCTTCACCAACGCTGCCGCCGGTGAGATGAAGGCACGTTTGCGTCAAGGGCTGACAGAAGCGGCAGCGCAGGCGGAAGGTGAGGCACGTGCTTTTCTTTTGGCACAGTTGGAAGCCCTGCCAGAAGCGCATATTTCAACCATGCACGCCTTTTGCATTGCCGAGCTGCGCCGCTTTTATCATGTGTTGGGGTTGGACCCGGCGTTTAAGATTCTGCCGGAAGCCACCAACACCATTCTGCGTGAAGAAGCGTTGGAACAGACGATGGACGCAGCCTATGCAGAGGACGATGCGAATTTTTTGCGTCTGGTAGACGCCTATGGCGGGCGCAACAACGACACCGCTCTACGTGAACTGGTACGCAGTTTGCACGCGCGTATTCAGGCGCACGCCGACCCATTGGCCTGGCTGGACGCAGAGGTGGCGCGCTATGGCGAACCATTGCCGCAAGCCTATCAAACGCTGATGCGTGGCATTTTAACCGAGCACGCCGAGACATTCTCTGCTCAGCTGGCAGAGGCACGGCGTTTGGCAGCGCTTTTGCCGAACGCTGAAAAACTGTACCTCATGCTCGATGATGATGAGGGCAATGTGCGCCGTTTGCGTCATGCTGCCGCGGCAGATGATGTGGTAGATGCGCTCGCCAAGGCATTGGCCAATGTATCGTGGAGCAAAAAACCGAGCAAACCGCGCAATGCCACGGCGGAAGAAGCAGAGATTGATGAGGCGTTGAAAGCGTTACGCAATACATACAAAAAAGATTTTACGGAGCTGGGCGAAAAACTATGCATGGAAGGCGGCGGTGCGCGCATTGATGCCGACCGCGCCATGCTGAAACCATATCTGACAGCGTTGGCGGCGCTGGTGCGGCAGTTTGATGCAGCGTATCAGGCGGCGAAACGAGCGCGCAGCGGTCTTGATTTTAACGACCTTGAGCACGAAATGCTCAGGCTTTTGGCAGACGATGAAGCACGGGCTGCCGTGCAGGCAGAAGTGCGCGATATTTTCTTTGATGAATATCAGGATGCCAACCCTATTCAAGAGGCGATTGTGGAAGCCTTGGCAACATCGGGGCATTTGTTCTTTGTGGGCGATGTAAAGCAGGCGATTTATCGGTTTCGCCGTGCCGACCCTAACATTTTTAACCGCCGCTATGCTCGCTATCGCGACAGCGACGATGGACGGCTTATTTTCCTTTCGGAAAATTTCCGCTCGCGCGCAGAAATTCTCGACTTTGCCAATGCGCTCTTTAGCGGCTTGATGACACCGGCGTTAGGCGAGGTGGATTATCAGGAGCCTGGGCAGGCGTTGGTGTGTGGCGGCACTTTTGAGCCGGACGCCGAAGCCGTGCAGTGCGTGGCGGTGCAGGATGCGGAGCGTGTGCAGAATGTAGAAGCCGAGTGGATTGCCGGCGAAATCGAGCGCTTGGTGGCAAGCGGTCGCTATGATTATGGCGACATGGTGGTGCTGATGCGCTCGCCAAAGAAAAAGCTGCATGATTTTGAAGAAGTGTTCAAGCGCCGCCATATCCCCTATTACAGCGACAATTCCACAGTAGGTTTTGAAAATCTTGAGGTGCGCTTGTTCATTGCCATGTTGACTGTGCTTGCCAATGATGCCATTGATACGGCGTTGCTCTCGGCGCTCTTATCGCCGTTTGGCGGTTTGAACGACACGGAGATTGCCACCATTCGCCTGCAAGCCGAAGAAGGGAGCTTTCAAGCGGCGTGCCGCCAGTATCAGGAGGCCAACACCGATGCTATCAGCCGCAAACTCAACGCCTTTTACGATAATTTGTCACGCTGGCGTGCGGCACTGCGCTATGAACCGTTGGCAGAAGTAGCCTTGCGTATGCTGGCGGAAAGCGGTTATGGGGCGTTTCTCTTGGGCATGGACGATGGCGTTGAGCGGCAGCAGAATGTGATGGCGTTCATTGACACCATTGCGGAATATGAGCGTGGTCATCGCTATGGCTTGCCGGGCTTTCTGCACCATGTGGAAACGCTCAAGGCGCAGAATATGGATTCAACCACGCCGGGCATTGGCCTCAGCGAAAACGACCATTGCGTGCGTATCATGAGTATTCATAAGAGCAAGGGGCTGGGCTTCAAAGTGGTGTTTCTTGCCGACATGGCGCATCAGTTTAATTTCATGGATAGCAAACAGCCGCTCGTTATAGACGACCAACTGGGCGTGGCGATGGATGTGGTGGATTTGGCGCATGGCACGTCGCACGCGTCTTTTGAAAAAACGCTCATCAACATCAAAAGCAAGCAGGAAACCCGCTCCGAAGAAGTGCGTTTGCTTTATGTGGCGCTGACCCGTGCCATCGACAGGCTGTATCTGGTGACCACCATGAACGAAAAAAAACTGGAAACATTCCAGAAGCAGCGGGGAAATGCTCATGCCAATACCGGCACGTTCCTCAAAGGCAATTCTTATGCCGATTGGTTGATGGCTTGTCTCTGCGACCCAAACCACGCCCTTTCGTTGGACGCCGCAAAGCCGCTCTACGTTTGGCAGTTTGTAGAAAGTATTCAGGAAGAGACGGCAGAAGACGTGCAAACGCAAAGTTATGCGCCGCTTTTGGCTGCGTATGACCAGAAACTGACGGAGAAAATTGGGGCGCGCTTCCATTTGCACTATGCCTATGAGGAAGCAACCAAGCAGCCGTTCAAAAAAACTGTGTCGCAGCTCGCTAAAAGCAATCGTATTTTGCCGGATTATGTGCAGGAGTGGCCGGCGTATGCAGGGCAGACAGCGTTGCCCTCTGCCGATGCACCAGTGCCGGCGTTTATTCAGGAGCATCTTTCTTTCACTGGCGCAGCGCTGGGCACCTTGATGCACCAGGTGGTGCAGTGGCTGCCGCTGCGCGCGCAAAGCAGGGCAGAGATTGTGCAGGGCTTGGCTGAACTTGAAAAGCGTGCCTTCCTTACGCCGGAAGAACGTGCAGCTGTGGACGTCGATATGCTCGAAGGCTTTTATCAAAGCGATTTTGTGGCACATATTGTCAACACTGCAAAACACGTGGAACGAGAAGTGTCCTTTACCATGCACAAAGATGGTTTTATGGTAGACGGACAGATTGACCTTTTCTTTGAAACGGAGGAAGGGTATGAAATTGTAGACTTCAAAACCGACCGCAGTATGCACGCTGAGCGTTATCGCCAACAACTTGCGCTTTATGCACAGGCGCTCAGCGATGCTCGAAAAAAACCGGTGACCCATCGCTGGCTGTATTGGCTGCGTTTTCAGACGGCCGAAGAAGTATGAGAAAAGCCACACCCAACGCTTGCTTGCGTTGGGCGTGGCTTCTTTGTGGTGTTAATTTTTCTGTGGCGCATTGGTGAGAATATAGACGGCGATGAGAATGAGTGCCATGCCGACTATATCGTAGGCGGTAAAATGCGTGCCCACCCACACAAAGGAGAAGATGCTTGCGGCGATGGGTTCGATGGAAGCGACAATGCTTGCTTTCACAGGCCCAATTTTGGCGACGCCGGCAAGAAAAGCCGTGAACGAGAACACAGTGCCGATGAGGACAAGACCGCCGAATGTGAGCACACTGTCGAGGTTGATGGTTGGCTCATAAGAGAAGGGGCGTGTAAGCAGACTAAGCACAATGCCGCCAATAAACATCGACCAGGCTGTGACCGGCAGGCTGCCCCAGCGTTGTATGATGCGGACAGGAATGATGTCATGCGCTGCCAGAAACACTGCCGAGGCAATGCCCCAGAAAAGGCCGGCGCGGGAAATGGCCAAGCTGGTGATGTCGCCGTGGGTGGCGATAAGAAAAACGCCAATGAGAATACCAACCAGCGATGCGCTCTCTCGCCAGGTTGGCAGGCGGCGTACGGTGAAGCAGATGTAAAACAGCACGAAGGCTGGCCCTGCATATTGCAGCACAGTGGCGGTGCCGGAATTGGTGTGGGCGATGGCAGTGAGATAGGTGTATTGCACCGCCATCATGCCGACAACGGCGAAAATCAGCAGGGTAGCGAGGTCACGCTTGTCTTTCAGAATACCGATGAGTTCACGCTTGTGGCCGCTTGCCAGACAAATGAGAATGAGCATGGCGCCAGCACTGAGCAGGCGAACAGATGTGAGCCATTCGCCATTGGTGCCGTAGGTTTTGAACAAATGCTCGCTGCAAGTGCCGGAAAATCCCCAGCCGATGGCAGCAACAATGGTGAGCAGGGTGTATTTGAAATGCACGGTATCGCCCCTTTTTGTGGAATGGTGAAATAAAATGCTAGACATTAGTAGACAGTGTTAATAAAGAGAATAAATTCCTGCATACTGTCGAAATTGCTGTTCATCTCGAAGCGTGGCAGCTGGGTGAGATCATAGCTGCCGTTGAGATTGAGACAGACATTGTTGAAACTATCGAATCCCAATGTAAGCCCCACAGCCGTCATGGCTTGATGGGTGGTATCGTTGGCTTCGCCGTATGGATATGCCAGCGCAATAGGCATCGTTCCTGTTTCGCTGAAGAGCTTGAGGTTGTTGCGTAAAAGGTCCTTGGTGATGCGTGCGTAGTAGGCGTCCCACTTTTCGTTTGGCCGTTGCTCCGTGAAAGGATAGGTGATGGAGCCATCGACATTGAGCTGGGTGACATAGGAATAGTAGGTTTCGCTTTGCAGATTCACCAAACCGCTGTCGGTCATTTCTGCCAGCTCCTCCCAGGTGAGCAGCGGAAAATCGTAGTTGTTGTGGTGTTCCACATAATAGCCAATGACGTTTACCGTTGCTTTGATTCCATACTTCTGCAAAATAGGAAAAGCATCGGTGTAAATTTGTTCGCTGCAATCATCGAAGGTAATCATCACCGCCCGTGAAGGCAGTGTGTCGCCATTTTGCAGCGCTGTGGCAAGTTCTTGTGGCGTGATAAAGGTGCAGCCAATATCCACGAGGGTTTTCATTTGCTGCTCGAACTGCGACAGCGTAATGCCTGGTGTCACCGGTTCGCCGTCCTCATTTTCGGCGACAAAGCCACGGTAAGTGAGGATTGGCAAATGCTGGCCGCTGTCGTCAAAATAACGGGCAAGCTGACGGGTATCCTGACTTTGACGCAGATGGGCGTTGATCCAGTCGGCGTAAAAATCGCCGGGCGACGTGTGGAAAAAAACATACGGCAAAGCGAGGGTGAAAACGACTGCACCAATCAGGAGCCCGATGATAAAATTTCTCAGCACCTTGAGCATGGTTGACCCTCCTTTGTAAATACGGTATCATCAAAGAAAAACTGTCCTTCTAATGATAGCAAATTTGCGGAATCAAAGAAAGTAGGGATTGGGAAATGGCGATTCGATTTCGTGGTGCATTGCAAGATTTTTCGCAGCTGGACTATGGCTACTGTCCGGCGGAGGCGACTCGGCTTAAAGAAGGCGACACACTGAACAATGTTATTGTTCAGGCGATGCGCCAGAGTGTGCCACTTTTTCTTCTGGTTGGTGCGCTTTCTGTGGTGCGCCTCTTCAAAGGGCTGGACTGGAGCCAGGATTTTTCTATATGGCAAGTGTTTTTTGTGATGGTGCTGTGGTCGGCGCTCTATTTTGTGCTCATTGTTGTGCACGAATGGTTGCACGCCCTCTTTTTCCCGCGCCGAGCCACCAAAGACATTTGGCTCTATCAGTTGCAGGCAGCCATGGTGTATTGCAACACGCCCGTCAGCCGCACCCGTTTCATTGTCATGAGCCTGGCACCTGCCGTGCTTTTGGGCTTTCTTCCCTTCGTTGCCTGGCTGCTCTGGGCAGCAGTGCCGAACCCTGTTATTTCGCTTGCCTGGATGTCCATGAGCTGGAGCATGATTTTTGGCGGTGTCGGCGACTTTTACAACGTGCGTAACGTTCTTGAACAAGTGCCAAAAGACGCTCTGGTGTTTAACTACGGCATTCACACCTATTGGCTTCATGACCCACGAAAGCAACAATGAGCATAAAAAAACCGGACAAATGTCCGGCTTTTTGTGAAAGCACGCTTTTCAGTGAGCGGTGCCCTCGGCTTTGGCGATGGTTTCTGAGAGATCGGCGCTGAGGTCGAGCTTATGAAAATGGTCGTCATCAGGAAGAATGACCTGATATTCTAAAGTTTTGTCGAAAGCGGCTGTCAATACATCGGCAGAGAGTCCGAGTATGTGACCGCCGCTTTTTTTATCTTCTGAGATGAAATGGCTGTGCCAGCCTACTGTGTTTTGCCCTTCCATGAATGACGGACAGTAAAACGCAATCACGGTGCCTTGAATATCGTGGAGATTAAAAACGGCTTGTTCGCTCATCACCACATCTAACGGCGGATAAGGTTTTTGTTGTGGATGCTCGCTGCGTACTTGCACTGTGTGAAAATGACCGCTGAGCTTCACCATATAAAAAGCGTTGATGCCATGACGGGCGATGATGGAGGAAAGGTTTGTGTGCATTTCTTTGAGTGAACCAGCAGCCACGTTGGCGGAGAAATCTTTTTTGAAAAAGGTCACATCGCCGAAAGGCACCAGGGCATCGTCCACCGCTTCAACGATGCTGCCATCGGCCAATCCCTGATAAACCACGCCGTCAAGCATAATCAGCTCACCGTCCATGCCGTCAAAAGTGCCGATGCCCGTGTCGCCGTGTTTCTTTAATTCGCCCACATGGATGAAACCATCGTATTGTCCAAGTGTTAAAGATTGCAGCAAGGCAACCTGGTAGATTTTATCCTTTGCCATAAAGGCCTCCTTGAAATCAGTTTCTATATTATTGCAGGGGTTATCATATCACAAAGAGGGGCAGACAGCAAATAAGACCTTTATAGCAAAAGAAATGGTTGATTAAATTATCGACCAATCGTTATGAGAATATTAGAAGCATATTCTATTCCTCCGGTAACAATGATTAATGCAATAGAGTCACTATCTGCTGCTTGGTGAAAATCCGTTTGCTTTAGATAAGAAAATGTAGCGTCAGGAAACAATTCTTCCAATGTTGTGTGAGTTGGCGGTTTTTTATCCAAGATTCGGAGTTCAATTTTTTCAATATTAATGGTATCTTTTAAAGTTTTGGCTACATCGAGGGTTGTTGGTTGGTTTAGTTGAAGACCAAGATAGATGATGGAGGCTTTCGTTTCAGGATTGAAACGAAAATTTCCAGTTGTAATTAGCACCTTATCGCCATGCATACAATGGGATAATGAAGTAAGAATCAATGGATTGATACAACCGGTTTTTATCATGATATGGATACTCCTTTATTATACGTTCTTAAGATGGAGTGCACGTAAGGTATTTTTATAAAGAATTTTATCTAAAACGTTTTCATTAAGATGATTTTTGAGATAGGTGATAACATATTCATAAGAAACACATGGGTATGCTGATCCAAAAACAATTTGATCTTGTAATAAGGTATTAGCGGCATCTATAAAATCTCTGCTTCCTGGAATGTTCAACATATAGATATCTGGCATGAGATAAAGATTTTTATGAAGTAAGCCATTCCACATCATTTCTTGTACGTATGGCCAACCGCCATGAGCAACGATTATTGTTAAGTCGGGAAAATCAGTTAGTATATGATCTAAAGCAATAGGTTGTAGATTTTCTAATTTTCTTTGGCAGCGACCGCCAAAGGAGAGAAAAATTGGTATATCGTGTATTTGGCAAAAATCGTAGAGTGGATATGTACGTGTATCATCTACATTGACAAATTGATAACCAGGCTCTAATGAAATTCCACAGATGTTTGGGTTGTTAAGAAATTGTTCTATTTCGGCAATAGCAGAGTTTCCACCGATTGGGTTAATATCAGGGATACCTAAAAAACGTCCAGGGTAAGTGCTCATTAAGCGAAATAGTGTGTCGTTCTCTAAAGCGTGGTTTGTATCACCGCAGATACCTGAAAAACGGCGGACAGGTACAAGAGCTTTCGTTATGCTATTTTCATCCATTTCTTTAATAAATAGTGACATGGAATGTTCTAAAAGAGATGGCGGGAGCGACATATTGAAACGATAGGCGCAACGTTTTCTGGTTTCAATATTAAAAACGTAGCTATTTACTAACTCCTCAAATGGCGGGCGACATTTAGTATCAATAATCATTGTTATCCCTCACTATTATTTGTTTCTTTTATCATATATATTATTATAATAAAGGAAAAGCAAAAGCTTTTACATAAAAAAACCGTGCTGTAAATCTTTTTTACAGCACGGCAGCTTGTCGAAAAAGGTCGCCAATAGGTGGCCTTTTTCTCGCCATACCACCCCA
>CAUWHJ010000031.1:0-18091 GCA_963558655.1 uncultured Peptococcaceae bacterium
AACAAAATATTGATTTTGTTTACTGCACCAGGCGCATGGTTTCCAGCCAGCGGGTGTGCTCCTGAACGCTGGTGCGTAGGTAGAGGCGAGTGGTTTCTACGGAGGAATGGCCGAGCATATCGGCAAGGCGCACCACATCGCGGCAGTTGGCATAGAACACTTGAGCAAAGAGATGGCGCAGGTTATGCGGAAAGACTTTGCCCGCTGCCACACCGGCATGATGGGCGAGGGTTTTCATGGCACGCCAAATCTGGTGGCGCGAAAGGGGCGCACCGTTTTTCGCCCGAAAGAGCGCACCGCTTTTGAGGTGCTGTTTTCGGGCGTAGGTTTGGAGCTTGCGGCAGAGTTTGCGCGGCAAGAGAATGGTGCGTACCTTGCCTTTAAGGGCAATGTCTGCCCTGCCTTTGGCGAGGGCTTGCAAGGTGATGGCAGCCAGCTCCGACACGCGAATGCCGGTGGCGCAGATGGTTTCCATGACAAGCGCCAGTTGTTCTTGCCCACGGCGCTGGGCGGTGGCGACCAGGTGTTCGTAATCCTGGCGGGTGAGCTGGCGTTGTTCGTCGCGAAAGAGACGGCGCTGTAAGCGCAGCGGTTTCACGCGGCAGTCGGCGCAGCCCATAAAGGCGAAAAAGCTGTTCAAGGCAGCCAGTTTGCTGTTGATGGTGGTGGCCTGGTAGCCGCTGGCAAGAAGGTGGGCTTTCCAGGCGGAGGCGGTGTCTTTGTTCGGCGTGCGGCCATCCAGCCAGCGGGCAAAGGCGCGCAGATGGCGCAGGTAGCTTTCGATGGTGCCGGCGCTGCGTTCTTCGTTTTTGAGATGTTCGGCGTAAGCAGCCAGGTTGGCGGCGGTAAGTGTGGTGGTCATGGGTGTTCCCTCGCTTTCTCAGATTTTTTCCAGTGTAGCATGATTTGCTTTTCTGGCACACAAACAGACGAAAAATGGACAATAAAAAACTGTGCAGGACGCTTGGTCTTGCACAGTTTTTTTCATGTGTAATGTTAAGCTGCAACGGGTGTTTCTTCCGGTTCTTCTACAAAGGTGTTGCAGAAGTTGGCAAGAATGGCAGCCACTTCGGCACGGGTGGCGGTGCCACCTGAGTTCAAGATGCCATCACCGGTGCCATGGAGCAAATCAGCGCCCACTGCCCAGCAAACGACATTGTGCGCCCAACTGCTGACCTGGTCGGCATCGGTAAAGGTGCTAAGGTCATCTGTTGCGCTGAGGTCGTAGCCTTTGTAGGCGGCGTAGTTATGCAGCATGGCAGCCATTTGTTCGCGGGTGAGGTTGTCGTTTGGTCGATAGGTGCCATCTTCATAGCCGTTGACGATGCCGTTTTCAGCCGCCCAGTTGACGGCGTCGGCGTACCAGGCATCGTCTGCCACGTCGCTAAAATGTGCGTCGCCGCTGGCGGTGCCGTTTTCAAGGTTTGCCAGCACGGCTGCCATCATGGCGCGGGTGAGATTGGTTTGTGGGGCAAACTGGTCGGCAGTGACACCGTTCATCAGGTTGTTGTCATAGGCGTATTTCACAGCGCCATAGAACCAGTCGCTTTCCGCTACGTCGTTGAATGGCAAATCACCGCTTGGTTCTTCCGGCACGGATTCTTCCGTGATATGGATGCGTCCCTGGCCGTATGGGTCGGCATAGGCATCGCCAATGACGCCACCGAGGTTCTGTTGCACGTAGTCAATGAGCACTTCGCTGTCCACCATGGTTTCATCTAGCAGGAGGTTGATGTTGTCGGCGCCGAACATGGAGAAGCCGTCACCGCCCTGCTTGAGCATATAATTGTGGCTGGCGAGGGTATAGGTGGCATTTGGGTCGAGCGGTTCATAAGCGCCGGTGTCACGGTTCTGTACTTCAACATCGCTGACACGGCGTTCGCCCGCTACTTTTACAAAAGCACCGTTGTCGTCCAACACCACAGAGCTTGGCACTGCAGTGTTGATGGTGTAAGTGAGACCGCTCACTTGTAAAAATCCGCCGCTTTCAGCAGTGCCTGCATACATGGCACCAAGCTCCAGGGCGTCGAGAATTTGCTGTCCGCTCACTTCCGCCATGCAAGCCATGTTGCCGAACGGATGCACAGCGATGATGTCACCATAGGTGACGTCGCCAGCGGCAATGTCATCACGCACGCCGCCACCGTTGATGAAGCCAATGTCAGCACCGAGCACTTCGCGGTAGGCATCGGCACAAAAGTCGCCCATGTTGGTTTCGGCAGAGCGCACGCGGCGTTCACCGGTGGCTGGGTCGAGGGTGGTGAGATCTACCGCGGAGGTAGCGATCACTTCTTCGGTCACCGCCTGGTATTTGTCTTGAATGTCCTGAACAAACTGTTGGGTGGCTGTGTAAGCTGGCGTATCGGTAGCGACGGTGGAAAGATCCACAAGCTGGGTGCTCATGTCGCCGCTTTCAGGGTCGATGGTGAGTTGGCCAATGGCTTCCCCTTTGGTGCCGGTCTGGCTGAGGAGCACGTCGTCACCGTTTTCATTTTCGACAATTTTTTCAGGTTCAGTGGTATGCGAATGACCATCGAGCATCACGTCAATGCCGGTGGTGTTGGCGATGACTTCGGTGCTCATCCATGGGCTGCTTTGCTGGTCTTCGCCCAGATGCGCCAAAGCCACCACATAATCGGCGCCAGCTGCACGCGCCTCGTCTACGGTTTCCTGCACTTGGTCATAGAGGGCTTGGCCACTTTTATCCTGGCAGAAGCCATAGATGTAATTGCCGTTTTCATCCTGAAAATGGGTTGGGGTGGATTTAGAAATGGTTTCCGGCGTGGAGATGCCCACATAAGCAATGTCCACATCGCCATAAGGCACGATGGTGTATGGCTCAAGCACCGGCGCACCGTTTTTATCCACAAAGTTGCAGCTCAGATACTGGTAATTGGCCTGATTTTGAGCAATGTCCAAAAACTGGTCCATGCCAAAATCAAATTCATGGTTTCCCGGAATGGCAAGGTCATAACCAACCTGATTCATCATATCGACAATCCACTCCCCATCAGAGAGGGTGCCGAGCACGCCGCCCTGGATGGCGTCGCCATTATCCACGAGGGTGACACGATCGGCGCCGTAAGCGTCTTCCATTTCGCCCTTGTAGCCGGCAATAGCAGCATAAGCCATGCCGTCGTCTGCGGTGCAGTGTACATCATTGGTATAAAGCACCACAATGTCGTCCTGTCTGTCCACGTTTTCATTGGCGAACGCAGGCAGGCTCATGCCCCACAGCATGCTTGCCGCAAGGACACCGGAAAGCACTTTGCTTGCACGTTTTTTCATGAAACTCATCAACCTTTCTTTGTTGAGTCATTCCGGCTTGCGCCGGCGAGCAATATTACACGCTTACAGTAACAAATTCAGCACGGATTGACAAGGGTTTCACGAAAACTATCATAATGATTCGTAAATTTAAGGATAAGGAACACTCTCTGACATTCGCCGTAGAACATTGCTACATGACGCTTACCTTCTGTTAAGGTTGGAGGGCTTTGACCGTCACATTTACAGTGTCCCCCGGTTGCTTGCCAATTTTTGCACGAATGTCTTTACGGACGCCGATGATATAGCAAATGGAACCATCTTCATTTTTTACACCCATATTGACAATGCTGCCACGATAGGGTTCACCATCAAAGGTGGCGTCTACTTTCACTCTGCCTCTGCCAAATTCTTTGCGAATGTCGTAGGGAAAGCGCACATAAGCACCACCTTTATCCGGAACCGCCTGAATGACTGCTGAAAACGTGTAGGTTTTCGTCCATTGCATATTTTGTTTGCTTTTTTCTATCATGAATTTCCCACCTTAAGATTGAAAGATAAAGTCAGTATATAATAAAACCTCTCAAGGTACCAATCCGTTCAAAACACCAGTTGCACCAGGAGCATATAGCACACAGTGCCGCCGGCGATGGATAAGAGCATCTGCCGCTTCCAGAGATGCAAGCCCACGGTGAGCGCAATGGCCAATGCTTCCGGAAGTCCATGGCTTGGTGCAGCAAGGCTGACATTACGCAGGCTGTACACCACGAGCATGGCAAAAATGGCTGCCGGCAAGGCTTTGCCAAGATAGAGAACAAGCGGCGGCGTTGGCTTGCCTTCACGAAAAATCAAAAACGGTAAAAAGCGTGTGGCCATGGTAGCAAGGGCACAGATGGCAATGGTGATGATTTGTTCGGCAAGGCTCATACGTTCCAGCCTCCTCGTTGTTCAATCGGGCGGCGCAGGCCTACCAGCGCTACAAGAATCACAATCATGCTCGGCACAAGAAAACCATCGGCACCAAAAATGAGCAAGCATCCCAAAGACGCTGCCAAACCAATGATGGCGGTTATAAGCTGTGTTTCTTTGAGAAGCTGCTCAAGAAAAATCACAATGAACATGGCAGTGAGAACAAACTCCAACCCCTCGGTGTTGAAGGTGAGGAGGTTGCCCAAAAGAGCGCCTATGGTTGAGCCGCTGACCCAATAGAGTTGATTGAGCAGGGTGACGAAAAACATAAACCAGCCACGGTCTGTACCCTCTGGAATGTTCGTAGAATAGTTGATGGAAAAGGTTTCATCACACATACCAAAAATGAGATACCATCGTTTCCAGCCCAACCCTTTGAACTTTTCCAACATGGCGATGCCGTAAAAAAGATGGCGTGCCTGAATCATGAGTGCCACCAAAAGCGTCTGCACCGGCGCAAAAGGGCTAAGCAACATGGAAACAGCGACAAATTCCAGAGAGCCGCCAAAAATCACGGCAGCCATGAGCATGGGATACACAAAGCTAAAGCCCGACACCGACATATAGATGCCATACGCCATGCCCAAAAACCAAAAGCCGGCAAAGATGGGCAGCGTACACGGAAAAGCCGCCTTAAACGCACGCATTTTTACGCCGCCTTGTGGATTCTTGTGGGCCTGTTCGTTCATGAAAACCTCCTTTATCTGGTGATACACGACCATGCAACGAGCTGTGCACGGCACACTATGGCTACAAAAAAACGACCGGCACACAACCGGTCGTTTGTATAGGCTTGCGAGAAATTAGTAGGATTTTCTACGATTGTTCTTTCTTGCAGCTTCAGATTTTTTCTTACGCTTTACGCTTGGCTTTTCATAATGTTCGCGCTTGCGGCATTCGGCCAGGACGCCGGACTTTTGGCAAGAACGCTTAAAACGACGTAATGCGCTATCTAATGATTCGTCCTTACGAACCTTAATTTCTGATGACATTGACTACTTCCCTCCCTCCGGAATCAACAGGAGAAATCGGGACTGTTGATATCTGGACTTTGAACACAACAATTATTATATGATACAAAGGCTTGAAATGCAAGCAGAATTGCGTATTTCATCGAAATTTACGCCCCCACTTGCTGCACGCCGCCGAGCTTGAGAAAGAGCTTCAAAAATTGTGCTTGCAGGAAGGTAAAGAGCAGCCCACAGACAACAGCACTGATGCTGTATGTGGCTGCACCGGTGAGCAAAACCACAATGTTAATGACCATCATGGTGGTAGCAATGTCAAAACGGGCGTTGTGTTTATTGAGAATGAGCGCAATGGTATCAAAGCTCACAGCCGTTGCTTGAGAGGCAATGCAAAAGTAGTAGCCAGCCGCCACAAGCACGGCAGCAATCGGCGTCGCCAATACCGGTGTGCCGAAAAGCTCCGGAAAGGGCAGCTCCCAGCCCGTCCAATGAAAGGCGCTGAACAGTCCCATGTAGCAAACGCTCGAAAAAAGCGCACCAATAAAGTAGCTTTTGCCAAGGAAAAGAAAACTGATGGCGATGAGCACCACAGAGAGCACGTCTACAAGAATGGCCACATCAATGCCTGTCCATTCTTGTAACACCAGCGAAAAACTGGTAACACCACCATTTAAGATGATTTTTGGCACGGTAATGAATGCATAGGCCCCGGTCAGCAGGATATTACCGAGAAAGATGCGAAAAAAACGCAGCCAGCGTTCTTCCCCCACTTGCGTGGGCTGGAAGACACGCTTCCATAACGCTGGCTTGGTTGCTTTGGGCATGACAGAGGAATCAGCCTGGAGGCCATTTCATATCGCGGCCGCCGAGCACATGAACGTGCAGATGCGGAACGCTCTGGCCACCCTGTTCCCCAGTGTTAGCGACGAGGCGGTATCCTGCTTCGATGCCTTCACTCTTGACAACATGATGAATGGCCTCAAGCATGGCAAGCATCAGCGCACCGTCTTCCTGGGTCAACTGGTTCACGCTCTGAATGTGACGTTTTGGCACCACGAGCACGTGCGTTGGTGCTTGTGGGTCGGTATCACGAAAGGCGCGAACGAGGTCGTTTTCGTAAACGGTGGTTGTTGGAATTTCACCGTTTGCAATCTTGCAAAAAATGCAGTCACTCATACGATTTCCTCCTTCACTTGATTTATCATCTCACCCAGCAAACGATTTTTTTCCACCGCAGTGATGCGTACATCGACAAAATCGCCAGAAGCAATCGCTTCGCCGGGAAAATGAACCATGAGATAGTTGGAACTGTGGCCCATCCAAAGGCCATCGGCATCCTGTTCTTCCACGAGAATACGCAAGGTTTGGCCCACGAAACGTGCTTCGTAGTCACGCTTATTTTTCTGTGCCACGTCCGCCATTTGTTTGGCGCGTCGCTCTTTAATCTGCGGGTCAATCTGATTGGTCATCGCCGCTGCCGGCGTGCCGTTACGCATGGAGTATTTGAAAATGTGCATACCTGCGAAAGCAATGTCGTTGCAAAATACAAGGCTTTCTTTGAAATCTTCTTCCGTTTCACCCGGAAAACCAACCATGAGGTCGGTGGTGATGGCAATGTTCGGCACACGCTGACGAATACGGCGCATCATATCGCGAAAGGCTTCGGTGTCATAAGGGCGGCGCATTTCCGCTAAGGTGCGGTCGCAGCCACTTTGCAACGGCAAATGCAGATGCTGCGCCATGCGAGGATTTTCGGCAATCATTGTAATCAGTTCGTCGGTCACTTCAATGCCCTCGAGCGAACCAATACGCAAACGCGCAATGTCCGTTTCATCGAGGATACGTCGGCAAAGGCCGGTAAGGTCGCAAGTGTTGTCTTTCACTCCACGCCCATAGGCGCCGATATGAATGCCTGTGAGAATCACTTCTTTATAGCCCTGCGCCACCAATTCGCGGATTTCCGCAATGGTGTCTTCTTCGCTGCGGGAGCGCAATGGCCCGCGCGCATAAGGAATGATACAGTAGGCGCAAAATTGGTCGCAACCTTCCTGGATTTTTACATAGGCACGTGTCATACCGCTGACACGCTCATGCGGCAGATTTTCATATCTGTACCACTCGTCATCTTCCGGCATATAGGCGGTTTTCACGTGATTTTCACGGAAAGTTTCCACCGCCTCCACTACTTTGTGGCGTTCATTGGTGCCAATGATGAGGTCCACCTCGTCCAGTGCTGCCAACTCGTTTTGCGCTGTCTGTGCATAGCAACCGCAAACCACCACGGTCGCCTCTGGGTTTTCACCCGCTGCACGGCGAATCATCTGACGTGACTTGCGGTCGCTGAGATGGGTGACGGTGCAAGTGTTGATAACATACACGTCAGCCACCTTATCAAACGGCACCACCTCATAGCCTGCATCTTGAAAAAGTGCTGCCATAATGGCCGAATCATGCTGATTCACCTTGCAGCCCAATGTATGGAAGGCCACTCTTTTGGGCGCATTGTTCACATTTATCACGTCCTTTTTACCTTATTTTACTCTTGATAGTTGAATTTTAGAAAATGCCAACCAACGCAGTGGCAATAAAATCCAAATAGCTCAAAACGCCGCTACGCAAGTAGAAAAGCGGACGACTGAGCACGCCCAGCGCAAGAAGCAAAAAGAGCGCAACAAAGCCCCATTGCTCAATACGCATATAGTTGTAATACCAGCGTGTCGGCAGAAACATAGCGAGCACCTTAGAACCGTCCAATGGTGGCAGCGGAATCAGGTTGAACACGCCAAGCCCCACATTCACCATCGCTGAAAGCAGGAAGAAATCATAGAGGTAGTACACCACCATGCCCACGCTGCCACCAGTCACTCTCAGAATAATGTTGTTCACAATCAGGCACAAAAGCGCCAGAATGAAATTGGCCACAGGCCCTGCCAAGGCAACCAACGCCATACCGCGCTTTGGGTTCTTATAGTAGCGTGGGTTAACCTGCACCGGTTTCGCCCAGCCAAAGTTGAACACAATCAGGAAAAGTGCCCCCAAAAGGTCGATGTGGTGCAATGGGTTCAAGCTCAGACGACCATCATATTTTGGCGAAGGATCGCCCAGCTTGTAGCTCATCCATCCATGGGCATACTCATGAATACACATCGCCGGTATGATGGCTAAAATGGTGAGAACCAAGCTGCTAAAGCTGGATAAAAAGCTATTCATTCATCATTCTCCTTTATTGTGCTTTTTATATGGTACCGACTTTTATTATACTTTATTTCACCGGCGATTGCTACCATAACCAGTGTTCCTTCTTTACCGTTCTATATCCGCGCACAAAAATAGACAGCGTCCGATGACGCTGGCTATTCGTATGTTTTTTACAGGCCAAGTTCTGCGCGCATAGCGGCTTCTTTGGCAGCCTTTTCGGCGGCAGCCTCTTCGACAGTTTTATCGACAGGCAAGCCAACCTTAACCATCTTTTCACGGAATTCGTCTTCGTAATCACTGTAATAGTGGAATTCGACAACTGGGTTCCATGGGTTGATGTGGCGTTTTGCACGGCTGTTGTTGACCATGTTGCGGGTAGGGCTCATGAATACGCCAAGAGCGTGCATAAGTTTGCCCATTGGGAAGTAAATCATGAGTACGCAAACGAGCGCCAAGTGCATATAGAAAGCCACACCAATGCCTTCAGCAGGCAGTTCTGGATGGAAGGTAACGAGGGAAACCATCAGGTCGCCAACAGCATTGATGTCTACATGACCGAGATCGGTGTAGCGCATCCACATCCCCATCAAGCCAATGCCCAAAAGCAGGCAGAGTGGGAAGTAGTCGTTGAGCAAGCTGATGTAGCGTACCTTACCGATGTAAAGACGGCGCAGAAGAAGCAATGCCAAACCACCAACCATCATGAAGCCGGTGAGGTAGATTGGATGCAAGTCTACCATGAACACGCCGTCCACAGATTCAATCCAGCCAACCCAGGCTGGAACGTCTGCGGTGAAGAAACGGAAGTGACGCAGCAGGGTGAAGAACATCCCCCAGTGGAACAGCAGAGCGAAAATCCACAGCCATTTTTCCCACTGATATTTGATGTCGCCGTCCTCAGTCAGTTCCGCTTTGCTGTTGCGGAAGAGGGAACGGAACACGGTCACTTCAAGAATCATACGCACAACCATCCCTGCACGGGTGGTTGGGTTATCAATAGGGTTGGTCTTAATAAAGTCGAGCGACTTTTCCTGACCACAGGTGGTAACAATGTTAAATGGGACTGGAGATTTTGCCCATTTAACGATGCGATAAACAACACCAACGATGAAGCAAGCGATTGCAATGTAAGGCAGGACAATCCCGAAGAACATTTCCAAACCAGCAACGGCTACCCCGACGTAAGTGATTGCCAAAATCGCAGCGACTATGACAACTGCAACAATAAATCCCATTGTTTTTTCCTCACTTTCTTTGGTAGTCGTTAAGCCTTATCAGGGGCTTCTGCGTCCTCCGCCGGTGCTTCCTCTTCAGGCTCTGGTTCTGGTTTTGGACGGGTATCTACATAGGTACCAGCTTCTTCGTTGAGACGATAAGCAAGGTTGGTGCGGTCCGGTTTGTTAGGGAAAGCACCTTCGTCGTTATCGTACTTAACAACGGTCACCATCTTGAGCAGAATGCTCAGAATCAAGAGGCCGATGGCAAAGATACCAACGATAACCATAAGCTCAATCTTGCCAGGAATATAGTCAACGATTTCACCGAATGGGTTTTCGGAAAGACCACCGATAACGAAGGTCAAACCTTTTTCGATGTACATCGACAGGAAGAGCGCAATGCAGCCAACAATCATCGTTGCCTTGTTGTAGCGGAACTTGGTAGGCAGTAAGAGCACCAAGGTAACAACCACGCAAACAATGAAGAGCATCATCAGAGGCACAAATTCATTGTGACCGTGATAGCCGGCAAAGAGATAGGTCAATGCGATCTGGTGTTCTTCAACGCCAGAATAGTAAGCGGTGAAGAATTCACCAGCCATCATAATCATGGTAGCGATGTACGCATAGATGGCAGTGGTGGAAAGCATCTTGATGGCCTTTTCGCCTGCGTCAAAGCCGGTGAGCTTTTTGAGCAGGAGGCAAATCAGGATAATCAATGCAGGACCGGTTGCAAATGCACTGGCAAGGAACTTGGCAGGCAGCACAGCCGTCAGGAAGTAATGGCGGCTAGGCAGACCGGAATAAAGGAATGCAGTAACAATGTGAATGGAGAAAGCAACAGGCACAGAAATCATAGCCAGTACTTTTACCCACTTCTTATAATGCAGGCCTTTATTTTCAGCCTGGAGCACCTGGTAACCAACAATGATATTGAGAATCAGGTAGGTTGGCAGAACCACAGAGTCCCAGCAAAGCATGGACTTTGGTGTCCAGTAAAGATATACGTTGAAAAGTTTGGTTGGAACACCAACGTCAACAACAACGAAGAGCAGTGCCATGATGATGGCAGCGATTGCCAAAAATTCCCCGATAACGGTGATGCGGCCGTAAGCCTTTGCATCATGGAAGTAATATGGCAGTACAATCATGACACCCCCGGCGGCAACCCCGACGAAGAAGGTCAGGTGACCGATGTAAAGACCCCAGGAAATGTCGCGGCTCATCCCAGTTACCTGGAAACCGACGGTCATCTGGTAGATATAAGCAGCAAAACCGATGGCAATAAGTGCTACGAGGAAAAGAATCCACGCCCAATATTTCGGGCCGCTGCGTTTGACAAATGTTTTTTCAATCATTGTTTACGCCTCCCCCTCTGCTAAGCTGACTTTATAGTAGCAGCATGGCTCGGTGCCATAGCTTTCGCCACGTACAATGGTCATGTTTTCTCGAATCAAACGAGAGATTTCAGAGTTTTCGTCATCCAAATCACCAACAATAATACCCTCGCTGTTTTCTGCACAAAGTGGCATTTCGCCCTTAGACAGTCTGTCATAGCAGAAGTCGCATTTTTCAACGACACCCTTCATGCGGGTTGGGTATTCTGGATTGATGGTTTCAAGATAATCACGAGGCTCCACAAAGTTGAAGCTTCTGCTGCCGTATGGGCAAGCTGCCATGCAGTTACGGCAACCAATGCAACGGTGCATATCCTGAAGCGTGATGCCGGTTTCTGACTGGAAGGTTGCCTGCGTTGGGCAAACTTTCACGCAAACAGGTTTACGGCAATGGTTGCAGGTAGCAATGAATGGCGTATCAGCATAGCGTTCCTGAACGCCTTCATGAGAAATGTCTTTGAACAGTGCTGAGAATGGTTCTGCCCAAATCCACTTTACTTCGTGGCGTTTGTCAGGCACATTTGGCACGTTGTGTTCTTCATGGCAGATATGAGCGAGTTCATCAATATTGTCCACTTTTTCCATATCAATGAACATACCCCATTTGCCAACTCTTTCTTCGCTGGTAGATTTCTCGAAAGAGCCGCCACCGATTGGTGTGTTTTTAATGGTAGCACAACCGGCGAGTGTGACCAAACCGGCAGAGAGTGCGCCCAGTTTCAAGAACTTACGTCTGGACATATTTTCCATCAGTTAGCCACCTCCTCATCTGCGGTGACTTCAAGGTTCTGAGAAGCATTGGCTGCATCACCGTATTCCGTGGAGGAGTTGGTGTGGCAGGTCCAGCAGTTAGGATCAACACCATTAGCATTATGACATTTTTCGCAGAATTCGTCGTAGTTGGAATGGCAGTCTAAGCAGGTGTTCTGCAAGCTCATTTCAAATTCACGACCATCTGGTGTTACCAGCGTGCGGTTGTCATCGCGAACAACCTGTACTTTCCACTGATGAAGAATTTCCATGTGGTTTTCACGCATATAATCGGCATCATAGATGCAGTGTCTTTCATCTTCAGGCAGTGCGTTGATGGTTGGCGTATCATAGCTGACTTCTACTTCGCTGGCTTCAGCGCTCTTACCGAGGTTAAGCCAGATTGGAGAGGTGACAACCAGTAAGAATACAAGCACCCCAACAACGATGTTTGTTTTATTACGCATTTACACCTACCTCCTTAAACTTCCTGGTTCTGCAATGGTTCAAAACGCAGGTTTTCAGTACGATCAGGCTTTTCGCCTTTCATAACCAAAGCGTTGCCTAAGAGTTCGTGCACGCCGCAGACTTCAACACCTGGTACCCAATAACGCATGAGAGGTGGTAAAGCAGCGCGGTCGATGGCGCATACGCAGGAGAGCATATTAACACCATATTTCTTGTTGACATATTTCACCGCATTGGCACGTGGGAACCCACCGCGCATACGCAGTTCCATGTCTTCTTCTGCGTTCAAACCGGAACCGGAACCGCAGCAGAAGGTTTTTTCACGAATCGTGTCTTCTGGCATTTCATACCATTCAACACAGTGATCCAGAATGTAACGTGGTTCATCCAGAAGCCCCATCGCACGGGAAGGGTTGCAGGAATCATGATAGGTTGCAATGATGCCGGCGTTTCTGGATGGGTCGAGTTTGATCTTATTATGACGGATAATATCGGCAGTAAACTCGGTAACGTGAATCATCTTGGTGGAACGTGCATTTTCAAACACGGTTCCGGTGATTGGGTTCTTTGGCACTTCAAGGAAGTCCGCAGGACCATTCATGGTGTCCATGTACTGGTGGATAACGCGCCACATATGGCCGCACTCACCACCAATGATGAACTTAACGCCAAGGCGTTTTGCTTCTGCATAAATCTTCTGGTTGAGTCTCTTCATCATTTCATTGGAGGTGAAAAGGCCAAAGTTACCACCTTCGGAGTTGAAGGTGCTGACCGTGTAGTCCAAGCCCAATTCATGGAAGAGCATGAGCTGCCCCATCAGGGTGTAGTTCCCTGGCGTTGCAAAAATGTCCCCAGATGGTGGTACATAGAGAATTTCTGCACCTTTACGGTTGTAGGTCAGATCAAGACGGACACCGGTGATGTCTTCAATATCATCCAGCATCATGTCATAGCTGTCGACAATCCCGTGTGGCTGAATGCCCAAGTGATTGCCCTTGGAGAAACAGTTGGAGACTGGTGTGATAACCCAGTCGATGTTAAGACCGACGAGGTTCAAAAGCTCGCGCACGAGCATGGTAATCTCGGCGGTGTCGATGCCGTATGGGCAGAAAACCGAGCAACGACGGCATTCGGAGCACTGGAAGAAGTAGTAGAACCATTCTCTCAGCACATCTTCGGTGAGCGCACGTGCGCCAACCATCTTACCCATCAGCTTACCGGCCAAGGTGTATTCTTTACGATACACGCTGCGTAAGAGTTCGGCACGCAGCACCGGCATGTTCTTTGGATCGCCGCTTCCTAAGAAGAAGTGACATTTGTCCGCACACGCACCACAGCGAACACAGCAATCCATGAAGATTTTCAAAGAGCGGAAACGATCGAGACGGTCATGCAGACCCTGGAGAATGATCTCCTGCCAGTTTTCAGGCAGTTGCCAATCATCATCCGGCACACGCCATTCACGAGCGTTTGGGAGGCTGACATTAGCTGCGCTTTCCGGTTTTCCGGCGTGGCAGTACATCCCTTCTCTGAACTCCACCGGTGTTTCCATCCAAGGAGTCTTCGGAGGGTTATAACTAATGTCCAGCAGCTCCGCAGGTTTTGGAAGTTTTGCCATTTCATTACACCCCTTTTTCTATGTTGACCTGACACTGACTGCTGCAAGACGCACACCCTTCCGGTGAGCACGCCTCTGCATTGTCTTTGTCAAGTGAACTGCTACATTGCATAAAATCTTGCATATCAAGAGCCTTATCCAAAAGGTCAGCTCTGACCAAGATGTCGTTGGTCTGTCTGATTTGATCCAAACGCATCTTGTAAATCAATTCGCGACTTTCACTATAACTGTCAAACGCATAGAGGGCAACCGTGTCTAAATCGCTGTAAAAATCCAGCCATTCTTTTGTTGTCACTCCGGCATCTGAAAGCGCCTTGCCACAAACCTCTTCCACAATCTGCTTCAAGGCTGGCACAAACGATACTGCTTGGCTAGGCAGCACTTCCTGCACAGCTTTGATGCGAAGAATCATGTACACGTTTTCATTCACTTGGTCTGCATCGGGTGCGTCAGACAAAAGTGTATGCAACAGTTTGTCCAGGCTATGGTATAAATTAGCGCCCACAGGATTTGTGAAATCGCTATTGACTTTCTTAAAATATTTTCTTGCTTCTGTTGGATAAGAATGCATCATTTGCTCAAACCAGGCTTCGAGCAACGCTTTTTCATGGGCACGTAATACCTCTTTTAATCGTGTTGACAAAAACAGGACCCCCAAACTTATTAAATATAGCTATGTAAACCCGGCAACAGGTAGCTAACACCAAATAAAGTAAAAATGACGGCTACAACGCCAATGACATTGATCCAGGCAACTTTTCTTTCAGACCAACCACGCAAACGCAGGTGCAGATAAACGGCATAAATCAACCATGTAATCAGCGCCCAAGTTTCTTTTGGGTCCCAGCTCCAGAAAGAGCCCCAGGCATATTCTGCCCAGACAGATCCTGTGATGATAACAATGGTCAGGAGTGCCAAGCCAATGACACAGGCACGATACGCCCATTCGTTCAGCACATCAGTTGCAGGAAGGTTTTTATATTTTTCTTTGCCGCCCAAAAGGAGCATCACAGAAAATATAAAAGAAAAGAGAAACATGGTGTAGGAGATAATCGCCGTTGAAACATGGAAATCCAGCCAGTTGCTTCGCAAGGCTGGTGCCACTTCTGCCTGCTCCAGACTGAAATTGGTCATCCAAAGGCCAAGGGCAGTAACAATGGGATAAATCAAATAGCCCATAACCGCCATTTTCTGCTTGATGCTGATAATGGCAAAAATCACCAAAATCACGGCGCAAAGCCAAAAGCCGAAATCCAAGCCGGAAGTGAATGGCAGGCGGCCAACAGCAATGATACGCACCACCAAAGCAGCTACGGCAATCACCGAAGTTACCACCGCCAACCACTTGCTAACAGAGGTTTCGGAAATTTTATGGCGGTGGAGCAAAAGCAGGAGAAAACTCCCGGCGCAGGAACCAACGATTGCCCATATCAAGAATAACTGTAATGTTTCTAACATTTTTCTTTTTCATCCTCCTGTGTCTGCTCGGAAACGCCAAAACGTTCCCATTGCTTACGGCGCAGATAAGCACTTTTATTGATGACTCTCACTGAAACGCTGCCATTTTTCGCCACAAAGGCCTGCACTTCACTGTAACGCCCCAAAAGCATCAGCAAAGCACCCAGCGTTGCAACAATAAAGCCAGCAAAAATCACAGGAATTGCATGGCTGTACTTCAATTCCAACACCGTCGCAGACAGTGGCTGAAGGTATTCAATGGTCGTTTGTTCGTCAACATTGACAGTCGTACCTGCACTAAAGGCATAGGAGCCTACTTCATTGCCATCTTCATCAAAGACATAAAGTAAGGCGATGTCATCAGCCATCGGTTCAATATCCACAGTATGCTCACCCAATGGGAAGCGCTGACTTTCCGGAATGGCATAGTCGCCTGTCACAGATTCATCGCCTTCAATATGCACCACATACATATTGCGATAAGCCATCTGATAAATACTCAGGCCATGTTCTTTGTAAGGATGGTTCACACTTGTCGTCACATTTTCAGCCAGCTGTTCATCACCAATGCTGAGGTCAAAGGTGGTGACCCAGTTTTCAACAGCGCCAGCATCATCATAGGCCGTTGTAAAATCATCAACGGTAATCACACCTTCGCCCACACGTTCTTCAATCGCGCGAGGCAGTGGCTGCGATTCCCCCGGCGTCAACATGAGCTGTCCTGTTACGGAAAAGCTCGATAAAAACGCCCCAACAATGATGATTAACAAACCGATATGCAGAATATGCGGTGCAAAAAGCTGTGGCACATTCTGTCGGGCAAGAACATACATACCTTCTTCGGTTTCATGATAGGATTGCTTTTTATAACGTGCCTTTGACAAAGCTTCAAAGAAGCCGTTTTTATCTAAATGACTGGCTTTCATGTAGCGTTCGCTACCAACCAGCGTGTCTGCATTGCGGCGCAAATTGCGTGCCAGTTTTGGCCACAGCTGCACACTGCAAGTCAGAAGGTTGACAAAAAAAGCGGCTGCAATAATGCGAAATGGCCAGGAATGATACATCTCTGGCAGATCGTAAATCGTTGCTGCCACAGACAACCCCGCCAATGCCGCAATAAGAATCACCGCAAGGCGAACCGATGAAATAAATTTAAGCATCTTCCCCTCCTGTTCGTAAAGGGCCTTGGCAGCTTGTGATATTTTTCCTTAAAGTAGGACTAAAAATTCCCACACTGTCTTTATATGACAAGCTACACCACTTTCATTATAGCAGAGTTTCCCCATACTCTTCAACTTTTTAACCGTCCCCATTGCCCATTTGAGACAAGATTTATCAATCTGATTGATAAATGAATTTTTTCGCTTCGATAGTCTCTGTGTATACCGCAGCGTAACCTCCTTATCACTGAGATGAGAGCCGCTGCAAGCCGAAAAAAATCACCTGCTGCTTTGTGCAGGTGCTATTGCAAACATTCCGGCGCACTGCTTTCAATGCGCGCTTGTACTATATCACATAAGAGCGGGTCAGCGCCAATCGGCGCTGTTGTGATGAATTTCACAGAGTGATGGGCTTCTTGCAACACATTCATGCGTGTTGGCAAATCCTCAGCAATATGGTGACCAAACGACAGAAAGAGCGGCACCACCACAATCTGCCCCACGCCTTCCGACACCAACGCCGCCACTGCTTCTTCAAGCTGCGGCTGAGCCATTTCTACAAAAGCCGGACGTACCAGAAACTGCGGATGTTTTTTCTGATAACGCGCCACCGTTTCTTCAATCACGCGCCGTCCTTCGGGATAGCGGCTGCCGTGCCCCAGGATAATCACGCCGCAGACTTGGGCACCCTTATTCTCCATCCGACACAGCCTCCAGCTGACGGTCAGCTTGCGGCAAAATCCACGCTAAGAGAATATACACAGCAATCACAATAAGATGATTAAACGGTGGCACCAGCGCCATCGTCAACCAAGCCAGGCGCACATAGCTCACATCCACGCCAATGCTATGCGCCAAACCGGCACACACTCCTGTTAATTTTTTCCCTTTTCGTGCTCGGCGTAATTTTTCCATAGCACACCCTCCTCCTTGACCGCTGCTTGTGCTCTTGTCAGAAAACGTGTACAATACAAGTTACCATTCATTGTATAATAATCCCAAAGGAGTGACAAGACCATATGCGAATTTTTATGATGATCGTAACACTGTTCTTAGCTTGTGCCTGTGTGGTGTTGAATGTGCTCGGTTACAACGGCACGCTCTCGTTTCTGCAATTTCTGCTTATCAGCGCCGCCGCAGAACTTTTGCTCTGCCTTTTGCTCGGTCACTTTATGTACCGCACCTATGCCAATTACAAGCGAGCGAAAGCAACCAATCAGGCGCTAACAAACGCTCAGGCAGCGTTGCAGCTCAAAGAAAAAGAGGTCATGGAAGCCAGAGAAAACGCCGCAGCGGCACACACACAAGCCAGCGCTTCCACAAAAGAAAACAGCGCCATCATTTCGCCAGATGCTGACATCACCCTACCGCGCTCCGCTGTCAATGAGCAGCCGATAAACGATGCCGATACCACAACACTTTATAAAACCCCTTTCGGACAATAAAAGCAGGCAAACCCAAAAGTGCCGCACGAAAGCAAATGCTTTAGTGCGGCACTTTTTATATTTTCCATCGCCAAAAAACGCAACAAAAAAGCCTGAAGCATCCACTTCAGGCTTTCATGCTTCGAGCCGGAATCGAACCAGCGACACGAGGATTTTCAGTCCTCTGCTCTACCGAC
>CAUWHJ010000032.1:0-16221 GCA_963558655.1 uncultured Peptococcaceae bacterium
ATAAGAAAACCCAGCTTCGGTTCTTAGACCAAAGCTGGGTTTTTCTACAGTCTGAAGCGTCCCTTTACCGGATGCTTTTTTCTATTTAGTCACTACTATTTTTCTATACTTCCACAGTAATTCATGAGTACTGTTGCTGCCTGCGCACGTGTAACGTTGCCTTGCGGCAGAAGGATGTTGTCACTCATGCCGTGGATAAGTTCCGCACCAACAGCCCATTGCATAACTTCTTTTGCCCATACAGATACGTCGTCACTGTCCGTGTAAGTACCGAGGTCAGCACGAGCGTTGGTATCGTATCCCTTATATGCAGCGTAACGATAGAAAATAGATGCCATTTGCTCACGCGTGATCGGTGCATTTGGTCGGAAAGAGCCATCTTCATAGCCACCTACGATGTCATTTGCTGCTGCCCAGTTAACTGCATCTGCATACCAAGCACCGTCTGACACGTCATTAAATACACTCTCAGACACAGCACCACCGCCTTCAATGTTATAAAGAACCGCTGCCATCATGGCCCTACTCAAATTGTTGTTCGGGGCAAAGAGCGTATCATCGACACCATTCATCAATCCATTGGCGTACACATACTGTACTGCTTCATAATACCAGTCGTCTTCTACCACATCGGTAAATGGCAAACTTACCGGCTGAGCCTCAACAAAGGTCGCCGTCAACACAACATCATGGCTTGGCATAACGAAAGAGTAAATGCCGTTTCCTTGATCATTCATTGCCACCTTTTCATTACCTGCACTAGCCTGAAGGCTTTCCAGTTGATAGCCATCGTTCGGTATAGCTGTAACCGTAACAGTTTCGTCTTCAGTCGCGTATTTATCCACAGTAAGGGTGCCATTTTCTACGTCCTTGACAATGATTTCATAACTATACTTGCCTGTGTATGGTGGCTCGTAAGATTCCACCGCCCCGCAAATGGTACATACACCATTGACATAGTGGTGTTCCGTATGACCTACATTGACTACTTTATTCTCCTCAGGAATAGCGTTCACAAAGTTCTTTGCAAATTCATCAGCCGCCTCGACACTATCTGCATTCCATTCGCTGGAGCCATAAAGTTTAGCTGTTTCAGACATTTCATTGTTTGAAATTGTCAAGAAGCTATTTTCATTCCAACCTAAATCTTTAAAAAAGCAGACACCCATATACCCATCAACTTGATTACTGATAAAAGAAACATTACCATTCAACTGATTGACCAGCCAAAGTGCAATTGTTTTATTTTTATAATCGTCATCCTTTAATGTAAAGTGATTGTTTGTCACCGAAACGTTAAGCGGCTCAAATTCCTGATCTCCACGATATTCTACATGAAAGCCTCGCGGCCCAATAACGGTATTACCGTCAAAGACAATATTTTTTTCCACAGATGAACCATTGATCTTATACCAAACTGGATAAGCGTTGTGGGTGTAAAAATTGTCCATGGTACCTTTAAATTCAAATAAGTTGTTTCTGTATGTTATCTCTTTTGCCTCCGGATAGGCTGACATAGCACCGTTAAACACACAATTTTGCACAATTAGTTCACTGTTTGATGCGTCGAAGCATAAATCATTTGGAATAGTTAGATTTTCAACGACTAGTCCCTTTGCGTTTTCCGGCAGCTTAATATTTAAACGCGGGCAATATTTTTCACCATCGATATTATTACCATCAACACCGGAAACAATGGCTGCTGCTTCATTTGCGCCTCGTATTGTCAAGCGGTTAACACTCGACTCGGACAAATCAGGAATCTTTGTTTCATCAATCTGCTGATTCTCGCCCAACAAACCATTAATATTCACTGCTCCATAAATATCAATAGTCACATCGCCCTGCATTGTTTGAACAGCTTCCAAAGCCTCCACCAGATTACTATAAGCGTTTTCACCTATCATGATAGTAATAGATATTGAATCAGAAGTGAACATATTACCTTCTATAGCGTTGTTATCACCAAGGCTGATTAAAACTTCTTTAGGAACTGTTTCATTCAGACAACGAAGGAAACCTGATTTTGTATCTGGACTTGAAATAAATTTGTTCTGTTCAATGACAATGCTTGCGCAACTATAATCTCCCTCTTTACTAAACTGAATCGCACCACGCGTTCCAATCGTGTTAAAACTGTTATTATTGCAGGTAGTCTGCTCAGTACCACCGTTGTTCAAATAGATACCTCCTGAACAATTACTGAAGGTGCTATTTGAGACTATAACATTTTTTGCCTTCACATCCTTAATAGCATAGCCACCCAAACCAGAAAATCGGCAATTTTCAAACATAATATCTTCAACACTTTCAATAGGACTTATTGCTACATTATCAAATGTACATCCAGAAAATGAAAGGTTTCCCGTTGTTAGAAATTGCAACTCCGCGTCCAACTTGTCCTTGCTAGCCGTTGTTTGTGATTCGTTCCATGGGCCACACACCTGAATATCTTCTGTCGGCTCAACCAACTTGAAATGGACATTTGAAATATTAATGTCCTTATCTACATCAAAACGTTGATATTGTGCATAGTATATACCGTCATAAGATTGGAGGCGATTCGGCGTTTTCTCGGTAGCTTCTGGATGCGCTTGTTCGGGATGATTAAGCCAACATCCACTTTCCGGTTCTATCTCCACCGTCACCCCCTTTCCATCATAATCATAGCTCGCATTCTCCACATCTTTGACAAAAGTCGCAAGATCGATGGTTTCGCCCCCCGTCTCAGCATTGGAATCTTGCGCAAATGCTGCACCGGGAACCATTGTCAACACCATAGCAACCAGGGCAAGGATACTGACAAAACGTTTGAATTTTTTCTTAAACATAGTATTCCTCCTTTATATAGTGATATTACTTGTATTCTATCACTATACCCCCATAATATATATATTATAAGTCTGATAAACACATGTTATATATCATTCAAAGCAGCATCCTATAGCGATTTGCGCGTGGAAATATATTTTTCTTCACGAAAAAAGACCGCTGCACAATCTGTGCAACGGTCTTTTGATGAAACGTTAATAAAATTACTTAACGGTAGCAGTTGCGCCAACTTCTTCGAGTTTAGCCTTAGCTGCTTCTGCTTCTTCTTTAGGCATAGCTTCTTTGAGAACTTTTGGAGCGCCGTCAACGACTTCCTTAGCTTCTTTGAGGCCGAGACCGGTGATTTCACGAACAACTTTGATAACTTTGATCTTGTTGTCGCCAACAGCGGTAAGTTCGAGATCGAATTCGGTCTTTTCTTCTTCAGCGGCAGCACCAGCACCTGCGCCAGCACCAGCTACAGCTACAGCAGCTGCAGTTACGCCAAATTCTTCTTCGAAGCTGGAAACGAGTTCCCCTAATTCAACAACGGAGAGCTCTTTTACGAGTTCAATAATTTGAGTGATTTTTTCAGACATGGTTCTATTCTCCTTTGATTATATTGAGTATGATTATGCGCTAGCTTCTTCGTCTTTACGACGCTTTGCTTCGAGAACCATAGCAACTTTCTGCAATGGTGCTTTGAAGCAGTATGCAACTTTGGAAAGAAGAACTTCCTTGCTTGGCAGTGCGCCGAGTGCTTCAACTTTAGCAACGTCGATCACTTCGCCTTCAGCGATACCACCTTTGATGGTCAGGATCTTGTTGTCTTTGATGAACTTGCAAATGATATTTGCAGGTTTTACAACATCGTCTGCACAGAATGCAACGGCGGTAACGCCATTAAATACATCTGCGAGAGCGCTATAACCGCATTCATCAGCAGCACGCTTCAAAAGGGTGTTCTTTGCTACAATATAGTCCACATTGTTTTCACGCAACTGTTTGCGGAGATCTGTGGTCTGTTTTGCATTCAGGCCGGTGTAGTCTACTACAACTACGGACTGTGCATTTTTAAATTTTTCGGTTAAATCAGCGACGATCAGTTTCTTTTCTTCTAACTGTCCCAACAGATTCACCTCCCCTTCCTTGAGTGGTTAAAAGTGTTTCTGCCATAAAAAACGCCTTTGCGCGCGAGACACAAAGGCAGAAATTGCATAATTGCATTTACCTCGGCAGGATGATTAAGCTTGAAGCCCCTGCGGTCTCTGGCAGATTGCTATGAAATTTTATTAGCCAACATGGTTAGGGTTGATCTTAACCCCAGGGCCCATGGTGCTAGATACGGAGATGCTCTTCATGTAGATCCCTTTTGCACTTGCTGGTTTAGCCTTGATAAGAGCCTGAGCAAGAGCGTTGAAGTTTTCAACGAGGGCTTCTACTGTGAAGCTGGCTTTGCCAATTGGTGCATGGATGATACCAGCCTTGTCAACGCGGTATTCAATTTTACCAGCTTTGACTTCTGCAACAGCAGCAGCAACATCCATCGTAACGGTACCGGTCTTAGGGTTTGGCATGAGACCTTTTGGCCCTAACAGACGACCGATTTTACCAACGGTACCCATCATATCAGGGGTAGCGATGGCTACATCAAAACCGAACCAACCGCCCTGAATCTTTGCGATCAGGTCTTCAGCGCCGACAAATTCAGCACCAGCGGCTTCAGCTTCTTTAGCCTTTTCACCTTTGGCAAATACCAAGCAGCTGCGGGTTTTACCGCTGCCGTGTGGCAATACCATTGCGTTACGAATCTGCTGATCTGCATGGCGTGGGTCAACACCCAGCTTAAATGCAACTTCTACGGATTCATCAAATTTTGCAGTTGCGTTTTCTTTTACGAGGGTGATTGCTTCGGTCACATCGTAAAGGTTATTTTTGTCAACGCGTTTTGCTGCTTCTTGATACTTTTTGCCATGTTTTGGCATATTGTTTCCTCCTTCGTGGTACAAACGGATTTTCATCCTCCCACTGTCTTCGCGCTATATTATTCTTCTACAGTGATACCCATGCTGCGTGCAGTGCCCTTAACCATGGACATAGCACTTTCAATGTTTGCAGCGTTAAGGTCAGGCATCTTTGTTTCAGCGATTTCACGCACCTGTGCTTCGGTGATTTTACCAACCTTCTTGGTGTTAGGTTCACCAGATGCACGTTCAACGCCTGCTGCCTTTTTAATCAGCACAGCTGCTGGTGGGGTCTTGGTCACAAAAGTGAAGGAATGGTCCTGATAAACAGTAATTTCTACTGGAATAACAGTACCCATCTGGTCTTTGGTTCTTTCGTTGAATTCATTGCAGAACCCCATGATGTTTACACCATGCTGACCAAGCGCTGGACCAACTGGTGGCGCTGGATTTGCCTTACCTGCCTGTACTTGGAGTTTAATGAAACCAATTACTTTCTTTGCCATTTTGAATAAGCACCTCCTTCTATTGATTTCCAATCTATGTTACAGTTTGTGAATTTGATTGTAGTCTAATTCCGCTTCAGTCTCACGACCGAACATTGTAACACGGACAACAACTTGTTGTTTCTTAGGGTTAATTTCCTTAATGATCCCACTCATTCCTGCAAAGGAAGGATCAATAATCTGGACTTCATCGCCGACTTCAGCATCCAGTTCCACAGTTGGGAGTTCTTCACCCATTCCCTGGAGCAGTCTGTCTACTTCATAATCATGAAGCGGCACAGGTTTATTGCCAGTTCCTACAAAGCCTGTAACTCCTGTGATATTGCGAACAATATACCAGGATTCATCAGTCATGATCATTTCCACCAGCACATAACCCGGGAAAATTTTACGCTGTACATCTTTTGTAGCACCGTTCTTTACTTCTCGTACCGTTTCTGTCGGAATGACGCAACGGAAGATGTAATCTTCCATGTTCATACTTTCAATGCGTTTTTCCAGATTTGTCTTTACCTTATTCTCATAACCGGAATAAGTGTGTACGGCATACCACGCCTTTTGATTTTGCTCCTCTGGCATTTTCTAGGGGCCACCTCTCTATATGAACAAGCTGAATAATGCGGTAATCCCAGAATCAACAGCCCATATCAGAACAGTGATAATCGCAACAGTAACCAAAACAACGCCAGTATAGGTAGTAACTTCTTTACGCGTAGGCCAATGGACCTTCTTCATTTCGCCGAAACCCAACTTCCAGCTTTTTTTCAGACGTGCAAAGAAGCCAGGCTTTTTTTCTTTGGCCTTTTTGTTGGCCTCAGCCTTTTTAGGAGCGACTGTCTTTTTTTCTTCGACCTGTTTATTGCTCATCTATATCATCCTTATGACTGTCTTTGAATGTTACTTGGTTTCCTTGTGCGTAGTATGGGTCTTGCAGAATGGGCAGTATTTCTTCATTTCAATACGGCCGGAATCATTCTTCTTGTTTTTCTTCGTGATGTAATTTCTTCTTTTGCATTCACTGCATTCTAAAGTTACGCTTACGCGCATGTCTCGCCACCTCCCACACGTTTTTTTGCACTAAAAAATAACCGTGCACGAATGCACTACTACAGGATACCATTCCTTTGTAGCGGCGTCAAGAAAAATGTTGATATTTTTTTCATTTCTCGCGCCCGCTTCTGTAAGCGCCAGTATCCAGCGCGGTACGCTTATCGTCAGCCTATGCTGCTGCGCGCATTTTGCCGTAATTCGCAAAAAAGCGCACAAGTCAAACTTGCGCGCTTTAACCAATCGTTATTTGTTAATTTTTTGGATGTGGGTGCTCACGGTAAACATCGAGTTTTTCTCTGATTTTCTCCACGGTTTCATCGCTGACAATATGTTCGATGCGGCAGGCATCTTCTTCGGCAGTTTCTTCCGACACCCCGAAGATTTCCGTCAGCATGGCTTTGAACAGATGATGTCTGTTTTCGATGCTCTCTGCCACCGCCAAGCCTTCATCGGTCAAATGAACGAACTTGCGTCCGTCCATATACACCAGCCCTTTTTCACTGAGGATTTTCATGGCGCGGCTGACACTTGGTTTTGAATAATCCAGATCGCGTGCGATGTCAATGCTACGCACCTGTCCCATTTGGCGTTTCAGGCGCAGAATGGTTTCCAGGTAGTCTTCACCAGACTCGTATATTTCATTCTCCATTGGAATCATCCTTTCTTATTCTTCTTTTTGAGCGCAAGATAATCGCCACGGCTCGGCGCCTTTTTTCTCCGCACAACAGCAATAACCACTGCCGCTGCAATAGAGACTATGCACACCACCTGTGCCACACGCAGCGGCCCAAGCATGAGGCTGTCCGTGCGGAAGCCTTCGATAACAAAGCGACCCACAGAATAGTACACAAGATACAATAAGGCGACATCGCCTTCTTTTAGTTTAGGGCTTTGAGAAATCAAAATCAATATCAAAAAGCCAATGACATCCCACACGCTTTCGTACAGAAAGGTTGGGTGGCGCCAGGCGCCGTCAATAAACATTGCCCACGGCACCACGTTGGGGTCCACTTCATAACCATAGGCTTCCTGGTTAAAGAAGTTTCCCCAACGGCCAATCGCCTGCCCTAAAATCAGAAACGGTGCAATGATGTCAAAAAGCTGCCAGATACGCATACGGTAGCGCCATGCACAAACGCCAGCAGCCAACATACCGCCGATAACGCCGCCATGAATGGCCAACCCGCCATGCCAGGTGGCAATGATTTCCCACAACGAGCACTGACTGTAATAATCCCATTCAAAGATGACATAATAGGCGCGCGCGCCAACAATGGCACAAATGATAACGGCTATAACGAGATTAAGAAAATGGTCCTCGTTTAAGCCTTCCAATTTTGCTTCACGAAGCGAGCCCCAAACGCCAATCAGAAAAGCTATGGCAATAAGAATACCATACCAATGCACGGCGATTGGCCCTATTTCAAATGCTATTGGGTCCATTACAATCACTCAGGCGCGCAGCTGCCCCTGGCAGTCACGCTCGATAGCGGCAACAATTTTATCCATTTCAGCTTGCACGAGGTCATCGGTCAGCGTTTGTTCGCCAGACTGGAAAACAAGAGAGAAAGCAACCGATTTTTTATCAAGGCCAATCTGAATCCCTTCGTAAACGTCAAAAACGTTGATGGCTTTGAGATAGTTTGGTTCTGCACTGCGAATAGCGGCTTCAATCTTGCCCACTTCAACGGTTTTATCCACCACCACAGCAAGGTCACGAGGCATCGCCGGATAAATTGGTGTTGGTTCGTAAACAGGCACCACTTCACCAATACCGATGAGCGCATCCATTGCAAATTCAGCAGCGTAGACCGGTGCCTTGATATCATAATTGTCTGCTACGAGTGGATGCAGTTCGCCAAAGATGCCGGCATAGGTATTGCCAATGTAAAGCGCTGCGGTGCGTCCAGGATGCCAGGTTGGATCATTGGTTACAGCTTCCACGTGCCAATCGGTGATGTGCAGTGCATCAAGCAGTTTTTTCACAATGCCCTTGAGGTAGTAGAAATCATACGCTTTCTGGCTGCCCTGCCAATCACGCGCCGTCTGACCAGTCAGCCCGATAACAAGATGCTGTTTTTCAGTAGCCAGGTTATCCATTGTCAAATCATGATCGCTGGAGAACACCGAGCTTGCTTCGAAGAACGCCAAATCGTGCTGATGATGGTGCACATTATTGGCCAGTGTTTCCAACATGCATGGCAAAAGGCTCGTACGCATCACACTAATGTCTTCGCTGAGCGGGTTCGAAATAACAATTTGCGTGCGGCGCACATCGTCAGCCGCATAGCGCAATAGGTCGCTGTGCTTTGGATGAATGAAGCTATACGTCACAATTTCATCAAGGCCAAGACCAGCAAGGGTGACTTTCACATGATCGGTCAGGCGCTGTTCCGGTGTCAGCACGCCAGGGTTGGTCGCACCATAAGGCAATGTTTCCGGAATGTTGTCCAGCCCATAAAGGCGAGCAATTTCTTCGATGAGGTCTTCCTGAATCGAAATATCCGGACGGTGGCTAGGTACTTTCACGGTCAAGCCCTCGGCATCTTCTTCCAAAATCTCAAAACCAAGGTCAAGCAGATAACCGCGCATATCCGCAAAAGGAATGTCGGTACCCAGCACATCATTGGCTTTTTGATACTTCATTGAAACAACCACCGGTTCATGCTTGGTTGGATATTCGTCAATCTGTCCGGCAACGAGGGTTGCCCCAGCCGTTTCACACATCAAATTAGCAGCGCGCCAGCCAGCGATTGGCGTAACAGTGATATCAATGCTCTTTTCATTGCGCTGTGCTGCTTCGGTACGCAGATTCAGCGCCACTTCGGTGCGGCGCACATTGTGTGCATTGAAGCACGCTGATTCAATCATGACCGTTTCCGTGTCATTTTCAATTTCAGTGTTTTCGCCACCCATCACACCGGCAATACCAATGGCACGTTCGCCGTCACAGATGAGAAGCATATCATCGGTGAGCGCGCGGTCCTGACCATCAAGGGTGGTGATATGTTCGCCAGCTTCAGCAGTACGCACAACAATTTCACTGCCCGCTAACGTGGTATAGTCGTAAGCATGCAGCGGCTGACCAAGTTCCAGCATGACATAGTTGGTCACGTCCACCAAGTTAGAAATTGGACGCATTCCCGCACACTGTAAGCGATGTTCCATCCAAATTGGCGAACGACCAATCTTAGCACCTTCTACCATCGTTCCGGTAAAACGATGACAAAGTTCCGGCGCATCAATACGCACCTTCATCTTGCTGTGAATGGCATCTCCTTCTGCGGTGGTGATGTCGATTGATTTCACAGGCTTTTTCAAAAGCGCGCCCACTTCACGTGCAATATTGTACACACTCAGGCAGTCGGAGCGGTTTGGCGTCAAATCCACATCAAGCACCCAATCGTTCATGCCAAGATATTCCATCACATCAACACCAAGCGGCGCATCTTCCGGCAATACACGAATACCATCTTTATCAGCAGGCGCCACAAGGTCTTCATCCACACCAATTTCCTGCATGGAGCAAATCATACCGTTGGATTCTTCCCCACGCAGCTTCGTCGCTTTAATCACAATGCCGCCAGGCAGCGTTGCACCAACCTGTGCAAACATCACCTTCTGACCGGCTGCCACGTTTGGCGCACCACAAACAACCTTAATTTCGTTCGTGCCATCGGTGGTAACAGTGCAGATGTGCAAATGGTCGGAGTTTGGATGATCCCCGCAAGTCAAAACCTTCGCAACAACAACATCTTTAACACCCTTATTCGTTGGTTCAACCCCACCGATTTCCACACCGGCACGCGTAATGATCTCCGCCAGTTCATAGGCAGATGGTTCAATATCAACGTATTCTTTCAACCAATTATATGATACTAACATACGGACCTCCTATTAGAACTGTTCCAAGAAACGCTTGTCGTTGGCGAACAACAAACGCAGATCGTTGATGTCATAGCGCAGCATCGCAATACGTTCCACGCCCATACCGAAGGCAAACCCCGTCACCTTTTCCGGATCATAACCGCCGGCGCGTAAAACATTTGGATGCACCATACCACTGCCTAAAATTTCCAACCAGCCTGTGCCCTTACAAACACGGCAGCCCTTGCCACCGCAGGCCACGCAGCTAATATCCACTTCGGCCGATGGTTCGGTGAATGGGAAATAACTTGGGCGCAGACGAATCTTCACATCCTGGCCGAACATTTCACGTGCAAAAGCAAGAAGCACACCTTTCAGATCAGCCATGGTGATGTGCTCATCCACCAAAAGCCCTTCAATCTGATGAAACATTGGCGAATGAGTCGCATCATCGTCACGACGATACACACGCCCCGGCGCAATCACCTTCACCGGCAGCTTGCCGTTCATCTTTTCCATGGCGTGCACCTGGCAACCAGACGTCTGTGTACGCAGCACCACTTTATCATTGATATAGAAGGTATCCTGCATATCACGCGCCGGATGGTCTGGTGGCAAATTCAGCGCCTCAAAATTGTAATAGTCGCTTTCAATTTCCGGCCCTTCGGCAATTTCAAACCCCAGTCCGGTAAAAATACGTTTGGCATCGTTAATCACCTGCGTCAGCGGATGCAAATGCCCTTGTGGCATACTCAACCCCGGCAGCGTCACATCAAGCGTTTCTGCTGCAAGCTTGGCATCCAGCGCCTTCGCGCGCAGATCCTCAGCCTTTTCTTCCAGTGCCTGGCTAATGGCATCGCGCACCGTGTTGGCAAGTTCACCAATCACCGGTCTTTCTTCTTTAGAAAGCTTACCCATGCCCTTGAGAATAGCCGTCAATTCACCTTTTTTCCCCAGATATTTGACACGCAATTCATTGATTTTTTCCAAATCATCTTGATTGTTGATGGCTTCCAGTGCAGCCTCTTTGATTTGCATTAAAGCGTCCTTCATTATGTTCCTCCTTACAAAATAAAAAGGCACGCCGTCCGCAAGGGACGACGTGCCGTGGTACCACCCTTATTATCTGTGCAAAACACAGATCACTCCATGCGTTAACGCCGCCAACGCCCACCCCTACTCTGTTCAAGGCGAGATACTCCCGGGCGAAATCCGCATCCTGTCCGCTGTAAGATGGTTCCAGTCGTGCCATCTCTCCCTGTCACAGCCACCGACAAGCCGGCTCCCGTTCTTCGTACACTGCGCGGTGCCCCGCGCTATAACAGCTTTCATTATACGAGATTGCCCATAAAAAGTAAAGACCCGTGCCCAAAAGCACGGGTGAAAACTTTTCAATCAATACACATCTGTCACATCGTTAGCGATGGCATCCAGCATAAATTCAATCACGCCATCGCACACTTCGTCCTTGAGATCAGCATAGTTGTGAATCTCATGGCGATACCCCGGATAAACCAGCGTAATAATATCATGCCCTGTATCTGCAAGCCAGTTGGACGCTTCATACACCCCCTGGCCATAAAGCCCAAATGGGTCCTGGTCGCCAGCAATAGAATACATCGGCAGACTGGTTGGCACACGTTTTGCCCACTGTTCGCCAGTAATATCGTCAATCATCTGCATGAAATCAAGCAGCGATTTATTGAGCGTAGGTTTGGTGAAACCATCAAACGGATCGTTGGCATGATCCACCTGCACATAAGGGTCATGGCAAATCCATTCGTTGCCAAGGCTGGCATCTGGAATACGCTCACTCATCCACCCCATCATAGCAACAGTCGCTTCGGCATCGGCTTCGTTACCGCGGCCATCAGCAACGAGCTTTTCAATCACAGGACGTCCTTCTGCCATCTTTGGCACCGTGCCACAAGTACCGCAGAACGTAGCACCCGCAAGCAAATCGCCATAGCGTGCAACAAACTGGCGTGTAATCACAGAACCCATGCTGTGGCCAAAGAAGAAATATGGCAGATCTGGGAATTTTTCGCGCACCAAATCCATCAAACGCTTTTCATCTTCCACCATGGTTTCATAACCCTTGTCGCCCCAATCGCCCCAGGTGTTATTAAGCATTGCCGTTTTGCCGTGGCCCACATGGTCATCAGCAGCCACAACAAAGCCCGCTTCCAGGTAGCGCACAATCATATGGAAATAGCGGCGAGAATGTTCGCCAAAGCCGTGCACCAACTGCACCACACCTACCGGCTCGCAAGCTGGCACATAGATCCACGCCTGCACATTGTCACGTTCATTGTAAGATGGAAAAGTAAATTCATGTAACATAGCTGTCACTCCTTATGAAATGATAATGGAACTGCTTTCAGTGTACCCCTCTGACAGCAGAAGGGCAATCATTATTTTCACGAATAAACAGAAAAAAACGTCAGACACACCCTTTTCGGGAATGTCTGACGCTTTTTTATTGGCACTTAACCTTTCCCTTCGGGACAAACTCGGTGTTTCGTTTGGCGTGGTTGCTCACCTGCATTTCTTAGAGAAACCTTCGCAACCAACGCTTCGTTTACGCTCTCGCGTCGCTGCCTGCTTATTCACCTTCCAGGAATCGCTGGAAGATGGCTGCAACCTGAGCTCGGGTCGTACTGCCCTGTGGCTCGAGGGTGTCGGCGGTCATGCCGCTGATGTATCCTTCTGCCACTGCCCATTGCATAGTGTCCGTTGCCCAGCTCGAAATGGTGTCCGCATCGCTGTAACCGCTCAAGTCAGCGCGTGCGCTCACGTCCATGCCTTTGTAGTCGGCGTAGTTCATGAGGATGGCTGCAAGCTGTTCACGGGTGATGGCGTCGTTCGGGCCAAATTGGCTGTCGCTGTATCCGCTCACGATGCCATGCAGTCGTGCCCAGTACACCGGCATGGCGTACCAGTCGTCTGGGTTCACGTCTTCGTATGGGTAGCCGAGAATGTCGTCGGAAAGATCAGGGTTGCCTTCCAGACGATAGAGCACGCTCACAATCATGCCACGGGTGGTGGCGAGGTTTGGTGAAAATTCTGTGTCGCTGGTGCCTGTCATAAGGCCTTCTAAGAATGCCCAGCGCACTGGGTCGTAGAACCAGTCGTCTTCGCTCACATCAGTAAATGGCAGCTCTGGTTCTGGTTCTTCTGTTTCCACAAAGGTGGCTGCGAGGGTGACTTCGCTTGTTGGCATGGTGAAGGTGTAGATGCCTTCGCCTTCATCGGTCACAGCCACGTCTTTGCCAGCCTTCGTAGTAACTGTCACGGTGTCTGTGGCATAGCCCTCATCTGGCACCACGGTGAAGGACACTTTCTCACCGTCCGCAGCGTAGTGGTTTTCTTTTGCCAGAAGAATGCTGCCATGTTCCGTCTCAGCCACGTTCACCGGATAGGTGTAGTGCCCAGTGAACGGTGGTTCTTCCACGGTGACGGTGCAGGTGGCTGGGAAATCGCCGTCTACGGTGGTCACGGTGATGGTCGCCGTGCCTGCGTTCACCGCTTTTACGGTACCATCTGCATCAACGGTGGCGATGCTTGGGTCACTGCTTGTCCATGTCACGGCTTTGTGCGTTGCGTTCTCTGGCATTACCGTTGCTGTGAGTTGTTCGCTCTCACCTTCGGTGAGGCTCAGGCTGGTCTTATCAAGGGCAACGCCGGTGACAGGCACCGCTTTCACGGTGACGTTGCAGGTAGCTGTATGTCCTTCTTCTTTTACACCATCATATACAATCACGGTGATAGTCGCTGTGCCTTCGCCCACAGCGGTCAGCGTAGCGGTTGTTGCGTTTTCCTCCGAAGAAACAGTGACAGCATCAGGATTGTCGCTGCTCCATGCGATGGATTCGATGGTTGCGTTCGCTGGCTCAATCATTACTGTGAGCGGTTCGGTTTTACCTACGTTCAGCGTTATGTTGGGTTGCTCAAAGCGGACATTTTTGACAGGAACGATTGGCTGTGTCCCCTCAATGTTCCCATTGATGGTGCCCCTATTGATGATGGTGCCGTTGTTCGTGAGGGTCACATTCTCTGGAATCGTCAGCGTCGTATTCTCCGGAATGGTCAGGGTCGTATTCTCCGGAATGGTGAAATTCTTCGTTAGTGTAACACTACTGCCATAGAGCTGACCGTTGTTCCCTTCAATGATAATGCCGCTCCAACCGTTCGTATCATCTTTATCGGAGATGCTGGAAGCAACAATCACTGCCTGACCGTTTTCGCCCGTTGAGAACGTGCCGTCTCCACCTTGATCACCGCCGCCGATGCCGGCTGCTCCAGTGCCACCGGTCGCCGTCACCGTGCCACCACTGATAGCGATGCTGCCGCCGCCACCATCAAAACCGCCACCGATGCCGGCGCCTTTCTCGCTACCGTTCGCCGTCACCGTGCCACCACTGATAGTGATGCTGCCGCCGTCACCGCTTTCACCGCCGCCGATACCGGCGCCAGTACTTTTACCGGTCGCCGTCACCGTTCCGTCATTGATGGTGATGTTGCCGCCATAACCTCTTATGCCACCGCCAATGCCTGCGCCTCTATCGCCGGTTGCCGTCACCATACCGCCAGTGATGATGATGTTACCACCTGCACCAGCATAACCGCCGCCGATGCCAGCACTATACTCGCCACCGGTCGCCGTCACCTTACCACCATTGATGGTGATGGTACCGCCTGCACCTCCATTACCGCCGCCAATGCCGGCGCCAGTACCTTCACCGGTCGCCGTCACCGTGCCGCCACTAATGGTGATGCTGCCGCCGTCACCTCTTTCACCACCGCCGATACCAGCGCCAACACCTTTACCGGTCGCTGTCACGTTACCGCCATTGATAACGATGGTGCCGCCGGACTCTCTTGCACCACCGCCAATGCCTGCAGCATTTGAGCTTTCAGACTCAACGCTGCCACCCTCGATGGTAATGGTGACGCCTGTACCGCCTTCACCGCCGCCAATTCCTGCACCGTTGTTGCTCTTTGCTACCACCTTACCATCTTCAATGGTAATAACGCCGCCGGAACTGCCAGTGTACTGTGAAGCAACGCCTCCACCACCAATGCCTGCACCGCCGTTGCCGCTTGCCGTCACATCGCCGCCCGTAATGGTGATGGTACCGCCATCACCGCCTTCACCACCGCCGATGCCAGCTCCCCAACTGCCGCCGGTCGCCGTCACAGTGCCGCCATTGATGGTGGTGTTGCCGCCGTTACCTCTTTCACCACCGCCGCCGATGGCAGCGCCAGTACCGGAATTGGTCGCTGTCACGATGCCGCCATTGATGGTGATGTTGCCACCTGTACGGCCTTTATCGCTGCCAATCCCAGCATCGTACCCGCTTCCAGCTGCACTCAATGCGCCTGTTCCCTCTGTCTGCCCGTAAATGGTGAGGCTATTGGGGCTGCCGTTGGTGATGTCGCTGTCGTCATCTTGCACCTGAATCCCATCATTCGCGGTGAGCGATGCCCCATCGGCAAGAATGAGGTGCACATCGCCTGTGACATAGACACGGTCATTGATGGTCACATCAGGCTCTCTAACAATGTAGTACCCTTCGTTCCATGTCGTTGGAAGGTTATCTGCTTTAATCTCCGTTGCGTTAGGAGGAATTTCTTTTGCGACCCAGTTGCCGTCTTCTTTATCCCAATACTGGTTCCCGTCTATCGGTCCGGTCGGTTCATTGGTATCGCCCACATCAACAGGTAGCTGGTCGCCTGTACCGTCCTCTGCAGGAAGGGTTTGGGTGTGGCCACTCTCTTGCGCTGCCATCACCGGTGCCACAGGCACGGTGGTGGTGAATAGTGCAAGCGCAAGCAGGGCGCTGAGCAGTTTTCGTCTGTGTTTTTTCATGGTTCATCGTCCTTTCTTATACAAGTGTCATTAACATGAAGGCTGTTTTGCGCTAGCCATCGCTTTCACGTGGGCGAGCGCTGATGCCCAGGCACGCAAAAAGGCGCACCACACCCGTGGAAAGTCCACGGGCATGATGCGCCCTGTAAGA
>CAUWHJ010000033.1:0-16000 GCA_963558655.1 uncultured Peptococcaceae bacterium
TTGCGCCAACGATGGCTGTTTTGGCCGGAGTGAGAATGCCTGCACAATGTGAAGGAGCTCCAGTTTATCAGATTTTTGACTTAGAGAATTGAGCCATTATTTAGAGACTAAAGCTGTATTGGTTAGATATTAAAATATCTAACCAATACAGCTAATCTGCTATTTTGTTTAATAACATTACTTAAATAAATATCTTAATTTTTTGAGTAAGAGGTGATAATATGAAAGCGGAAACCCGTAAATCGAAGTATTTTCTTCATATAGCAATTTATTTAATTATAACATTTGGTGTCGGATTTATTCCACCTTTTGCACAAATTACAGAACTCGGGATGCGTGTTTTAGGTATTTTTCTTGGTGTTATTTATGCATGGTGTTTTATTGCCTTGGATTGGCCAAGCATTTTGGCCTTGTGTTTTCTAACGGCAGTTGGATATGGTGAAGGTGGAGATGCCTTATTTCTTTCTGGTTGGTCATTTCAAACCATTCCACAGCTTATCTTAAGTTTTATTTTAGCAGAAGGAATTGCACAAACTCAACTTACAAATTATGTAGCGGATAAAGTATTATCTCTTAAAATTTTTAAAGGTCGACCTTATGTATTGATTTCTGGTATTCTTCTGACGTTGACTGTCTTAAACATTTTACAATGTGCTTACGCTGCACTGTTTTTATTATGGGGGGTTGCCTATTCAATATCAGATCGTGCAGGTTTCCCAAAGAAAAATATTTTTAATACGATTGTTATTACCTCGTCCATTGCTGTTTTTGTTTGGGCAAACTTTATTTTCCCATTCAATCCAGGACCATTGATGCAGATATCTTTCTTTAAACAAGCTATGCCTGATATAGAATTGCCTTTTATTGGTTGGATTATAATTTGGCTAGTGTTTACTATTTTATATTGTCTCCTTTGGCCGTTGATTATTAAATTTATTTTCCGTCCGGATTTGAAGGCTATTGCTAACATTGATTTGACAGAAACTTATAAAGGTGAAACAAAATTGCGGTCTGATCAAAAATTTTGTTTAGCTGTGTTGATTGGATTTGTGATTGCTATGTTTTTACCACAAGTTTTGCCGGATGGGTGGTTTGTAACTCAATTGTTTGCAAAACTTGGTTTAACTGGATGTCTGGGGATTGCTGTTGCAATTATGGCGGCATTCAAAAAGTCTGATGGAGAGCATTTCTTATCGTTGCAATCAGCAGCAAAAGCAATTTCGTGGAATGTCATTTGGTTGCTTGTAGCGACAGAACCACTAGCATACGCTTTTAATGCTGAAGAATGTGGGATTTTGCCGTCTATTATGACAGTAATAACACCGTTGTTAACAGCATTGTCGCCTTCTGTGTTTTTAATTATTTGTATGGTCGTATTAGGGCTAGTTACGCAGATTGTGCATAATTTGGTTTTGATTGTGGTATTTGTTCCGTTGTTAGTTCCTCTGTATGTGCAAATGGGTGGAAATCCGTTTGTCATGTTTTTGGGATTAATCATTGCTATGAATGCGGCATTTACAACACCAGCAGCAAGTTGGAACTCTGCGTTGATGTTTGGTGCAGAAAATACGATCAGCTCCAAAGTATATTTACACGGATTCTTGCATTTTGCGTTTTCACTTATTTTGTTCCTGCTCATAGGAATGCCATTGGTTAATGTTTTAATGCCATATTAAGATATAATTATTGCATAATAAAATGCTCTTTTCGTAGCGTGCTACGCTATAGAAAAGAGCATTTTATCATGTGAAGAATTGTCAAATTAAAGACAATGTTTGAAAGATAGACGGCTTCAAGTAGGTTTAGAGAGAAATCTTGACCTTGTTTTGAAGCGTCAACCATGCTGTCGTGATTGTTGTATTAAATTTCGTGCCATCAATACAGCTTCGAGCCTGCTGGAATGTGATCATTTACCATGAGCAGATGCAGTTCTTCTTGGCCGCCTTTCTGGTTGACGGCGCTGATGATCATGCCGCAGCTGTCGATACCCATCATTTTGCGTGGTGGCAGGTTGGTGATGGCGATGAGGGTTTTGCCGATGAGTTCCTCTGGTTCGTAGTATTCGTGGATGCCAGAGAGGATGGTGCGGTCAACGCCTGTGCCGTCATCGAGGGTGAACTGGAGGAGCTTTTTGCTCTTTGGCACGGCTTTGCAGTCGAGCACTTTGACGGCGCGGAAGTCGCTTTTGGAGAAGGTGTCGAAGTCGACCATGTCCTGGAAGAGTGGTTCAATTTCAACGCCGGTGAAGTCGATTTCTTCGTGGGCGGCTTCTTCAGCAGCGACTTTTGCTTCTTTCTTGGCAGCTTTTTTGGACGTTGGTTCGTCCAGTGGCTTCATGGTTGGGAAGAGGAGAACGTCGCGGATGGATTCAGCGTTTGTGAGCAGCATAACCATGCGGTCGATGCCGATGCCGAGACCGCCGGTTGGTGGCAGGCCGTATTCGAGAGCGTTGATGTAGTCGGTATCCATTGGGTGTGCTTCGTCGTCGCCTTTGCGTTTGGCTTCAACTTGTTCTTCAAAGCGTTGACGCTGGTCGATTGGGTTGTTGAGTTCGCTGAAGGCGTTGGCGTGTTCACGACCGATGATGAAGAGTTCAAAGCGGTCGGTGAGGGCTGGGTTATCAGCTTTGCGGCGCGCCAGTGGAGAGATTTCGACAGGGTAGTCGATGATGAAAGTTGGCTGGATGAGGGTGGCTTCAACGGCTTCGTCAAAGAGTTCTTCGAGCACTTTGCCGCGTGGCATATCATCAGGAATGTCAAGGCCGCGTGCGCGTGCTGCCTGGCGGAATTCATCATCGTTCATGTCGCTCAAATAGTCGATGCCGGTGGCGTCTTTAACGGCGTCGGTCATGGAGATGCGGCGCCATGGCTTTTCGAGGTCGATGGTGTGTTCGCCGTTTTGGAAAACGGCAGTGCCGAGCACTTCTTTAGCAACGGTGCGGAAGAGGTCTTCGGTGAGATCCATCATGGTTTCGTAGTCGCCATAAGCTTGGTAAACTTCCAAAAGGGTAAATTCTGGGTTATGGCGGGTATCAATGCCTTCGTTACGGAAAACACGACCAATTTCATAAACGCGTTCCATGCCGCCAACAATGAGTCGCTTGAGGTGTAGTTCAAGGGCGATACGCATATAAAGGTCGATGTCGAGAGCGTTATGATGGGTGATGAATGGACGGGCAGTGGCACCGCCGGCGATGGTGTGCAGCACCGGTGTTTCTACTTCGAGGAAAGCGCGTTCATCAAGGTAACGACGAATGGCAGTGATGATTTTTGAACGCAGAACGAAGGTGTTTTTAACGTCTGGGTTCATGATGAGATCGACATAACGCTGGCGATAACGCAGTTCAGTGTCGGTGAGACCGTGGAATTTTTCAGGCAGTGGGCGCATGGATTTGCAAAGGTGGTCATACTTATGCACCTTGATGGAAAGTTCGCCGCGGTCAGTGACAAAGACAACGCCGGTGATGCCGACAATATCGCCAATGTCGGCTTTTTTGAAGAACCAGTGTTCTTCTTCGCCTAAAATGTCTTGACGGCAGTAGATTTGAATGTTGCCGCTAAGGTCGGCAATGTTGGCAAAGCCCGCTTTACCTTGACCGCGTTTTGCCATGATGCGGCCGGCAATTTTTACTTCTTCGCCACTTTCAATGAGAGCGTCTTTGTTTTCAATGACTTCGTTGATGTGGTGGGTGATGTCGAAGCGATGGCCGAATGGGTCAACACCGCGTTCGCGCAAGGCGTCCATTTTTTCAAGACGCACGTTCATGATTTGCTTGAGACCGCTGTCGGCTTTCTTGCCTTGCTGTGACATGCTTATGCTTCCTCCTTTGTGCTGCCGTGAGATACGGTGATGATTTCATATTCCAGTGTGCCAGCAGGCGCTTCTACCTGAATGGTCTGCCCCTGACGTTTGCCTAACAGTGCAGCGCCAAGTGGTGATTCGTTGGAGATGCGGTTTTGCATTGGGTCGGCTTCGCTGGTACCAACGATGCGGTATTCTTCGATGTCGTCAAATTCTACGTCACGCACAGTCACATAGGAACCGATGTTGACAACCCCAGATGCCAGGGCGCCATCTTCGATGATTTTTGCGTTGTGCAGTGTGGCTTCGATGGTTTGAATGCGACCTTCAATGAAGGATTGTTCATTTTTCGCATCATCATACTCGGAGTTTTCGCTCAAGTCCCCGAAATCAATGGCTTGTTTCAGACGTTCAGCGACTTCTTTACGGCGTACGGTTTTTAAGTTGACGAGTTCTTCTTTAAGATTTTCGTAGCCTTCTCGTGTAAGAATAACAGCTTCATCCATGGTGGTTGCCTCCAGTTTTTCTTATTGTCAGTGATGCTCAAAGTGTTTATATAATAAAGAAATTGGACGATTCGCCCAATCCAACTAATTATAGTAGGATACAAAAAACTTGTCAAGAAAGGAGTTATTGTTTGCGCGCCGCAGATTTGCTTTGCACCTGGCAAAAGAAGGCGCATATATAACGAAGCCCTCGGCGTTTTTTACCGAGGGCTGGTTTGCAGACATTTTTAGACATCGATGGTTTCGGTGTAGTCGTCACCGAGGTTTTTGCCAGTGTTTTGGTTTGGCCGCATATTGCCAAAATAGATATGGGTTGGTATTTTTGGTGCCGGAATGAAAATCCAGCAGAGGATATAGAGTACCGGCCCTGGAATACCGCCAGGGAGGCATAAAAGCAGAAAGAGGAAACGGAAGATCGTAGGTGAAACGCCAAGGTATTCACCTAAACCGCCGCAAACGCCGGCGATTTTGCGTTGTGTGAATGAACGAGTTAGTTTCTTTTTCATAAAAATATATCACCTCAAAAATGGTCGCAATAAACGTTTATAGGCATTGGAATGGAAGATCGCACATATCTTCAAAATAGTCCATATCTAAAATTTCGAGTCGTTCGTTTGTTTTGTTGATAAGCCCTTCCACTTCGAGATTTCGCATGACGGTAGAAACAGATACACGGTTGATACCGATGTATTTTGAAATGTCATAGTGAGAGAGTTTACCATAATAAACATAGTGGTTGTTTTCAAGTTTATGGCCGTATTCCAAAACATATTTGTAAATGAATTTGCAAACACGATAGCGTGGGTCTTTGACCAAATCGTCTGCCACTTGATGATGGGCGTTGAGCGAGAGCGTGCACAGCCAGTTGATAATGATACGGTTTAATTCTGGCAGTGTGAGCAAAAGCTCGTCAATCAGAGCACGGTTGAAGCGGTAAAGGGTGCAGTCTGTTTTTGCTACAATCTGTTCGCTGGAATCGCTGTTGATGTTCAGAAAGAACAACGATTCGGCACATAGGCTTGGTGCAATCAGCACATGAATGATGCGTTCTTTGCCCTGTGGGGTGAGAATGCTGTGATGTGCAATGCCTTTTACAAGAAAATACAGATGATCCACACTCTGGCAGCTGGCAATGATACAGCTGCCTTTTTTGCATTGGATTTTTTCGGCGCGGTCTAAGTAATCGGTAAGCAGAAGGAGACGATCATCTTGTCTGAAAAAATATTCCATCTCCTTGCTTGAAGCGTTGTCTGACATAGGCGACTCCTTTTTGTGAAAAAATGCGTAAACTTACAAATATTATACCATGTTGAAGCGGAAAACGAAGCATAAATTTAGTAACATTTTTTGCGAATCGCGTGCAAATACGTTATACTACAATCAGTTGTTTATGAAAGCTGCTTGTGAAGGAGGAAAATCAATGGTTGCTATTGGCGCGCATCTATCAACAGCGAAAGGTTTTGATAAGGCGGCGCTTGATGCAGAAGGCATCGGTGCGGATGCCATGCAAGTGTTTACACGCAATCCGCGTGGCGGAAAGGCGCGTGCGCTTGGCGAAAAAGAGCTGGCCAATGTGCAGGCGTTTTGCGAAAATGGCATGAAGATTGTTTGCCATGCGCCCTACACCATCAACCTTGCGTCGAGCAAAGAGGATGTGCGCGACTTTGGCGTGCGTACGCTTGCGGAAGATTTGAAGCGCATGGACAGGCTGGGTGCTGAATGTTTGGTGGTACACAGCGGTGCACATACCGGTGCTGGTAAAAAACAAGGCTTGGAACGTTTGGTGGACAGTTTGGAAAAACTGGTGACAGAAGTGCCGAAAGGACGCCGCATCTTACTAGAAACCATGAGCGGATCCGGAACGGAGCTCGGCAGTACCTTGGAAGAATTGGCAGAAGTGTTTCAGCGTCTGGGGCAGCCGGAGACATTGGGGCTTTGTCTCGATACCTGCCATTTGTTTACTGCTGGCTACGATGTGCGCGATTGGCGACAGTTTAAGGAACAATTTTGCACTTATTTTTCTTGGCAGGTGGTTGGCTGCATTCATATGAACGACAGCAAAACGCCCTATTTCAGCCATAAAGACCGGCATGAGCGCTTAGGGCAGGGAACGCTTGGTTGGGAAACGTTTACCGCCATTGTGCAGGAGGAACGTGCGCGTGCGCTGCCGCTTATTATGGAAACCCCGAACGATTTGGCCGGTTGGGCGAAAGAAATTGCCGAGCTTCGCAAGGTGCTGTGAGGACAGAGGGTAAACAAAAGGAGCAAACAAGGAGGAAGTATGGCTTTTCGATTGAGTGATTTTGGCATTCCAAATTATGATACCAATGTCAATGTCTTATATAAAAATGCGGTGGCGTATGGCGAAAGTGTGCGCTGTGGTGCAGAGGAATATGTGCTCTACCATATGAAAGACACCCCACTTATGGTGGTGCTGCGTTTTCTTTTTAAGGAAGATGGTGAAACACCGGAACGTGTTATTGCACACACCTTTCTTGATAATGCGGTGCATTGGCAAGACGGTGTGCAGGAAGGAAACGATGCACGCGCGCTTATTTTGCGTGGCGGCGCCTGGTTAAAAGCGGAGATCATCAATCCAAGTGCAGCAGGAAGCAGCTATACACCAATGCTTTTTGCGGACAGCGTTCGCTTTGGCCCAACGCGTCTTACCGTTGGTGCAGACCTGGTGCAGCCCGAAGGCGTGCTTGTGCCGGCTGGTGGTGATAATGTGCAGCTTTTGGCGCGCGTGGTTCGTGTGCAACCTGTGGTTATGAGCAAGCTCTGGCTTTTCTCTGTGGTGGAGCTGGTGCTTGATGAAGGAACGCTTTGTGTACCGGTTTCGCGCGATGTGTTGGAAAAACAGCTTTCGGTTTGCAATGAAGGCGACTTGTGTTTTGTGAGCGGTCAGCTCTCGCTTTTGAAAGCCTGGTCGTGATGAAAGAAGCGGCGGAGATTTTGCAGAAAATACTTGACGCCAAACATCCATTAGCCTATAATAGTCTAGTCTGAATATCGAATGATCTTATGTGAAAGAGGTGTAAGCAATGAAAACAGGGATTCACCCAGATTATCATGAAGTGAAAGTCATCTGCTCTTGCGGCAATGAATTCACGACCCGTTCCACCAATAACGGCGACATCAAAGTTGAAGTCTGCTCTGCATGCCATCCTTTCTTCACCGGGAAACAGCGCGTTCGCGGTGCAAAGGGTCGTGTTGAAGCATTCAACAAGAAATACAACCGTAACAACTAATGACAGGCGCACAGGCGCTTGCTTCATCCGTCCTCGTTGGCTTTGCCGGCGGGGACTTTTTTGTTGCAGTTGATAAGAATATCCAGCTGTCAGCGATATTTGTCCATGTTTTTGTTGCCATTTCTAAAAAAATTTGATACTATAACAGTTGTTATGATGGGCATTATTGAAGTGCTGATATGTCCGAAAAATAGCAATTATTTTAATTGCAATATTGTGTAAAGGAAGGATGTAAAAAATGAAGCAAAAAAGACTTGTGTCTTTGCTGACATTGGTTGTGTTTGCCATGCTTCTGCCTACCGCTGCCTTTGCGGAAGGTGAAATGCTTGGTGACCAGCTTCCGATCTGGAGTATCATTCCATTTGTTGGAATGCTCCTGTCTATCGCTATTTTCCCGCTTGTTAAAGCAGAATGGTGGGAAAAGAATCAGTTGTGGGTGGCTTTGTTCTGGTCTGCCGTATTTGTGGTACCGTTCTTTATCGCATTCGGCGCTCACATCACCATCTATGAACTGATTCATACTGTTGCGCTTGACTATTTGCCATTCCTCCTGCTTCTGATTGCGTTGTACACAGCAGCAGGCGGCATTGTGATTCGTGGCTCCATTGTTGGTACGCCAAAGGTCAACACCATTATTTTGGCGATTGGTACTGTGTTGGCTTCCGTGATTGGGACCACCGGTGCAGCCATGGTGCTGATTCGTCCACTCATTCGTGCCAACGAATGGCGTAAACGCAAGATGCACACCATCATCTTCTTTATTTTCTTGGTCTGCAACATTGGCGGCAGCTTGACCCCACTCGGTGACCCACCACTGTTCATGGGTTATCTGCGTGGTGTGCCATTCTTCTGGTGCTTGACGCATCTCTGGCCAATGTACCTCTTCACGTCCGTTATTCTGCTTGCACTTTACTACTTTATCGAAAACAGCAGATACAAAAAGGACATTGCTGAAGGCTGCGTACAGCCAGAATCCCATGCTGCTCACAAAATTGAAATTGATGGGCTTATCAATATTGCGTTCATCGTGCTGATTCTCATTGGTACTTACAGCAGCGGCTACCTGGCTGGCTTGGATATGTTCACCAATGCTGACGGCAGCACCAAGGGTATCACCCTCTTCACCCACGGCGAAGAAGCGGCTGTTGCTACCTATCCAAACCTCATCAAAGACGTGATTTATCTGATTGCCATTGCGCTTTCTCTCAAGTTCACGAAGAAATCTCTGCGTGAAGAAAATAACTTCAACTGGGGCGCTATGGAAGAAGTTGCCAAACTCTTTATTGGTATCTTCATCACGATGATTCCTGCTCTTGCTCTTCTCGAAGCAAAAGGGGCTGCGTTGGGCTTGCAGGAAGAATGGCAGTTCTTCTGGAGCACCGGTCTTTTGTCCGGGTTCCTGGATAACACCCCAACCTATCTCGTGTTCCTGACCACCGCTGCTTCTCTTGGCGCAACAAGTGGTATTGTTACTTCTGTTGGTACAGTGGCAGTGCCTTTGCTCATTGCCGTATCTTCCGGTGCGGTATTCATGGGTGCGCTCAGCTATATCGGGAATGCACCAAACTTCATGGTTCGCTCCATTGCAGAAGAACACGACATCAAGATGCCAAGCTTCTTTGGCTACATGAAGTGGTCCTTCGGGATTTTGGTACCGGTATTCTTGCTTGATACCATCATCTTCATGATTTTGTAATCGTCTGACCTTAAAAAGAAACGATTGTCTCGTGCAATCGTTTCTTTTTTGCGTTATAGCAAAAAATATTGGCTGAAGGTGTGAAAGGTGAATGAAAAATGTTGGGTGATGATGTATAATTGTAAACGACATTGAGTTCAAGTTATTTTTGTCATCATCAATAAGGGTGGGAGGTTCTTTATGGACGAAAAAGAATTGTCATTGAAAGCGAATGCTATCCGCCGCGACATCGTTAAAATGATTGGTGCGGCGAACAGTGGGCATCCGGGTGGTTCGCTTTCGGCAGTGGAATTATTAACTTATCTTTATTTTGTGGAAATGCACATCGACCCGGCACAACCTGATATGGCAGACCGTGATTTGTTTGTGCTCTCTAAAGGGCACGCAGCACCAGTGCTTTATGCAACGCTTGCTGAACGTGGCTTCTTTGCAAAAGAGGACTTGATGGACCTGCGTAAACTGGGTTCTAAACTCCAGGGGCATCCGGATATGCGTAAAGTGCCTGGGGTGGATATGTCCACAGGTTCTTTAGGCACCGGTATCTCTGCGGCTGTTGGCATGGCGATGGCACGCAAGCTGGATGGCAGTGCCCGCTATGTGTATGCGCTCTTGGGCGATGGCGAAATTGAAGAAGGTCAGGTTTGGGAAGCAGCCATGGCAGCGGCACACTATGGTTTAGACCACATGATTGCTTTTGTGGATCACAATGGTTTGCAGATTGATGGCCGCACCGCTGATGTCATGAACGTAGACCCTGTTGATGCGAAATTTGCTGCCTTTGGCTGGGACGTGCAGGTGATTGATGGGCACTCTTTTGCTGCTATTGCCGATGCTATTGGTAAAGCGAAAGCGGCAACCAGCGGCAAACCACAGATGATTGTCATGGAGACCGTTAAAGGGAAAGGCGTGTCCTTCATGGAAAATGAAGCAGGTTGGCATGGTTCTGCACCAAATGCCGAACAGGTTGCTCAGGCATTGAAAGAATTAGGGGAGGATGCGTAAGATGGAAAAACAAGCAACACGTGAAGCCTACGGCCAGGCCTTGGAAGTGCTGGGCGCTGAAAACGAAAATGTTGTCGTCCTCGATGCAGACCTGTCGAAGTCAACCAAAACCAATATGTTCCAGAAAAAATTTCCGGAACGTTTCTTTGATATGGGGATTGCGGAACAGAATATGATGGGCGTTGCTGCTGGTTTTGCAGCGGCTGGCAAGGTGCCATTTGCGAGCACTTTTGCAGTGTTTGCAACGGGCCGTGCCTACGACCAGATTCGCAACTCGATTTGCTATCCACGTTTGAATGTAAAAATTGCTGCCACCCATGCTGGCATCACTGTTGGTGAAGACGGCGGCAGTCATCAGGCGTTGGAAGATATTAGCCTGATGCGTAGCCTGCCAAACATGACAGTGCTCGTACCAGCTGATGGTCCGGAAGCCTATAAGGCGGTAATGGCAGCAGCAGCACACGAAGGGCCGGTATATGTGCGCTTGGGACGCTCTGCCGTGCCAACGGTGACCGATAAGGAAAAGGATTTTGTCATCGGTAAAGGGAGCGTGTTGCGTGAAGGCACAGACGTTACGCTCATCGCTTGCGGCATGATGGTGGCTGTTGCTTTGGACGCTGCGGAACTTTTGGTTGCTGAAGGCATCAGTGCAGCGGTTATCGACATGAGTACCATCAAACCAATCGACCGTGCGCTTATCAGCGAATGGGCGGCTAAAACGGGTGCCATTGTTACCGCAGAAGAACACAACGTTATTGGCGGCCTGGGCAGCGCCGTTGCAGAAGTGCTTGCCTTGGATAAACCTGTGCCAATGGAAATGGTGGGCGTTGAAGATGTCTTTGGTGAAAGCGGAACGGCGGCAGCGCTTGTAGAGAAATACGGGCTGACCAAAGAACATATCGCTGAAAAAGCAAAACGTGTTATGGCACGCAAATAAGAACGCAACAACGCGCGGTCGGACAAGTGTGTCCGGCTGCTTTTTTAATGCTGGGATAAAAATATTTTTGCGTGTCCGAGGGCGGATATTGCGTGTGGAGCCAAAGAGAAATCTGGACGCTCAAGAAGAAATCGGGTACTATATACAGGATAAAGGAGATTAAGACAGAAAGGGTTTACAGACAATGAATATCATTAAACGCAATGGCAGCGTGGAAAAGTATGAGCGCGCCAAAATCGCCCGTGTCATTGAGCGTGCCTTTGCAAGTGTGGGCACCACGCTTACAACTGATATATTGAACACCATGGTGGATAGCATCGAGACGACACTGATGGACGATGTGCAGCACGGCGTGGCGCTGCACGTGGAGGACATTCAGGATCTTGTTGAAAAGACATTGATTGAAGGAAATTACTATAAAGAAGTGAAGAGTTTTATTCTCTATCGAGAAGACCACAAACGCAAACGGCGTGTTCGCACACAGATTGCTGCGTGTTTCCCAGAGGTTCCGGAAATGGACGAGCTGCTCAAAGACATTGAGCGTGATTTTACGGACGAACTGTATGGGCTGGATTATATGCTGATGAAGTTCCAATCTTTTTATAAGCCGGACCTGGCGCTTTCCGAGCGCTTTTATTATCTCATCAAAGCGTGCGTGGAGCTGACCACTAAAGAAGCACCACGCTGGGAATTTATTGCTGCACGCTTGTATTTTCTGGAATTTAAGCGCAATCTGGCAAAAGAAATGGCCGACCATGGCATTGATAATTTTTACGAAAAATTGGCGTTCCTTACTGCGGAAGGGCTTTATGGCGCCTATATTTTGCAGCATTACAGCCGTGAGGAAATTTTGGAAGCGGCTGGGTTTATTGATGAAAGCCGCAACAACCTCATCAATTATTCTGGCTTAGAGCTTTTGTTGAAACGCTATGTGGTGCGTAGCCATGCAGGTGTGCCGCTGGAATCGGTGCAGGAAATGTTTCTTGGCATCGCTTTGCATTTGGCCATGCTGGAAGCGCGCGACCAACGTATGCAGTGGGTGCGCCGTTTCTACGATATGCTCAGTACACTCAAGGTGACGATGGCAACCCCAACTTTAGCCAATGCACGCAAGCCGTTTCATCAGCTTTCGAGCTGCTTTATTGATACGGTGCCGGATAGTCTTGAAGGCATTTATCGCAGTATTGATAATTTTGCACAGGTAAGTAAATTTGGTGGCGGTATGGGGCTGTATTTTGGCAAAGTGCGTGCCATGGGGTCAACGATTCGTGGCTTTGAAGGCGCTGCTGGGGGTGTCATTCGTTGGATTCGCCTGGCCAACGACACCGCTGTGGCTGTTGACCAGTTGGGCGTGCGTCAGGGAGCTGTGGCAGTGTACCTTGATGTATGGCATCGTGATTTGCCGGAGTTTTTGGCGCTGCGTACCAACAATGGTGACGATCGTATGAAGGCGCACGATGTTTTCCCGGCGGTGTGCTATCCGGATTATTTCTGGCAGCAAGCGCGTGATAACATCGAAGGCGACTGGTACCTCATGTGCCCACATGAAGTATATACTGTCAAAGGCTATCATCTTGAAGACAGCTTCGGCGAAGAATGGACAGAACGTTATTTGGATTGCGTAGCAGACAAGCGTATTCAAAAGCGTGTGCTGCCGATTAAAGACATCATTCGTTTGATTATTAAAAGTGCCGTTGAAACAGGCACGCCGTTTGCCTTTAACCGCGATATTGTCAACCGTGCCAATCCGAATGGCGACAAAGGCATCATCTATTGTTCGAACCTGTGTACAGAAATTGCTCAGAACATGAGTGCCATTGAAAGCATTGAACAGCGTGTTGAGCGGGTGAATGGGGAAGAGGTTGTTATCACCGTGACCAAACCGGGCGATTTTGTTGTCTGCAACTTGGCGAGCCTGTCTTTGGGACATTTAGATGTGGACGACCCGCAGGAAATAGAGAGCGTAACAAAAAGTGTTGTACGTGCGCTTGATAACGTGATTGATCTCAATTTCTTCCCGCTGCCATACGCCAAAATCAATAACCATCGCTATCGCCCGATTGGTCTTGGTGTCAGCGGTTATCATCATATGCTTGCGAAACACCACATTCAGTGGGAAAGCGAAGAACACCTTGCTTTTGTGGACCGCGTTTTTGAGGACATCAATTATGCTGCCATCAAAGCAAGCTGCGAGAATGCAGCAGAAAAAGGGGCATACGCCCTTTTTGATGGCAGCGATTGGCAGACAGGTGCCTATTTTGATAAACGTGGTTACACGAGCGAACGCTGGCAAACCCTGCGAGAAGCGGTTGCCGAAAAGGGGCTGCGTAACGGTTACCTTATGGCTGTTGCACCAACGTCCAGCACCTCCATCATTGCGGGCACGTCAGCCGGCGTGGACCCTATCATGAATCGTTTCTTCCTTGAAGAAAAGAAAAATGGGCTGATGCCGCGCGTGGCGCCGGAGCTTAGCATGGAAAATTACTGGTTTTACAAAAGTGCTCATATCATCGATCAACATTGGTCTGTGCGTGCGGCTGGCGTGCGCCAGCGCCATATTGATCAGGCGCAAAGCGTGAACCTCTACATCACCAACGACTACACCTTCCGTCAGGTGCTGGGACTCTATATCCAGGCATGGGAATGTGGTGTGAAAACCATTTACTACATTCGTTCCAAGAGTCTGGAAGTGGAAGAGTGTGAAAGTTGCTCCGCTTAAGGAAAGGAGATTCGACATGGAACAAGTAAAAAAACGGCCGCTGTTTAATCCAGACGGCGATCTTGACGTGAATAAACGCCGCATGATTGGCGGTAATACGACCAATCTTAACGATTTTAACAATATGAAATATCAGTGGGTCAGCGGTTGGTACCGCCAAGCCATGAACAATTTCTGGGTGCCGGAAGAAATCAATATGCACACGGATATTAAAGATTATCCGCTCCTGCCACCGGCAGAACGCCGCGCCTATGATAAAATCCTGAGCTTTTTGATTTTCCTGGATAGTATTCAGACAGCCAATTTGCCGAATATTTCCGGTTACATCACAGCCAATGAAGTCAATCTCTGCCTTTCCATTCAAATTTTTCAAGAAGCGCTGCACAGCCAGAGTTATTCCTATATGCTGGATACCATCTGCGAACCACAGGAACGTAACGATGTGCTCTATCAGTGGAAAAATGACGAACATCTGCTGCGTCGCAATGAATTTATTGGCGATATTTATAACGATTTTCAGGAAAATCCATCGGCGGTGAATTTCATGCGCTCGGTGATGGGGAACTTCATTCTGGAAGGCGTGTATTTTTACAGCGGCTTTATGTTTTTCTACAATCTTGGCCGCAATAACAAAATGCCTGGTTCTGTACAGGAAATTCGCTATATCAATCGTGATGAAAATACCCATCTTTGGCTTTTCCGCAACATCATCAAAGAGCTGCGTAGTGAAGCGCCGGAACTGTTCACTGATGATTTGACAGCGCTTTATCGAGACATGATTAAAGAAGGCTGCGAACAGGAAATTGCCTGGGGGCATTATGTGATTGGCGATGACATCGAAGGCTTGACTAAAGATATGGTGACGGATTACATACAGTACCTTGGCAATTTGCGTGCGACCAGCCTTGGATTTGCGCCAATTTATGAAGGTCATGAGGTGGAACCGCCTAGCATGACCTGGGTGAGCCAATATAGCAACGCCAACATGATAAAAACCGACTTTTTTGAGGCGCGCAGCACAGCTTATGCAAAGAGCAGCGCCTTGATTGACGACCTTTGATAGGTTGAACGTTAGAACTTTGATGAGAGGAATGCTGTCATGCTGTATTTCAAAACCACACCTGCTTTGAACGAACAAGAACAGGCCGCCTATGCTGTGGCGCTGGACGACTACGTTAATAAAGCATTATATGCCAGCGACAGCCCGCTGGAATGTGTGCGTGCTGTCCACCGATTGATTCAGGAAAATGTGACCTATCCACGACAGAAACTGAACATGGAAGGGGCGATCAGTGTTTCTGTACTGCCCGATACAAAAGAAGGGCAGCATTATATTAGTGCTTACGGCGCCTTGGTAAATAAACGTGCGAATAGCTACGGCATTGCACGAGCGGTTGATGCCATTTTGTGCGACCCACGCATTGGCATCGAATGTCAGCTCGTGGAAGGCTGCTTTCTTGATGAGGACGTGGTGCCGTCGATGCACCTTTGGAACATTGTAACGATTGGGCGCAAAAGCTATCATGTGGACACGGCTTGTGAAATCATGTCAAGCGCACAGGCGGTACGCCGTACCGGCGAACCGGGGGTGCCGTTAAAAGCATTGGATAGCAATGAGCTGCCGATGATTGAAGCGCTGGTTGCCACCTACCGCTATGGATTGGTCAGCGATGATGTGATGCGCGCCGACCATATTTGGCATAGCGATACAACGCCGAATTGTCTTTCCAGTTATGTGCCCGTTGCTCACCGTTAATCTTCTTTGCGCCGCAGTCGAAGCGTGACTGCGGCGCATTTTTGTGGGTCTTGGGCGAGAAAAAATAAAAAAAGTGGATTTTCGTGAAAAAAGTTGAAAAAGCTGTTGACTTCATGTAAAAACAATGGTATTATAAACGAGCTGTGAGGCACTGATGAAAAAACGCAGGGCCCGCACGAAATATGGCGAGTTGGAGAAGCGGCTTAACTCATCAGCCTTTCACGCTGACATTCACGGGTTCGAATCCCGTACTCGTCATTGCAATTTCATATTGCTGTGGACAATTAGCTCAGTTGGGAGAGCGTCTGCCTTACAAGCAGAGGGTCGGCGGT
>CAUWHJ010000034.1:0-11584 GCA_963558655.1 uncultured Peptococcaceae bacterium
CCCGTGGACTTTCCACGGGTGTGGTGCGCCTTTTTGTGTGCCTGGGCATCAGCGCTCGCCATCGTGAAAGCGATGGCTAGCGCAGAACAGCTTTCATGTTAATGACACTTGTATAAGAAAGGACGATGAATCATGAAAAAACGGAGCAGAAAACTCCTTAGCGCCCTGCTTGCGCTCGCCCTATTCGCCACCACCGTGCCCGTGGCACCGGTGATGGCAGCGCAGGAGAGTGGCCAAGCTGTGCTCGCAGAGGACGGCACAGGCAACTCTGCTGAGGTAGGCACTACCAACGAACCGATCGCATCGGCAGGCGAGGGAAAATATTGGGATAAAGAAAACGGCAAATGGGTTCCAAAAGAAATTCCTCCTAACGCAACGGAGATTACAGCGAATAACCTTCCAACAACATGGACAAGCGATGGGCCGAGCGACGGGTACTACATTGTTAAAGGCAAAGATTTAACCATCGGCAGCCGTGTCACCGTTACAGGCGATGTGCACCTCATTCTCGCTGATAAGGCGTCGCTCACCGTGAACAGTGGCATTCAGGTGCAGGGCAATGAAGGTGACAATCTTACCATTTGTGCCCAATCGACCGAAGAAGGCACCATGGGAACACTCACAGCAACGGGCTCCACTGATCATGTACCCAGCATCAGTGGTAGCGTCACCATCAATGGTGGTACTGTGACGGCGAAAGGCAACAGCAAGTACGCAATAGGCATCGGTGGCAGCATTATCATCGAGGGCGGAACTGTGACGGCGACCGGTGGTGAGTGGGGCCACGGCATCGGTGGCGACAGTATCACCATCACTGGCGGTACAGTGACAGCGACCGGCGGTTTGTATGGATTCGGCATCACCAGCAGTAGCACTACCGTCATCACTGGCGGTACGGTGACGGTGACCGGTGGCGCTTATGCTGGCGGCATCGGCGGCAAAAGCACCACCATCAATGGCGGGAAAATATCAGCGTCCATCAATAACCATGGGGCAACCGGCATCGGTGGCGACAGTGTCACTATCAATGGCGGTACGGTGACGGTGACGATGACGATCGGTGTCGACGGCACTACAGCAACCGGCATTGGTGGCGACAGTATCACCATCAATGGCGGTACTGTGACGGCGACCGGTGACGGCCCTAAAGTAACCGGCATCGGTGGCGACAGTATCGCCATCAATGGCGGTACTGTGACGGCGACCAGCGAAGGCAGTGAAGCAAACGGCATCGGCAACTCTTCAGACGACAACAGCAGCAACGTCAAAATCACTGGCGGCGTTGTGACAGCCAAAGGAACCATTGAAGGCATTAATGGCCAAACTTTCTCAACCGGCGACGATGGCAGTGCAGTGATTATCGCTTCCAGCATTTCTGATAAATCTAATAAGGAGCACTGGAGCGGTTTGATTATCACCCCAACAGAGGGAGAAGGTAAAATCTACGGTGACACGCCATTTACCCTTCCTGAAGATATAGACATTCCGGCTGGCTACACCCTCACCATTGATGAGGGAAAGACGCTGACGATTCCGGAAGGTGTGACCCTCACAAACAACGGCACCATCATCAATAAAGGTGACATCACTAAGAATGGTACGATTGAAGGCAACCAACCGATAGTGCCTGTCACAGGCGTTACCCTTGATAAAACCAGCTTAACCCTCACCGAAGGGGATACAGATACGCTCACAGCAACGGTGGCACCAGCGAATGCAACGAACAAAACCGTGATATGGTCAAGCAGTGATACAAGTGTAGCCACCGTAGAAAACGGCAAGGTGACCGCTGTGGGCAAAGGCGATGCGACCATCACCGTGACCACGGTAGAGGGGAGTTTCCCAGCCACCTGCACCGTCACTGTAAAGGTGCCTGTCACGGAGGTTAGCCTTAACCAAACCACTATGGATCTCAAAGTAGGAGAGAGCGGAGAACTCACGGCAACGGTTGAGCCAGCGGACGCAACGAACAAAAACGTGGCATGGACAAGTAGTAACGAAAGCGTAGCCACGGTTGATGCAAACGGTAACGTCACCGCCGTATCCGAAGGCACAGCCATCATCACCGTGACCACCGCAGACGGCAATAAAACAGCCACTTGCACCGTCAACGTGAAGTCGGTGCCTGTCGAAAGCGTTACCTTGAATAAAACCAGCCTGAGCCTCACCGAAGGTGAGAGCGCACAGCTCACAGCAACGGTAATGCCAGAGAACGCAACGAACAAAGCCGTGACATGGACAAGCAGTGACCAAAGCATCGCCACCGTTGATGCAGATGGTACCGTAAAAGCGGTGAAGGCAGGTACAGCGACCATCACTGCAACGGCTGGCGAGGCAGAAGCTACTTGCATTGTGACGGTGGCACCACCGTTCAGCGGGCACTACACCTATCCGGTGAACGTGGCTGAGACGGAACATGGCAGCATTCTTCTGGCAAAAGAAAACCACTACGCTGCGGACGGTGAGAAAGTGTCCTTCACCGTGGTGCCAGATGAGGGCTATGCCACAGACACCGTGACAGTTACTACGAAGGCTGGCAAAGACGTGGCTGTGACCGATGAAGGCGAAGGCATCTACACCTTCACCATGCCAACAAGCGAAGTCACCCTCGCAGCCACCTTTGTGGAAACAGAAGAACCAGAACCAGAGCTGCCATTTACTGATGTGAGCGAAGACGACTGGTTCTACGACCCAGTGCGCTGGGCATTCTTAGAAGGCCTTATGACAGGCACCAGCGACACAGAATTTTCACCAAACCTCGCCACCACCCGTGGCATGATTGTGAGCGTGCTCTATCGTCTGGAAGGCAACCCTGATCTTTCCGACGACATTCTCGGCTACCCATACGAAGACGTGAACCCAGACGACTGGTACGCCATGCCGGTGTACTGGGCACGACTGCATGGCATCGTGAGCGGATACAGCGACAGCCAATTTGGCCCGAACGACGCCATCACCCGTGAACAGCTTGCAGCCATCCTCATGAACTACGCCGACTACAAAGGCATGGACGTGAGCGCACGCGCTGACTTGAGCGGTTACAGCGATGCGGACACCATTTCGAGCTGGGCAACGGACACCATGGAATGGGCAGTGGCAGAAGGGCTCATCAGCGGCATGACCGCCGACACCCTTGAACCACAGGGCAGTGCGACCCGTGCTCAGGTTGCAGCCATTTTCCAGCGATTCCTTGAAGGTTAAGTGCTTATAAAAAAGCGTCAGACATTCCCGAAAAGGGTGTGTCTGACGCTTTTTCTTATGCAAGCATATCATCGAGCCATTGGTTGGCTTGGGCGTAGGTTTCAAAGACGGTTTCGGCTTCGCTGCGAATCTCTGCCATTTCTGTGGCGTCGTGGTAGGGGTCGAGCATGGCGACGGTGTGGATGCCGATGCTTTTGGCGGTGCGGATGGGGCCGAGGGAGTCTTCAAACATCCAGGTGTCGTCGGCAGCGCTGCCGAGTGCTTTGCGGGCAAGTTCAATGAGGGTTGGTTCTGTTTTGCCTAAACCCAGGTTGAAGCCGCAGTAGAGGTCGCTAAAGCAATCACGGATGCCGGTGCGAATGAGCATGGCTTCGGCGAGGGCTTTGTCGTTGTTGGTGACGAGCACCAGCGGCAGGCCGAGGTTGTGCAGGCGATGAACGAAGTCGTAGGCACCTTCTTTGAGTGGGGCGACATCGGTGTAAATGTGGTTGGCGGCGTCGTGCCAGGCGGCGAGAATGGCTTCCGGCGTGTCGTCGAGGTGGTAAAAGTCGCGGATGAAGGCGGCGGAGTCTGCCATGGACATGGCGTGAATGCGGGCGCCGGCCACTTCCATATCCGGTTCAAAGCCTTTGCTGCGGATGTAGTCGGGGATGATTTGGTTCCAGTATTTGATGGTATCGGCGAGGGTGCCGTCCATGTCGAATAAAATGCCTTTGATCATTGTTTCCTCCTGTTGGTTAGTGTTGTTGCAGGCGCAGTGATGCGCTGAGTTCGTTGGGGGTGATGGCGGAGAGGGCGTCAAACATGGCGGTGTGGAAGCTGGCGGTGGCGTGGGCGCCGGTTTTTGCCAGGGCATGGTCTCCCGCCAGGCACATGAGGCCGATGGCTGCGGTGGCGGCGTGCAGGGTGTCGCCCTCTGCCACGGCAGCAAAGGCGGCAATGAGGCCGGTGAGGGTGCAGCCGCTGCCGGTGACGCGGGTCATGGTGGGGTTGCCGCCATGCACCACATAGGTGGTGGTGCCGTCGGAGATGATGTCGCGCGGGCCGCTGATGGCAATGACGGTGTGGTGTGTTTGTGCCAGCTGTTTTGCCATTTCTGCCGCCAGGGCAAAGGCGTGCGGGTCGGCGAGGTCGGCTTCGGAAGCATCGACACCGGCGGCATCGGTGGAGAAGCCTGCCAGGGCTTTGATTTCGCTGATGTTGCCGCGAATGCAGGCAATGTGCCGCTTTTTCAGGAGCGTTTGTAAGGTTTGCTGGCGCAGCGGCGAGGCGCCTAAGCCGACAGGGTCGATGACGATGGGTTTGCCCAGGGCGTTGGCGGTTTCTGCGCCAATGTGCATGGCGCTGCGTTGCGATTCTGCGGTGGCGCCGAGGTTTAAGAGCAGGGCGTCGGCACGAGCGACAAAGCTGGTGATTTCTTCTGGCGCGCTGGCCATCACCGGACGGGCATCAATGGCGAGAAGGCCGTTGGCAACGTCGCCAGCGGTGACAATGTTGGTGATGCAGTCCACCAGGGGGTGGTGCGTTTGCACACGTGAAAAAAGCGTGGCGAAGGGTGCCAGTTCCTTGGTTGATAAAAATTCCTGTGCCACAATCACTCCTCCTTTTTGTTCGTAGGCTCACTAATCTTTATTGTAAGGGAAGCGTCGGTGCTTTGCAAGGGGCGGTGTGCTTTATGAAACAACCCCGACAGCATGGGCTTGTCGGGGTTTGGGGGGGGCCGGATTAGTCTTCGTCTTCCAGTGTGATGGCGTCGCGCACTGGGCGAGGTGCCGGAGTGAGGTCAGCCATGTCGGTGTAGTCGAGGGCGAAGAGGTTGTGCAAATCGTCCATGGTGAGGCGGGAAATGACGGCTTCATCGTTGGTGATGACGGCGTCGGAGAGGGCCTGTTTCTTTTCTTTCAGCTGGAGGATTTTCTCTTCGATGGTGTCTTTGGTGATGAGGCGAATGACGTGGACGCTTTTTTTCTGGCCGATGCGGTGGGTGCGGTCGGTGGCCTGGTTTTCTACGCTTTGGTTCCACCAAGGGTCGTAGTGAATGACGGTGTCGGCGCTGGTGAGGTTTAATCCTACGCCGCCGGCTTTGAGGGAGATGAGAAAGACGGGGATTTTTTCTTCGTTGAAGGTGTTGACTAATGCCATGCGTTCGTCGGCTTTGGTTTTGCCGGTGAGGGTGACATAGGCAATGCCGCGTTTTTCCAGCTCGGGGGCAATCATGTCGAGCACGCTGGTGAACTGGCTAAAGACGAGCATTTGGTGACCTTGTGCCGCGCGGTCTTCAATGACGGAGAGGCAAAGGCTGAGTTTGGCCGATGGTTTGTCGAAGCCGTCTAAAAAGAGGGCTGGTGAGCAGCACACCTGGCGCAGACGCATGAGCAGCGTGAGCACGCGCATACGCGACTGTGCCACCGGCAAGCCGGCAATTTCTTCGATGAAGGTTTTATGGCTGAGTGCCAGTTGGGTGTGGTAGATGCGGCGTTCTTCTTCGCTGAGTTCGGCGTAGAGTACGGTGTCGATTTTATCAGGCAGTTCGGTGAGCACATCGGACTTCATGCGGCGCAGGATGAATGGTGCAATCTGGCGGCGCAACTGATCCAGCCGTGCGGTGTCCTCATAGCGGGTGATGGGGATTTCGTACAGATGGCGGAAGGTGCGCCAGGTGTGCAGGTAGCCAGGAAGGCAGAAGTCCATAATGCTCCAAAGGTCTGCCAGGGAATTTTCGATCGGCGTGCCGGTGAGGGCAAAATGGTGCAGCCCTTGCAGGCGTTTGAGGCTGCGGGTGCTTTGGGTGTAGCTGTTTTTGATGTACTGGCCTTCATCTGAGATGATGGAATCGAAGCGCAGCGCATCGTAAAGGTCGCCATCGCGGCGCAGTGTGGCATAGCTGGTGAGCAGAAGGGTGCCCGGCGGCACGTCTGTGAGGAGCGTGCTGCGTTCTTTTTTCGTGCCGGCGATGATGCGGTAAGGCAGGCTTGGGGCGAAACGCTTGAGCTCTGCCTCCCAGTTATAGATGAGGGAGGTTGGCATGACGATGATGGAGATGGCGTTGGGGTTTTCTTCGTGCTGATGCAGAAGGTAGGCAATGGTTTGCAAGGTTTTACCAAGCCCCATATCGTCGGCAAGAATACCGCCAAAGCCCAGTCGCGCCAGACGCACGAGCCACTGGTAACCTGTCATTTGGTAGCTGCGTAGTGTGGCTTGCAGCCCTTTTGGCAGTGGCGCATCAGATTCGGTTTGACCATTTGCGATTTCTTCGGTGAGGGCGCAGAAAGCGGCGCGGCGGTCGAAATGCAGGCCGGTGGCTTCGGTGTCCAGAGCATCTAAGGTGAGGGCGCGGTAGAGCGGCAGGGCAACGTTTGTTTCGTCGCGCAGGCTTTCCGGTGCGATGTCGCAGTCGGCTAGAAGGTCTGAGATGGCGCGTACTTCCGGATTGACGATGTCGAGATAGGTGTCGTCGTCCAGGCGAATGTAGCGTTTGCCGGCACGATAGGCGCGCAGCACCTCAAGGAAGATTTCCATGCCGTACACTTTTTCGTCGAAGGAGAGTTCGAGCACGCCGTGGGTGACGTTGGCTTCCATGTGTGGTGCCATGGCCTGGCGCGGACGCACGCGGCGCAGGGTGTCTTCGATGTCGATGGTGGCCAAAGGCATCAGCTCAGGCAGGCCATCGTGGAGAAAGTCGTAGATGGCGTCTTCGCCAACGAGGAGCCACTCGTCTTCGTTGACGGAGAAACGGTATTTGTCGAGCAATGCAGCAAAGGCATTTTCTCCATCGACGTCACGCAGGAGTTGTGGGGGAATTTCGTCTGCTGCTAGAGGGTTGAAACGCACGTTGCCATAGCGGAAATGCAGAAGTCCGCGGATGGAACCGGTTTGCGGATAGTCCAGCGTCAGCTCAATTTCCAGTGGTGCAGGGCTGTAAGCCTGCGCCAGCGCAGGGTCGATTTCGAGCTTCACATACGGTGCCACCGCTGGCACGACAAGACCCATGAAGCGTTTGAGCTGCTCGCCGGTGAGGAGAAAATCATCGCCGAGCTGTTTGGCGGTGGTCACCAAAGGCAGCACATGGGCTTGGTAGCCGGCGCTTGGGCGCAGAATGGTGGTATCGTTGAAGAGATAGTCGGTATGGACATTGTGCAAGATGGTGTAGTCGTCCATGGCAACGCCGATTTGGTAGGTGTCATCGGCACGGGCAATGACTTGCACGGTGGTTTCCGGCGTGCTGCGAACAAAGCGCAGGCGTGTGGTGGTGCCGGTGGTGGCGCGGCGGGCGTCGATTTCGCCGCCGTGGTCGGCAATGTGGTCGAAGAGCAGGTCGAACTGGCTGTGCGACAGGCGCAGACTGCGGCCGATGTGGGGCAGCTCTGCGAAAGTGTTGTTGCGTGCGTTGCCATATTTAAGCCAGTCGTAGGCGGTGTCTAAAAGGTCCAGATAAAACTGGCTTGGGGCATCAAAGCGGCTGCGCTCGTGGACAAAGGTGAGCTGCTTGCCGTAGGTGAAAGTCTCGCCCCGCAAAAGCCGCTGATAGAAGGTACTGAGGTCTTTGAGCACATAGGTTTTGCGCGCTGTGCCGATGAAAAATTCCAGGCTGAAATAGTTTTGGTAAGGGTCGAAATCGAGCTTTGGCACCAGTGTGATGTACTCGCTTTGGGGCACGCCCTGGCCGTTTGGCGAAAAGCCGGTGGTGGGGGCGTAGTTATCCAAAAGCGCTGTGACAGCTTTATCATCGCCTCGTTTGCGTGGCGGCACCAGCACGTCTGAGAGCGCCCGCACCAACGCCACGAGGTGTTTGCAGAAAACGGTGTCGCCAGCACTTTCGCCGCAGGTGCAGTGAAAATTCAAGAGCGCCTCGCCACGAATGACGACGAACGGCTTGGCGCTGTCTACCTCGGCATCTGCCAGAACGTTTTTGGCGTAGGAGAGGGTGCAAAGGGTGCCATCGGTCATAGGGTTCATGGAGTCGATCTTCAGCTGGCGCACCTTGCCGAGCTGGTAAAGGGCAAGGCCCTGGCTGATGACCGACTTATCGTTGGTATAGTTGTAAATCAGATCGCGAATCGCCATAGATGCGTCTGCCTCCTTTTTGTGCATTTCACCATTATACCACAAAATCGGGTGCAAGCGGCTGGCTATGTGCGAAAAATTTCCGCCAAACGCAGCGGCAGCGGCTGAAAGCGGAAAATGGCTTGTGCCGTGCGCGTGGAATGACTATAATGTGTTGGTAGGGTGTGGGATTTTCTTAATACTTTCCCGACAAAACGTAACCTGCCCCACATCTTTTTTCCATATAAACGACGTATAATATAAACGAACTGAAGGAGGAAACACGGTGCAATTCGTGAGTTTAGCAAGTGGCAGCAAAGGCAACTGTTATTATCTTGCCTCAGACGAGGGTGCCTTTCTCATTGACTGCGGCATCAGCCTGAAACGTTTGGTGGCTGGAGTGAGTGAGCAGGCGATGGGCGGCATGGAGGCCCTGCGCGGGATTTTCATTACCCACGAACACCGCGATCATATTTCTGGCCTTGGCCCGCTCTTGCGACGCTATCATCTGCCTTGTTATGGCACGGAAGCGACACTGGCGGCCTTGGAAGAAAAGGTGATTGGCAAGGTAGATCCAGCACTTTTTCGTCCGTTGGCAGGCGATGCTGTGACAGTGGCCGATTTTGACGTGCGCTGGACGCGCGTGAGCCACGATGCCGCCGACCCAGTGAGCTATCAAATTGCCTGGCAGGAAAAACGCATCGGTATGCTTACCGACGCCGGCAAACTTTCGGATGACAACCTGGCAGCACTTGCCGACAGCGACTTGCTGCTTCTTGAAGCCAATCACGACCGTGATATGCTGCGGACAGGCCCTTATCCACAGATGCTCAAGCGGCGCATTGCCTCGGATTTTGGCCATCTCTCCAACGATAGCTGCGCTGAAGCTCTGACGGAGCTTATTGGCGGCCGCACCAAACATGTGGTGCTCGCTCATTTAAGCGAGAAAAACAATTTGCCGCAGCGCGCTTTTCACACCGTCTATGACCAGCTGCATCAAACCCCGCCGCGCGCAGAACGTTTCCACCTCTGGGTGGCTGGGCAACAACAGCCGCTGGCCCTTTCATTGTAATACTCATCTCTAAAAAGGAGCTGTTTTTATATGGAAAACGAACAGAAACCAATCACAAACGAACAAGCAGACAATCAAACGCCAAATCCGACACCGGAAGGCGAAATGACACGTCTGGCACAGCCTGTGGGCGATGCTTATGACAGCGGTCGCTATGTGCGCGCAGAGGAGAGCAGAGCAAATAGCGCAACGTCGGGTGTAGGCTCGGAAACGGGTGAAACCGGCTATGAACATCATGACACACAAGCCTCTGGCGCTGGTACGGCACAAGAGCGTCCTCATGCGGAAGCAGAACATGTGGAAGCTGAGCAAGTGGCATTGGTACATCCACAGGGTGGTGCCGGAAAACCAGGCGGCAAGACGCGCCGTTTGAAGAAGAACAGCAGCGCAATGAAGATTCTGGCGGCCCTTGTTATTGGCGCCGTTGTTGGCGGTGCAGCTGGTGGTGTGGTTGGTGCCAACATGGGCAGTTCCAGCCCCATCCAAGCCGTCTCGACCCCACGCAACACCGACGAAGTCACCTACGACGAAAGCGGCAACATGACCGTTTCTTCCATTGCTGCGGAAGCAACGCCGGCAGTTGTCAGCGTGTATAATATGACAAGTGGCCAGCAGAACATTTTTGGCTTCACGCAGAATACAGATGGCGAAGAAACCGCTCAGGGGTATGGCTCTGGCGTGCTTATTAGCGACGATGGCATGATTGTGACCAACTACCATGTTATCGAAGGTGCCGACAGCGTCATCGTTACCACAGAAGATGGCACGCAGTATGATGCGAAAGTGCTTGGTGCCGACTCCAGCCTTGACCTGGCTTTGCTCAAGATCGACGGCAAAGACCTGCCATACCTTGATTTTGCAGACAGTGACCAAGTGCAGGTGGGTGACATGGCAGTGGCCATTGGGAACCCTCTTGGCAGCGAATTTGCCAACACTGTCACCGATGGTATTGTCAGCGGGATTGATCGTGAAATCTCCAGTGAAAACGGCGACATTGGCTACATCCAGACCAACGCTGCGATTAACAACGGCAACAGTGGTGGCGCCCTCTTAAATGGCCAGTCTCAGCTTATTGGCATCAACTCCCTGAAAGTGTCCTCATCGGGGATGATGAGCAATGTAGAAGGCATGGGCTTTGCCATTCCTTCCAACACCGTGCTGGAATTTGTCAACAGCGTAAAGGACGGCTCCAACACCAACACCTCCACCAAGAAAGCCTGGGTTGGCATTAGTGGTTACAGCCTTGATGAAGATCTGGCCAACCAGGTGGGCATCGACTTGACCTCTGGTATTCTTGTGGCCAGCGTCAACAACGGTGGCCCTGCTTACAACGCCGGTATCCGCATGGGTGATGTCATCACCGCTGTTGATGGTAAAGAAGTCACCAGCTTTGAAGATCTCTCCAGCTACCTGGGCGACAAAAAACCGGGCGATTCCATCACCCTCAGTGTCAACCGCAGCGGACAGACCTCCGATGTGAAAGTGACCCTTGGTGAACAGAACTAAAAGCGCACAGGCGCAGTCAATCTATGGTTGACCGCGCCTGTTTTTTTTCGTACACTGAAGAAGAAATATTGAGACAAAGGAGTCATGCAAGCATGATTATTTTCTACCAGATTCCAGAGGACGACAGCCGCGCTGTGCGCCTGCGTGAAATTCTTTCCGAAGAAGGACTTGAACACCGCTATGTGGGCAAAGAACAGGCAGGCTTGAGCATTGGCGCCCTCTTTGCCGGCGATACCACTGAAAAAGCACATCAGGCTGCTGATCTGCCGGAAGATCCAGGCATCATCTTTAATGCTGCCGACATCAGCCACGACGATGCTGCCAAGTTCCTCGATAAGCTCGTTGATAACGGCATCGTTTTCGGTTATCAGGTGCTCGCTGACGAGAGCATGATGGAACTGCCACTGGGCGACGTTCTCATTGGCCATCGCGATTATCAGCAGTTTTTGGCAAAACTCGCCTTCCTGCAACAGATGATTGATGGCTGTGCCGCTCTCCAGGAAACCCGTTACGACCCGGATAAATGGAGTGCACTGAAAATCGCCATCGCCAACGGCAACGACTTCCTCGATGCCGTTGTCAGCGATACCGACAGCCAGTTTGATCAAATTGATCCAAAAGACATCGACCGTCACATCGCTGATCTGCAAAACGCTATGAGAAACCTTCTGGGTTAAGGCTAAAAAGCGCACCACAAACGTGGTGCGCTCAGCTTGTCGAAAAAGGTCGCCAATAGGTGGCCTTTTTCTCGCCATACCACCC
>CAUWHJ010000035.1:0-8288 GCA_963558655.1 uncultured Peptococcaceae bacterium
TTCATAAGCGAAGCATTTTTTGTGGTCTCCTTTATGAAAGAGTCCGCTTTCCGGACTTCTACGAAATCATATATTCTTTCGAAGTTAATGGCAGCATCTATTTTACGGAGAAGATGATCTTCCGGAACCATGGCATCCAGGCTGACAAATTCAATGACATTACGTTTATTAGGATATTTAGTTAACATGTGAATCACCCCACATACATTTTACTACCTATTGGCGACCTTTTTCGACAAGCTGAAATTAGTCATCCACTTGAAGAACGTCCGGAAGAAGCAAATGAACGAAAAAGGATCGGTGATTGGGAAGCGGATACTGTGATGGGGGCAACAGGAAGCGCCTGCCTGATCACATGTCTAAAGATAAGCCTTGCCATACGATTACACCTGATCGGGGAAAAGAATTTGCTTATCATGAAGAGATAAGTCAGGCACTCAACGATGTACCATTTTATTTTCCAAAAACACATCAAGCATGGCAGCGTGGCAGAAACGAGAACACAAGTGGCTTATTGAGAGACTACTTCCCGAAGAATACAGAACTGTCGTCTGTTCAAAACGATGATGTACAGAAGGTTGTTGATAAATTGAATAAACGTCCAAGAAAAACGCTGAGGTTTCTAACTCCATTTGAAGTTTTCTATTCTGTGGTGTTGCACTTGACTTGACAATTCGCAGCTTTTTTAGAAAAATAGTGACAAGTGGTCATTATCATACTATAAAACCAGAAAAAAGATGCTAAAATAATAGTCGTAGAAAATCATATATCCTGCTAGGGAATGTTTTCCGCATGGCGGAATAGAAAGGCCCTGTTGTCTTTATGGACGGCAAGACCATTTTTTTATGCACACGTTTTTTATAAGAAAGGAAAAGGTGATACAGTGAAGCAATCGAAGCGTTTGATTTCCGGTGTTCTCTGTCTGGCGATGGCGGCGTCTCTGTTGCCGGCACCGGCGGCATTGGCAGCGCCGAGGGCAGCGTCGCCTGCTTCGGCGACAGGAACCATCGAGGCCAAGGTGCAGATGGACCTGCCAATCAGCGAAGCGAAATTTGCAGCCAGTGAGGCGAAGGTGACGGTGAAGCAGGGCGGTGAAACCATTGCTTCTGCCGATTTGACGAAAAACGGCACCTTTACGGTGAACGGAGAGAGCGGCCAGGCGCAGGGCACGGTGGCACTCACGGTTGCCGACGGCAAGGTGAAGCAGGTCGATGTGGCGGCGAAGGGGCTGTCTGCCGATACAGGCAGCAACAGCTACACCCTGCACTTCAGCGGCGCGGGCTTCCGGGATTACACGTCCGAGGCGCTGGTTCTCGATAATTATTCCAAGGGTCTCGTGCTGGGCACGGGCAGCGCCTCCTTTACCTACGGCGATGTGAACGGTGACAAAGATGTCAACGACGGCGACGTCGAGGCGATGGAAGCGGCGCTCGCTGCTGCCGATGGCAGTAAAGACATGAACGGCGACGGCGTTCTCGATGCCAGCGATCTTGCTCTCGTCGTGCAGGCGGCTGCTGCCACAGGCGGTGCAGAGGTGAAAAACACAAGCATCATTGCCGCCAAGACCATCCAGTTTGATGAGATGGAAAAAGAACTGAACGCACTCGACGACAAACAGAGCGTTGTCAGCGGCGATTATACCAACCTTTTCTCCGATAACCCGGAAGAAACCGTGACCCTCACGGCCCTTAAGGGCAATGAAATCGCCTTGCCGGTGCCGGTGGAAGCGGGCACAGAAGTGAGCCAGGTCACGATCACAAGCTCCACCGCTGCCCCGGCAGACCAAGGCTCTGTCGTCGTCACAACGGAGGATGATCAGGAGCTCGTCTATTCCTTTGACGAAAGCGCCCCTGACGGCGTGTTCGCGATTCAGACGCTGGATGACGGCCGCAAGGTGGTGACGATCGACCTGGGCAAAAAGGTGCCGGTGAAGAAAATCACCATCAAGGTTGAAGTCAAGGACAAGCAGGAAATTGTTCTCGAACAGATCGAATTTTTGCAGGACATCGTCCCGGACGAACTGCCGCCGGTCAACACGAGTGTTGAAAACGTGCAGGCCAAGGCCGGTGACGGCAGCGTCACTCTGACCTGGAACGCCTATCCAAACATCACCGGTTACCGCGTGGTCTATGGCACCGCAGAAAACGCGCTGACCCAGACTATGGACGTGAGCACGGAAAAGGCGACGATCGACAATCTGGAAAATTACACCACTTATTATTTCACGGTGACGCCTGTGGCAGGCGACTGGAGCGGCAGCCCGTCGGCGATCGTTTCGGCGCGTCCGCAGTCCAGCCAGAAGCCGGACAAACCGGACAATGTCGCGACCACTGCCGGTGACGGCTTCCTGCAAGTCACCTGGAAACCGGGCAAAAACACCGTCAAGAGCCGCCTGGAATACCGTGAACGTGACACGGAAACCTGGAAAAAGGTTGACGGTTTCTACCAGACCTCTGCGACGATCGGCGGCCTTACAAACGGCACCACCTATGAGGTGAAGGTCATCGGTATCAACGGCGTCGGCGAAAGCAATCCGTCTGCCATCGTCCTCGGCACGCCGAAGGCGGCCGAGAGCGCAGGTCCGACATTGCCGGAAGCGGGGCGCATTTATGCGGAAAAGGTGGCATTTGCCGATAATACCGCTTCTAATATCGGCGTCTACTCCCGCGGTGAACTGCCGCAGGCTGTCATGGACGGCGACGTCAACACCGGCTTTGTCGCCAATACGTGGTCTAAATCACGTGCATTTACCTATACCTTTAGCGAACCTCACGAGATGAATTACGTCATTTATGTACCGGATCAGCGCGAAGACCCAAGCAAGCCGGGAAAGCGCTTTCGCGATTACTTCAGCAATTTCGAAGTGACGGCTGTGACAGATACCGGCGAGACCGTCAAACTAACGCCGCAGGTGAATTGGAGCAAAGCCAACAACAATGAATACTTTATCGTCAAGTTCCCGAAGACCAATGTGAAGCAGCTGACCATTCAGGGCAATCAGTGGGGCGGCGCCGGGAATATTTCTCTGGCAGAAATCGCCTTCTATGAGTATGACCCGGTAGAAGACCAGATCACAAAGCTCTTTAAGGACAAGGCTTTCACCGAATTGGCGTCCGGTGTGGATGAAACAGACATTGCTGCCGCAGAGCAGGCGCTGAAAGAGCGTGAAAGTTATCAGCTCTATCCAGATGTTTTGAAGCAGGAAATTATCCTCGCGCGTAAGCTCCTGGCAGGCGAAAGCATGGGCCTCGTGAAAGCGGACTTCCAGAGCCGTTCCGCAAGCGTCGATGCCAATAACTATGACCAGAGTGCCAGCGACTTGCAGCCGCTGGGCGTGGTGGCAAGCGCCGGAGCGACGTTAACTGTCTACGCCGATGTGCCAGATGATGCCGACGTGAAGCTGGTGCCAAGCCAGTACTACGGCGAAACGAGCGCCTGGAAAGGCACGGGCGTGACGCTCAAAGATGGGCGCAACGTCATCCCGGTTGAAAAAATCGGCAGCCTCAGCGATACGCGCGGCGGCATGCTCTACGTGACCTACGCAGGCGAGCAGCAGGAAAAAATCAAACTCCACGTACTGGAGAAAGACAATCAGGTTGTGATTGCGCCGACCCTCGAACTCTCTGATTGGGACAGCCTTAACGAAGGCGCGCGCAAGGAAAAAATCACCGCCTACGTGAACGACCTGCAAACCTACGTCACAAAGCGCGGTTTGACCAATACCGACAGCAAGACCAACATCTTCAATGCGACAGAAATCGCCACGCCTAGCGTGCTCCTCTCCCTGCCGGCGAGCCAGGTGCTTAAAGGACTGGGCAGCGGCGGCACCACAGCGATGGCAGACACGCTTTACAATTCTCTGGAAGCGTGGAATGAGCTGCTCTTCCTCGCCAACAAGACTCAGGGCATCACCAATGTCGACACCAGCTACGACGCCTACACCTACCCAATGCAGACCCGTCAAAACATCCGTTACTCCCGCATGTTCTCCGGCGCCTTCATGTTTGCGGCAGGCACCTATGTGGGCATCGACTGGAACGAAACGCCGGGCATGGTCAGCGGTCAGCCGCTGGCAGCAACCGGCGACAACGGAAACGGCCTCTTCGGCTGGGGCATTGCCCACGAAGTCGGCCACAATATGGATAAGATTGGCTATGCCGAAATTACCAACAACATCTACTCCCTCGTCGCGCAGACAGCAGACGCCGACGGCAACATGACCGGTAAATCCCGCCTCGAGCAGGAAGGCCGCTACACAGCCATCTTCAACAAGGTGGCGCAGGCCAAACCGGGGCAGGCAGGGGACGTCTTTACGCAGCTCGGCATGTACTGGCAGCTTCACCTCGCCTACGATAAAGGCGGCAACGTGATGAACGGCAGCGGCCCGCTGGACTTCTACAATACTTTCTTCAAGGCCTACAAGTCCGGCGAGTACAAGGGCGCCGACATCGCCAAGACCACCGATGAAAAAATCGCCCTGGCGGCAGCGGACGTCCCCGACAAAGACCTCACCGAATTCTTCACCCGTTGGGGCATGGAACTGAGCGATGGCGTGAAAGACGTGCTCAAGGCCTACGACAAGGAAGAACGCGAAATCTGGTACCTCAACGACGATTCCCGCCGTGCGCGCCTGAATGGCGAAAGCAAGGCAAACGTTGGCGTTGACCTCAAGGCAGAGGTTCAGCCTGCTGCTGAAGGGGAAGGCGCAAGCGTGACGCTGACCATTCTCACCAGCGAAGAGGCCGACAAGCTCCAGGGCTACGAAATTCTCCGCGACGGCAAGGCCATCGGCTTCCTTGAAGCGGACGGCAAAGCGAGCCAGACCTACACCGACACCCTCGGTGCTGCCAACAACCGCGCCGTCTCCTACAGCGTGCGCGCCATTGACAAGCTCGGCAACGTCGCTGACACCGCGGAAGCCAACGAGGTCCGTGTTTCCTTTGACAAGACCATCGCAAGCGATGCCTACACCACCAGTCGTGACGGCACGGACGTGGTCATCACTGCCACTGGCGACGCCATGACCACCAGCGGGCTCAAGCTTACCGGCGACAGCATCCCGGCAAACGGCGACTACACCGTCTACATCTCCGGCGATGCCAATGCTGACACCGCCAATCTCGAGAGCGACGACTGGATGATCGCCAAGCACGGCGACTTCGGTGACATGCTTGAGGCAGACAGCGGCAAGTTGGCCTACTTCACCATCCTCGGCGCTGAGAAAGACGACACCCGCATCGGCCTCTATGATGCGAAAAAGATCGTCATTCGCGGTGTGCCGGAAAGTGTCGATGTGAACGCCATTCAGCTTTTGAGTTATCCGGGCGACAACATCGCCTTCAGCGACGGCGCAGCCATCGGCGTGCTCGGAGAAGATTACACCTACGAGACGACGGACGGCAAGGAAACGATTCCTAAGGGCACCATTGTCATCACCGGTACCTACCGCGGCAATCCGCTCTACAACAGCGTTCGCATCAAAGGCACCTTCCAGAGCCAGACACCGGCCAGCAGTGAGGCGCCAACCACAGAAGAACGTACCCTCTCCGGCGAGACCTACCTCTTCGCTGAGGTGTACAGCGATAAGATTTCAAGCGACACGTCTGACGGCTTCTTCCTCTTTGTGCCGGACGATCAGGATCTCTTCAAACAGGTCAACGACGACACCGCCGAAAACGGCACCAGCCTCGGCAATGCGATTCTCACCGACATTCGCGCAGAAATGTGGCGCGCCGTCGACACAAGCGGCAGCAATGCCCGTCTCACCAGCAACACGATGCGTATTTCCGTGCCAAGCTTTGCCAGCATGCCGGAAATCAAACTGACCTAAGAAGCAAAAGCCTATAAAACAGACAGCATGAAAGGAGAACACCCATGAAACGATGGATCAAAACTGGCCTTCTGGCGCTCGCCCTCGGCTTTGGCATTGCCCTGCCGGCACACGCCGCCGAAGTGTCCGTGCAGCTTGATAACGTCTCTGCGCCGGTACAGGCGGCGCAACTGCGCGTGTACGTCAGCGGTTCGTCGGACGTCGCCTTCAAAAGTGACGCCGATGGCGCCGCCGTGCGTGTCGAAGAGACCGCCAGTGGCCTGCAAGCCACCCTCTATGTGGCTGACAAGACCTCGATGACCAGCGGGAACCGCCTCATCCTCGGTACCCTCACCGTTGATGACGGCGCCGCTGTGATCTTTGAAGAAGGGAGCCTCACCCTCTGGGGTCCGGGGCTCGGTGCGCCGCTCAAAACCGACGGCATTAACGTCAGTCTCGAGGGCAGCACTTCCGGCGGCGGCAGTGTTGACCGCACGCCGCAAGTCAGCGTCGATGGCGCAGGCGGCACTGCCAAGGCGCACAGAGACGGCAGCGTGACCATCACGCCGGATACCGGTTACCGCATCGCAGAAATTTTAGTGAACGGCGAGCCCGTCGAGATCACGACCAAACTCACCGGTCTCAGCGCCAAAGACAAGGTTGTGGTGCGCTTTGAAAAGCTCCCAGACACCGCCACCGACCTGCCATTTATTGATGTCAGCGCCGACCAATGGTACTATGAAGCGGTGTGCTACGCCTACGAACACGGCCTCATGGCAGGCACCGCGTCGGACCAGTTTGCGCCGAACACCACCACTACCCGCGGCATGATCGTCACCATCCTGCACCGCCTCGAAGGTGCACCGAGCGCAGAGAGCGCCGGATTTGACGACGTGGCAGAGGGCGCCTGGTATGCCGAAAGCGTCAATTGGGCAGCCGCCAATGGCGTCGTCAACGGCTACGGCGACGGCCGCTTCGGACCGGAAGATGTCATCACCCGCGAACAGTTCGCTGCGATTCTGCAAAACTACGCCGCCTACAAAGGCGTCGATATCTCTGCACGCGCCGACCTTTCCGGATATGCCGATGCCTCCGCTGTCAGCGACTGGGCCTACGACGCTCTCTCCTGGGCTAATGCCGAAGGCCTCATCGGCGGTATGAGCGCTACTGAGCTCGCCCCACGCGGCTCCGCAACCCGCGCCCAGGCAGCCGCCATCCTCATGCGTTACTGCGAAACCATCATGTCATAGACAGAGACAGCCGCTGCATCGTCATATCGATGCAGCGGCTGTTTGCTGTTTATAGGTCGTGCGCCTGTCCGGGCCCGCGTAGAACATGAGCCTCTTTCTGCTATTAGCTATTATATGAAAGGATAAAAGTCGGTGCGTTTCTAATGAAAGAGACAGCCGAAAAAATCTGCGATAAGTGAAAAAACATTGGCGCAGATTTTTTCGTTATACTTTTTTATAAGTGCTTTAAATTTTGAAAGGTCACTTTGACGGCGAGGACGGGCTGACCTTCATCAATACCAAGTAGTCAGTGCCAACGTCGATCGGCGACCTGACAGTGGCGAAAAATGTGACCGGTGAGGGCGGCGACACCGAGTACAAGGACGAATGGTACAGCCTGAACACAGTGGTGATCCTCGATAAGACACCGAGCCGTGCAGGCTATACCTTTACCGGCTGGTACGCCGACAAGAATTTAACGGAGAAGATTAACAAGGTAAAGATGACCAACGATAAAACCGTTTATGCAGGCTGGCAGGAAACGGATATTCCGGACTGGCTCAACGGCCGCGACCATCTCTCGTATATTGCTGGCTATGAGGACGGCACCGTGCGGCCAATGTGCAACATCAGTCGTGCCGAAGTCACAAGCATCTTCTATCGTTTGCTCGAAGACGAGGTGCGCGAGGAATACACCGTGACAGAAAGCCTGTTTAAGGATGCATCGCCGGATGCCTAGTATGGCACAATGGTGGCAACGATGGCCAATGCCGACATCACTAAGGGATGCACCGATCACCCGCGCCGAAGCCATGGCGCTGGCCAACCGCGTACTCAAGCGCTTGCCGGAAACCGATGATGATCTACTCGGCGAGATGAAACACTGGCCGGACAACGTACCGGGCACATGGTATTACTTGGCCGTGCAGGAAGCCACCAACAGCCACGACAGCCACGCCTATGAACGCAAAGCCGACGGCGTACACGAAATCTGGACCACCCTGCGCGACGACAAAGACATTGTCTGAGCGCTTAACACACCACATAAACGCGCTTAAACAGCACACAACCCCCGATCACGCCAAAGCGTATCGGGGGTTGTGTCAGACTGTAGAAAAACCCAGCTTCGGTTCTTAGACCAAAGCTGGGTTTTTCTACAGTCTGCATCGCCGCCATGTGCGGCGAATTTTTTTGCAAAAAATGAGAAAAGGGGTTGACGAAAGTGGAAAGAGAGAGTAGAATACATATCC
>CAUWHJ010000036.1:0-4463 GCA_963558655.1 uncultured Peptococcaceae bacterium
CCCATAAAGAAAACCCAGCTTAACGCAGCCACAGAGCGCGAAGCTGTTTAATATAGAAGAATTTTAAGGAGGACTTACTATGAATAGTAAAAAACATAAGCTGCCAAAACGGCTGCTGGCCATGTTGCTGACAATCACCATGTTTGTCACCATGTTCCCAGCAGGGGCGTTTGCAGCGCCAAATCATGGTGGTGAAGAGCCACCGGCGCAGACGACAGACAGCCTGCATCCGGGAGCAGCAGGAAATGATGATGTTACCATTGAAAAATCTGCTGAGCGCATAGGTGCGGATACCTGGCAGGTGACAATGAATGTGACGGCGAAAGAGAAGCCATTGCAGCCTATTCCTGTCGATGTTGCATTGGTTATTGATGGCTCAGATTCTATGAACAAGCACGAAAAATTAAGAGATGCAAAAATGGCCGCTAGAGGCTTGGTTGACCAATTTGCAAATGCCGGTGTCGATGCACAGATTGGTGTTATTTCGTATAATGATTTTCCTGGCAAGGATGATCAAGGTTATGACGACCCGGTAAACGGTAATGAAGCAGATTTAGCCCACCCGATGTGTGATTTAACTTCACTAGCCAATGCCGAGAGCATTAAATCGGCGATAGATAAGATAAAAGCAAATGGCGCAACAAACATGCAGGCTGGGATGGATGCGGCAATAGAAATGCTTAACAGCGGTCGTACTGGTGCCCAGAAAGTCATTATCTTCCTTGCAGATGGGGATTACGGATACGCGCCAGAACGTCCTGCTTGTTCTGAACGCTTTGAACATTTGTATGATACGGCAAATGGTTTCAAAAACACACAAGGAAATGAAATATTTACGGTTGCATTTGCCGCTGGGGGTGCTGCTGGAAACACATTAAAGAATTTAGCAAACCCAGGAAATGCTTACACATCAGAGAATTATGAAGAGCTCGTTAAGAACTTTGAAGCGATTGCCGCGGAAGTCATGGCAATGGTTTACGACCCAATGGGGGACGATGTACATTTAGTTGAAGGAAATCGTTCTGCGACATTAAATGGTCAGGATGTTTCTGATGGCTTATCGGAATCAAAAACAGGCGCATTGCTGTGGAATACTCAGGATGATCAAGGTATCCCAGCTGGGGAAACGTTGACGATTACCTATCAAGTACAGTTGAACAGTAGTCCAGAAGAGTTGTGGAAGAAGGCATCTGATGGCAGCGCGAATGTTTCACTTAATGGTGATGCCCGCTTGAATTATAGTATTGGCGGCGAAGATAGAGAACCGTTGCATTTCAACATTCCGACAGACACCGTTGAGCTGGCGAAACTGACTGTGGCTAAGCAGCTTGATGACCAGAATCCGAAGGCAACGGGAGAAGAAGACTATGTTTTCATTTGGCCTGACGCACAAGAAGACCTTAAATGGGATTCTCCTGACGAAAATTGGCGTGGTGGCGAGTACACTGGAAGTACAATGACGCTGTCCGGAAATGATGTAGAAGACTTTGATGAAAACGTCACTACTTATACGCCGTCGGTAGCAGGCGAGTACAGTCTCGTTCATCATTATGCCACCCAGCCTGTTGCTCCAGAAGTACCAAACATTTCAGATTTATTTGGAGATGCTGTTGTAACAATTCAGTGTGACAATGATTCATACGAACATCAAGATGCGACCTATGACTTGCTTGACAAATCTTATCAGAGTGATGGCGAAGTTACACAAGGTCAGGATGGAAAGTATTATTTTAATGTAACAATCTCACCAGAGCTATATGTGGACGCTTATAACAACGAAGATGATGTAATCAATGGCGGTAAAACTCATTCATTAGTAGAGGGACAGAAGTCGCAAAAGGTTACTTTTGTATATGATGAAGAAAGTGAAAAGTGGAATCCGACAACAACATTGCCTATCGTTTTCAAAGTAAAATGCGCTGACCCGCTGAATGTTACGGACTTTACAAAGAGCATTGTGGCATCGGAAGACGCTGCAAATAAAGCCGGTATTGATAATGCCGACCAGTACGCCTATCCTAATGCTGATGGTAAAGTGATTATTCCAAACGGCGAAAAAGTTACACTGCTGTATGCGCTCACTGTAAAAGGTGATGCAGATGCAGGATTTACTGTGACCGATGAGGGAGCAACGCTTGTAAAAGGCGATGTTGAAAAAATTGACAATGCAGAAAAGCAGCTGACTGTAAAAGGAACCATTCCAGAAAACGGCACGCTGACTTTCTATGTAGCAAAAGAATTTAGTATTGAAGACATCAATGATAAGGGTATGTTGGTCAATCAGGCAACAATTGAGCCTGACGAAGGGACAGTAGAGCCAAGTGACCCGAATGAAGAAACCCCAGCAGAACCAGAAGTGCCGGATATTCCTGGTTTGTTTGGTGATGCGGGCGTAGCTGTTCGTTGTGACAACGAAAACTACACCCATAAAGGTCAAACTTATAAATTGCTCGATGGTTCGTATACTGTAAGTGACATGGCTGTACAAAATGGTCAATATTCTTTTGACGTGACTGTTGTAGCTGATAAATATGTTGATGCCTATAATGGTGATGAGGAACTTAGTGATGGGATGCATCATGACTTAACCTCTAATAACCAGAAAGAAAAGACTGTTACTTTCGTTTATGACAAAGCGTCTGGACAATGGGCGCCAAAACCTGCGCTTCCAATTACCTTTGTTGTGAAGTGTGCTGACCCAGAATATTCATTGACCTATGACCCAAATGGTGGAAAGTTCTACGAAAGCGGCGATGCGCTGACGGTCAATGGTTTGAAAGCAGGCGAACAACAACTGTGGACGAAGAAGGGCGAAGGCGTTAAACCAAACGTTGAGGGCATTGAATGGCCAACGCATGACCAAGCCAATGCGCCAGAGGGCAGCCTGATTGCCGGCGATGGAACGCCTGTTTCAGTTGTGATGATGGGCTGGACGACAGATGAAAAGGCGCAAGACAAGATTTATGCTTCCGGCGAACAGCTTCCGGAAATCGCTACCACTGTGACGCTGAATGAAGACAATAAGGCGCAAACTGTTTATGCTGTTTGGGGCTATGATGAAAACGGCGATGGTGCAGCCGATGCACAGCAGATTATCATTACACCTGCGGACATCACCATCTATGAAGGCGGCGATGGGTATAATGGTATCGTTGATAAAGGTGGTGCAGAAACAGGAAATGCAGACAATGGTTTGGCTGAACCTGGCTATTATCTGGTGCTGCCATACGCATTGAATGAGCATTTTGGCGGTGCGGATGTGACCGATGATTTGAGTGGAAAGTTGCTGTTGCATTATGAGCAGGGAAGTGATGAGCGCAACTGGGAATTGAAGCTCTATAATGAGGAACCGGGTGCCAACAACCAGGTACCGGGGGACCTCAATCACGATGGCGTGATTGCTGATGGCGAACATTACAATGTGTACAAGCTGGTGCCAGTGGGTGAAAATCAACACCCTGTACGCCTTGAAGTAAAGATGGACGATGGAAGCTTCGTAACCACCGATGCCATTAACTTTAACATTGATTCGCTCTTTGAAGAGTATAATATGCGTTTGTACAACACCGATGGTTTTGCCACTACGGGTGTTACTGCTTATCTTAGCGTGAATGAAAGTGGTGACGAACTGGTAGAAGAAGGCGGCGCATGGAAGCCTGCTGACGAGATTATCGGTGAGAATACCGTTCAAGGTATTGCACGTGGCTATGGCAAGTTGACGATTCGTGGTGCAAGCGATGCCAGCCAGGTGTCGGAGATTGCCGAAGCAGAACCTTCCGCTGAAGTCGGTCAGATTACTGCGGTGGCAGATGCTTCCACGGAATACAATGTCAACGATTCCGACATTCCTGTTGTTGGGCAGGAAAACGGAACGGTTCAGTTGTTAGATGATGCGATTGTTTCCGATTCTGACACGAATGCCATGCTGGAAGATGCCATCATGAGAGAAAATAGTGAAATTACGAGTGACTACACCTTCGATTTCCACTATCTCGACCTCGTTGATACAGCCAATGGTCATGCTTATGCCACCTTGGCTGATGGTGATGAGGTGACGTTGTTCTGGCCATATCCGGAAGGCATGGATATGAACGACACGTTCTACATTGCACACTTCGATGGCTTGGACCGTAACTATGATGCGAACAGCTTGAATGATGACGTGCTTGACGATTCTTTGAAGATGTACACAGAAGATGGTAGTGGTGATTACAAACTTGAAAAAACCGAAAACGGTATCAAGTTTACCACCAGCAGCTTCTCACCATTTGCGCTTGTTTACGACAATGAGGGTAGCGGCACGATTGACCCACCTCCAGTAGACCCAGGCGAACCTGGTGGCGGTGGTGACAACCCACCAGCCCTCAACACTGAAGACCACTTCTCCTATGTGGTCGGCTATGAAGACGGCATGGTGAAACCACAGCGCAACATTACCCGCGCCGAAGTCTCCTCCATCTTCT